>JBILKR010000008.1:0-95350 GCA_044376575.1 Flavobacteriales bacterium | reverse complement strand
TCACCGTTACATTCGATGGTGCTGTAATCGTAGGATTTGTATTGTCATTCACCGTTACGGTTTGTGTCGCGGTGGCTGTATTGCCTGAGCCGTCTGTTACCGTCCACGTTACCGTGGTTACTCCTAACGGGAATGTTGCTGGGGCATTGTTTGTTACAGTTGCTCCAGCACAGTTGTCTGATATTGTTGGTGTCCCCAAGGTTACACTTGTTGCCTGACAGCTTGCATTCGCACTCGCTGTTACATTCGATGGTGCAGTTATCGTTGGATTTATATTGTCTATTACAGTTACTGTTTGTGTCGCGGTAGCTGTATTGCCTGAGCCATCTGTTACTGTCCAGGTTACTGTCGTGGTTCCTGACGGGAACGTTGCCGGAGCATCATTTGTTACACTGGCTACAGAACAGTTGTCTGAAGTAATTGGAGAGCCGAGCGACACACTTGCAGACTGGCAACTTACATTCGCATTCACTATCATACTTGCCGGAGCAGTAATCGTCGGATTTACATTATCATTAACACTAATAACAACGAGTGTATCAGCAACATTACCAAAATACAAATCCTGATAATTGGCGATAAGGTTATAGGTTCCGGAAGCTGTTGCATTTGCGGCTACACGAATATATGCAACTATTGGACCCACATTGTTACCGGAAGGATTAAAAACCAACGAGCTGGTGAATGGTCCTTGAGGAATTAATGAAACTTCAAAGTTGGGCGGTGCATTCAGTGTAATGCTATTCAAAACATTCTGCGCTTCTACCAGGAAACTCTGCGTAGTACTTGGAGATCCGGGACATCTGAAAAATGTATTGAAACTACCTGTTAAGGTGACTGTGGGGACTGCACCGCCAATCATAAAACGGGTATTATTCAGCGCTCCCTGATAACCACTGTAAACAAGAGTATTGTTGATTTCATCAACCGTAGTATTAATACTTGGAAGTGGTGTCCATGTATTGGTTGTATTATTAAAAACATAGAGTCTTTTCACAGGAATTTGATTCTGTTCAAGTGCATTTCCCCATTTAAAAATTAGGTTATGCATATTAGAGGGCGCGGCACCGCTGCGAGTAACTATCCATTCCACCGGAATATCATTGTATCCGGGATGTGAAACCTGTGATATTTTTAGCTGATAGTTTGCAGTGGTGTTTGCATTTTGAATAGAAAGATCTGCTACGATTGGCTGTGAAGCGTAAGTGACATCTGTAAAAAAATCAGCATTTAAAGCATTGGGGACATTTCGCACCTCATAAATGGCATTGGAATTGTTCATCAGTACCCTTTTAGAATATGGCGCCACATCATAAAGATTGTTTCCGTAAGGTAAGGAATAATAGTTTGTAGAAGAACCATCCAGTTTAGTACCAGATTCACTGGATATTACTGTTCCCGGCATCACAAAAATTGTATCATTGCTGGTAGACACAATGCTCTGTGAAAATAATCGTGATGTTGCGGTAATTAATAGAAGAAAAAGTAAAAAATTTTTCATTATATATTTCTTTGAAATTATTGACCGAGATAAACAAACATATTTACTGATAAACTCTTTGGAGTAATGTTCACAGGTGTTGCAGAACCTCCGGAGGCAACGCTCACGGTGTGTGTATGAGCTCCGTTAGTTGAAGAAGTGGTAGCAGGAACGTCTATCGTATGTGAGTGATTGCCATTGCCACTGGCCCAGAATCCGGAAATATCAACAGTGTGCGCATGATCTCCGTTTCCATATATTTGAAGTGCTAATGTGTAAGCCATGTTATCTTCAACACCAATGTCATAATTGTCATAACTTGTTGGTGTCCATGTTCCATCTTGATATTGGAGACCCGGGCCATTCCCTCCTGAAGCATTACTACCATGACCATGCCATCCATTGGTTGAAGTCCATGTAGATGGAGGATCAACCCAATGGTCATGCCACCCGGCGACCCCACTATTAAATGATGCCGGATCTGTTGAATGCGTATGATCTCCAGCCGATGCCGCCGTCCCAGTAAAGTTTACATTAGGCAGATTGCTCTGAGAAAGAGTTACTGTATTTGCTCCACTTACCGCGCCCATACTATTACCATTTTGTACTAAATAAGAAGTGGATGCATCCGGTAAATTTGAATTAAATCCTAAAGACACTGCAATAGTCTGCTGGCTTGCAGTAAGCGTATTTACGGCTCTGCCATCCAGTTTAATCCATCCGGAATGATCGGTGGTTTGAAAACCAGATTTTACATCACCAAAAGTTGCTTCGGTTACCGTATTTACCCAAACAGATCCATTATAAAACCACAACGACTTTGTATCGGTATCCCACACATACAATCCCATAGCGGGCGATGAAATGCTTGTCCGCTGAACGGAGGTCATACGTGGGAATAAAATTCCTTTACTGGTAGCGCTCACCTCCAATTGCGCGGAAGCATTGGGCGTATTGGTTCCAATACCCACTTGTGCATAAGAAATATTACTTGAAATTAAGTAAATTGATAAAGATAGAATGAATACTCTCATAATTAATTTATTAAAGTCCTAAATAAATAAACATGTTTACCGTCATACTTCGGGGAGCTATATTTACTGGAGTGGCAGAGCCTCCGGAAGAGACGGAAACACTGTGTGTGTGGTCGCCAGATGAATTCACCGTCACACTGTGCACGTGAGAACCCGCAGTATTTGTCGAAAAAGTATGTGCATGCGTACCATTGTTGTTGATATTCAGAGTGTGTGAATGGTTACCTTCAGTACTTGTATTTGTCGTCCCTGCAATTGTAAAACCAGCCCCTCCAAAACCTGATAGAGCCCATGAAGAAGTTGCTGTTGTTAATTGTGGAGTGATTGTATGTGCATGATCTCCATTTGTTGATGTTGAACCAGAGTGATTGTGATTCCCGTCAGATGAAGTACTTCCTGAGTGAGCGTGATCCCCACTGCTAGAAGAGGAAGCCGTGTGTCCATGTGAACCTGCATTAGCAGCAGTTCCTGTAAAATTGACATTCGGAAGATTCGCTTGGGTAAGTGTAGCTGTATTGGTACCGGTTACAGCACCTAAACTTCCTCCATTCTGTACCATATAGGCGTTGGTAGCATTGGGTAAATTTCCGATGAGACCCAACGCGGTGGCTACTGCCTGCTGCGTAGCACTTAATGAACTGGTGGCTCTTCCATCCAACAATACCCAGCCTTCATGATCGAGAGTATGAATGCCCGATTTTACGTCCCCGTATTTAGATTGTGCTGCGTAATTTACCCAAAACGAGCCGTTATAAAACCAAAGGGAATTGGATTGGGTATCAAATACATGTAACCCTAAGGCAGGATTTGTAATCGCGGTACGTTGCATGGTAGACATTCTGGGGAATAAAATTCCCTTATCGGTGGATTTAACTTCCAACATAGACGAGTTATCGGGAGTGTTGGTTCCAATACCCACTTGGGCTTGTAAAATATTGAATGATAAAAATAGAACAGAAATGAAAAAGTATAACGAACGCATGATAGATGATAATATAAAAATTAAAATCCTAAATAAATAAACATGTTTACCGTCATGCTTCGTGGGGCAATATTCACGGGGGTGGCAGAACCACCGGAGGCTACACTTACACTATGTGTATGTGCTCCGTTGGTAGAAGATGTGGTTGCCGGTACGTCTACCGTGTGGGAATGATTCCCATTGCCGCCGCTCCAGAATCCTGATATATCTACAGTGTGAGCGTGATCTCCTGCTCCATAAATATCAAGAGCAAGAGTTACGAAGTTATTAATTTCATTCCATGAATTATCTATGCCACCAGGTGTACCCCATCCATTAATCAAAGCGAGCCCTATATTTGCACCTGTAGCATTACTTCCGTGATTATGCCAACCATTTGTAGAAGTCCATGTAGATGGCGGATCTACCCAATGGTCATGCCATCCGGCCACCCCACTATTAAACGATGACGGATCTGTTGAATGTGTATGATCTCCTGCAGATGCCGCTGTACCTGTAAAGTTTACGATAGGCAAGTTCGCTTGTGTGAGCGTAACCGTATTGGCTCCGGTTACAGAAGCCAACGTGCCACCATTCTGCACCAAATACGCATTGGATGCATTAGGTAAATTTCCGGCAAGTCCTAATGCGGTAGCTGCTGCCTGTTGGGTGGTTGACAAGGTATTAATCGCACGGCCATCCAGTAAAACCCACCCACCATGATCGGCATTCTGAATTCCGCTCTTAATGTCGCCCATCGAAGCCATGGTCAATGTGTTTATCCAAATAGTACCATTGTAATACCATATGGAATTGGTATTGTTATCATATACCTGCAAACCGGTAGCGGGAGATGCTATGGATGTACGTTGTGCAGAAGACATTCTGGGTAAAAGAAAACCCTTTGTAGTGGACTGAACTTCCAACATGGAAGAGTTATCCGGGGTGTTGGTTCCAATGCCCACCTGGCTATACAAAGAAACATTTGCTAATAGCAGAAAAACTAAAAGATAAAAAAATTGCATACAATTTTAAATATTGAGTAAGGTTTTAATAAAAAACTGCGCGAAGGTAGTAAAACAAATACTATGATTTAATGGAAAATCTTAAATAAATTAAATAGTAATTTTTCTATTTCCGCATAAGTAATTATATACTATCAAGTTCCTTTAAAATGAATTCAATTTTCTTGATGTATTTGGTGTACATCATTTTCAGCCATATTTCCATCATCACCGTTGAAAATGTGAGCACAATAAAAAATAATACAATAGAAATCCATATAGTAATAGAAAGATCTGTTGATGTTGATGATATGGAATCTAACTCAGATTGATTAGGATGCGTGAAAAATCCATAAATAAATCCGAAAAAAAGTGATACAGTGAAAAGAATAAAATAAAAAGAGCGATAGACTTCCACATTGATTTTCATCGTGTAATAAAACCACAATAAATTTTCACGCGAATTGTATTCCATTGTTTTTGTTTTCTTGTAAAAAATAAAAAATTTAGCGAGGTAATAAATGGTTATCATTGTTATCACACCAAACCCCAGCCAGGCTAAAATTTTCCGCATATCACTCCCTCCATGAAATATCAACATAAACAAAACATAGATGTATGAAACAAAATACAGAATAAATTCAACCTTCATATTCTTTCTTATTCTATCAATAAAAGAATGTGAACTCTTGAGTTTTAAATCTGCTTCGGTAAACAATCTTTTTTCTGGCTGATCGTTTTGCCAATCTGACTTGAACTGATCAATATTCATATCCATACGCTTTAAATTTAATTTTCATTTTATCTTTAATACGGTTAATTTTCACCCTCACATTTACTTCTGAAATACCTAGATTATCAGCTATTTCTTTTCCACTCAATCCCTCCAGGTATAAAAAAATCAAGGCCCTTTCTACTTCAGACAAGGTCTGAATAATCTGATACAAAATTTCAATTTTTTCATTCAGCTCATGCGGTTGTTCGTCGCCTGATAAATGTAATTTTTCATCTTGATGATTCCTGATTGATGAATTATTTTTTTTACTGTATGTAAGCGCTGTATTTAAACACACCCTGTACATCCAGGTAGAAAAACTGCTTTTGCCTTCAAAATTCTGAAACGATCGCCATAGCTGATAAATCATTTCCTGTACCAGGTCCTGCCTCTCCGTTTCATTTTCTATATACAGCCTGGCTATACGATAAATAATACCTTTGTGGCTATTAATTTTATTCAAAAAAATAGTTTCAGTCTCATTATGTTGATGCGCCGGTGGCATTATTTCGATTCAGATTTATTTGCAACGAATTACTTTGTAATTTCAGAAATTCAAAAAGTAAATTACAATTCATTAGTCACACCTTTAAGAAAAATGTTACACAACTGTAACAATTTATATCCTAATCATACAAACCAGATATCATAAAAATTTTTAACCATGATATTATTTCTTTATTGTATCTATTCTGTGATGTTGCTTTGGTGGGAATCATTTATACAGTTAGTTATTTAACATTAATTTTTAGTTATAAGCCTGTCTGTTTTACGAGTACAGGTATTTATTCTATTTTTGTAAATCTTTAATTATACATCATAATATGAAAAAAACAGGGATGTTACTTGTGGCCGGATGGCTGTCGTTACAGATGGTATCTGCTCAATCCGTAACTTTTAAATTTGAAGAATATGACATGCCCAACGGGCTTCACGTCATTTTACATGAAGATCACACCGTACCTTTGGTTGCGGTAACTGTAAATTATCACGTAGGTTCAAAAAACGAAAATCCTGAACGCACAGGGTTTGCTCACTTTTTTGAGCACTTATTGTTTGAAGGAACAGAAAATATAAAACGAGGTGAGTTTTTTAAATACATCAGCAATGCCGGTGGTGATAATAACGCTTTCACTACTCAGGATCAGACCTTTTATTATGAAGTGTTACCAAGCAATCAACTGGAATTGGGCTTATGGCTTGAGTCTGAAAGATTATTACACGCAAAAATTGAAGACATTGGTGTAAATACTCAGCGCGAAGTAGTAAAAGAAGAAAAAAGACTTCGTGTAGATAATCAGCCTTACGGAAGATTTATTTCTGAAATTTTCAGATTAACCTATAAAAGTCATCCCTATCAATGGGCTCCGATTGGTAGCATGGATCACCTCAATGCGGCAAAACTGAGTGAATTTATGGAATTCTATAAAACATTTTATGTGCCGAACAATGCGGTATTATGTATTACCGGCGACATAGATATTGCAAAAACAAAACTGCTGATTGATAAGTATTTTAAAGATATTCCGAAAGGCACACGTGAAGTTCCAAGACCTGTTAAAAACGAACCCCAACAACAAAATGAAATCAGAGAAACGGTATATGATGAATTTATTCAATTGCCCCTGATTTCTTATTCTTATCGTATTCCTGCAATGGGTTCTGCTGACTATTATGCATTGCAAATGTTGAGCCAGGTATTGTCCGGCGGAAGCAGCTCTCGTATGAATAAAGAATTGGTAGATAACCAGCAAAAGGCTTTGCAAGCTTTTGCTTTCTCCTATGCACTAGAAGATTACGGATTATTTATTACTGCGGCAATTGCAGGGATGGGCGTAGAAGCTAAAGAACTTGATCAACTGATGGAAGCCGAGGTTGAGAAAATCAAGAAACAACCCATCTCAGATGTTGAATTTGAAAAAATAAGAAACCAGATGGAAAATCAGGTGATTAGCCAGAATTCCGGTGTACAGGGAATCGCAAACTCTCTGTCCAATAACTATATGTTTTACAGAAACACGAACCTGATCAATACAGAACTTGAAAATTATTTAAAGGTGACCAAAGAAGATATTCAGCGTGTAGCCAATACTTATTTACAAAAAAATAATCGGGTGGTGATGTATTATATGCCCGGCAAAAAATAAATTCAACAGAACTATAAAAACTTAAGATTATGTTTACAAGATATATCACCCTCATCAGTTTTTTAATGATCTCTCTGACGTCTCAGGCTCAGGTAGATCGCAACAAGAATCCGCAACAACTTTCTCCGTCTCAGGTAGACCGAAGCAAAGCTCCGATACCCGGCCCTGCACCTAAAATCAATATTGGCAAATACGAATCCTTTACCCTGAAAAACGGACTAAAAGTGATCGTAGTTGAAAATCATAAATTACCGGTTGTTTCTTACAGCTTACTGGTTGATATGGACCCTGCCCTCGAAGGAAACAAAGCCGGATTTGTGGATATGTTTGGCCAGATGCTATCCAGAGGTACAGCTAATAAAACCAAGGCACAGCTTGACGAAGCGATTGATTTGCTCGGTGCACAGTTGAGTACCAGTGATAATGGGTTATATGCAAGTTCACTAAAAAAACATAATGACAAATTATTGCAATTAATGGCTGAAGTAATTATGAACCCCTCTTTCCCAAAAGATGAATTAGATAAAGTCGTAAAACAAACCATCGATGGATTATCTACTGTAAAAACGGATGCCGGACAAATTGCATCTAACCTTACAAGCAAGGTAGCTTACGGGACAGGGCATCCTTATGGAGATATTATTACGGAAGAAACCGTGAAGAACATCACACTTGAAGACATCAAAGAATTTTATTCAAAAAACTTTATGCCCAATACTTCCTACCTGGCAATCGTTGGTGATGTTACGAAAGCTGAGATTCAGCCTCTGATTGAAAAATATTTTGAAAAATGGGCAAAAGGATCACCGGTTAAAAATAAACTCAACACTCCACAGCCTCCTTCTTCAGCACAAATTGTTATGAATGATCGTCCAGGAAGTGCTCAGTCAACATTGCGAATTGTTTATCCTGTGCAAAACAAAGTTGGTGATGCTGATTACATTAAATTGAGAGTATTGAACAATATTCTGGGTGGTGGAGCTACCGGTAGATTATTTATGAATCTTCGTGAAAAACACGGATATACTTACGGTGCATACAGTTCTATCAGTGCTGATAAAAACGTGGGATTGTTTACTGCCAGTGCCGATGTTAGAACCGAAGTAACTGACAGTGCAATTTACCAGTTCATTTATGAAATGAATAAAATTTCGAATCAGGGAGTTACTCAGGAAGAATTAAACAACACAAAAAGTGAGCTTACCGGAAGTTTTGCTATCGGGCTTGAAAACCCTCAGACTGTAGCAAATTTCGCCATCAACATTGATCGTTATAAACTTGCAAAAGATTATTATCAGAACTATCTCACAACATTGAATGCCATCACACTTGAAGAGGTGAATGACGTAGCTAAACGTTATATTCTACCATATAATTTTAATTTAATTGTGGTAGGTGATCGCAGCGCAGTAGAAAAGAAAATCATGAAATATGACAGCGACGAAAAAATCACCTTCTTGGATCCGTTTGGTCGTCCAGCCGCTGAATTAAAATCCGTACCCGAGGGAACAACATTACAAACCGTATTAGATAATTACCTAAAAGCCATTGGCGGAAAAGACAAAGTAAAAGCGGTGAAGGATGTAACAATGAAAGGAAAATTGAGTGCACAATTTGGCGTACTTGATGTAACTTCTGTTTACAAAACTCCATTCAAGAAAATGGATAATATTACCATGGGTGATCAGACAGTTCAAAAATCAGTTTTTGACGGAACCACTGGAAAGACTGATGGAATGCAAGGTGCTGCCGCCTTCTCTGAAGAAGAGTTGAAAGACGCTAAAGCACAATCTGCTGCATTCTTTGAGCTGGATCTAGCCGCCATTGGCGTAACCGGAAAACTACTGGGAATAGATTTATTAGATGGAAAAGATGCATACAAAGTAGAATATATTTTACCCAGCGGTTCAAAGACATATTCATGGTATCATGTAAAAACAAATCTACTGGCAAAAACCAGTGCCATGCAAAAGAGCGATCAAGGATCTGTAGAAGTGGTTACAGAATATTCAGATTACAGAGAAATTAACGGCGTTTCTTTCCCGTTCAATATTAAAACCCTATTTGGAGATATTGTGATGGAAAAAATAGAAATCAATACAGGTGTTAAAGATGACGTATTTAGCACTAAATAAATTTCATTAAAGACAATAAAAAAAGCCGCATAAATTTATGCGGCTTTTTTTATACAAAACTCCCTTGCATCTTTCGCAATGTCTTTTATTTCAATTCATATTCATAGACATTAAAAATTTCGTGAAATTTGTATTCAGATTTCAATTTATATGATAATTCCAACTTTTTTCTGATGTTATTATTTGGCGAGTGAAAGTCTGCTGCTGCATCTAAATAAATGAATTTGTCAGCTGACTTAATCAGTTTAGTATCAATTTGATTGTAATTACTAATTGGATAAATATTTTCTAATTGCAAATATTGATTAATTCTATTTCCCATACTATCATCATCATGGGCTTTGAAATAATTTACATTGTAATAATAAACAAAATTCATTTTAAACCAGTCAGGACAAAAATACACGATGGTATTACTTGTTTTAAGTTCTTTAATTTTTAATATCATCTCTTTAACTTCTCGTTTATTACTGTTATTTGGTCTTACTGTAACAACATACAATAAAATAACGGCAATGGGTATTATAAATTTATATTTTGATTTTTGAATTGAATAATCAGCACCAATGCCAACTAACAGAGGGAATGCAATCGAAGCAGGCATTAAATACCTGTCCATAAACATAGGAATCCAGTATGATATGCCAAACATAAAAATGAATATAAAACCAAACCAAAAAATTATAAAACCAGTATATATTTTTTTTACTTCTTTTTTGTAATTCACGATGTGCTTCACAATTGAAATTATAAGCAATGTTATTATACATACTGTAACAACAGGAGTATTTGAAAAATTCCACAACATATTATAAACACTTTCTAAACCCCTGGGCGGCTGCACCCATGTATCTCCTGATGATTCATGAAACCTATTGAATAATACCAAGATATTTGGAGAATAAAGAAGTATGATAATGCCTAAATAAAGGATGATTTTTTTCCAGTTCTTAAATAGAAATTGTAAATGAAACATAAAAAAAAGAACCTGTACCATTAAAACAAAAAAACCAAAATAATGAGAATAAATAATTAGTGTATTTACTCCAGCCAGTATTATAAATTTAGTGATTGCTTTATCATTAGATTTATGATTGTTAACAGACTTAGAATTTATATTATCGTCATAAATAATACCTAAAAAAACATACATTGAAATTGCAGTCAGCAACCCTAATAAAGCATAAACCCTTGCTTCGTGTGCAAAATAGATTTGATAATTTGAGAAAATAAAAATAACGCTTGCATAAAAAGCAACCCGTGAATTTATAAACTTAACTCCAATTTTATATATAAAGAATACCGTTAAACAACTGAATATTAAAGATGGCATTCGAACAGAAAATTCAGATATTCCAAAGATTTGGATCCAGAAATGCAATATTATTTCATACAGTGGGGGATTGTTTCCTTCTGATAGAATATTTATTATAGAACCAATATTCATCTGAGCGTAATAAACACTAAACGGTTCATCACCCGCTAATGAATTACTTGAAAGATAAACACCTTTAATTATGAAGTTTATTAAAACTAAAAATATTACAATTATCGTTTGCTCATATTTCTTGAAAAAAATCATAATTTTTACGGATTTTATTTGTTCAGAATTTCAGGTATATTTTTGATTTATAATAGTTTTAGCGCTCATTTATCTTAATACTGAAAATCATTTCGTTATTTTCAAAAAAAATCCCTGACAACTTGGTCTGTTATCAGGGATGAAATCACATTTAAAATTTCAAATTATCATTAATTCGATTCAACACATCTTACAATGTTCCCCTCAATTCCTGCTCTCTTTCAATTGATTCAAATAAGGCTTTAAAATTGCCTGCGCCAAAACCTCTTGCACCCATACGCTGAATGATTTCAAAAAACAAAGTAGGCCTGTCTTCCACCGGTTTGGTAAAGATCTGTAACAGGTATCCTTCTTCATCTGCATCTACTAAAATGGCAAGTTTTTCGAGCGTATTGATATCTTCTTTCATCATGCTCATGTGTTCACCCAAACGTCCGGGAATATCCTGATAATAGGTATGTGGTGGTGCAGATAAAAATTCCACCCCTCTCTCACGCAATGCGGTTACCGTTTGAATAATATCATCTGTAGCTACGGCGATATGCTGACAACCGGATCCTTCATAAAAATCAAGGTATTCTTCAATCTGTGATTTTTTCTTCCCCTCAGCCGGTTCATTGATTGGGAACTTTATTCGACCATTTCCATTGCTCATCACTTTACTCATCAATGCGGAATATTCTGTATGGATTTGTTTGTCGTCAAAAGAAAGAAAATTCACAAAACCCATCACATCTTCGTACCATTTCACCCAGGTATTCATTTCTCCCCAACCTACATTTCCTACCATATGATCTACAAATTTTAATCCAACCGGAGCTGGATTATAATCACTTTCCCATACTTTGAATCCGGGTAAGAATATGCCATTGTAATTTTTACGTTCCACAAACATGTGAACTGTTTCACCATAGGTATATATTCCGGCGCGAACCACTTCTCCATACTCGTCCTTTTCTACTGTTGGCTCCATAAATGGTTTCGCTCCACGCTTTACCGTTTCGTTGAATGCGCTGGTAGCATCTTCTACCCACAATGCAATCACCTTTACTCCGTCTCCATGTTTTTTTACGTGTTCACCTATGGGAGAATTACTGTTCATGGCAGTGGTTAGTACCAACCGAATTTTATCTTGCTTTAATACATACGATGTACGGTCTCTTAATCCTGTTTCCAAACCTGCATACGCATGCGACTGAAATCCAAATGCTGTTTTGTAATAATGTGCTGCCTGCTTGGCATTCCCTACATAGAACTCTACATAATCAGTTCCTAATAGCGGTAAAAAGTCCTGTGCACCTTCAAATATTTTTTCCAGTCCGTATTCTACATTTTTAATTATCTGTGCCATATTTTTTCAATTAGTTTATCAGATTATTCTACCCATGTTTTAAAATATACTCCGTCATCAATCCTCAATGCATCTTCGGTGATCATTAACGGTCTAAATGTATCCACCATAACGGCCAATTCCAGCGTTTCCTTTTGTCCGATACTTCTTTCCATTGCACCGGGTGCCGGTCCGTGAGGAATACCTTTGGGATGCAGTGTTAAGTGTCCTTGCTCAATATTATTCCGGCTCATAAAATCACCATCCACATAATATAGAATTTCATCACTGTCAATGTTACTGTGATTGTAAGGTGCCGGAACCGCAAGGGGATGATAATCATATAATCGCGGACAAAAAGAACAAACTACAAACGTACCTGTTTCAAAAGTCTGATGTATCGGCGGAGGAAGATGAACGCGACCTGTAATAGGTTCAAAATTATGAATGCTGAATCCGTAAGGATAATTATATCCGTCCCATCCAATCACATCAAATGGATGTGTTGCATAAATGATTTCATGAAGCATTCCTTCTTTTTTAATTTTCAGAAGGAAATCACCTTTCGCATCGATTGTATCTATTGAAGTTGGCAACTTAAAATCTCGCTCACAAAAGGGAGAGTGTTCTAATAGTTGACCAGACTCATTTTTATATCTTTTTGGAGTATATATAGGAGCAAATGATTCCGTAAAGAACAATCTGTTTTCTTCCGTCTCAAATTCTATCTGATAAATTATTCCTCTGGGAATAATGAGATAATCTCCATATTCAAAAGGAATATTTCCCATCATTGTTTTCAGGGTTCCCTTTCCTTTATGAATAAACAGCATTTCATCAGCATCCGCGTTTTTATAAAAATACGATGTCATTGATTTCCTGGGAGCAGCTACACCAATAGCACAGTCGCCATTCATCATCAATATTTTTCTGCTTTCTAAAAAATCGTCTGTCGGTGCTACCTGAAATCCATGCATTAACATCGGACGGATGTTCTTCTCCACTGCTATTTTGGGAGTTACATTATACGAACGAACGATTTCTTTGATTTGTGTAGGTCGATGTAAATGATAAAGCAAAGAAGAGTGTCCGCTGAATCCCTCAGTCCCAAAAAGTTGTTCATAATAAAAACCCCCATCGGGTTTTTTAAAAATGGTGTGTCTTTTTTGAGGTATATTTCCAAGGCGATGATAAATCGGCATAAATATTTATTTAATAAACAAATGTAAGCAATCGGGAGGATAAAAAAATGACAAAAATCATTGATAATTGGGACTCATAGAAATTGAGCTGTTTGTATATATGCCATTATCCTTGAAGTTCCACCTGAATGTTTCAGGACTTCTTGTGGTATTGAATGTTTTGGGTATTTATTTTGATTCACAATTTTTTTCCATTGTATTTCCATCTCTTTTGATGATGAAATGGCTATACCAATCCCTTCTTTCTGTAACCATTCAGCTTCCGGGAATTTATGATGATTAGGTCCAAACAATACCGGAATATTATATACTGCAGGCTCAAGAATATTATGAATGCCTTTCCCAAATCCACCCCCAACATATGCCATATCGGCATACCGATATATTTTATTGAGTATTCCGATGGTATCAAGAATATATGTTTTTGCATCAATTAATTCTTTTTCAGATGGAGAAGATGAAAATAATACTACAGGAGATGGATAACATTTTTTGATTCTTTCTATTCCTGCTGGAGTAATTTCATGCGGAGCAACAATGATTTTTACATTTAAAATCTTTATTGATTCGGATAAAAATATATCATCCTTTGGCCAGGTGCTACCGGCCACAATAACTTTATGGGCATTTGAAACAAATAATTCAATTTGTTCATTTTTCCATGTCTCTTGGGCAATATGAATTACACGGTCAATACGCGTATCTCCGGCGATGGTGTAGTGCTTGATACCTATAGCTTTTAAGAGTTCGGCAGAGGCGTCGTCCTGAATAAAAATATGATTGAAAAAAGATAGAATTTCACGGTACTTAGCTGCAAACGGGTGCATTATCCACTGCGTTTTTCTAAACGTTGCACTAATCAGGATTAGAGGTATTTGATGAGCATTTACTTCTTTCCATAAGTAATACCAGAATTCATTTTTCACGACGATTACCAGAGATGGAGAAAAATGCTGTATCCATTTTTTAGCATTATAAGGAGTATCGATTGGAAGATATAAAACTACATCGGCGAATTGAGTTTCTTTTCTTAATTCATAACCGGATGGAGAATAAAAAGTCAACAAAATTTTTCTTTCGGGATACTGTTTCCTGAGTTCTTCAAGGATTGGCCTACCCTGTTCAAACTCGCCGGCGGAAGCACAATGCATCCAAATGCATTTTTTCAAATCAATGGATGAAATAACTAATGATTGTTTCTTTCTTCCTTCAATAAATCGCTTTGCTTTTAAATTAAAAACTGAAGCAATATGTAATGCAACGCTCCAAAAAAATATGCCAAGTCTGTATAAAAACAAAGACGATTGAATTAGTAATAAAAAAATTCTTTTTCCTGTTTGGAACTCTTTTTATAAATCGGGAACATCCAGCCTATTTTCATTCCAAGAAAAACATCTACATTGTTTGCATTATCAGGCTGAAATGTATCGTAATTATACCCTCTTCTGTTTTGAGTAACCCCTTGAATGGCTTCAAATCCTGCGTAAAAATTTACTGTTCGGTTGTTGCCAAAAAACATGTATCCGATAAACTGAGAAAGCGCAAATCCATTTGATAAACGATCATATCCTTTCAGATATTCAGCATCCAACTGAGGTGTTAAACCTCCACGTGCAGAAATATAAATCTGATGCTGAATAAATCCTGCGCCCAACAAAAGAAGAATTCCACTGTTACGGTTAGGCTTAGATGCGATAGGAAATATTTTACCTGCGTTCGCCATAACAGAAAATCCACGCATACCCAATTCAATGGCGGGCAATTGACCATCTCCATCAATAATAGGCAATACCGGATTGAGCAGCCCTTGTTGATTTACATTCTCTCCAAATATAAAATTTCCGCTGGCTCCAAATATCCAATTTGTTTTATTCTTGATCAAAAAACTTCCGCCTACCTGATAATTTAATCCATAACGATCAGCAAGTGTCCCTACTGGAAAATGGAACCCTGCAGAAGGTATAATAATCGGGGCAAAAAGAATACTATCTTTCACATTGATTTGTGAAAATGATTTCACTCCGAAAAAAAATAAAACAATACAAAAAAAGTGTTTTTGCATAAGCATTTGTATTCTGTAATCAACCCTCAGCAACTACAAATTAACTAAAATTATTCTGTATATTCGCAGAGCGCATATTTGGGTTTCTATGAAGAAAATTGAGATGGTTGATTTAATCGGCCAGTATGAGAAAATTAAACCGGAGGTTGATCAGGCTGTTATTGAGATCATGAATAATGCTTCCTTTATCAATGGACCTACTGTAAAAAGTTTTAAAAAAAATCTTGAAAATTATTTAGGGAAGGGAGTTGTAATACCTTGTGCAAACGGAACAGACGCACTTCAAATTGCAATGATGGGGCTGGGATTAAAGCCCGGCGACGAGGTGATTACACCTGCATTTACTTATGCCGCCACTGCTGAAGTAATTGCCTTGCTTGGTCTTATACCAATTTTTGTTGATGTGGACGAGCGCAGTTTTTCTCTCGATTATACACAATTAGAAAAAGTAATTACTCCGAAAACAAAGGCCATTGTTCCCGTTCATTTATTCGGACAATGTGCCCCGATGGAGCAAATTATGGAGATTGCCAGACGTCATAGACTGGTTGTTATTGAAGATGTAGCACAGGCACTGGGTGCTGAATATACTTATTCTAACGGATCAACAGTTAAGGCCGGATTGATTGGAAATGTAGGTGGCACTTCTTTTTTCCCATCTAAAAATTTAGGTTGCTTTGGAGATGGTGGTGCAATGATGACTTCAGACAATGCGCTGGCAGAGACCCTTCAAATGATTGCCAACCACGGACAAACTTCATTATACTATCATGATATTGTTGGTGTCAATTCACGATTGGATTCTATTCAGGCTGCCATATTAGACATTAAACTAAGACACTTAGATCAATATGTAAATAATCGTCGGTTCGCGGCAGACTTTTATGACCGTGCTTTTGAATCAACAGAACAGTTAATTACTCCCTACCGAGCGAAATATTCGACCCATGTATTTCATCAATACACATTAACACTTCAAGGTGTTGACAGAAATAAAATGCAAGAATATCTCACTTCAAAAAATATTCCAGTAAAAGTATATTATCCTGTGCCTCTGCATTTGCAAAAAGCTTATAACCTAAATGGTTATAAAAAAGGCGACCTACCTGTATCTGAGAAATTATCAGAAACAGTTATATCTCTTCCCATGCATACAGAGTTGGATAATGAGCAGCTGGAATACATCTCTGAACATGTTATAAATTTTTGTAATCAATCATAAACCAAATTCATGAATATTTGTGTAATTGGTACCGGATATGTGGGACTGGTCACCGGAACCTGTCTGGCAGAAACCGGCAATAATGTAGTATGCGTTGACATTAATGCAGAAAAGGTAAAAAAAATGCAGGATGGGATTGTTCCCATTTATGAACCACACCTGGACGTATTATTTGAACGCAATATTAAACAGGGGCGACTTACATTTACTACCAATATTGAAGATGGTATTGCACATGCAGATATTTTGTTTCTGGCATTACCGACACCTGAAGGAGAAGACGGATCTGCTGATTTATCTTACGTGTTGAATGTTGCTTCACAGCTGGGGAGTTTATTGGATAAATACACGATTGTTATAGATAAAAGTACTGTTCCTGTTGGAACCGCTGATTTAGTGCATGCAAAAATTGCAGAAAAAGCAAGTGTTGAGTTCGATGTTGTTTCAAACCCGGAGTTTTTAAGAGAAGGTTTTGCTGTAGATGATTTTATGAAACCGGATAGAATCGTTATCGGAACAAACAGTGAAAAAGCAAAAAAAATACTTGGAGAGTTGTATGCTCCTTATGTAAGACAGGGCAATCCTATTATATTTATGGATGTTCGGTCGGCAGAGTTAACCAAATATGCAGCCAATGCATTCTTAGCCACAAAAATTTCATTCATGAATGAAATATCCATTCTTTGTGAAAAGCTGGGAGCTGATGTAGATATGGTGAGATATGGCATTGGAACAGATGATCGCATTGGAAAGCGATTTTTATTTCCTGGAATCGGGTATGGTGGCAGTTGTTTTCCAAAAGATGTAAAGGCTTTAGTAAAGTCGGCTGAAGATAGTGGATATCCATTCAAAATTTTGAAAGCAGTTACTCAGGTAAATGATCATCAAAAAAATATTTTAGTTGAAAAAATACAATCGCATTATCAGGATGAATTGTCAGGAAAAACATTTGCTGTTTGGGGTATTTCTTTCAAGCCTGATACTGATGACATCCGCGAAGCACCATCCATTCATATCATGAATCAGTTATTGGCAAAAGGTGCCTCTGTTCGTGCTTACGATCCGGAGGGAATGGAAAACGCTAAACGCATCATGAACGGAAATATATCATTTTGCAATGATCCTTACGATGCGCTTAATAACGCTGATGCGCTAATTATTGCCACCGAATGGGCAGTATTCAGAACACCTGATTTCAATAAGTTGAAGTCAAGTTTAAAAGCACCGGTAATATTTGACGGGAGAAATATTTTCAGTCTTGAAAAAATGCAGGAACAAAATTTTATTTATTATAGCATAGGAAGACAAACCATCAACTGATATGAATAATAAAAAAACGATTCTCATCACCGGTGGTGCAGGATTTTTGGGATCGCACTTATGTGATTTATTTCTTGAAAAAGGGTTTCGTGTGATAGCGATGGATAACTTGTGTACCGGTGATTTAAAAAATATAGAGCATCTTTTTAAGAAAGAAGATTTTGAATTTTATCATCATGATGTTTCAAAATTTGTTCACGTTCCTGGTAAACTCGATTACATTCTACACTTCGCTTCTCCCGCTAGTCCCATTGACTATCTGAAGATTCCAATTCAGACATTAAAGGTAAGTTCATTGGGAACACATAATTTACTCGGACTTGCAAAAGCTAAAAATTCAAGAATTTTAGTTGCATCTACTTCTGAAGTTTATGGAGATCCGCTGGTGCACCCACAAACAGAAGATTACTGGGGCAATGTAAATCCTGTAGGACCAAGAGGCGTATATGATGAGGCTAAAAGATTTATGGAAGCCATAACCATGGCATATCATACTTATCACAATGTAGAAACTCGAATTGTGAGAATTTTTAATACTTACGGACCGCGCATGCGACTCAATGACGGACGAGTGTTGCCTGCATTTATTGGTCAGGCGCTACGTGGCGAAGACTTAACAATATTTGGTGATGGATCACAAACACGCTCCTTTTGTTATGTTAGCGATTTAATTGATGGGATATACCGATTACTCATGAGTGATTATGTATATCCTGTCAACATTGGGAATCCAGATGAAATTACCATTCGCCAGTTTGCTGATGAAATTTTGAAACTAACCGGAACAAATCAAAAAATAATTCATCACCCACTTCCAACAGACGACCCCAAACAAAGGAAACCGGACATTTCACTGGCAAAAAAAATATTGCAATGGGAACCTCTTGTATCAAGAAGCGAAGGGCTGAAAATTACCTATGAATATTTTAAAAGTCTTTCTCCGGAAGAGTTGAATAAAAAAGAGCATCGCGAATTCATGAAAAAATAAATTATTGGTTATTGAAAAAACTTCGTTTTGCGAGTAATTTACAATGCCTTAATATTTACTTTATTTATATATATTAGTACACATCATTATATTGTAAAATGCCTGAGAGCAACCCTGCATATCAAGTTCACCCCAGTTCATATATAGATGACGGAGCGGAAATCGGAGAAGGAACAAGAATTTGGCATTTTTGTCATATTATGTCTGCATCTGTAATTGGTAAAAACTGTAACATTGGTCAGAATGTGGTTATTTCACCGGGTGTTACATTAGGGAATAATGTTAAGGTGCAAAATAATATATCAATATATACCGGAGTAATATGTGAAGATGATGTATTCCTTGGGCCATCTATGGTTTTTACTAATGTCATAAATCCAAGAAGTGAGATCAGCCGTAAAAATGAATACAAACAAACATTGGTAAAAAAAGGAGCAAGCATTGGAGCAAATGCAACAATTGTTTGTGGTATTTCTATTGGTGAATATGCTTTCATCGGAGCCGGGTCTGTTGTAACTAAAGATGTAAAACCATTTGAACTGGTTTACGGAAATCCAGCCAAGCATAAAGGATGGATGAGCAAACACGGGCACCATCTTCATTTTAATGATGAAGGAATGGCCGTCTGTAAAGAAAGTGGAATGCAATATGTTTTAAAAAATAATTTTGTGAGTATAGATGAAGGATGAGAAAAAAATAAAATTTGCAGTAGTTGGTTTAGGACATATTGGAAAGCGACATGCTGAAATGATTATACGCAATCCTGATTGTGAATTGGTTGCAACTTGTGATGTACTTGAACGCAATAAATTAAACCTTCAACCGGAGGTTAATGCTCCTCATTATCTTGATATTCAAACCATGTTTCAATCGCATCCTGAAATTGATGTGGTGAATATTTGTACTCCAAACGGATTACATGCAGAACAAAGTATCATTTCAATAAATAATGGGAAACACGTGGTTTGTGAAAAACCAATGGCACTTAGCAAAACAGAATGCGAAAATATGATTCACTCTGCATTGCAGCAGTCCAAACATATTTTTGTAGTAAAACAAAACAGATTTTCTCCTCCCAACATATGGCTTAAGAAAATTGTGGAAGAAAAAATTATCGGTAAAATTTATCTGATACAATTAAATTGCTACTGGAACAGAGATGAGCGTTATTATCAAAAGGGAAGTTGGCATGGAAATAAAAAGCTGGATGGAGGAACGCTTTTCACTCAGTTTTCACATTTCGTTGATATCATGTACTGGATATTTGGTGATATACATAACATCAGTGCCCGATTTTTTAATTTCAACCATGCTCAGCTAACAGAATTTGAAGATTCGGGAGTTGTACATTTTGATTTTTTAAACGGTGGCAGTGGGGTAATTAATTATTCAACTTCCATTTGGGATAAAAACATGGAAAGTAGTTTAACTGTTATCGGGAGTAATGGTAGTGTAAAAATTGGTGGTCAGTATATGGATAAGATTGAATATTGTCACATAAAAAACTATCAAATACCTCAACTCCCTCCCACAAATCCATCAAATGATTATGGCGTTTACAAAGGATCTGCCAATAATCATCCTATGATTATCCAAAACGTAGTTGATACCCTAAAAAACAATCAGTCACCGGCAACCAATGCAATGGAAGGTTTGAAAGTGGTAGAAATCATTGAAAAAATTTATCAATTAAAGTAAGGAATGGAATTGTTTGAAAAATTACTGAAGAAGGAGGAATCAGTAGCATTAATTGGACTGGGTTATGTGGGGTTACCTATTGCACTTGCATTTGCTAAAAAAATTAAAGTTGTTGGATTTGATATTAATCCCTCTCGAGTTGAACTAATGAAAAAAGGCATTGATCCCAGTAAAGAACTCGATCAATCAGAATTTGAAGGGTGTGATATTCACTTTACATGCGACCAAAATGAATTGAGAAAAGCTAAAATTTTTATTGTAGCGGTGCCTACACCTATTGATGATTCTAAGATTCCGGATCTCACACCATTGATGTCTGCAAGCAAAACTGTAGGACAAGTATTGAAAAAAGGAGATTACGTAGTATTTGAATCAACTGTATATCCGGGCTGTACAGAAGAGGATTGTGTTCCTATTTTAGAAAAAGAATCCGGGCTAAAATATCTTCAGGATTTTAAAGTCGGTTATTCTCCCGAACGCATTAATCCGGGTGATAAAAAACATACTCTCGAAAACGTTGTAAAAGTCGTTTCCGGTTGTGATGATGAATCACTTGAAATTATAGCCAAATTGTACGAGTTAGTTGTGCTTGCAGGTGTACACCGGGCCAACTCTATAAAAGTAGCTGAGGCTGCAAAAATTATTGAGAACACACAGCGCGATGTAAATATTGCACTGATGAATGAATTGTCAATCATTTTTGATAAAATGAAAATCAACACTTATGATGTGCTGGAAGCCGCAGGAACAAAATGGAACTTCTTGTCATTTTATCCAGGTCTGGTTGGCGGACATTGTATTGGCGTCGATCCCTATTATTTAACATATAAAGCGGCTCAACTTGGATACCATTCAAAAGTAATAAATTCGGGGCGCTCAATCAACGATGGCATGCCAACACACATTGCAAATAATATTGTAAAAAAAATCATAAAGACAGGAACAAATATACAAGATGCTCGTATTCTGGTTTTAGGAACAACATTTAAAGAAAATGTAACAGATATTCGCAATTCTAAAGTTGCTGATATGGTTCATGAATTACTTTCATTTCATATTCACATTGACGTTATTGATCCAATGGCAAATAGTGATGAGGTATTTACAAATTACGGTTATAAAACTGTACCCCATCCGAGTGGTTTGTATGACGTAATAATTATAGCTGTTTCACATGACAAATTCATAAGTCTAAATGAAGAATATTTCCAAAGTTTAATTAAGCCAGGTGGTATGATTGCAGACTTAAAAGGAATATATCGTGATAGAATTAACAATATAAACTATTGCACATTATAGCATGAATTATAATAGAAAATTACTCATCACCGGAGGTGCTGGATTTATTGGCTCACATGTAGTTCGTTTATTCGTCAACAAATATCCGGACACTATGATTTTTAATCTGGATAAACTGACTTATGCCGGCAATCTGGAAAACCTGAAAGATGTTGAAACCCGACCCAATTACCGATTTGAAAGGGGAGATATTGCAGATGCTGATTTTGTAATGGATTTATTTCATCAAATGCAATTTGATGGAGTAATACACCTCGCGGCCGAATCTCATGTTGACCGGTCTATTGAAAGTCCGAAAGAATTTATTTACACCAATGTGATCGGAACCGCTAACTTGATGGACGCTGCAAAGGCTGTCTGGAAAAATGAACCCGAAAATAAATTATTCTATCACATTTCTACTGATGAAGTATTTGGTTCGTTGGGCGAAACCGGTTTTTTTACTGAAACCACACCCTATGATCCGCAAAGTCCATACTCTGCATCAAAAGCATCATCCGATCATTTTGTAAAGGCATATATTAATACGTATGGATTTCCTGCAGTGATTACAAATTGTTCAAATAATTACGGCCCCAATCAATTCCCTGAAAAGTTAATTCCGTTATTCATCCATAACATAAAAAACAACAAGCCACTTCCTGTATATGGTGACGGGAAATATACACGCGATTGGTTGCATGTAGAAGATCATGCCCGTGCAATAGATACGGTTTTTCATCAGGGAAAAAAAGGAGATACATATAATATTGGTGGTTGGAATGAGTGGACAAATATTGATTTAATTCGCTTACTTTGTAAAATCATGGATGAGAAACTTGGACGTGTTGCCGGGTCCTCAGAACAGTTGATTACTTATGTTAAAGATCGACCTGGGCATGATAAAAGATATGCCATTGATTCCGGGAAAATAAATAAAGAACTTGGGTGGAAACCGCAATATAATTTTGAACAGGGATTGGAAAAAACTATTGAATGGTATCTTCAACATGAAGAATGGCTTAAAAACGTGACGAGTGGAGACTATCAGAAATATTATGAAAAGCAATATCATCAGCGTTTTAAATAAAGCAACATTAAGTTTATTTATCATTGCTATCATCTTTTTTTACTCCTGTAATAGAACTGCCTCTTTTAAAGCATTTGAAATTCGCTCGTTTATTTTAAAATCAAATCAAATGATTGATGAATCTATACATCAATTAAATGACAGCACTGATTTTGTGGAATTCTCTGATGATATTAATCTTATACAAACATCATTGAAAACGTTAAATTCGAAACCTGAAGTTTCTCATGTATATATTAAAAATGAATATACTTTTCTGAACGGAATAAATGCACTACTATCTGACAGCCTTATTAATTACGGCGATTCCCTTAAGCGTATACATATCAAATCTGCATTGGTAAAACTATCCGAAGAATATACAATTACAAAAGATCAGTATCTTTTTCAATTTGAATCAGAATATAAACTGGATAAAAGAACCCGATAAATAATTTAATTCCAGGGAATAGCTGCTGATGTTTCTTTTGAGTTTTTCGGTTTTTTATTCCCTTTTTTCTCAAATGAAAAATTCCGTGTAATATTAAATCCAATACGTATATCTCCTTTTAACCAGTCGCCGGTTGTTTCAGCAACAAAGCCCTGCGGGAACATTGCAGTGGCATTGGTAATATGAAACTGAAAAACATGACCACCAGTTTCCCAATCTACACCAAACGATAACGGACCTTTAATATCCACATTATTTACCTGAGGAAATTGCTGTCCCAACACCGGCCAGAAATATTCCAAGTTAATAGCCACTCTTCTCGACACTTTAATACTTCCCGCAAAACCGAGATAAAAAGCCGTATTTTGATCAGCCATTTTAGGAACAAGATTTTTATGAATCACTGTCGGGGTAATTTGCATGGAAAAATATTTACAGAACTTTCTCGATAATAAAAGTTGATATGCATAAGATAAGCGCGAAGTAAAATAATTGTTACGCGTAGGATCGGCCCATTGATTAGTCGTAATCGCAATAGATGCCATGGCATCAAGGTGAAAAGGAGAACCACCTTTGGCCTGTTTTAATATTTTATATCGTATAAATCCATCCCATGTTTTCATATACGTACTTCTTCCCAGACCGATATTAATTCTGTCGTAAAAAGGCATGGTATATTCCAAACCCATCCTGATAGAAGCCTGATCCAAACCGAAAATATCATCAATGCCTTCCGTAATATTTCCAAATCTATGCTGAATGATAAAAAGCAATTCTCCTTTCCCTGGCATTTCTGTAGAATAACCGTTAATTATTCTTGTTCCTTTAAATGTACCTAGCGTAAATTCTTTTTTCTTTTCCTGTGCCGCTTCTTTTTTTAAATTATCTAATAATCCCTGCGCAGAAATAATGCCTGAGAAAAATAGCAGACTGAATAAAAATAATATATAAGTTCGCTTCATAAAATTTTAATTATTGGGAAATCCTCCGTTAATCCAGATTTCAATTTTTTTTATGTTGCAATCAGAAAGTTTAGAAGATGTAGGAGGCATCGCCGGATATCCTGAGGTCTGCTTAATACAATTGAGAAAAACGGTTGAACTCGTCGTGAGATATTGAGAAATGTTCACATGCCCCTCAAAACTCACACCGTTGCCAAAATTAGCTGCATTGGCATTGTTGTGACAAGAGTAGCAACTGGTAATTAATATGGGGACAATCGTAGCAGAATAACCCACAGCAGAGGTATCACATGATTGATCAGGATATAATTCCTCCTCATTGTCATAATAACAACCTTGGGAGAACAATACAACACCTAAAAACAACATCAATAACATTAAATAATTTTTCATAAATGATCTTGTGTTTATTTTTTCTTCAAATCGCCTTTCAATGAAATTGCAATGGTATCATTGATGTATTGAGATTTATCATTTTTAATGCCATAATCAGCAAGTTGAATATTGAAATTTGCTGAAATTGAGACAACATTTCCTTTCACTTTTAACTGAACAGGGATGTGAACATGTTTGGTAAATCCATGCAGTGTAAAATTTCCATGGACAGTCACATTATATTCTCCGTTTTTCTGAAACTGAGCGGTGTTAAATTGTTCGATAGTTCCTGACAGGGTAGATTCAGGAAACTTTTCTGATTCCATATAATTCTCATTAAAATGCTCCTGCATTAATGAGTTTTTAAACTGAAATCCTTTAATCAATACAACAGCCGCCACTTCTCCCGTAGAGGCGTCGTATGCAAAAAATCCCTGTTTCTGACTGGCCGTAATCATTTCCGCAGGTGCATTACTGACGAATGAAACCTCTCCCGTTGATGAAGAAAAGGATTGAGATTGAACAACGGAAACAAAAACAATCATCATGATAGTTAAAATAAAATACTTCATTCGTTGCATATATTTAATTGTTTGAATTTACAATAATAGCATGATTTAAAATAATTCTTGAAGGCTCTCCGAACTTTTTTAAAATCTTATTTTCCATGTAACCGACATATTTACACTTTACAGTAAGTTGACGACCAACTTGAATTTTTTTTTCTCTATTTAAAAACTGACAGACAATAACAGGAGCTGAGTTCTGATTAAAAAACATTATCTGTTCATTTTTACCTTCAGCAATAGAATCTAATACTCCGGTAAATTCAATTGACTTCCCATTTAAAGTATTATTCATTTCTATAGAATGGTGTTCAAAATCTTCAACAAGTTTTTCTTCTTTATATTTTATGTCTGCGGGCGTTATTTTGAATATTATATCATTAATGTCTTTATGTAATAAAAGAAAAGTGATAAATACAGTTATAAAAAATATGAAGACAATTTTTTTAATAAGTAAAATTTTTAATTATTGGGAGCACCTTGTTGTATCCAGTTCTGAATCTTTTTAATACCACACGAGTCCATTGTTGACATTGGAGGCATGGAAAGGAATGGATATTGATGAAGAATACTTCCCATCAACTTTCCATTATCAACATAAACTTTTACATCGTTGTATGTATCCAATTTTATATTATTTGAGGTAACCGATGCGTTATGACAACCGATACAATAATTATTTAAAATAGAAGAAATAGTTACTGAGTAGGTAACATTCGTTGTGTCGCAATAGACCGCCATTTCACAACCTTCGTTAAGGGGTGCTCCGGCTTCAATCCAGTCATAAATCAGTTGAATTTGTTCTTCTGTCAATGAAGCCCATGGCGATGGAGGCATTTGATCGTCTCCATTATCAGTAATGACTTCATAAATTTCGCTGTCTTCCGGATCATGCTTCTTCAATCCTTTAAGAATTCCGGAATAGGTTGTAAAATCATATCCTTCTTCATGATCTTCAGCATTATGACATCCCGATGCCGTACAATTTGAAATAAAAATCGGCTTTATTTCAGTTTCAAAACATATATCTTCTCCGGGGTATGGGCCTTGATGCTTACAGGAGAAAAACAGTAAAAAAATTACTGAAATCACTCCGTATAATAAAAAAGTCTTTTTCATCACTTTTTAATTGTATATTCAAAGGTAATTAACCGAAAGTGATTAATCCTGGTAAAAAAGATAATTAACATTTTATTTAGTAGTATAAATGGGAGATATAACACCCACATATCAAATTGGCCAATTTGAATCAAATAATGATCTGGTGGTCGAGACAATAAGGCAGATTAATAAAGATTTTAGCAATTTTAATATTGTAATTGCTGAAATAAATACAAATAATATATATGCTTTAATGTTTGAAAAACTTAGACCATTGCTTGAAGACTTATACGAAAACAGACTTGATACTTTTTTTCAACTGATGTACGCCATCGACCTTGATTCCAAAAAAATTCAGCGCGCCTTTTTAAAGCCAACGTTAAAACTAGCGTATGACGAAATAACTGATATTGTGATTCAGCGAGAAATTTTGAAATCTGCAACCCGAATACATTATCGTCAGATACAAATAAAAGATGGCAAAAAAGAAGAATAAATTTTACGTAGGTTTGAGAGATTTTTCATTGTGAAAAAAAGCATTATTTCCGGAATACTGATTTTCCTTACAGGGATTGCCATTGTTGTTTTATATCAAACAAACAAAAGTGACTCCTATTATACACAACAAACAAAAAAAATTACAGAAACGCTCTCTCGCAAAACTGAGAAAGTAAAAAATATACTAGAAGTAATTTCAAGAAAAAAAACAGATTCCGATGCCAATGGATTATTTACTAATGACACCCTGCGAAATATTAGTAATAAAGAAGGGATATATCTGTTCTGCTATAAAAATGACTCACTTATTTATTGGTCATCAAATGCAGTTCCCATTCCTCCAGCCAATGATTCAGATAATATTGTAGAGAAGATTGAAATATTGGATAATGGGTGGTATTATTCTGTTAGCAAGAAGAAAAACGATCTTTTATGGAAAGCATATATTCTCATTAAAAACGAATATTTCATTCAAAATGACTTTTTAGGAAATTCATTTCATAAAGATTTTGAGATTAAAGAAAAAACGAACCTACGTATTGAAAAAACAGGTTTGGGTTATATTGTAAATAATATAAGAGGGGAATATTTATTTACTGTATTATTTAACGATGCTGACAATAAAAACGATACTATACAAACCATTGTAGGAATACTGGGTGTTATTTTAATTTTTCTGATATTCTATTTTATCTATAGTTTACGATTTATTCCATTTTTGAGTAAATATGCCTGGGTTCATTTTATTTCAGCGCTTGCTCTGGTTTTTGGTGTCCGATCTTTTTCTACTGCATTTCAATGGCCCGGATTTATATATCAATTGAGCATATTTGACCCTGTATATTTTGCATCATCTTGGTGGATGCCATCTCTAGGTGATTTTATAGTAAATGCTATTCTCATCCTATTCTATTTACGGTGGTTATTTGATCTGTTGTTCGATATTAAATTAAAAAACATAACCTCCGGGAAAATACAGATATTGGTTATTGTTTACAGTTTCATATCATCAATATCTGCTTGGGCAATTATTGTACAATTAAGAATGTTAATCCTTGATTCTAGGATTTCTTTTGATTTATCAAACTTACTTGCGCTTGATTTGTACAGTTTTTTGGGCTTTACAGGAATCACTCTTTTATTATCTCATTATTTAATAACAGTATATTACTTTACACAATCTCTGTTTTTTCTCCGCAAATCAACATTTACTTCAATTGCCATTACATCATTTATTATTCATGCAATACTGGGATGTATACAATATTTCTTTTTTCAACTTCCCATTCTGGGCATGGCATTCCCTTATTTAATTTTTCTTTCAATACTTTCATTACAGTTTAATAAAAAAAGAGAGTTTAGTTTTTATTCCCTAGGGCCGGCCTTGCTGTTGGTTACAACTTTTTCCACCTATCTTTTATTTCAGTTCAATAAGGAAAAAGAAGCAGAAGAGAGAAAAATGCTGGCATACAGGATTTCCGGAGATCAGGATCACGTCGCGGAATACTTATTCAAAGACATTGAATATAAAATAAAAAAAGACGAGGAATTACATGAACTCATGTTGAATAACCGGCGATTTTATCCGCGTTTCTTTTTTGAAAAAATTGCACAACATTACTTCAGTGGATACTGGACCAAGTATGCATTAAAAATCACACCCTTTGAAGCGGAAGATTACATCAATATCAATGACTCTGCAAATGCAGATCCTGAATTATACAATTATGAAAAAAATATAAAGGAATACGGAAGGCCCACAACTTCTCCTTCGTTGTTTTACATAGACAATAACATTGGAAAAGTAAATTACCTCGCAAAAATTGAAATCAATGATTCAGTATTCGGAACAAAATATATTTTCATAGAATTTAAGTCTAAAATCGTTACTCAAACCACAGGGTTTCCGGAATTATTACTTGATGAATCAATTAAAAAGCCGGCAGATATTGGGTCGTATTCTTATGCTGTATTTAAAAATAATCGCTTAAATATTTCAGGCGGCGAATATATTTATCCTTTAAAATCACAGGAATTTTCAAAAGAAAAAAAAGAAATATACACGATTATTTCCAACGAATTTAATCACCTGATTTATCAATCACCCGGAGGAAAAATGGTTGTTGTAAGCAGAAAAGTATTGAAATGGCTAGATTTCCTTAGCCCGTTTGCGTACCTCCTAATCTATTTCTCAGCCATTCTCTTTGTTTACTTTGTTTATCGCTACTTTATATTAAGCGATCTAACAAGTCTGCAATTTAACTTAAAGACAAGGATACAGTTATCTATTCTTTTTATTCTTCTAGTATCGCTTATCGTGGTTGGACTGGGTATAAACAATTATGTAGTGCATCAGTTTGAAAAGAAAAACCGACAGGCAATAGACGAAAAATTAAATTCGATCATTACCGAACTGAATGCTCGTTTTGAAGAAGACAGATCGCAATACTCTACAACTGAAGAGATGAGTTTTTTGATGGGGCGACTATCCGGAATATTTTTCAGTGATATTAATTTTTATGGAACAGATGGGAAACTGATTTCAAGTTCAAGAGAAGCCATTCAGAATGAAGGATTGCTTTCATACCAAATAAATCCTACTGCATATTCAGAACTATCCATGAAGATGCAACCCAAATATATTCAGCGCGAAAAGATTGGAAAGTTTGAATATATCAGTGCTTATGCTACATTCAGAAATGAAAACAACGAAGTGGTTGGCTATATTAATTTGCCCTATTTCTTAAGACAAAAAGAACTAGGAGAAGAACTTGCTGCTTCACTTCTAGCGCTGATTAATATTTACAGTTTATTAATTTCAGTCTCGATGATTATCACTTTTGTTATCGCCAACCGATTAACGATTCCACTTACTTTGCTTCAGGATAAAATTGGGAAGCTACGTCTGGGAAGAAAAAATGAAATGATTGAATATGCATCACAGGATGAAATCGGAAGTCTTGTAGCAGAATACAATCGAATGATCAAAGAACTTGAAGCAAGTGCCGAACTGCTCGCCAAATCTGAAAGAGAAACTGCATGGAGAGAAATGGCAAAACAGGTAGCACATGAAGTCAAAAACCCGTTGACGCCAATGAAACTCAGTGTTCAACATTTAATTAAAGCTTGGGAAGACAAAAGACCTGACTTTGATACGCGTTTACATAAATTTAAAGATGCTATGATTGAGCAGATTGAAACACTCTCCAACATCGCATCTGAGTTTTCATATTTTGCAAAAATGCCTGCTGCACTGAAACAGGAAATTGATTTGGAAGACTTGCTTTCAAAAACGATTGAATTTTATAAAAATAATGATGATAATATTCGGTTTGTTTTTAAAAAAAAGACAGAGCAGCCGCCCATTGTAATCGCTGACAGAGATCAACTTTTACGTGTGTTCAATAATTTATTCAGAAATGCCATACAATCCATTCCAGAAGAAAAAGAAGGCATGATTCATGTTACATTAAATAAAGAAAGAAATGAATATGTAATTTCAATCAAGGATAATGGCAATGGCATTCCTCTCGATATTCAGGAAAAAATATTTGAACCTAACTTCACTACAAAAAATTCAGGCATGGGACTGGGGCTGGCGATGTCAAAAAGCATTCTTGAAAATATGAACGGATCCATTTCATTTCAGTCAAATGAAGAAAGCGGAACAACTTTTTATGTTCGAATTCTAAGATACCATCAGAACTAATTTTTATTTTTACAAAAAAATTTATGGCACAACATATTCTTTCAGAAATTAAAGATGGTATTTGTTTTTTAACGATCAACCGTCCTGATAAATTAAATGCACTGAATCGCGAAACCATTCAGGAAATCAGTGATTGCATTTCGTCCTGTGGAGCAAAAAAGGACGTGAAAGTAATTATTATTACAGGCGCCGGAGAGAAGGCGTTTGTTGCTGGTGCAGATATTTCTGAATTTGCACATTTTGATACTGAAAATGGTAAAAAATTAAGTGCCGAAGGACAACATAAGTTATTTGATTTGATTGAAAACTGTCCCAAACCTGTCATTGCAGCCGTTAATGGATTTGCACTAGGCGGAGGACTTGAGCTGGCCATGAGTTGTCATATACGCTATGCATCAGAAAACGCAAAACTTGGATTGCCTGAAGTTTCACTGGGTGTAATTCCGGGATACGGCGGTACGCAACGTCTTCCTCAGTTGGTTGGAAAAGGTCGTGCCATGGAAATGATTTTTACTGCAGGAATGGTTTCTGCTGCTGATGCAGAAAAAATGGGATTGGTAAATAAAGTTTTTGCCCAGGTTGATTTAATGAATGAATGTATTAAACTAGCCAATGCTATTATGAAAAATTCTCCATCTGCCATTTCATTTGCAATACAATCCGTGAATGCCGGATTTAAAAACGGTATCAATGGCTTTGAGGTAGAAATTCAATCATTTGGCGATTGCTTTGGAACAGCTGATTTTAAAGAAGGTACTTCAGCATTTCTTGAAAAAAGGAAACCGGCTTTTAAAGGTTAAGAGAAGGAATTCTTTCCAGTAACACATTGATGATTTCAAATGTGATGAGCAGAATGATAATCAATTCCAGTACCTCACTTTTCATGTGCTGATGAATATCATTAAAGATTTCAAGATTTTCTTTTACTGTATTCAAATTATTCTGAATACTGCTGTGTCTTGATTTGATATCCAGTTCTCTTGATAAATCATTGTTGAGTTGATTTAACATCTGATCATTCCATGTAATATAGGGACTATCAAAAATGTAAAGATTGGTTACAATTCTGTTTTTCAGATTCAATGTGCGACCAATAAATTTCAAGAGTTTTTTTCCGCGAAGCGAAAATTTACCTTTGTCCTCCAACTCTTTGCTAAATCGACTGGTGTGTTCAAGCAGCTGATTAGACTGATCGGTATAAAAATCAAGAGCTACTGATTGTGCAATATTGAGTGAAATAATTTTTATTATATCTCCATGTATTTTTGGTAAAACAACACGGTCGAACAATACTTTATACTCTGCACTTTCATTCACTTCCACATCAAAAGACTCAGATTTAACCACAGAATCAATGTTACCGATTTCTTGTTTTATAGTTTGCCAGATTGATAGAAGACTCAGGTCCTCTTTCCCAAATAAGACAATACTTCCGTAATCAAAAAAATGAATGAACTGAAATTCACCCAACTGATAAATAAGCTCGTTGGGGTCAGCATAAATACAATAATAAGGAAGATTATTTTTTAATTCCTTTATGTTTAATCTATCTCCTGCGTGATATCCTGCTACATGAAAATTCATTAACTACTTAGCAATTACTAAATGATACTCCTTCTTACCTTTTTGCACAAGTAAGAACTTTCCATTTAATAATTGAGTAGTATTTATGATAGTATTCTCCTGAACTTTCATTTTATTGATACCAATACCATTTCCCTGTAACATCCTTCGCGCTTCACCCTTTGAAGGAAAAATATTTGTATGCACAGATAGTAAATCTGTTATCGGACATTCGTTTAGTATTGCTAAATCCAACTGATGAGAAGGCACTCCTTTAAACGCATCCATAATATCCTGTTCAGACATTTGTTGTAACTGTTCATTTGTTCCTTTGCCGAAAAGCAATTCAGAGACGGTAATTGCTTTATTCAATGCCTCTCTTGAATGAACCAATACGGTGATTTCTTCAGCGAGTTTTTTTTGAAGGACCCTTACATGTGGCGCTTGCTGATGTTCTTGTATAAGTTGTTCAACTTCACTTTTCCCAAGCAACGTAAATATCTTTATATATCGTATGGCATCTTCATCTGCAACATTCATCCAGAACTGATAAAACTCATAGGCCGACGTTTTTGATGGATCAAGCCATACGTTTCCTTTCTCTGTTTTACCAAACTTTGACCCATCAGCCTTTGTAATTAAAGGCGTAGTAAATGCAAAACCTTCTCCTCCGCACAATCTTCTGATCAGCTCGGTACCGGTGGTCATATTTCCCCACTGGTCAGCGCCTCCCATCTGTAATTTGCAATTTTTATGTTGGTATAACCAGTAAAAATCATAGCCCTGCAATAGCTGATAACTAAATTCAGTAAATGAAATTCCGGTCTCCATTCTTTTTTTAACAGAGTCTTTTGATAGCATATAATTTACTGTTATGTGCTTGCCCACATCACGAATAAAAGAGATGAAATTCATTTCACCGAACCAGTCAAAATTATTGGCCATTAGGGCAGAATGAGGACTTTCATTAAAATCAAGAAATTTTTCAAGTTGTTTTTTCACGCAATCAACGTTATGCTGAAGCGTTTGCATATTTAATAAATTGCGCTCTTCACTTTTACCTGACGGATCACCCACCATTCCGGTAGCGCCTCCAACCAATGCAATGGGTCTGTGCCCGGCCCGCTGAAGATGAACCAGCAGCATCACCTGCACGAGATGTCCAATGTGCAAAGAATCAGCCGTGGGATCAAAACCGATGTAACCGGAAACCGATTCTTTAAGCAAATGTTCCTGTGTTCCGGGCATAATGTCTTGCACCATTCCCCTCCATGATAATTCTTCAATCAAATCGTAAGCCGGTGACGCCATAACTTTAAACTTCTTTTTTACAAAGGTAAACATTCAAATAAAACATGAATATAATTGAATGAAGTGCATTTAAGATTAATACTTCGGAACATATATCAATTAAAAATTGTTCATTTGTAAATAATCTTACAACATTGATACTTGTAACAGGAGGAACCGGATTTTTAGGCGCACATTTATTAGTTTTACTTAGCGAAAAAGAAACTCAGATCAGGGCCATTCACCGTGCATCTTCATCGTTTCATTTTGTAAAAAAAGTTTTTCAATTGTATGCGAAAAACTTCGAAGAGCAATGGAATAAAATTGAATGGATACAAGCTGATTTACTGAATATTTTTGAAATGGAACAGGCATTGGTAAATGTTAAGCAAGTGTATCATTGTGCCGGAGAAGTTTCATTTGATCCAAGAAACAAAGAAGCTATCATGTTGAACAATGCAAATGCAACAGCTCAATTGGTTAATCTTTGCCTAGAAGTTAAAGACATTCGTTTCTGTCATGTGAGTAGCATTGCAGCCATCGGGAGGTCTCGACTGGATGAGGTGATTAGTGAAGATCGATTCTGGAAAAATGACAAAAACAATTCGTGGTATGGCATTACCAAATACAATGCCGAACGCGAAGTGTGGAGAGGAATTGAAGAGGGACTGAATGCCGTAATTATTAATCCTTCCGTAATCTTAGGCTATTGTAACTGGGACGAGGGGACTGGAAAAATGTTTGCCAATGTTTGGAATGGATTTCGGTTTTATACAGACGGCGTTACCGGATGGGTAGATGTGAATGATGTAGCAAAGGCGATGATTGTTTGCATGGAGAATGGATTACGTGGCGAACGTTTTATTATTAATGCTGATAACCGGCCTTTTAGGGATGTGTTTTCTTTGATTGCACACGGCCTGAATAAAAAAGAAGCAACAATTAAAGCCACTCCTTTTTTAACTCAAATTGCATATCTTTTTGAAAAACTTAGGGCTGTATTTACGGGCAAAGAGCCACTCATATCGAAAGAAACCGCACGCTCTGCTCATCTTCAGTGCTATTACGACAATGCCTTGTTCATTCAAAAAACCGGATTTCAATACACCCCGTTAGAACAAACCATTTCAAATACGGCTCGACTTTTTTTAAATGATAAAAATCCCAATCAGGCTTAAGTTATTTTGTATTTATCCGAAGAAATGAGCAATTTTACAACAGGAAAAATTAGGTTATGAAAGATGCAAAAAAGGTATCCCTTTTAGTAGTTGCATTTATTTTTGTTTCATACGTGATTATCAATTCAATGGGAAAGGATTGGTTTGTCATTTCTGCTATTGAAAAAACTCGTCCGCTGGAATTTCATACTCCAAAAGAAATTCAATCACTTAAAAAAATTCTGGGCGACAGGGGATCAATCCTTGATCAAGGAGAATATTTTATTCATTCATATAATTGTACCGGATGTCATGGTTACGACTCCCTTCAGCAATATAATATTGATGCGAATGGGAATGATGTTAATCTGGTGGACGACTGGAAATCAACCATGATGGCACTTTCCGCCAAAGATCCATTTTGGAGAGCAAAGGTAAGCCATGAGATTCTCGTTAATCCGGGCATTTCAATGGAGATTCAAAACAAGTGTACTTCGTGTCATGCACCAATGGGGCATTACAATGCCATCTTCAACGGGGCTTCTCATTATACATTAAACGACTTATACAATGATTCGCTGGGACTTGATGGCGTAGCCTGTGTGGCTTGTCACACTATTGGTACAGATGGACTTGGAAGTAGTTTTTCAGGGCATATTCCTTATGATACTTTGTTTCAGATATATGGCCCTTTCCTCGATCCGTTAACCGGGCCGATGCAATTATATACCGGATATACTCCTGTTCATAGCAACCATGTAAGTCAGGGAAAGTTCTGTTCTCCTTGCCATACGCTCATTACCGAGTCTGTTGATTTAAGTGGTGTACCTACAGGAAAATCATTTGTTGAACAGGCAACATATCACGAATGGGTAAATTCAAATTACTTTCAGGATGAGATATCCTGTCAGCGATGTCACATGCCAAAGATTGAAGATTCTGTTCAGATTGCCAATCAGTTTTTTGGCATCGATTATCGCAGTCCATTTAATCTCCATACCTTCCAGGGAAGCAATGCTTTTATGCTAAAGTTGATGAAAGAAAATAAAGTAGCATTAAATGTAGATGTTCCTGATGCCAACTTTGATTCTTCCATTGCCGTCACGATAAAAACATTACAACAACAAACTTTGGAAATTGATTTGCTCATGGATGTAGTAGAATCCGACACTGCATATTTTTCAGTGAAGCTGACCAATAAAGCAGGACATAAATTCCCATCGGGATATCCAAGCAGAAGAGCTGTGCTTCAATTTTTATTAATTGGACAAGGGAATGACACATTGTTTGCATCCGGTCTTTTTGATCAGGATTTTGAAGTACAACATATCAACCCATCATTTGAGCCTCACCATGATGTGATTGCAGATGATAACAGATCTCAGATTTACGAAATGGTAATGGGTGATGTTAACGGAGATAAAACAACGGTACTAATGCGTGCGGATACAATGCTAAAAGATAACCGACTTACACCGCAAGGATTTACGACCACATCTACTGTTTATGATACAACACGCATTATTTTAGGCACTCCCGACGATGATTTTAATTTATTCCCCAATGGGAATGAAGGCAGTGGCACAGATATTACACAGTATCGTGTTCCTCTAAACGGATACAGTCAGCCTTTCGCAGTATTTGCAAAAGTATATTATCAGGCAGTGCCGCCTGGATATCTGACAGAGATGTTTTCTCATAGTTCAGCAGAAATTGATCAGTTTAAAAACATGTACAATGCTGCAGATAAAACACCTGTGCTTGTTATTGAAGATTCTTTAACGCAACTTGTGTTAGGGAAAGAAGAAACAAACTTACCGGAGTTGAAAGTATATCCCGATCCAACGGCTGACGGAAACATTTCTGTAAGCTGGGGAGATCAACTCATTGATAAAGTATATCTATATGATTTACGCGGACGTTTACTGGGTAGCTATGATAACTATGATCAACAGCATTTACTTCAACTTCAATTGCCTCAACAGAAAGCTACATATATTTTAGAAATCAGATCGAAAAATCACAGACAAACCAAGAAGGTTATTCGTCAATAAATCGTCAAATCATTTAATTAAGTCATTTACAATCATTACATTTACTATAACATAAATTTCTATTATGAAAAAATGGTTACCTCTCTTATCAATGTCTTTAACTCTGGGATTTAGCATTGATGGTTTTGCACAAATTTCATTTACAAATTCAAGTTCATTATTACATTCAGATGCCGGTGTAGCAGGCAGTAACGCCAACAACCGCAGCGGGAATGCCGTTTGTATCGTTGATGTTGACCACAACGGATTAGACGATATTGTTAAAATGGACAACAACCGCTATGTACGAATTGAATATCAACAACCGGGGGGTACTTTCAACTATCAGTACATTGGTGACTTCGGAACAACGAATTGTTGGGGAATGTCAGCTGGGGATGTAGATCACAATGGTTATAAAGATATATTATTTAATGGCGGAAGTCAGGCAAAACTCATTTTGCTTAACAATACCGGAACAGGAATGTTGGGCTCTGTAATTAATCTGCCGAATGGAAATATTTTCAGCCAAAATGGGAGTTTTTGTGATGTGAATAATGATGGATGGTTAGATATTTTTATGTGTAATGACGTGGATGAAAGTCGTCTGTGGATCAATGATGGCACGGGGAATTTTCCATCTGAACAAGCCAACAGCCTGATCAATTTTAATTTAACGCCGGGTGTTGGTCCTGGTCCGGCACTTTCAGGCTCTTCACCGAATGATCAATATGATGAATCGGGAAATTACAGCAATGTATTTTGTGATTACGATCAGGATGGCGATGTTGATTTATACATTTCACATTGCAGGCAAGGAGCAAGTGCCGGTGATTTGAGAAGAACCAATGTATTATTCAGGAATAACGGAAACGGAACTTATACAGGCATCAACCAGTCATCAGAAATAGGAACACTAGCCAGCAATGATCAGGACTGGACCACCAGCTTTGGAGATATTGATAACGACGGCGATTTTGATGCATTCATGACCAAGCACAATACAACTTCTGGTTATTATATTAATCAGGGAGCCGGTGTTTTTAGTGGAGTATATGGAACCCTTGCATTTGGTGGAAGTCAGCCTCAGCAATCTTTTTTTGAAGATTTTGACAACGATGGATATGTTGATATGCTGATTACAGGTAATGCGCAACAGAGACTTTACCGCAACAATGGAGACACTACATTTACTCAGGTAACAAATGCTACATTGGGTTTTACCGGAAGCTTTCTTTCTTATGCTGCCGGCGATTTAAACCATGACGGAAAAATAGATTTATATACAAGTTACGGTTCTACATACAATTCTCCTTCCGGAACAACGGATGATGTGTTATGGATGAACTCAACAAACAACAACAATAAATTCGTCACATTCGTGTTAACCGGAGCAACGGCAAATAAAAATGCAATTGGAGCAAAGGCATACATTTATGGTACGTGGGGAACGCAGGTAAGAGAAGTGCGTGCCGGCGAAAGTTATGGTACTACCAATTCATTCCATTTACATTTTGGATTGGGTCAAGCTGCAGTCATCGACTCTGCATATATTACATTCCCTTCAGGAAACACAACAAAACTCTATAACTTAAACCCGAATCAGTTTATTTGTGTCGTTGAAAACGAACCGGTATTAACCAACATTACAACAACACCCAGCGGAGTAGTTGAAATGTGCGATGGTGACAATGTTACCATTTCTGCACCAAGCGGAAATAACTTTACATACTTATGGTCAACCGGTGAAACTACACAATCAATCAATGTTACCACAGAAGGTTCATACAACGTTCAGATCGATAATGGACAGGCATGTGTAGCTTCATCACCTGCCGTTCTAGTAGATGTGAATCCGGAAGAATTCCCTTCCATTAATGCATTGGGAGTTACTGAATTTTGTGACGGCGAAAGCGTAACCTTAGAAGCAACCGGAGGAAATCAATATCTCTGGAATACATCAGATACTACTTCAAGTATTATTGCATCACAGGCAGGCACATATTTTGTAAGCGTACAGGGCCTTTGTCAGTGGTGGAACTCTGATACCATTGCAGTAACGACCCTTCCGAATCCCGCACCAGCAGGTAATGACATTACATTGATTGGATTTGGAGATACCATTGTATCTGCAACAGGAAACAGTGTAAGTTGGTTCGATGCAGCAGTAGGTGGAAATTTTTTGGGTACAGGAAATGATTATCCTACCGGATATTTAACTACAACAACTACTTTTTATGCACAGGCAGAAAATCCACATGGTGGAGGACTTGACACTGTGTTGTGTCCGAACATTGCCAATGCAACATACTCCACAGGAACGCTCAATGGCTATTTAATGTTTGATGTGCTTGCTGCTTGTCAGCTAAACGCTGTAGATGTTTCTACCGACTCTGCAGGCACTCGCATTATAGAGCTGCGCGATAATACAGGCATGGTATTACAAAGTGATACTATTTATATTAATGCCGGAACATCAACAATAGTTTTGAACTTCGCATTAACACCTGGAACAAATTATCAGTTGGGAACCAACACAGCACAAAATAATATTGAGTTCGGAGCAAATTCTCCTTACCTGAAAAGAAATCAAAATGGTGCCACATATCCATACAGTGCGCCAGGATTTGTTTCCATAACTTCAGGAAATAACGGAACCAATCCAACATCAGGTGCTTATTATTATTTCTACAACTGGGTAGTAGAAGAATTGCCGGAGATTTGTTACAGTGCACTAACGCCCATTACCGTAACAGTAATTGATATCAGCGGAATAAATGAAGCAAGCGAAAATAATGCGTTGCTGATATATCCAAATCCAAGTAATGAATTCTTCAATATTGCATTCGATGCAAATAATAACTCTATTGCATATATTGAAGTTGCAGAAATGACTGGACGAATCGTGTATCAAAAAAATACAACATTTACATCAGGAAAAAACATTATAGAAATATCCACTATGGGATGGCCTGCGGGCATCTATCAAACGACGCTAAGGGTAGATGGCACAGCCCATCGTTCACTGGTAGTGGTAAAATAATTCATAAGCAAATATTAAAAGGGATAGGAAGTTCATTCTTTCTATCCCTTTTTTTTCGGGTCTTCGAGAGCCTCAGACGCCGGATAACAGAGTTAGTTATCATTTGCAACATTTACGAGAGTGTTCTTTTGTGTTAAGACATTAGAACAAGAAAAAAAATATTAAGATGCGATCTTAACTTACTAATTCACACACTTCGCTTAACTCTTATGATGAATCAATTTAAAGATTAAAACTGTATTTCTGTAAACGGAACAGTATGCGTAAAAAATGGATTGCCATTTAATCCGAGCAACTGAATAGCCAACGATTGTGCCGCCCAATCAATAGTAATAAGCCCTGCATTGATTTTATCTACTCCTGTAATGATGCGATAGATATTATCTGCCGGACCTTCGGCTTCTGTTAGACCGCTCGAGGTACAATCATAAACAGGATACAATCCCGGCTTCTGAACTTTAGACAAATCTCCATAGTGCGTATCTCCACTAATAAACAATACACGATTGGCTTGGGTAGTCTGAATCAGGTTGAACATTTTTTCCTGATCGAGCGGATAGTTGGCCCAAGTCTCCATGCCATTATGTTCTGCTCCAAATTGTGTACTCGAACAAATTATTCTCAATTCTGCAGGCTTTTGTAATTCCTGTTCTAACCATATCCACTGCGCGGCTCCCAACATGGTAGCATTCGGTGAATAATCAGGAACGTAATCATCATTCACTTCTACCTGTGCTGTTCTAAATGTGCGACAATCCAATAAAATTACCTGAACCCGATGTTGTGCATCACCAAAATAAACGGAATGATATATTCCCGGATGATCTCTTCTTGTGCTTGTATCAGGCTCGTTCCAGAACTCCAAAAAGATTTCTTTGGAAGATTCTTTCATTGGATACCAATTGCCTGAATTGTTTTCTCCGTAATCATGATCATCCCAGGTTGCAAGTGTATATGTAGAAGCTATCAATTGCTGAAATTCATTTTTACAACTGAGTTTACTGTATTCATTTCTCATCTCATCCATATTCTCAGTATCGCAATACACATTATCACCGAGATAGATAAACAAATCGGGATTCTTGTTCGCAATGGTATATAACATGGGCTGCACTTTATTTTCTCTGGAGCAAGAACCAAATGCAATCTTGGTTACCAACGCCGGAGGTGTCTCCAGAAAGGGACGTTCACAAAACTCTGTATTAAAATGCTCACATCCTGTAAGGGAGAAAATAAAAGAAATGAAGAGTATGAAATAAAATTTTTTCATAATTACGGAATCTGTATTTTATATTTTTCGATGAATGCCTTTCTGTTTTCTTCAAATTGCTGAAGTACAATTTTTTCACGACGATCAATTCCTGCCAGAATTTCATTGAACTCGAGTAGTTCTTTATCTGGTAATATACCAAATGTAGAATGCGAAATAATTTCAATCATTCGATGATAATCGGTTTGATAAACTACTCCATAAAAGAAGATTAAATCGCGTGTGCTATTTTTAAATTCAGTAAAGTCTTTCTCTGAAAGCACCAGTTGATCAACTTCATTTTTGGATTTTTGTATTTGTACAAGTATTATTCCTCTGATACTGTCTGCTCGCTGATAGTTCATATCTGCAATGGCATATACCAACAAGGTATCATTGCCTATTGCTGAAGAAATCAAGCCCATCATTTTATCATAATGCCGCTGAGCCTCTTTTAACTGTTGAGCATTCCCTAATTTTATTAATATCAGTAAAACAAAAAATATCAGTCCTTTCTTCATCATCAATTACATTTCGTTACTAAGGTATTCTTTTTTAAGAAAATCTATCATTTGTTGAATGGCTCTGCGTCGATGACTCATTGAATTTTTTTCTTCCATCGACATTTCAGCAAACGTTTTTTCATGACCCTTTGGTATAAAAACAGAGTCATATCCAAACCCGCCACTTCCTCTGGGAGCTTCTGCAATTGAGCCTTCAACAGTTCCTTCAAAACGATATTCTGTTGAATTCATCATTAGAGAAATTACAGTTCTAAACCGCGCGTTGCGATTGGTTATCCCTTGCATTTCATTCAACAACTTGGATACATTCTGAGTGAAAGTAGCATTTTCACCGGCGTATCTTGCAGAATAAACTCCAGGCCTTCCATGTAACGATTCTACTTCCAGCCCGGTATCATCTGCAAAACAATTCATGCCATGTAAAGAAAAAACATGATTGGACTTTTGCCATGCATTGTATTCCAGTGTATCACCTGTTTCGGGAAGCTGCTCTGTGATTCCTAAGTCTTGCAATGATTGCAATTCAATTCTTTCGTCACCCAACATGTACTGAATCTCTTCTACTTTATGCTTGTTTTGTGTGGCCATGCATAACTGCAAAACGTTTGATTGTAGTTTAATTTTGAATACAGCTTTACGAACACTTTCCTGCTTTGTAACCAGAAGATTAGGCATGTGCACATCAGTGGGAAAAAAAATGACAAAATATCCTTCTTTCACTTTGATTGGCTCTCCCGTTCCTTCAAAAATTGCATACTCTTTTTCATGATCATACGATTCTTTTAGTTTTAATGTATGTCTTGGAGCCACCTGCATGATTTCTTCCCCCTGTACCATGTACTGAATATCAATATACTTTCGATGGCCTTCCCAGAATCGCATTTCCGGAGATTCTGTTTCATATTCATTGATCAACAAAAACAAATTTTCTCCATCAATTTCATATTTACCCGGTTTATATTGTGTAAAGTCTGTATGTTGTAAAAAATCAAAGGCCTTTGAAAAGACCGGATGAAGCGCATTATAAAGGTGCGCATTGGAAATGTGATCAATAATCATAATTGTTTACTTATATGATGAACGAAAGTACAATTTATAACAGGCAGAAAAAATGAGTTTTCATTTTTTTGGAATTCATCAACTTATTTAGAAATATTTAGGTAAACTTGCATTATTATGTGTAATAAAACTACTATGAAAAAACTACTACTTTCTACTATTTCATTCTTCTTCTGTTTACTTCACTACGCACAGGCACCACAGGGCATCAACTATCAGGCAGTGGTGAGAGATGCTTCGGGAAACGTTACAGGAAATACTAACGTATCGTTACAATTTCGAATTCTGCAGGGCTCCGCTAACGGAACCGAAGTGTATGCAGAAACACATTCATCCACTACCAATGCATTGGGATTGGTGAATGTAATCCTTGGGCAAGGCACAGCCGCTCAGGGAACCTTTGCTACAATTGACTGGAGCGCGGGACCCTATTTTATCGAAACGGGTGTAGATCCAAATGGAGGTACAAACTATTCAGTTGCTGGCACCCAGCAAATGTTGAGTGTACCTTATGCATTATATGCAGAGAACAGCGGAACACCCGGACCCGCAGGACCTACAGGACCACAAGGAACAGATGGATTATCAGCATATCAGGTATGGTTATCATTGGGGAATTCAGGAAGTGAGGCTGACTTTATTGCTTCATTAACCGGGCCGCAGGGAATACAGGGCAGTGTTGGTCCACAAGGTCCAATTGGATTAACCGGAGCTCAAGGACCACAAGGAATTCAAGGTCCTCAGGGAATTCAAGGTGATGTTGGACCACAAGGGCCGATTGGATTAACCGGACCACAAGGCGTTCAAGGTCCTCAGGGAATACAAGGTGATGTTGGACCGCAAGGTCCCATTGGATTAACCGGACCACAAGGCATTCAAGGTCCTCAGGGTCCACAAGGTGATGTTGGACCGCAAGGTCCCATTGGATTAACCGGACCACAAGGCATTCAAGGTCCTCAGGGTCCACAAGGTGATGTTGGACCTCAAGGTCCCATTGGATTAACAGGACCACAAGGCATTCAAGGGGTACAGGGTCCACAGGGTGATGTTGGACCGCAAGGTCCAATTGGATTAACCGGACCACAAGGCATTCAAGGGCCTCAGGGATTGTTACAGCCCGGAGCCGCTGCCGGTAACACTCCTTACTGGAATGGAACCGATTGGGTAACTACAGGCTCTAATTTTTATAACAACGGAGGTTCAATTGGTATCGGAACCAACAATATCAGCCCTTCTGTTGCTCTAGAAGTAAACTCAACTACGGGGGCCATACTTAACCCAAGAATGGACCAAACACAACGCAATGCACTCTCCCCACAGGAAGGAATGGTTGTATATAATACTTCTGCAAAAAAACTTCAGGTATATGCGGAAAACACGACCAATCAAAGCATTTTAAACGAAGTGTTTACCGGAACTTATGCCAATACTTTTCTTTTAGACAATTTCTTTACCTCTCCCATTGACGGACAGGTAGTGGCTTTTGAAGTATTGATAAAGGATAACTATCCTTATCCATACCCATTTATTTATATTTATGGTCAAGGGCAATATAATATTCCCTCATACACAAGCTGGACCTGGCATACCTTTGTGTTAAACAATCCTATTTCTGTTACAAATGGTGGACCATTTAATATAACAATGGATGGACCAGGAGTATCTGACAGGTTCTTTGCCACCAATACTTTTTATCCAAACGGACAAATTATGTGTTGCTCATACGGTCCTCCAGGTGAAGACTTGTTATTCCGCGTTCACATTCAACCCACGCCGGGAACTTTCAGCTGGCAAAATATGCATTAATAATTTTATATGATTTATATTTCAAAGGCAGGGCAATCCTGCCTTTGCTGTTTATATATTGCTACATGGGATTTTAGATTATTTTTGTAAGCATACTATTTTGCATTGAGGTCATTTTTCATCATATTCTTCTGCCTTACCTCGCTGGTAAGCTCTGCGCAACAATCCAGAAGGGATTCGCTGAAAATACTGCGCGATACAGCACGGGTGAATGTGGTGAACTGGGTACACTTTCAGGAAACAGGAAAAATACAATACGATACTACCGATGAGACCTTCTATCGGCTACGTTTTTTTGATCCTGCCATTCAGCAAAATACTATCAATCCATCGCTTGGCAACTTAGGTACCGCTATTCAACCTGCCGTTTTTTCTTCTCCTTTTCAAGAAGGATTTCAACTCGGTATGCGTTCATTTGATGCTTATGCTTTTACATTCAGTAATACTCCTTATTATTTAACCCTTCGCCCCTATTCCAACGTTGCTTACTTTCTGGGTATGGGAGGAGAGCAATTGCTCAACGTAATGCACACCCAACGTATTATTAAAAATCTTCAACTGGGCGCACAATACCGACACATCAATTCTACAGGATTTTATCAGCGACAAGAAGCAGTGCATCACAACGTTCGTTTTTTCGGAAGATTTGAAACCGACAATAAACGGTATAAACTTTTTGTAGATTATCATCACAACGAAATGAATGTGATGGAGAACGGCGGACTGGAAAATGATTCAACTTTTATTTTAAATGGTGTAATTACATCAGGCGGAACCCTCGTGCCCAACACCAATCGACAAACCTATAATGTACAATTGGATTCAGCAGCCAACCGATGGTTTAACAATGGTGCATCTGTTACTCAATCATATTCTTTTTTCAGAAAAACATCTGACAGTTCACAAGCCAATACAATTCCCTGGTGGAGTATTTTTCATCAGGCAAAATACGAACAACGAAGCAACACATTTCGTGATGCCTTACCCAATTTGAATTATTACAATCAGGTAGTTTTTGATTCTTCTTTTACCAAGCAGGCTGTTGAAACGCATCAGGTGAGCAACGAACTCAAATCTATTTTTTATCTGCGAAAAAAATATAAGACGAATAGTCCGGTATATGTAAGTGCCCGACATGAATTTATTGATGCAACACAACGTATCGGATTAAAAAAAAACAATACAGAAACAGACAGTACGCTATCCCTTCAATCATGGCATAATATCAGTATTCATGGAGGATTTCAATGGGATCTCAATGAAAAAGTCAGCATGGTCGGTAATGCCTATTATTATTTTTACGGATATAATATGAACGACTGGGGCGTAAAATACCGATTGCAATTTCAATCAGCTGACAGTATAAAAATTCAACACCGGATCAATGCGGAAATTAGCTATCGTGAATTTACACCGGCATTTGTTCAGCAGTATTTTCAGTCGAACCACATCGGTTGGAACCAATCGTTAACAGCACAGCGCGAATTGAAAGGGATAATTAACTATCACGTTACTGCATGGAAACTTTATGCACAAGCAACAACATCATTACTACATCAGTATATTTATTTTGATGAGCAACGCAAGCCACAACAATCGAATGATATTGCCAATGTATTTTCAATGGAGGTCTATAAAAAATTCAGGGCCTGGAAGTTTTTTATTGAACCGCATATTATAGGACAATATGCTACGCAGGATTTTATTCGAATTCCAAATGTTCTTGGGCGATTGTCTTTCTATTTCGAAAGTTTTTTGTTTAAAAAGGCCTTGTTTATGAACCTTGGGGTTGATGTCTGGTACAACTCTCCATTTAAAGCAAATGCCTACGATCCGGTAACGACACAATTTTATTTACAAAACAATATTACCACAGGAAACTATCCTTTTCTTGATGTTTATCTGAATGCAAAAATTAAAACCGTGAATGTGTATGTTCGTCTTCGCAACGTCAATCAGCGCTTTCCGGATGTTCCTTATTTTTATACACCACACCATCCATTACAGGACAGAAGTATTCAATTCGGGGTGTCGTGGAATTTTTATAACTAATCAGTATGAAACAATTCAAAAGACGGATTTACGAAATCATTGAATTTACGGGACCTCCGTTATCTGCCAACTGGATTTTTGATTTCATTCTTATTGTGATGGTGTTACTGAATGCCTTTGCCATCATGATTGAATCTGTAGAAAAATTATATGGCGAATATTTATATGCCATCTATTTTTTCGAAACACTTTCTGTTGGATTTTTTGCCGTTGAATACTTGTTACGTATCTGGAGCATTACAGAAAAAGCAAATTATGCACACCCGATTTACGGCAGGTTAAAATTTGCCATTACACCAATGGCTATCATAGACCTGTTATCATTTTTGCCCTTCATACTACTTCCGTATATTGATCATTTTGAGTTTGTAAAATTTTTCTCATTGCTTCGTTTTTTTCGTTTTCTGAAAATTGTACGTTATATCAAAGCGGTAAAAATATTTGGTAATGTTTTAAAGAATAAAAAAGATGAATTGATTTTCAGTTTGGTGTTTGTATTTTTTATGTTACTGCTCGTCTCCACACTAATGTATTATGTAGAGAAAGATGTACAGCCTGATAAGTTTAAAAGTATTCCGGAATCAATGTGGTGGGGAGTGGTTACATTAACAACATTAGGTTATGGAGATATGTATCCTATTACAACCATGGGTAAAATTTTGGGGGGCATCATTGCAATTCTAGGGGTTGGATTACTGGCAATTCCAAGTGGTATAATGGCTGCAGGATTTACTGAAGAAATTCAACGTGAAAAGGAAATACACCATCAAAAGCATTTTTGTCCTTATTGCGGAAATCACCTGCATTAAATTGGGGTATCAGCTTCGCGAAGCAACTCCTCCCATTTATGCATTTCACTTTCCAACTGATTTTTTAATTCATCGTAACGTTGAAAAAAGGCAGGATTGTTTCCTATTTTTTTAAACTCAACTTCATTCTGCAACTGTTGATCCATTTGTTGTATCTGTGATTCAAGCTCAGCGATTTTCTTTTCAGCATTCGCTATGGCATTTTTTATTCGCTTCAGCTCTTTATCTTTTTGCGGACTAGCCTGTTCTTTGATTTCAACAGCTTGTTTTTCTTCTTTCTTCTTTTCTTTACTCAATTCAAAATCTCTGAAATTCTCCGCATTCTTTTTTGACAAGAACTCATTAATATCACCCAGGTGCTGTTTGATGCCTTCTTTGGTAAATTCAAATATTTTGTTGGTCAGTCCTTTTAAAAAGTCTCGGTCGTGAGAAACAATAATGATGGTTCCGTCAAAATTCAGGATTGCATTTTTCAATACATCCTTTGAAACAATATCGAGGTGATTGGTGGGCTCATCGAAAATCAAAAAATTTAATGGCTCCAATAAAAGCTTAGCCATAGAAAGCCTGGATTTTTCACCACCGGAAAGCACTTTCACTTTTTTATCTACATCTTCACCACTAAATAAAAATGCTCCGAGAATAGAACGCACCTGAGTAAAAGTATCGCTGCCATAAGCTGCAGATTCCATTTCCTTTAAAATGGTATTTTCTCCGTTCAACTTGTTGGCCTGGTGCTGAGCAAAATATCCAAGGTGAATATTATGTCCATAATTCAAATCGCCTTCAAAATCTAAATCTTTGGCGATAATCCGACTTAACGTTGTTTTCCCCATTCCATTTTTTCCAACAAAAGCTATGCGATCGCCTCTATCAATAGAAAAACTCATCGGACTGATTACTTTTTTATCTCCGTAATTTTTCTGAATATGCTCTCCGGTTACAATTACTTTTCCTGCACGCGGTGGTTCAGGAAAACGGATAGAAATTTTTGAAACATCTTCCATATCCACTTCTATCCTGTCAATCTTGTCAAGCTTCTTCATTAACGATTGAGCAAAGCTTGCTTTTGAAGCTTTCGCTTTAAATCGCTCAATATTTCTTTCCATCTGGGCAATCTGTTTCCCCTGATTTCTTGCCGCAGATTCTAGTTTTTCTCTCCTTTCTTTTCTTAGAATTAAATAATTAGAATAGGATGCTTTATAATCTTCAATTCTCCCGTTAGTAATCTCGAGTGTGCGATTGGTAATTTTATCCAAAAAAGTACGATCGTGTGATATCATCATGATGGCACCACTATATGTAATCAAAAAATTCTCGAGCCAGATGATAGATTCAATATCCAGGTGGTTCGTAGGCTCATCGAGTAAGATCAGGTCAGGTTGTTGTAATAAGATTTTGGCAAGCTCAATTCTCATCTGCCATCCACCACTGAATTCTGTCACTTTTCGCTGAAAATCGGAAGGTTCAAATCCAAGACCTTTTAGAATTTTCTCCAACTTTTCTTCCATTTCGTAGCCGCCCAATACCTGAAAATGATGCTGACAGTCGTTGAGTTTTTCAATTAACTGAAAATATCCTTCGCTTTCATAATCCGTTCGCGTCGCCAATTGTTCATTGATGTGAGTAATTTCTTTCTCCAATGCAATGGCTTTTTCAAATGCTTTTCTTGTTTCATCAATTACTGTTAACGTTGATACGTTATGAAACTCCTGGGGCAAATATCCGATAGTTGCATTTTTGGGAAGTGAGATATCTCCAGAGGTAGGCTTTTGTAAGCCTTTAATAATCTTTAATAAAGTAGATTTACCTGCACCGTTTCTACCAGTTAATCCAATACGGTCGTCTCTGTTAATCAGAAATGAAATATTCTCAAACAATGCATCGCCACCAAATAAAACAGATAAATTTGTTACACTAATCATAATGGGGGCAAAGGTATGTCATTCTTTGCTAATATGAATATGATTAGTTTCCTACTACATGAAATTTAATCGTATCACTTTTGCCAGGTGCAGATGTATAATGTAACATATACATCCCTGATGACAGAGAAGAAACAGGAATTGACAAATCATTAGCAGAAGGCGAAATAAAATGTTGTGATGAATAATATCGCACTCCTTTCATATCATATATTTCAAATAATACATTGGAGGGCTGTGATGCAAATGCCGATATATTTAAAACTTGATTGACCTGTAAATTATTTTTCACTTGAATATGAAATACAGATTCTTTTTCATCAGATATACTTAATGACTCGCAATTTTTTTGCTGTACGCTTATTCTCGGAGATGTTAGCAAAGAATCTTTAAAAGCAGCAAGACTGGAAGTTGAAGATTTCAATTCATATTCAAGGAATGGAATCATGATATCAAACATTACATCTTGTTGCGCTGAACGTGTAATGGAAATATTGCTGTTTGAGAAAGTTTCTCCAAAATCGCATGCGGCATTGGCAAGTGCAAAATAACAATGTCCTCCACCTAAAACTGTTACAAGTGAAGCGCAGGATTGATTAAGATTATTATAAATAGGTATCTGATGATTGGCCTGAGGGGTAACATTATCGCCCTGTCCACTGAATATTAATGATGGGATAGCAACACTTGCTGCGGCAGCAATGGCCGATAAATTTGTTTCAGCAGGAGCCAAACCAATATAACAAGTAATCTCTCCGGGCGATGCAAATGATGATGCGAGCACACCGGCACCTCCTCCCATTGAATGTCCAACTACAGCAGCTTTGCCATTCATATGTTGATAAAGAATAAAACTTGGCTCATTCTGTGATGAACCATTCATAGAGTTAGTGAGAAACAATAAATCATATCCAAAATCCTGATGACTTGGACTTAAAGAAGTTTCTGTATTACACAGTGCAACGATGTAGCCTTGTGGAACAAGTACGTCTTTAAAATGTAAATATGCATCTATTCCCATTGCAAATCCATGGCCAACTACAACCAAAGGAAAAGATCCGGAAGCGGGAGTAGCATTTTGTCCCGCTGTATTTGCAGGATAATATACCTGTGCCGGAATAGAGCGATTATTTCTGGATGCATCTACATAAGTTAGTTGTGCCGTTCCGATAGAAAACTGAGCAAATAAACCATCTGCAATTGAACAAAGAATGATTACAAGTGAGATAAAAGATTTCATGAATTAGTTTTTTACTAATATATTGATAATTGATAAATTCAGCATCATGATAACATCTGATCAGAAGATTGGTTTATTTTTTTTATTTCTTATTTCATTTTCCATTTGTCAATCTCAGACAATATTACCCAAAGTAGAAAGGGTTCCGCTTGATTCAATTCACAGGATACAGAAAATTGCTTTTGGTTCTGCAAATCATCAATCACTCCCTCAGGAAATGTGGCTGAATATTCTTGACCAAAAGCCGAACATCTGGGTTTCTCTGGGAAATATGATATCCGGTTTTTCAGAAAATACAGATGAATTGAATGAAAAATATAACAAGCAATTAACGAAAGAAAACTATATACGTTTCTTGAGAAAAATACCTGTTATTGGGATATGGGATAAGAATGAACTGGGAGGAGAAAAAAATGATACGATATCAATTGATAGAAAAATATCACAGCAATTATTTTTAGATTTTATTGGCGAGCACTTAAAATCTGTTAGAAGAGAAAAGGACGGAATTTATACCAGTTATATATTTGGCGAGCCAGACAAAAGAGTCCGCTTTATTATGTTAGACACCCGATATTTCAGAAAAAAAAATGCAGCTTCAGAGTTACTGGGAGAAACACAGTGGCAATGGTTGGAAAAAACACTTGAAGACACTTCTGCTCAGCTTACATTTATATGTAGTGGCATTCCTATTTTATCAGACAATTCGAAAGAAGAAAACTGGAATATATATCCGAATGAGATATCTCGATTTAAAAAAATACTTTTAAATAAAAAACAAATGAAAATTATTCTGCTAAGTGGTAATAGTGGGTGTAATGAAATAATGAGTTTGAATTCAAATGAACAACCATTAAAGATTTATGAATTTTCATCCGGTGGATTAAATCATGTTCAGACAAAGACAGGTAAAAATATTAATTCGTTTGCGGTGGGAAACAGAAATTGTTTGATTAATTCTGGCTTAATTACCATACAATGGAACAAACCAACGTCTGTAAAAATTGAATTTAGGGATGTTCAGGATTTTGTAATACAGGAAAAAACTATTTTTCTAGAAGATGTACATTGATTACAATAATAGATGAAATCATATAAAAACAAAAAAACCTTTAGCGGGCGAATGCTAAAGGTTTTTAATGTGATCAGCTTTTTACTACTTTGAAGCAGGAGCTCCATTTGTAGCTGGCTTCTTAGCAGCAGCTTTCTTAGCAGCTGGCTTCTTAGCAGCTGGCTTCTTAGCAGCTGGCTTCTTAGCAGCTGGCTTCTTAGCAGCTGGCTTCTTAGCAGCAGCTTTCTTAGCAGCTGGTTTCTTAGCAGCAGCTTTCTTAGCAGCTGGTTTCTTAGCAGCAGCTTTCTTAGCAGCTGGTTTCTTAGCAGCAGCTTTTTTAGCAGCTGGTTTCTTAGCAGCAGCTTTTTTAGCAGCAGCTTTTTTTACAGGCTTCTTTGCAGCTTTTTTAGCTACGGGCTTCTTAGCAACTTTTTTCTTTGCTGAAGCTTTTGAAGCAGTGCCGGATTTCTTTGCCATAAAATATATGTTTTGTTTATTCGAAAGTATATATAAAAAAACATACGAAGAAATATTTTGCAAGAAAATATTTTATGAATGAAATTTAAATTGCGAAAACAAAAAAACAGAAAATCCTTATATCATCAATACTTGAAGATGATTTGCGCGTTTATTCATCCACGTAATTAACAATTGAAAGTTGAAAAATCAAAAATTGATTTTTAGTTGATTAAAAAAACAAAACACGCGAATGCCTTTGTTTACAGTTGTTTTAAGAGATTACATTTGTTTTATCTTCTTTCTTCTTTTTGATGAATTAACTTTGAATTATTGTTTTTAAAATTCATTTTTCAGAAACAACACACAAATTTTAGTTGCAGAAAAAAATTTGAAACAGATTTTTTTCAGAAATTAATATCACGCTTGAATTTTAAAAATTGAAAGTTGAGGATTCTTTATTTTTAAAAAATTAATCTGGCGATAAGAAAAATTTATTTGTAGAGATCATACATAAATATAATTCCTCTATCCAAGGGTTATGAAATAATCAAATTTTCCTTACATTTGTGAGCCTGATTTAAAAAACGGGCTGAAATTGCGGATGTGGCGTAATTGGTAGCCGTGCCAGACTTAGGATCTGGTGCCGAAAGGCGTGGGGGTTCGAGTCCCTTCATCCGCACTTCAACAACCGTCAAGATTTCTTGGCGGTTGTTTTTTTAATATGAATTTTAGTTGAATCTTTTATGGAAATTACAAAACAACACATTGACAATTTAAACGCCCTGATTAAAATCAAGGTTATTGAATCTGACTACGCTGATACATTAGAAAAAGCTTTGAAAAATGTTCGGCAGAAAGTATCTATGCCAGGATTCAGACAAGGAATGGTTCCTGCCAGTATGGTGAAGAAAATGTATGGAAAATCTGTATTGAGCGATGAGGTTTCTAAAATGGTTGTAGATCGATTATTCAAATATCTTGAAGAAAATAAGATTGAATATCTTGGCAATCCGCTTCCTAACAATGATAAAAATAATATTGACTGGGATCAGCAAAAAGAATTTGAGTTCTTTTATGACCTAGGACTATCACCTGAATTCAAAATTGAAGTTCCGGAAAAAGATACATTTACGCATTATAAAATTGAAGCCGACCAACAGACCATTGATGAAGAAGTAGAAAAATTGCGTAACCGTTTTGGAAGAAGTATCAATGCTGAAGAGGTTACTGAAAAAGATATGGTAATGGGATCAATGATTGAATTAAATGATGAAGGCACTGAAAAAGAAGGAGGCTTAAATAAATCATCATATATAATAGTAGATAAAATTGAAGATCCCCAAACCAAATCCATGTTATTAGGTAAAAAGCCGGGCGATGATGTGGTACTTGACCCAAGAAAAGCATATAAAGATGAACTTACCGCTTCCATTTATTTAGGGATTAAACAGGAAGAAGTCAGTGGCATCAGTCATCAGTTTAAACTTTCCATTAATTCAATAAGCCGATTAGTGCCTGCTGAAATAAATCAGGAATTTTTTGATCGTGTTTTTGGAAAAGATGTAGTATCTGATGAGGTCGGTTTCAGAAACAAAGTGGCAGAGGTATTGCAGTTTGATATTCAACAGGAAAGTAATGCCCGCCTTTTGAATGACATCAGAAATAAAATACTTGAAAAAACTTCGTTTGAACTTCCTGATCAGTTTTTACAAAGATGGATCAGGGTAAAGAATGCGGAAAACAAAAACTTTAATCCGGATACTGTTGAAGCAGAATACAATCAAGGAAGAGATGTTATTCGTTGGGAATTGATAAGAAAGAAAATTGCCGATGAAAATAATATTCAGGTAACAGAAGAAGAGATGATGAGTGAAGCAAGAAGAACTGTTTTAAACCGAGTAAATCAAATGGGATATTCTCTGCCGGATGACAAAATAGACGAATTGGCTCAACGAATTCTTGCGAACCAAGAAGAAGGAGAAAAAATTGTTACATATATAATAGAAGTAAAAGCATTAGAACATTTAAAGTCGCTGGTAAAAATTGATGAAAAGCCTATCGGATATCAGCCATTTTTAGATATGCTTCAAAACAAGGCTTCTTAATTAATCTAAATACGATTAAATTATATACTTAAAAAATTGGTGGGCAAACCACTACATTTTATATTTGATTATACAATTAATTTTAAAGGTATGATACCACAAGATGAATTTCAAAAGTATGCAGTAAAGCATAAGGGCATCAGCAGCATGCACCTTGAAAAATATATGAGTCACATCAGTAACATGACTAGAACAGTTATTGAAGAAAGACCTGTCAACTTCCGTGAAGTTGATGTGTTCTCCAGATTAATGATGGATCGCATCATTTTTCTTGGTACTCCGATCGACGATTATATTGCCAATATTATTCAGGCGCAATTGCTTTTCTTGGAAAGTGCAGATGCTAAAAGAGACATACAAATCTATGTGAACAGTCCCGGTGGTAGCGTTTATGCAGGATTAGGTATTTATGATACCATGCAATGGATTGGACCTGATGTAGCCACCATCTGTGTGGGCATGGCTGCATCAATGGGCGCCGTTTTATTATGTGCAGGAACCAAAGGAAAAAGAACCGGTCTAAAGCACAGTCGTGTAATGATTCATCAGCCACTTGGCGGTGCACAGGGACAAGCAAGTGATATTGAAATTACATACAGAGAAATAGAAAAGTTAAAAAAGGAATTATACGAAATCATTGCTGAACATAGCGGACAGCCTTTCGAAAAAGTATTCAAGGATTCTGACCGCGACTACTGGATGATTGCTCAAGAGGCAAAAGAATACGGAATGATTGACGAAGTTCTAATCAAAACAAAAGCATAAGCACTATCATTATTTAAAAGGAAGGCGATGCCTTCCTTTTTTTATCTTACGATTAAAACACTATGGCAAAACAACGTGAAGAGCACTGCTCTTTTTGCATGAGAACCCGCACGCAAGTGTCGTTGCTCATTACCGGACAGGAAGGAAACATCTGTGACCATTGCATAGAAGAAGCAAAAAAAATAACAGAGCTTGAATTAAAACAAAAAAACAAAGACAGTCTTACTGATCAAATTCAGCTTCTTATTCCATCTCAAATAAAAAAGCATCTTGATGAATATATTATTGGTCAGGATGAAGCTAAAAAAGTTATTGCCGTTGCCGTTTACAATCATTACAAGCGGATTCTTCATCATTCAATAAACACCGATAATGATGTTGAAATTGACAAATCAAATATTATACTTGTTGGAGAAACAGGAACCGGAAAAACATTACTTGCCAGAACCATTGCCCGTATACTGAATGTACCTTTTTGTATTGCAGATGCAACCGTATTAACTGAAGCCGGCTATGTAGGCGAAGATGTGGAAAGTGTATTAAGCAGATTATTGCAGGCATCTGAATATAATGTTCAAGCGGCTGAAAGAGGCATTGTTTTTATTGACGAAATAGATAAAATTGCGCGCAAAGGCGACAATCCTTCAATCACCAGAGACGTATCGGGAGAAGGTGTTCAACAGGGATTATTAAAATTACTTGAAGGAAGCGTAATCAATGTTCCTCCATATGGCGGAAGAAAACATCCGGAGCAAAAAATGATTTCTGTAAACACCCAAAATATTTTATTTATATGTGGTGGGGCGTTTGACGGAATAGAAAGAAAAATCAGCGACCGTATCAATAAACAATCCATCGGATTCGTAAATGGAAATTCAACATTAGAAATTGACAAGAGCAATTTACTACAGTATATTGCTCCACAGGATTTAAAAAGTTTCGGGCTGATTCCTGAATTAATTGGAAGACTGCCGGTAGTTACTCATCTCAATCCATTAAATGCAGATGCACTTCTTCGTATTCTTAAAGAGCCGAAAAATGCAATCATTAAACAATATCAAAAATTGTTTTCTATTGATCAAAAAACGTTGAGCTTTGAAGATGAAGCGTTGCAGTACATTGCAGAAAAAGCTATTGAATATAAGTTAGGTGCCAGAGGATTGCGCTCTATTTGTGAGGCCATCATGAATGATATTATGTTTAACAGTCCTGAATCTGATGAAACGCACATCACGATAACTGCTGCATACGCTAAAGAAAAAATTGAGAAAAGTAATTTTTCAGGTAAAGCAGCATAAACCTGCTGCTACTTTTTTAATCGCATGTGCACGGTTCCTACTGCGGAAGGGACTTCAACATCACTGATTACTCCGTTTTCAAAATCATAATGATATTTTTTTCCGTCAGGAAATGACACCATAAACCGATGAGGCTTAACCTCATTTATGGGAACCATTTTACCGTATTCTTCAGAAAATATTTCTTTTAATCCTTTCGGCTCATTATAATACATGGAAAAAATGGAATAACGAATCGGTGATGAATAAACTGCTGTAGTTTGATGTGTTTTGATTTTATAAACAGAACCGGACAAAACTGTTTCGCAACTACTTTCAAGTTTCCCGTTTTTATCTGTTTTAGAATTTGATTTTTGTAACACCCCATTCAAAAATGAAGCAGAAGAAGAATGCTTCACATCAATTTCACCAAATAGATAACTCACATGGTTTGTACTTTCAATCTGATATAAAATATTAGAGCCGGAAGCTGTTCTTGTTATTTTCATTGAACCAACCTTCATGCCCAGTGCTTTAACATCATAAGAAAGTGTTTGGGCTGACATCAAAATAATTGAAGTCAACAGAAAAAAAATTATGCTTGATAATTTTATCATCATACCCATCCTTTCATTTTAAAAATGACAAGTCCCAAACTTATGGTATATAGCACCGATATCAACACAACTATTTTTAATTGCCCGTCAAACGCCTGATGTTCATTCGTCTTCAACACCATATATAAATGTGGAACTAATACAACCAGTGGAATAAGTCCGAAAATATGAAATTCAAGATAATTCAACTGAAACCATGCCGCTGATAAGCCTGCAATCAACATTAAAACAAAATGATATATTTTGCCACTCGCTAAACCCAAGCGAACAGCAATGGTAATTTTACCCGATGCTTTATCATTAATAATATCTCTCATATTATTCATGTGAAGCACTCCGGTGGAGAGCGCACCCAAAGAAATTGCAGGAAAAATAACAGGGAGATTAATGCTCGACTGATGTAAATAATATGCGCCCAAAACAGCAACCGGTCCGAAAAAAATAAATACAAAAATATCTCCAAGACCAAAATAGCCGTAAGCTTTTTTTCCGACTGTGTAAAAAATTGCAGCAAGAATACTTGCTATTCCCAGTCCTAAAAAAAAGAGCATCGATTTTAATCCTGCATGTTGAAGAGATATCACAATCAAAGCCGAACCGGAAATGAATGCAAATAACGAAGTAATGATCAACGCTATTTTCATCTGTTGTTCCGTAATCAACCCTTCCTGAAGTGTACGTGCCGGACCAATACGATTTTCATTATCTGTACCTTTTTTAAAATCACCGTAATCGTTGGCAAAGTTAGAAAGCACTTGAAGAAAAAAAGCAGTAAGCAAACACAACAACATCACATACAACTGAAACGTTCCAAAGTGTAAAGCCAGCAAACTACCAATACATATACCACACATCGCTAAAGGCAATGTTCTTAGTCTGGCTGCTTTGATCCATGCAATCAACATGAATAAATTTAATTACGGGAATTTTGGATATTTAGAAAAATCAGGTTTGCGCTTTTCAACAAATGCGTTCTTACCTTCTTTTGCTTCTTCACTTAAATAATATAGTAGTGTTGCATTTCCCGCGAGTTCCTGAATACCTGCTTGTCCGTCAAGTTCAGCATTGAATGATGATTTCAGCATACGAATAGCGATAGGACTTTTCTCCATTATTTTCTTACACCATTCCACTGTAACATCTTCAATTTTATCAAGCGAAACTACTTTATTTACCAATCCCATATCCAGGGCTTCCTGTGCATCATACTGATCACATAAATACCAGATTTCTCTAGCTTTTTTCTGACCAACAACACGCGCTAAATAAGACGCTCCAAATCCGCCATCAAAACTTCCAACCTTGGGACCAGTTTGACCAAAACGTGCATTTTCAGCAGCAATACTCAAATCACAAACTACGTGCAATACATGACCGCCACCAATGGCATAGCCTTTTACCATAGCAATCACGGCCTTGGGAATAGATCGAATTTGTTTTTGAAGATCAAGTACATTCAACCTCGGAACCATGTCTGATCCTATATATCCTCCGTGTCCGCGAACACTTTGATCTCCTCCGCTACAAAAAGCTTCATCGCCTTCTCCGGTAAGAATAACACTCTGAATATCCATATTGTCGCGACAAATATTCATGGCATCAATCATCTCTTGAACAGTTTTTGGAGTAAACGCATTTCTTTTGTGTGGGCGATTGATAGATATTTTTGCAATACCTTCAAAAAAATCAAATTTAATTTCTTCGTAAGTTTTAATCGTCTTCCAGTTTCTATTTGACATATCGCTATCTTTTTTTATTTACCAATTCTTTAAATAATGACAGATAAACTTCCGAAGATACTTCGGGATCTGTTTGTATTTCAATGATACATTTTTTATATGATGAAATTTTTTGATTTATTTCTTTCAGTTCATTTTCGGTTTTACTTATATGATAATCTAACCCGTAATGAGCTGAAATGTTTTTAAAATCCCTTATTATTCTGGTTTCAAAATACTTTTCAAGCTCATCAACATCCTTTGATCCTTCAATGATGCGGAATATATTTCCCCCCTGATTATTGATAACAATAATCACGATATTATCCGGAACGTAGGCGTGCATCAGTGCATGTATATCATACTCAAAAGAAAGATCACCAATAATTACAAAATGATTTTTTTTCGCATCAGCAATGGCATATCCAATAGCAGTGCTAACAGAACCATCGATACCACTTGTACCTCGGTTACAATACATTTCCTGATTTTTACCGGAAAATAATTGTGCATAACGCACCGGCGTGCTATTGCCTAAATGTATTACTGAACCCGATGGAATTGAATTAAAAATCTGCTGATAAACATATAAATCTGAATAAGGAATGGTTTTCAAGAAATCTGATATATTATTTTTTATCTCACCTTGTTTATTCAAATAGTAATTATAAAAATTGGCATCACATTGAACAGGTGCTTGAATCAACTGAAAAAGAAAATCAGACAGCGAATGGTGAGCAATGTATCTGACCTGTTGAAATGCATCTGACCATTCATCCTGAGTTGTAACAAATATTTGAATACACTGAGGAAGTGAGCGCAGGTATTTTTTAAGTTTTTTAGAAATGAATTGTTTTCCTGAAATAATAACGATTTCAGGGGCAGAATCAGATTCAATCTGAGAATGAATAATTTCATTCATATAGGTGATTGAATTTGAAAGCGGCAAGTTACTAATGGTTTCATGAGCCACCACCCAATGATGTTCGTTAATCCCTTGCTGAAGCAGATCAATCGTTTCGGCAGAATAATCATCCTGACCAAGCAGGATCCAGCATTTTTTACTTGTTATCAATTCAACAGGCAAAGAAACATGAGATTGCCCGATGGTGTTACTTATTGCTAAGTCATGTATTACCCTCACATCTGAGGAAGATATTTTTTCTATTTCATATAATGGTTCCCTGAATGAAATATTGAGATGAACCGGGCCTTTTTTACGATTTGACTCAATGATAATTTCATTCATCAATCGTTGTGTGTACCAAAGATCATCGGCATGATAAAGTTCTCCCGAAAGTTGATACTGACCATAAATAAAAGACTGAAAAATGGATGATTGTCGTATGGCTTGCCCATCATGCTGATCAATCCATTCCGCAGGTCTGTCTGCTGTCATCACTATCAATGGAATGCCCTGATAGTAAGCCTCAGCTACGGCCGGTGAAAGATTCAACGCAGCTGTTCCGGATGTTGTAACAATAACAACAGGTTTCTTTTTGGACAATGCCATTCCCAAAGCCAAATATCCTGCTGAGCGTTCATCAACTATACTATAACAATTAAATTGCGGATTTCTTGTGAATGCAAGAGTTAGCGGTGCCGATCGTGATCCCGGACAAATAAAAACATCTGTTATTTGATGTTCTGCACAAATCTGTGCTATCCACGGTGTATTTTTTTTCCCGTTTAGCATGTGATAAAGGTAATAAAATGAATGATCAGATCGCAGATGTAATCATGCGTGCTTTATTTGCTGTTTCCTGCCATTCCTTTTCTGCATCTGATCCTTGCGTTATTCCGGCACCGGAATATAAATATCCCTCGCCCCGGTGAATTTGCATACATCTCAGATTTACAAATAAATGTGCATTCCCATCTTCAACAGGCCCCATAAATCCGGTATAATATGATCGCTGATGCTTTTCAATCTGCTGTATCCATTGAATTGAATCTGATGCCGGATAACCACCTACCGCTGGTGTAGGATGAATTGCCTGCGAAAGTTTTTCAATGAGTTCAATATTATCAGACTCGCTTATTTTTGCAGTAATAGTAGTTTTTAAATGTATAAGGTTTCCGATTTCATAATTTTCCGGACCTTTCACTTCTGTTGATTTGAAATCAAATGAGTCAAAAACTTCTTTGATAAATCGGGTTACTACTTCCTGTTCATGAATCTCTTTTTCGCCCCAGGAGTTAACGCTTTGCTGCAGTTGTGTACCGGCAAGAGAAATTGTTGTGATTTCATTCCCTTTACATTTCAGGAGCGTTTCGGGCGTAGCACCAATCCATGTGCCTGTGTATGGCGTAGAAATAAAAGATACGAACGCAGATGGAAATGCCTTTCGGATAGAATGAAGCGTATGAATTACTGAAAAATTATTCGGCAATTTTACTTTTCGTATTGCAGAAAGCATCGCTTTTTCAAAGGAGCCTTTTTTAATTTCCTCAACTGTTTTTTTTACACCTGTAATAAAATCTTCTTTTATTGTTTCTGCCGGTGGATCGGCGATGAGTGATTCCCACATGCCATCAACATCATGAACCGGCGCAAGTTCAAAAACTTGATCAGGAATTTCAGATAATCTGAAAATTAACTGAGGCGTAATTTTTATATAAGGAAATTGAACATCTGGTTGAAACGGATGAATTCGAAATTCAAAACTTGCATTTTTATTTTCAAGTTTTTCGTTTTGAAAATAACAGATAAACTCATTTTCATCCGGTAACGAAAACAGTACTACCGAAAAATTATATTTTTTGGTTTGTAATAAAAATGAGTCTAATAACGATTTTTTTTCGTCCACACTTACCTTGATAGCACTACTTTCTGAGTAATTGTTTTTCCTCCCTGGGTTGCCTCAATAAAATAAATTCCATTCGGCTCTCCGGACAAATCAATTGAATATGTAAAGTTTTCATTCGGCGTAACCGATGAATTTTTTATCACTCTTCCCATCATATCAAATACACGAATGGCTGATGTATTTACATCAGGAAACAATACATGAACAACTCCATCTGTTGGATTGGGATAAATTTTCAATTGTTCTAATCCGGCAACTGATTCTGTTCCCAAGGTTAAATCGCAAACGATTGGAAATACAGCCCATGAAATATCCAACTGCCATGAATTTGTATTATCTACACGATACCATGTGCCATTCTGGAATTGTTCAAATGCAGTAGGTGGTGTTTGATTGCCATCGGTAGATGAATAAAGAGAAACAGCAATTGTTGAAGGAGCATAATATAACTCGATACCGGCATAGAATGTATTAGAAACAGCAATAGGAGTATTGAATGTAACAATAGTATATGCCTGATTTGTTACATCGGCAGCAAAAGAAGAAACCAACACATCTTTGGTTCCTAACTCTGCGGAAGGAAAGCCACCAGATTCATTCCATACGGTAGCAGAAATTTTTGAGGATGCATTATAACCACCCGCAACACCAAATAAATACATCACTTTGGTTACCTGTTTATTTGTGCCGACGTTGGTAAAACGTTCTGCTTTTGAAATATCCTGATAAGTATTATGTCCACCGATATAACCGCCATTATTAGGCACCGTATAAAGTACCGCCTGATCTCCTGAAGTCCAGTTACTCAAAGTATCACAACTGCTGTTACCGCCACCACCGCCACCGGTGCTTCCGCTACATCCGGTGGATGTAAACAGACTTGCGCGTGTTCCGTTAACGGTCGCATGCATTCTTGTTTTTTGACCTGCAGTAAACATGTTCATACAATTATCATCCACATAGTCCATATAATTCATAAACATAACGCCGGGAGAGCTGGGTGAGCAGGCATCTGTTTTTGGAAATGACGGACAACTATAATTTTCTCCCGCCTGATTTGGGGTATCAGTAACATTATCTGTTCCTGCACATCCCGATTCATCTCCCCATATGTGTTTCAAATTCAACCAGTGCCCCACTTCGTGTGTAGTAGTTCTTCCTTTATTATATGGGGCAGATGCTCCTGTTGTTCCAAAATATTGATAACCGATAACCACGCCGTCCTGATTTGCCGGAAAAACTCCCGGGGGAGTTGCATATCCTAAGATTCCGCCTGTAATGTCTCCAACCCAAATGTTTAAATACTTGTTTGATGGCCATGCATCTTTTCCTCCTTGACTTGTAAATTTTATATTGTCTGAATTTATATCAAAAGAAGTATTAGAGGTGGAGGTTCTTGTAATTCCAGTTGTAGTATTTCCGCTGGGGTCTTTGGTCGCTAAACAAAATTCAATTTCTGCATCAGTTGCTAGCCCTGCAAAAGCAGATGGCGTATTTGATGCATCAGCATTCAATCTCCTGAAGTCCTGATTTAAAACAGCTATTTGTGATTGAATTCGGGCATCAGATAAGTTTTCTGCAGCAGTATTATATACAATATGAACGACTACGGGTATCGTAATTAAAAGAGCTTTGTCAGTATGCTGATTATCTGAAGCATACTTTTCGGTATAGGCTTCTATAGCGTCTATATTTTGTTGAATTGCCGGGTTTTCTTTTAATGCTTTTTGAAGAATATAATCCGTTCCGCAGTGATGAGGGGCCTGAGCAAAAGAATGAAATGAAAATATAATAATAGTAGTTAGTGTAAAGAAGAATTTCATTTGAAATTATTTAGTTTTCAAATGTAGTATTTTTTCGCAAATGAAAAAGCCCCTTATCGGGGCTTTTCATGTTATTGTTTGATTACTCTTTTTCGCAAACTTCCTGAAGGAAGTGTTACATCCAAAATGTATGAACCCGATGGCAACTGATCAATCCTGTATTGTTTTGATATGAATCCGGATTGATTTTCAAAACGATCATTAAATAGGGTTTTTCCAAGCATATCCATTAATCTTATTTCAACAGGAACTTCATTAGAAAGTTGTAACTGAACATTCAATTCACCACTCGAAGGCACAGGGAATACATTCAATGAAGAAAGATCTCCAAAAGTTTCAGATCCTAAATTATTAAACGTATAAATATTAGTTGTATCGATACATCCATCAACAGTGGTAGCAACCAACATATACTGTCCATTTGCCGTGGGAGTATAATTGCTTTGAGCACCCGCTGGTGCAGGAATATTATTCCATCCAGAGCCGTTATCAAACATCCACTGATAAGAATAATTTCCGTTGATATTGGATTGAAGATATCCATTGATTCCATTCCAAACTATCGCAAAATTGAATGGAATGTCAGGATGATAATTAATTGTTAAAGAATTACTATAATTTAAACAGCCTGTTTGATGATTTACAATTTTTACATAATATTCACCATCATCCATCACCATATATTCGTTAACGGAAGTATTTGCCACAACTAAACTGTCATGATACCAAACATAATTGAATCCTGGGTCAACTGTAAGTAGTGTAGAATCTCCCTCACAAATAGCAGATTGGGCTGCTGTTAATGTTGGTGCTGCAGGAGAAGAATATATATGAATCGTATCGCTTACTGTAATAACTGTATCAACCGTTAAGCCAATCACAAAAGAACCGGCAGTTCCTCCACCCCAAGGAGAAGAGGTTGAATAGCCATAGGTTCCCGGGCCTGTAATATTTAATGTAGCTGTGCCCCCATCATCATCGGGCGATACATTGTCATCGTCCCAAACCTGAATGGCGACAAAAGTAGATTCTAATGGGAAGTCGATGCCTGTCCATGAAGCATTCACATTTGTCGTCCACCCTGACTGATATGTACTAGAACCGGAGGTAAATTTAAAGTATGGATCAGGGGTAGCAGTACATCCAACAAAAGGTAGGTTTGGCTCCTCAACATCTCCACACCAGAAATTACCTGATAGAGATGTATTAAATGAAGTGAGTGTAAGGCGATTAATGGTTGTGATTAAGGTTACCGGGTAATCACCTGGCGCAGCATAAATCTGAGCAGGAGGTGTCGGACTATTAGATGTTACATTGTTTCCAAAATCCCAGCTATAAGAAACCAACTGAGGTAAGGCTGCCGTAATATTGGGGGTAAATGTAATAGAGCCGCTGTCGCATGCTGAATTTGGACTGTAATTAAATGCAATGTTCCCCGACGAGTTCGGTAATAAAACCATTTGCAGATCAAAATTTATTTGTGCTGACTGATAACCAAGAACTGGCCCAGCATCCACAACAGCTGTAACATTTATGATAATGTTATATACTCCCGGAGAAGCGATAGGAATTCCACATATTTTAACACAGCCAATGGTATCACCACTTGCAGGATAAAACATATTGCCTGGATTTCCACATTGCCAAACCAATCCGAAAGGCATACCTGAAATGGAATTTATTTTTACCGAAACCAAGGGTACAAAACCTAATAATCCATTAGAAAACGGAGCGGCATCAATGGTAGCAGGGAGATAAGCCGTGATGTCTTCATCGTAAGGCTGTCCTTGTGTGCCTGCGGGAATAGAATCCGGACATAAACCTCCTCCGGGAACAAAACATGATGTATTAACCATACATCCCGGACATTGAGCATTTACTGTATTTACTCCAAAAGTAAGCGTAAATACTATTAATAATAATTGTAATTGTTTTTTCATAATCCTAAAATAAATACCAAGGTAATAAACTTTTAATAATCATACAGCAATTTTAACAATTGGGATCAGGACACAATTAACTTAAATCCTATACCATGCACTACCTGAATTTTTACACTTTCATCATCAGAAAGGTATTTCCTGAGTTTTGATATAAATACATCCATACTTCTTCCTGTAAAATAATCATCTTTCCCCCATACAGACTTTAACAATATTTCTCGCGTTACTGCTTCATTGGCATGCATACATAAAATACGGAGCAGATTTGCTTCCTTTTCTGTCAGTCTTCTAATTTCATCTCCAAGTTTTAACTCATATTCTTTGGTATTTAAAACATACCTTCCAATTGAAAACTCATCTTTATTATTGATAGATGAGGCTAACTTACCCGTCCGTTTTAAAATATTCTCGATTCTAAGTAAAAATTCTTCTGTTGAAAATGGCTTGGTAATATAATCATCAGCTCCCATTCTCAATCCTTTTATTTTATCTTCAGCCATCGACTTTGCTGTTACAAAAATAATCGGAATGTCTTTGTGAACTTTTCTAACAAATTCTGCCACTTCAAAGCCATCATGATGAGGCAGCATAACATCTAAAACACATATATCAAAAGACCCCAGCCCAACAGCCTGTATTGCAGATTTTCCATCCGTGCACAACTGAACTCCATAGCCCTCCTCTTCCAATACTTCTTTAATGACAAAGCTCAGATTAGCATCGTCTTCAACATATAAAATATGTATGTTTTTTTTCTCTTTCATAGTCAAAAAACATTAGTTATTAAATCTTAATCTAAAAACCGTGCCAACTCCTGGCGTACTTTCCAAACTAATTTTACCCTGATGTAATTCAACTATTTTTTTAACATAACTAAGACCCAGGCCAAACCCCTTGACATTATGAACATTACCTGTTGGTACGCGGTAAAATTTTTCAAAGATATGACGTTGAAGCAATGGTGGTATTCCTATCCCGTTATCTTCTACTTCTATATAAAAATCGTTATTCTTATTATATGTCCGAATGGTAATTATCAATTGGTCTCGTCGATACTTGATGGCATTATCAAGCAAATTAAACATTACATTCGCCAGGTGATCGTAGTTCCCATTTAGCATTGATTGCGTTGCTTTCAAATCAAGATGTAGTTCATTGTTCAGATAATCTGTTCTGATTTTAATTTTTTCTGCCACATCTTCAATCAGGACATGCATATCCAAAGATTTTTTTTCCAGTTTTGAACGGGTTGAATCAAGCATAGCAACATTTAAAATTTGGTCAACCTGCGATTTTAACCTTGCACTTTCTTCCTTAATAATTCGTGAATAATTTCTTATTTTTTCCGGATTGCTAAGCACATTTTCTTTCAACAATTGTTCGCTTGATACTGTTATGGTAGAAATGGGTGTTTTAAACTCATGCGTCATATTATTTATAAAATCGTTCTTCATTTCAGACAATCGTTTTTGTCTGAAGATGAGAGATACGATATAAACAAAAAACAATACAATAAAGAATACACCAATCGAAGAATAAATCATTACCCCCAGTTGTTGTGAGATATAAGATTTTTTATTGGGAAAATACACCCCAAATTTATGACTGTCTTTTGACATATTATATATCGGAAATTCTACATTTTCTGAATTCTCTTTAAATACTTCTTTACCATTTTCGCTTACATCCACATAACTTTTAGAAATGATTGAATCAATAAAACAATCGTAAATGGCATATTGAAAATCGAGGTTAATATCATAGCGATTAAATTCAATCATCAATAAATTCTGTAAATGTTCCGGATCTGCCACTCCGGTTATCTCTACCGTAAAATAATCTGAATTGATTCTGCTTACCGGCTCTCTCACAGACATGGTATCTTTATTAAATCTGTTGATCTGATTAGCAACCGTCATCAATGCCAGATTCACGCGATTATCAAACTGTTCTTCTGTAAATTCATACGCTTTGCTTACCCAGTATATCTGTAAACTAATCAAGCCTCCGAGTATAAACACAGAAATAAAAATGATTAACCGGATAGATTTATTATTCATATTTAACTAACCTCAAAATTTAAGCGTGAAGGTAAAAAAGATTTATTCTGCGATGCAATATCAATCATTGATTATTCGCCCAAATTAATGAGGCCGCCCCTAAAACAGCTGCTTCATTTTGAGGCAGTGATGAATAGATAATGGGTATTTTATTTTGATAAATAAACAACGCATTTTTTTCGAAACTTTGAATGGTGGGCTGAAGTAAAATTTCACCCGCCTGAGCAAGACCTCCAAAGAGAATGATTTTTTCCGGTTCAGTTACCGCAACGGCATTTGCAAGTGCTAATCCAAGCCATTCTCCTGTTTTTTTAAATGCAAGAATTGCATTGTCTACTCCGCCTTTTGCTTGAAGGTATATTTCTTTTGATGAAAGCTGAAGATTTGTTATCTCAGCATAAGTCTGTTGAATTGCTGTCGCCGAACAATATGTTTCAACACATCCTTTTCTGCCACACCCGCACATCCGTCCATCAGGTACTAATATCATGTGGCCAACTTCTCCGGCATGTCCTCCATGTCCATATACCAACTGACCATTACAAACTATACCACTGCCAAGGCCGGTACCTAAGGTGATAAAAATAAAATCTTTACATCCCTTTGCTGCACCAAAAATCATTTCACCAATTGCAGCCGCATTGGCATCATTGTTCAGTTTTACATCCACCTCCATTTTTTTTCTGAATAAATCTGCGAGCGGTATTTCTCCTTTCCATGGAAGATTAGGAGCATGATCAATGGTTCCTTTGAAAATATTTCCATTGGGAGCTCCTATACCTATGCCTTCCAGTAAAAATGGGGCGTGTGTTGAGAAAAAATTATTGATTTCTTCAGCTATATCATTCACCAAATCATCAACAGTTAAAAATTTTACAGTTTGAAATGACTTCCTGTATAGTATTTCTCCTTGTTGATTTACAAGCCCAATTTCAATGTTTGTTCCTCCGATATCAATACCGGCTACAAGCGATTTTTCCATGTCGTTAATCTTGCAATGTTTGAACGTTGAACCCTTGTTTTTTTAATGACCGAACAGATTTTATGGTATGCCAGATAAGGTAGATGAATCCGACAAGAGGAATGAAGTAAGATAAATGAGTATATGTTATTCCATTAAAGGCAAGCGAATGAATATCCATATCACAAATGATTCCCTGCACGGGAGGAATTAATGCTCCGCCAAGAATCATCATAATCAAAAATGCTGAACCCTGTGATGTGTATTTTCCGAGTCCGGTAATTGCCATCGAAAAAATACACGGCCACATCACACTGCAAAAAAGTCCTGCACTGATAAAAGCATACGTGGCGATTGTACCTGTAGTCAATAATCCAATTGACATGGCAGCGGCTCCTGCAAGAGAAACCAATAACATCATCTTCGCAGGACTGTCATTACTGATTAGCAAAACCATAATTAAAAATAAAATACAAACAGGATATATAAATAAGGTTTGTACTGAGTTGCCCTTAATAATATTTACTAGAATGATTAGAGCAAATGCAATAAAAGGAACAACCACAGTTAAAATTCTTTTTTGTAGCGCATTCAACTTAAACACACTCAAAGCACCTGTCCATCGGCCAATCATCAGACTACCCCAGTACAGCGAAATAAAAAGAGAAATGTTACTTTCATCAAAAGCTCCAAATTCCTCTTGCTTTAATAATGCACCAAAATTACTTTGTATGGTAACTTCAACACCCACATAAATAAATATCGCAATCATCCCTAAAATCAATTGTGGGTATTGCATTGCTCCCCATCCTTTCTTATTATGTGAGGAAAGGAACATCGCTAAGAATAAAATCCCAAGCGTTAATAACAATACCAATATAACGAGGTGGTTTTTATTGATTCCTGTTAAAGAAGAAATAAAATCTGCAAACAATATTATTGGGAATAATATACCAATCATTGATAGGACCAACAAGGCTTTCGGACTTCTTTCCATTTCTTCTGTATTTGTAATCTTCGGTAATTTTGAAAAACCGAAAATTAACATGACCAACACAAATAAAACGGCTAAAAATATATACAGGTTTTGAATAGATATAAGTGATGCCCCGTCACTGCCTGAAGCTATATTTCCAAAAAGTAAAAAACTGACCACAAGTGGACCAAGCAATGTTCCAAATGAATTTACACCTCCTGCAAGATTAAGACGATGTGCACCGGTTTCAGGTGTTCCCATTGCAACCACATAGGGTTGTGCCGCTGTTTGCTGCAAAGAAAAACCGAGGGCGATAATAAAAAAACAAAGCAATACAATGCTAAAAGATACCCCATCTAAAGAACTGGCAATCGCTAAACCTGAGGCTCCAATGGCAGAAATAAACAAGCCCGTAAGGATTCCTTTTTTATATCCGATGCTATTCAGTAAATCTGTTTTAAGGAGATATGAACTCATATACAATAAAAGTGATCCATAAAAATATGCACTGTAAAAAGCCGCATCTATTAATTGAGATTCGAACTGACTGAGATTGAAATGTTGTTTACAGAACGGGATAAAAATTCCATTGGAAGCGGCAACAAATCCCCAGAAAAAGAAAACTGAAACTAACACGCCGAACGAAGGATGAATGGATGATTTATTTGACATTGATCTATTTGTTTTTATGAAATGGTTTATAAAATGATTGTGTTGCTAATGAAAGCATCGGCAAGTCGCCTTTCGTATCACCGTAAGCAAATATTTCTTTATACAATGAAAGATCTACATGCTGTTTGATTCGATTTACTTTTTCTTGTCCGTTACAATTCGGAGTGGAAAAATTGCCGGTAAGTTTTTGATTTTTTACTTCCGGAATAGTACATATAAGTTCAATATTATGGCTGTCTGTCCATGGCTTAATCCATTCCTGCCAGGAAGCAGAAACAATAATTACCCTATGGTTTTGCTGTTGATGCCATTTTATTTTTTCAAGACCATTTTGCCGGAGAATAATCGGTAATTTTTTTTCGCAAAATGATTTTCCTTCATCAACCAACTGTTCGTATGATTTGTTTCGAAAAAAAAATGTAAGTAGCCATCTTTTAGCAACATGGTTCGGAATCAGATGAATTTTATATAATACCAAAAACGGCAGTAACAATATCATTCCAAGGAAGAAAACAGCATTTCCTTTCGCAAAACGGATAAATGCGAACATGGTATCTTGTTTAGTAAGCGTTCCGTCGAAATCAAATAATGCAAGTGCGGTGTGATTAGCTTCTACTTTCATGCAGAATAAAAATAAAAAAGCCCTGTATGTTTTTCATACAGGGCTCGATGTATTTATTAACAAGATTATTTAATCATTCCTTCCTTCTTAACCCACTCCAGTGTTGGAGTTAAAATTTCTTTGGGCGAACGGAATGTAACTCCTAATTCCTCTTTTGCTTTTTTATTATCTATAAACCAATACTTCACAGCATAGGGAATTACTGCGGGCTCAAATCCCATATTGATTCCAAGTGTTTTTGAAATCCATGCCAATGACATAAGCATTCCTCTGCCAATCATTTTTACTGGTTTGTTGATACCCAATAACTCAAGTGTAATTTTTGCAAGGTCTTTAAACTCAACATTATCTCCGCCTAAAATATATCTTTCTCCAGGACGTCCTTTTTCAAATGCAGCAATGATTCCGTTTGCAACATCATCTACATAAACAATAGAAGTTCCACCTTCAGCCATTTGAACAGTTTTGGTGGTTGCAAAATCAATCAGGTTGCCGCAGGTTATTTTATCATAATCATAAGGGCCATATACTTCTGTAGGATTTACAATCACCACAGGAAATCCATTCTTCGCTTCTGATTTGCAATACTCTTCTACTTCTTTCTTTGCATGGGCATAGATGTAGTGATTATTTTTAGGTAATGTCAATGGAGAATCCTCATTCAAAATTCTCAAATCATCAGTACCATCAACAGCTGTTGATGAACTTACATATACCATTTTAATATTTCCGTTCTTTTTGGCAGCTTCTATTACATTTTTTGATCCGTCAATCACCACCAATGGCATTTTTGCTGATTTGATATCTTTCCAGTTAGATAAACTTGCAAGGTGTATAACACCTGTACATCCATTCATGCCTTCTTCCAGTGAAGTTGCATTGGTAATGTCTCCGTCAAAACGCTCAAAAGCAAGACCATCAATTCTTCTTGTATTGGTTGTTTTTCTTAGCAAACAACGAACTTCATATTCCTGATCAAGTAACATTTTTACCACCCTGGATCCAATGAAACCGGCGCCACCGGTAACGAAAATTTTTCCTTTGCTCATAGTGTTATTTAGGTTTTAGTGATTATGAATTTTATCCGCCAATCATCGATTTTGGAAATGCAACATCCGCCATGTCTTTGCGAATTCTTTCCAGGTGATCAGCACATTTATTTACAGTAAATGTAATTTCTTCCTCCGTGTGATCGCTGGTAATAAAGAAACGTAAGCGCGCTTCATTATCCGGCACCGCAGGATATAATATGGGTTGAACATTAACTCCATCTTTAAACAATGCGTCAGCCAGTATCAATGCATGGGCAGAATTCCCAGTAATTACAGGTATTACAGCCGAGTCTTTACTTGGTCCGGTATTCAATCCTCGATCTTTGGCAATTTTCAAAAACAGTTTTGCGTTCTCCTGAGTTTTTAGCGCACGCCAAGATTCTGTTTTCATAATTTTAGTAGCCTCAAGTGCTGCTCCTGCATTGGCAGGACTAATCCCAACGCTGTAAACAAAGCCTGGTGTATTATATTTAAGATAATCAACCAACACTTTTTTACCGGCGACGTATCCTCCGCAACTTGCAAATGATTTACTGAATGTGGCCATCCATAAATCAACTTCATTTCCATCAACATTGTAATAATCGCGGATTCCTAATCCGTGAGGACCAATCACACCCATAGAGTGTGCTTCATCCACCATTAACAAAGCATGATGCTTCTTTTTAATTTCAATGAATTTTGGCAGGTCAGCGATATCGCCGTCCATACTATACACTCCTTCAATGGTAATCAATACGCGCTCATAATCTCCTCTTACCTCGGTAAGAATTCTGTCAAGTTCTTCCCAGTTTTCATGTGGAAATGCAATTCTTCTCGCTCCGGATAATACGCACCCTTCAATGATAGAATTATGACTCAGTGCATCATATAGAATCAAATCTTTACCCGGACGCATTAAATGCCCTATAACAGTAACATTTGTTGCATGTCCGCTCACCAATACTATTGAATCTTCCACTCCAAGTAAGGATGCAATTTCTTTTTCCAGCTCCCTGTGAATGGGTCGTTCTCCAGTTGCAATACGACTTGCAGATACAGAAGTTCCATATTTCGCAGCTGCATCCTGAGCGGCTTTGGTAACCCTTGAATCTCCGGATAGTCCGATATAATTATAACTTGAAAAACTAATGAGTTCTCTTCCGCCTATCGTTGTTTTATCATTTACAATCCCTTCATTAACCCTGAAGTAAGGATTTTCAACATGCAGCATTTGTAGCGTTTGAAATTGTGCCGCTAATGTTTGAACCTCAGGAAAATTTTCGACTTGTGCAAAAGCCGACTTATCTCCTGCAGGAGCGGTTGATGCCGCAGATGCCGGAGCTGGTGCTTTTGCTGCTTTTTCTTTCATTAACTTTTTCAGCAGTTCTCTTTTCTCTTCAACAGATAAATTTTTTGCATCAGACATATTAATTCCCTTTTTTACAAATCTAATTCAATTTTGTGAAAAAAATATATCCCTATAAATCAATGTAAAAACAATATGATTGTGTCTAACGTTATTTTTTTTTATCTTCGGTGTATTAATAAAATTAACATGAAAAATTTATTTGCAATCCTAGCCTTTTCTACTTTAGTTCTGTTTATGCCTTCGTGCTCAGAACCTGATCCATGTTATGTTGGAAGCTGGACAATGTCTAATCCAATATGGATTACGGCTACTACTATTAACATTAATAATGATGGAACAGGAACAATGACCGTGTCTGATCCATCTTGCACAGGGAATACTTTAACTCGAGTGTATTCATTCACTTATACGGTTAATGACGGAACTATGGCTTTCGCATTCAGTACTCAGGGTAAAAAGTGTGGAAATAATGTAACATTTACCGGACCAGATGCAATATCAGGAATTACAGGAACATTAACCTGCGAAGGTGATGCGATGTCTGTTGCAACAACTGTTTATACATATAATTTCAACAGAAATTAATACTATCATTTTTAATAAAAAAAGGGCATCAAATTGATGCCCTTTTTTATTACTAAAAATATAACCAGTGAAACCTCACGGGGTTGTCTGAGGATGTATTAAACTCAAATGCCGGCGCAGGAAATTTAATCATATTGAAAGTACGGAATACTGTTTTCAATACTTTAGATTTTGTAGGAATCTTCGTTAGATCTACATCTACTGATAAAAAAAACTGATGGTATCGTTGTACATGAGAAAATTCAGCAGGATTTTTATCTCCGCCCAAAAGCCCATTAGCGCCATATCCGATCGATATATTAAACCATCGCGGGAAAGAAGAGCTTTCTCTGTTTGGTAAAAATGACCATACGTTCGCACTGAGCCAATACGTCTGACCATTATAATCTTTCATTAATTGCTGTGCAAAATTATCCCCTAATAAATCGGGGCGATCCTTACTGTAATTACTTGGCCAAAAAGAATACTTCATTTGAAACCGCTGTTCATTCCACAACAACTGCTGAGAGATAAACAAAGCTGTTCCTCCTGTATTGGCAATCATATCTCCCCAACTAAAACCCCAGTGTTCAGAGAAGCCATCAAACATTTCAATCGCTGATAAAAAAACAAGTCCGGATGTGCCGCCTAACCAAACCGATGTTTTTTTTGAACCACCGGCCCATCGAATTACATCTGTATTTAGTGCCCCAATGGCATAGGCGGAAAAACAATGTCCCATTTTATCCATTCCCAGCCAGAGGTTATTGTCATTAAAAATATGAAATGGAGTACGCGCATATTGTTCATACCATAAATAATTCAACCCGATTAACCCTCCAGTCATCGCAGCAGTTTCTGTAGCAATTAAAAATGGCTTTCTCCACGAATGTTTTTTATCCTGTTTAAATACAACTGGGGATTGTTGCGAATACATCGCAAGGGTTGTAAAAATTATCAGAATAAAAAAACTTTGTTTCACCTCTATTTTTTTTCAAAGATAACCTGAAATCTTCTACTTATTTATAAAACAAAAGGCAGCCCGAGGACTGCCTTATAAAATAAATATGATATTGTTATTTTTTTACAATCACTTTTCCCTGACTTACACGAGCAGATTCTTCATTATAAACTTCATAGATATATAATCCGCTGTCGAGGTTTTGTAGTTGAACGGGAGCACCTGTCTGTATTGCTCCTGTATAAACAACCTTTCCGTTTAAGTCTAACACTTTTATGCTGTGTCCATTCATTGATTCTGATGACTGAACATACACAGAACCATTGGTAGGATTAGGATAAAGCGTCAGATCATTTTCTTTAATATTGTCAATACTGAGGCCTATTTGCGAGGCATCACTATAGAAACGAGCGCTGATAGCAGCTCCGGCTGAATTCACATCAATAGCACATACTCCAAATTTCTCTCCTGGAACATACCATGTATAAATTCTTGTAGTATCTAAAATTACATTGGTTAATGTTGGATCTATTGACTGTAAAAGGAAATCGGGAGCTAAGCTCCAACCCTGTGGCACATTTAAAAATGGTGGACAAAGTATATTATTGGGTGCGTAAATAAATATAGAATCACGAGTTAGATCCTGAGAGTATGCCCTTAATGCATTCGGGAAATTTTGTGTTGGAAGCGTAAGTGTTCCTGTGGCATCAAAGTAAACACTGTAGTTAGAGTGTCTGACAATTTTAAAAGAATCAATCGTTACTTGGCATATCAGGATTGTTGTATCAATGCCTAAAAATGAAGCAGCCTCAAATGAAGACACTGTAGTCGCCGTCGAGCCAAGAGTAGCCGGGAAACCTATATAAGTTAGTGGTGGATTGAAAACAACCTCCGTCGCAAAAGCATTGCTTGCCAGGGTAACTCCATGATTTAAAATTGCCATTGCTGTTTTTTCAAAAAAGAAAACACCCTCGTTTGATGAAACGGCAAGGTTTGCATAAGGATAGCTTGATGCATTAGGTAATAAAGATGGATCAAGGAAAAATAATGTATCCAGCGTTTCTGTGTTCAAAGAAGAAAAATTCCAGTTCTGTCCGGCGCCTGAGTTCCCAACTGAAACACCGGGAGTTAAATCCAGTCCTAATGTAACTTGGTCTCCAACACTTCCAAAATCAGCAGAAGTAAGAGTTTGTGCAGATGTTAGCGCATTCAATAAAAAAAATGCAGCACTAAAGAATAATAGTTTTTTCATAACGTAATCTAAAAATTTAATTAAAGGTAGGGAAAATATGCTAAAGTTCAAACGATAGTTTTTTTAATCAAAAGCCTGACTTGGCTGACTGCTGACTTCAAGAATTTTCTGATATTCTTCTGCTGTCAAATCGCTGAAATAATAGTTTACCGGATTAATTGGTTCTCCGTTTTTATGCACTTCATAATGCAGGTGCGGGCCTGTTGATTTTCCAGTGCTTCCAACAAATCCTATAAGGTCTCCTCTATTTACCGTTTGTCCCTGAAGGCATTTCAATTTAGATAAATGACCATATAATGTTTTATATCCAAAACCATGATAGATTATAACGTGAACGCCATACCCCGAAAAATCTGAGCCTGCAAATTCAATTTTACCATCGCCTGTGGCATATACCGGTTTCCCTACGTCAGCAACAAAATCCATCCCCGCATGAAATTTTGTTGTTTTATAAATCGGATCGATACGAAAACCAAATCCTGATGCTGTATGTTTTAAATCCTTTTTAGCCATTGGCATTATCGCCGGAATAGAAGCCAGCATTTTTCCCTGATTCTTTACCAAATCCCAAATTTCATCATACGACCGGCTTTGTACCACCATTTGTTTTGCCACCTTATCCAGTCGAAGGGTTGTTTGTTTAATTAATTCACTGTAAGTATAGCCTTCCAGTTTTTCATACCTGTTTACTCCACCAAAACCGGCTTGTCTGATTTCATCTGGTATCGGCTCCGCTTCAAATATCACTCTGTAAATATCATCATCTCTACCTTCCAGGTCTTTCATCACTTTTTCCATTCGCTGAAGACGATCATTCAATAAACTGTAATTCAATTCCAGGTTGGTAATCTCTCTTTTTAATTGTTTCTCTTTTGGCGAATCAAGGTATTGATAGGCGATTAAAATAACAACCGTACTGAAAACAAGTCCGGAAGCCAATACATACAACACTCTAGAGGCCTTTTTTTTCCAGCCTTCCACGTAGCGTTCATAGCGCAGCGTTTTGGTATTGTAATAATATTTAATTTTCGACATCCTTGTTTTTCAAACAATTCATGCGAATTTACCAAACTAAGATTATTTTTGTTCACTCATTTTCAGTTTTAACATATTAACAACAAATGAGAAATTAGCAGAGCCTGTAATATGAATGCAAAACAAATAAGAAAAACATTTTTAGACTTTTTTCGGTCAAAGCATCACCACATCGTGTCTTCAGCGCCTATGGTTTTAAAGAATGACCCCACGCTGATGTTTACCAATGCGGGTATGAATCAGTTTAAAGATCTTTTTCTCGGGAATAAACCGATTGAGCATTCGAGGATTGCAGATACTCAAAAATGTTTGCGTGTTTCAGGAAAACATAATGACCTGGAAGAAGTTGGGCTGGATACCTACCACCACACCATGTTTGAAATGCTGGGTAACTGGAGCTTTGGTGATTATTTTAAAAAAGAATCGATTGAATGGGCTTGGGAGTTACTGGCAGAACATTATAAAATTGACAAGAGCAGAATGTATGTTACCTACTTCGAAGGAGATGCTAGTGAAAATTTAGATGCAGATACAGAAGCGCAGAACCTCTGGAGAAAATTTCTTCAGGAAGATCATATCCTTCCGGGAAATAAAAAAGATAATTTCTGGGAAATGGGAGACACCGGACCTTGCGGGCCTTGCTCAGAAATACATGTGGATATTCGCGACGAAAAAGAATTGGCAAAAATTCCGGGAAGAGAACTGGTGAATCAAGGTCATCCACAAGTAATCGAAATCTGGAACCTGGTGTTTATTCAATTCAACCGAAAAGCGGATGGATCCCTAGAACAGTTACCCAATAAGCATGTGGATACAGGGATGGGATTCGAACGCCTTTGCATGGTGCTTCAGCATAAAAAATCGAATTACGATACGGATGCCTTTACGCCCATCATTTATCGTATCGAAGAAATCAGTGGACATATTTACGGCAAGAATGAAAAATCAGATATTGCCATGCGCGTTATTGCTGACCACGTAAGAGCGGTTGGAATCGCCATTGCTGATGGTCAATTACCATCAAATACCGGAGCAGGATATGTGATCAGAAGAATATTGAGAAGAGCGATTCGTTACGGATACTCGTTTCTCGATTTAAAACAACCTTTCATTTTTAAATTGGTTGAACAGCTAGATGAAACGCTAGGCGATACTTTCCCGGAGATACAACAGCAAGCTCAATTTATCGCAACCGTCATCCGAGAAGAAGAAACTTCGTTTTTACGTACGCTTGAAAATGGATTGAACCGACTGAAAGAACTTACAGAAAGTGCTCAGCAAATTATTCCCGGTGATAAAGTATTTGAACTTTACGATACGTTTGGCTTCCCGCCTGACCTCACCCGCCTGATCGCCAATGAAAATGGATATCAGATTGATGAGGCCGGATTTGAAGTTAGTTTACAACAACAAAAAGAGAGATCAAAAGCTGCCGGAAAAATCAGTGCCGGAGACTGGCAGGAACTTTCAACTGAAACCAATATTGAATTTATTGGATATGACCAGCACGCTTGTGAAAGTAAAATTATCAAGTACCGCAAGGTAAATTATAAGAACAAAGAAATTTTTCAGCTTGTATTGAATAAAACTCCGTTCTATGCTGAAAGTGGAGGACAGTTGGGAGACCGAGGAACACTCATTTCAAATAAAGAAAAAATAACTGTGCTTGATACCATTAAAGAAAATGATTTAATTATTCACATCACCGATCAATTACCTGAGTTCCCTTCAGAAATTTTTACTGCAGAGATTGACGTAGATAACAGAACACTATCTGCCAATAACCACTCAGCAACACATTTACTTCATGCAGCGCTTCGAAAAACTCTAGGTCACCATGTTGAACAGCGTGGATCGTTGGTTGGTGCTGATTATTTGCGATTCGATTTTTCTCACCATTCGAAAGTAACCGAAAAAGAATTGGGAGAAATTGAACATCTTGTGAATCAAAAAATTCGGGAGAACATTGCACTGGATGAAAAAAGAAAAGTACCTTTTGATGATGCAAAAAAACTGGGAGCCATGGCCTTGTTTGGAGAGAAATACGGAAATGAAGTGCGGGTGATTACTTTTGATCCAACTTATTCTGTAGAGTTGTGCGGAGGTACACACGTAAAAGCGACCGGACAAATCGGTTATTTTAAAATTATTTCTGAAAGCTCTGTAGCTGCCGGTGTAAGAAGAATTGAAGCCATCACCGCTGAAAAAGCAGAGGAATATATAAACGGAGAAATTGGATTGCTGAACGAACTAAAAGCATTGCTTAAAAACAATACTGATCCGATTAAAGGTGCAGAAACACTGCTCAAAGAACTGGATGAGTTAAAAAAGCAGGCAGAAAAATGGAAAGCCTTACAAATTCAATCACTCAAATTTGAACTGATTCAAAAAATTAAAAAGCAACAAGGCTTCGACTTGATCAGTGAAAGGGTTGATCTTGATGCGGATGGAATTAAAAATTTATCCTTTGAATTAAAGAGAGAACATCCATCATTAATTTGCGTACTGGCAACTGAAAAAGAAGGAAAAGCATTGCTATCAGTAATGATTGGTGACTCGTTGGTGGAAAAAGGATTAAATGCTAAAACAATTATTAATGAGTTAGCCAAAGAAATTCAAGGAGGCGGAGGCGGACAGGTATTTTATGCTACGGCTGGAGGAAAAAATCCAGCAGGCATACAAAAATCATTAGAGAAAGCTTCGTTAATTACATTGTCTTAGTGTAATATTTACACTTTATTCTTCATATAAGTATTCCCATGCCGTTTGATAGGTTGCATGATTCTCTGCATATTCCAGTAATTTTGAATAAAACGGATCTGATCCAATGGTAGCAGAGTCGCCAATAATGATGAGCATTTTTTTTGCCCTGGTCATGGCCACATTCATTCGCCGGTAATCCTGCAAAAATCCGATTTCATTTTTCTCGTTGCTGCGCACTAGGCTAATGATCACAACATCCCTTTCCTGACCCTGAAAAGAATCAATTGTATTGATTGAATATTTTTTGGGGTCTGCAATCTCTTTTTTTAACAACAGGGTTTGTTGTTTATATGGAGAAATAATTGCAACAGAGGGCAAATCCTCATCACGAACATCAAAAAACAGAGTATAAAGAAATTGCTTCACCACCTTAACTTCGCCTTCATTAAATAAACTTTTTGATTCTGGGTGAAAAGATTCTTCCAGTCCACAACCGGCAGTATCAATAAAAACAAATGGCGGCTGAAGACTCCCATTCACAGACAATTGACGATGAGCAACGGTGGGATGAGCAAACAATTGATTTTGATAAAACCATTGATTAGAAAACCCCATGATTGTTTCGTTCATTCGGTACTGAACAGAAAGTAATTGAAACAAATCGGGCACGTTTTCAAGACAGACATCAAGCAAAGTTTTTTGCAATCCCCCTTTTTGTGCATCTATAGATTTTACCGTAGGCGGCAACTGGAATGGATCGCCGGCCATGATCACTTTTTTTGATGCCTTAGACAAGGGAATTAATAAAGATGGCAACAGCGCCTGGGCTGCTTCATCAACGATAACAACAGGAAAGGTTTTGTTTTCCAGGTGCTTGGTTTGTATGCCCACAGGCGTAGTGGTGATCACATCGGCCATTTGCAAAACATCTTCAATCATAAACTCTTCCAGCATCCTTGCTTCCGTTGAAAGTGCACGCGCCTCTTTGAATAGCAGGTCGCGCTGTACTCGTTCTTCTTTACCAAAATTCCGCTTGTATTTCCCCGCCATTCGGCGCATCTCTATTGCTCTTTTTTTATACTCTGCTAGCTCGTTACTTCGTGAATGTGTACCAAGTAAATACTCCAGTGTATAAGGAAGAATATCATCATCAATGCGTGATAAATTTCCGACCCTTACTATGCGAAGTCCTTTTTTGCCAAGTTCTTCTGTAATATGATCTGTTGCGGCATTGCTTGGCGCGGTTACCAATATATTTTTTTCTGATGCCGATAGTTGAACAATGGCTTCAACCAGCGTCGTTGTTTTTCCTGTTCCCGGAGGACCATGAATAATGCAGAGCTCTTCTGCGGCGATTACTTTTTTTATCGCGTCTTGCTGACTTGCATTGAGATAAGGATGTGAGTATTCTTGAAATTTATCGAAACTTGCTTTATCAAATCCAAAACAGATGTTCAGCAGTTTTACCAGCAAATTATTTTTTGCATGTATTGTTTGCTGAATTGCCTTATCCATTTCTTTGTACGTGCGTTCGTCAAACAACAGATCAACACCAATTCTTCCGTCATCAAGCCAATCAGGAAGCTCATCTGCATAAAAAATAATTTTCATTTGATGCTGATCAGCATAATGAATCGTGCCGTTGATGAAATCATCACTCTCTGTTCGGTTGGAAAATAATCGCGCTTGTTTACCACCCTGAAAGTGGTGATCAATATCAAGGTGCTGCGTTCGTTCGACAATTACGTATGGATAATCGCCGATCCCGTATCCGGTTTCTCTGATGATGAGCGGATACCAAGTTAATCCTGATTGTACCCGGGAATGAATGGGCGTCTGACGAATGTATTCACCTACTTGTCTGAATTCTTCCTGTCGCTCCAGTTCAATCAGCTTGCGAAGCTGTTCGAGGTATTCTTTTATTGATGGGTCAAGTACTGCCACGATGATATAAATTCAGGTTTGAATATATGCAAAAAAGGAGGAACAGTGTTCCTCCTTTTTAACAAATATCGATTTGTATTATTTACGAACTAAAAATTTATGCTTGAAGTTATAAGCCATGATATACATGGATGGCAATACAAGTAATGTAAGTACGGTAGCAATCGTTAATCCGAAAATCATAGTCCACGCAAGTGGTCCCCAGAAGGCAACGTTATCGCCACCAAAATGAATGTGAGGATTAAATTCAGAGAACAATCCAAAGAAGTCAATATTCATTCCCACAGCTAACGGAACCAATCCGAGAATGGTAGAAATTGCCGTCAACAATACCGGAGTCATACGAATGGTACCTGCTTCAACGGCAGCATCGAGTACACTCAGCCCACGCGTTCTCATTTCATCAATAAATTCAATCATCAAGATTCCATTTCGAATTACAATTCCTGCCATTGCAAAAATACCCACACCGGTCATTACAATTGTAAACTTCATTCCAAAGGCAGAAATACCAAGGAATACACCAATCAAGCTAAAGAATACAGTGGTGAACATCATCAATGGTTTAATCGTAGAATTGAACTGCAACACCATGATAAAGAACATCAGTGCAAGTGCGCCAAGAAATGCAACACCAAGGAAATCCGTTGTTTCTTTCTGGTCTTCCTGCTGTCCGGTTAGATTGATTTCATAACCTTGCGGAATATCCATTCCTGCTGTTATATTTCGAATTTGTTCGTTAATGGTATTTGCATTTCCATCTGCAGTTAAGTTAGAAGAAAGCGTTACAACGCGTTTTTGATTTTTACGATTGATGCTGGAATACGATGTACTGTATTCGATTTTGGCCAGGGCTCCGATGGGAAGTTGCTTGTACATTCCTGTTCCCATATCCATGAATTGCACCTGAACATTCATCAGGTCTTCCACTTTGTCTCTGTACTCTTCTTTTAATCGAAGTTGAATCGGAGCATCATCATTCGCTGCTTTAAATTTGGAAATTTCTTTTCCGAACAAAGCAGTACGAAGCTCCATTCCTACCTGAGCAAGCGTAACCCCTTCGCGCTGGGCTTTTTCAGCATCCACACGTAAGATAATTTCAGGCTTGCTTAACTCAAGATCTGAAGTTAGTTCTTCGATGCCTGTAATTTTTTCCTGATAGATTTTGTTTTGTAATTCAGACGCCAATTTTTCTAACATTTCAAAATCATCACCGCTAATTTCAATATTGATAGGTTTTCCAGTAGGCGGACCTGCCGTTTCCTTATCAACGGTAATTACCGCACCGGGAATTCCTTCTTTAAATTTTGCCCGGATGTCTTCCAGCGCTTTACTTGTGCTGAAATTTTGTCGCTCTCCGAAACGCACAAAGGCAACCGATACTTTACTTTTATGAGGCGTGGCTACACGATCCGGGTTACGAGGATCACCGGCATTCAATCCAATATTTGAAATCACTGACTCTACGTTAGTATTATTTCTTCCGATCACATCATACACTTTATTCTCAATAATTTTAGTTACAGAGTCGGTGACGTTGGCATCTGTGCCCATCGGCATTTCGCAATACACATACACAAAATTAGGTTCCGGATTGGGGAAAAACTCCACCGGAGGTTTTTTCACTGCCATGAAAAATATACTGAAGATCAATAAAAATACTGCAGAAAAAACGACGATCACAGGCCTATTTTTAGCAGTAATAAATACCACAACCTTTTTGTACAGAACAACAAATCTTGGCCAGATCGTTTCCTGAAAACGCTGGATAAATCCATGCAGGAAAAAATGATACACTGCGGTTAAAATCATAAAAAACACCATCAGGTTTCCTAATCCCATACCTAACCAGACGTAACCCAACAGTGCAATAACAGCCAATACAATTTCAATTCGAATCAACGATTTTATTGTTGGCTTATCCAGGTGTTCATTCTTTTTCATGAATGAAACTGCAAATACAGGGTTCATTACAAATGCCACAAACAAGGATGCTCCCAATGTGAGAATCAACGTAACGGGAAGATAGAACATAAAATTACCAACAATACCGGGCCAGAAAAGCAACGGGAAAAAAGGACCAAGTGTAGTTAGCGTTCCGGCAAGTACAGGCACAAATACTTCTCCCGCACCATAACGTGCAGATTGTTCTACAGAAAAATTATAGGTATGCAAAATACGGTGTGTATTTTCAATCACCACAATGGCATCGTCCACAATAATTCCCAGCGCTAACAAAAACGAGAACAATACAATTACGTTGAGTGAAAAATCTAAGCCGGGCATAATTATAAATGCAATTGCAGTAGAAAGCGGTCCGGCCAACGCTACGAAGAACGCACTCTTCAATCCCATAAAGAACATCAACAGCACCAACACCAGAATAAATCCAATGATAAGCGTATTAAATAATTCGTTGAGGTTAGAACGTGTTCCGTCTGATTGATCACCGGTGATGGTAACTTCTAATCCTTCCGGAAATTTTGTCGCTTTAAAATCATCAATAATTTCTCTGATTTTATCAGAGGCGTTTAACAGATTTTGGCCTGATTTTTTTACTACGTTTAATGTAATTACAGGGTTTTCATCGAGACGTGCAAAGTCCTGTTTCTCCTTGTATCCATCCACTACTTCAGCAATATCTTTTAAGAAAACGGTGTTGCCACGAAATGAACGAACCACGATATTATTGATGCGTGAAGGATCCGCAATCTGACCGGTTACCCTCACATTCCTACGTAATTCTTCGATACGTAATTCTCCTCCGGAAATATTTAAGTTTTCGCGAGCAATGGCCGCTTCAATATCACCAAAGGCAACGGAAGCTTGTTGCATTTTATACAAGTCAACGTTGATTTGAATTTCACGATCAAGTCCTCCAACAATATCAACACGCGTAATTTCAGGTAGCGTTTCGATTTTTTCTTCTACGTCTTCTGCATATTTTTTTAACTGATCCAGCGGTAAGTCACCGGCAAGATTAATATTCATGATGGGGAATTCAGAAAAATCAAATTCCTGTACTTGCGGGTCTTCTTTTAAATCATTCGGTAAATCATTTTTTGCTTTATCAACTGCATCATTTACTTTCTGTTTTGCCAAATCAACTTTTACATTGGTATTGAATTCAACGGTAATCAACGATACATCAGAAATAGAATTGCTTTTGATCTTCTTAATTCCGTTCACCGATTTCAATTGTTTTTCAATAGGCTTGGTAATCAGATTTTCTATATCGCCCGGAGTTGCCCCCGGATAAATAGTAATTACCGAAATGGTGGGAACAACAATATCCGGAAATTGCTCTTTAGGTATTTTTACAAAAGAGTAAAATCCACCAATCAGAATTAATAATGAAAATACATAAATGGCAGTTCGGTTTCGAATACACCAGTTTGTAAATCCCAGCTCTTTAAATTTTTCATTTTCCATACGTACAAATTTGTTGGGATTATAAATTAAAATTTAATGGATTGTCCTTCTACTACATCATTTTGTCCGGCAGTAATAATCATATCTCCCTTAGAAAGACCTGACATTACAATAGTTTTTCCATTGTATTCATTTCCGGTTGTAATCATTCTTTTCTTGGCCACCCATACATTGTTTTCTTTTTCTGCAATCATGATAAATTTTTCATTACCTGTACGCTTGACCAGATTAGAAGAAATCACCAACACATCATCTTTCTTCTCATCGTTGATTTTAATCTTAGCTACCATATTAGGGCGAATAAGGTTGTCTTTATTCTGCAGCGCTACTTCCACTTTAAAAGAACGCGTTTGCGGATTAATCACTTTTGCTACAAAAGTTACTTTTGCATCCAACACAAGAGAAACATCGGGTAATTCAACTTTCACTATATCGCCTTTTTTAATTTTTGAGATATACGTATCAGAAACGTTAGCAACCACTTTCATTTTATTCAGGTTTACAACGCGAACACCAGACATTCCCGGACTTGCCATCTCACCAAGTTTTATTCGAACATCATCAACTGTTCCAGATACTGGAGCTTTAATGCGTGACATATTCAATTGTGCTTCCATTGATTTGATTCGGCTTTCCAATGATTCTTTATTCGTTTTGGCTTGTAAAAACTGAATTTCACTGCCTATTTTTTGATCCCATAATCTTTTCTGTTTTTCAAAAGCAGTGGATGCCAATGCATAGGCTGTTTTAACCTCCTGCAATGCGTTAGACATTGCCGCTGACTCCATCGTTGCGAGTACTGTTCCTTTTGATACCACATCTCCTTCCTTCACCATGATTCCAGTAATTACTCCAGGCATTTCAGGACTAGCCATTACATTTTCTTCGGAATCAATGCTACCCTGCACATCAACAAAATGCTCGAATGTCTGTGGTTGTAAAGAATCAACCTTTACCAATCGAACTTTCAATCCAGTTCCTGAAGAGGTGTCCATCAGTATAATTTCCTTTTCAAGAGATATTATTTGCTGCTGAATTTGCTGGTGCTGACTTTTAAGGTCTTCCAGTTGCTTTTTCTTAGCAGCTAAATCTCCATTTTCTTTAGAAGTACACGATAAAAGTGTAGTAAATACACTTACAAACAAAACGGCTTGTTTCATGACGGATATAGTATTAGATCTGTTATACATTTTTTATTAATTAAAATTTATTCATTGATTTATCGAGCTGAATTTTTGAATTCAGCAATTCAAATACGGCTTGAAAATATTTTTGCTGGTTATCAAAATACTGTTGTTCAGCCTGAGAAAGGGCTAACGAGGAGACTAATCCTTCCCTATATTTAATTCCATTTACTTTTCTGATTTTTTCAGCCAGTTCAAAACTTTTGGATGCTGTAAGGAATCTTTTATAATTGTCTATCACTGATGTTTTAGAACTCTTGTATGACAACTGAAGCGCTTGTTCAACATTCTGTTGAGTGCGTTGTGTTTTTTGCACTTCAATTTTTAATTGCTTTAATTTAGATACGCGACTCCAGCTTGAAAAAATCGGAACCTGAAGATTGAAACCCCAAATTACTCCGTTAAGGTTTGAAACAGTTCCGTCACCTAAAAACAACCAACGCTGATTATTGAAAAAATTTCCTCCTACATTAAAAAAGGTAGAAAGTGTTGGAAGCGCAGCCATTTTTTGAAGCTTAACCTGAAACTTGTCAATCTTTAATTTCTGTGCAATTAACTGATAATCGATACTGGTGCGAACATCAATAGAATCGGTAAGTGTTGATGTCAATCCTTCAAAACCTGAATTGCTCAACAATTGTTTCAAATCATCAGAAAGTGAAATTTGTTGTGAAACCGGATAACCCATTTGAAATTTCAACGCCATCAACGCTAATTCTTTAGCCTGTTTCACTTGATTGCGTGCATCTGAAACGTTGTAGTAAACCAACTGAATTTGTTCTGCATCTAATTCTTCCACTAACCCCTCTTTGTTTAATTGCTGTGTTTCGAACAATGTTCTGGAAACAATTTGAAAAGTTGAATCAATAAGTTTTTCCGACTCCTGAGCAATCAGCACCATATAATATGCTTTGGCTACTTGCTCTTTCACTTCAATGTCGCTCTTCACTTTTTGTTGTTTTGTCATTTCCAGAAATGCATTTGCCGTTTGAATACCTACAAAATACTGACCACTAAATACAAGCAATGATGCCGTGGCCGACATATTCATCGAATTAAGTGGAGCCGCTTTTATTGTAGTGAATGAATTGGGATCTGGAACCGGTCCAAATACATTGGGAAATACGAAAACAGGTGGATCAATGTTATAATTATACTGTGCGTTTCCATTTACCTGTAATAACCCTTGTCCGATATTTTCATTGACAATATGCTTACTCTTTTCAATATCAAGCACCGCATTGGCTGATTTTACATGGTTTTTCAATGCATAATCCAACGCTTCCTGAAATGTAAATGTATTTTTATTCGTTTGTGAAAAACCGATTGAAGGTATTCCTGAAAAACAAATTAAAACTATCATCACTCTCAATCTGTTCATATCTCTATTTTTTTTGTGTGTCTATTTTTTTCATTTTCTGATCTATATATTCCATGCCTTTTTCACTGGCAATACCTCGGATATGATAATAAAACAACTCATTATACAGAGCGCCGAAATTAAATTCTTTGTCACTGTAGCTCTCTGATTCCAGAATTGAATTAATCATATTTGAATAAGCAATAGAAATAATTTTAGTGTTGATTTGCTTTCTATATAATCCTTCTTTTTTCCCTTTTTCCAGGTTGGTCGTCAATGATGAAAACATAAAATTATTTTTAAAATCATCATGCAATTTCCATGCTTCGGGATAATACTTTTTCAATTCAAACAACAGGGCCGGTTTCATCTCGCTAAGCTCTCTTGTATTCAACGAAAAAATCTCAAAGGATTCATCAATGGCATTATGCTGAGACTTAAAAATATTTTTTATTTGTATCGTATGGAATGACAAGACGCTTTGCATCACCTGCATGATCAACTCGTTTTTATCCTTGAATAATACATACAAAGTTTTCTTTGACATTCCCAACTCACGGGCAATATCATCCATGGTCACACTCTTAATACCGTATTTAATAAATAGCTTTAAACACGAAGAGATAATTTCTGCTTTCCTTGGATTTTCCACGGGGCAAAAGTATAAAAGCAACTACGGAAACCAAGAGAATAAAAAAAGTTTCCCTGGTTTTTAATCAATTTTAACACCAGTATTCACTTCTGAAGTATTTGTATATTCGTTCTCAAATAGAATCATTATGAGGAAGATCTCCGGAATTTTCATTTGCTTACTTCTTTTTATTTCAGCTCAAGCACAACAAAAACTAACACTCGAAGAAGCGGTGTTGAGTCAATGGAGTAAGTTTCGTCCCAAGTCAATACAACAAGTAGCATGGAAAGGGAATTCAGATACCTTAACCTATGTAAAAGATTTTAAGCAACTCAAGGCATTTGTAGCCGGAGGTACCGCTGAAAATATATTACTTGAATCCGGCGAACTGGATCTCATCCTTGAAGAAAAGGGGTTAGAAAAATTAGGCTCACTACCTTATGATATGGAATGGATAGATGAAAAAACCATCCGTTTCCAACATAAAAACAATATAGTGTTTTTTAATACCAACACTAAAAAAATTATAAATACGATAGCCCTCAATGAAGAAGCGGAACAAGTTGCCGTTGCTTCAAATCAAAACGTGGCTTGCACCATAAAAAACAACATCTATTTGGCCGGTGCGCCGGGCCGGGCAATTACAGCCATTACCAATTCCGATGCTTCAATCGTAAATGGGAGCGATTATGTTCACCGTCAGGAATTCGGAATCAATAAAGGAATGTTCTGGTCACCGAAAGGGAACAAACTTGCCTACTATGAAAAAAATGAAAGCATGGTTACTGATTATCCGCTGGTATATACATCTGCAAGAATTGCAACAGAAAACAGCATCAAATATCCCATGGCCGGAATGAACAGCGAACAGGTGCGTTTAGGCGTATATGATGTGCAAAGCAAACAAACGGTTTTTATGCAAACCGGCGAACCTGTAGACCAGTATCTTACTTCAATTACATGGGATCCTTCTGAAAAATATATTTACATCGGTGTTTTAAACCGCGAACAGAATCACCTTAAACTCAACATGTATGATGCATCTTCTGGAACACTGATCAAAACATTATTTGAAGAAAAACACGCCAAATATGTTGAACCCGAACACCCTTTATTCTTTTTAGAAAAACAACCAGATGTATTTATCTGGCAAAGCGAACGAGATGGATTTAATCACCTATATTTATATAATACACAGGGAAAATTGATTCGCCAGTTAACCAAAGGGAACTGGGAGGTTACAGAAATCATCAGCGCCGATACTAAAAATGAAAATGTATTTTTTATTGCAACTGATGAAACCGGGATGGAGCGCCATGTATATAGCACAGAAATCAAATCCGGAAAGATTAAAAAATATACTACTCAGCCGGGTACACATCAGGCGGTGGTTCACCCTGATGGTAAATTTATTTTTGATCAGTTCTCTTCATTATCCGTTCCTTCTTCGTATCAAATCATCGAAACAAAAACTTTAAAAAAACTGAATCATAACACCTCCGAAAATCCTTTGGAGTCATACTCAATTCCTGAAGCAGAGATGGTGACTATCACTTCAGCAGATGGCACAACTCCACTCAACGGACGCATCATTAAACCCAAACAACTCGAGCCCGGAAAAAAATATCCGGTGGTAGTATATGTGTATGGCGGACCGCATGCGCAACTCGTAACCAACAGTTGGCTGGGTGGTGCTCGCCTGTGGGAATATTACATGGCGCAGGAAGGATACATTATGTTTACACTCGACAACCGAGGATCAGCGCATCGCGGATTAAATTTCGAAAATGTAATTCATCAGCAACTGGGTCAGGCAGAAATGGCCGATCAAATGAAAGGTATTGAATATTTAATGTCTCTGCCATATGTGGATGCGAATCGTATCGGCGTGCATGGCTGGAGCTTTGGAGGATTCATGACCATTTCATTACTGCTAAATCATCCCAACGTATTTCAGGCGGGAGTGTCGGGCGGACCGGTTACCGACTGGAAATATTATGAAGTAATGTATGGCGAACGATACATGGATACGCCACAGGAAAATCCGTTAGGATATGATAAAACCAGTGTGATTAATAAAGCGAAGAACCTGGATGATCATCTACTGGTGATTCACGGAGCACAGGATGATGTAGTGGTGTGGCAACATAGCTTAGAATTTATTGAAGCCTGTATAAAAAATAAAAAACAGGTGGATTACTTTGTGTATCCGAGCCACAAACACAATGTAACGGGCAAAGACCGACTGCACCTGATGCAGAAAGTAACGGATTATTTTCAGCTCCATTTGAAATAAAAAAATTTACCTTTGCACAACATTAACTGAACAATTTATGGCAAAAGCATCAGACATGTCGGTAGGAACTTTTCTTCGTTACAACGGAGAACTTTGTGTAGTTACAGAATTCCAACACCGCACACCAGGCAACCTGCGAGCGTTTTATCAGGCAAAAATGCGCAACCTGAAAAGCGGAAAACAAACCGAAAACCGTTTTCGTCCGGATGAAGAAGTGGAAATTGTACGTGTAGAAGAAAGAGATTTACAATATTTATACAAGGAAGGTGAATCGCTGGTGTGCATGGATACCATCACCTATGATCAATACAACATTGCTGAATTTTTATTTGGAGATGCAGCAAAGTTCATGAAAGAAGGTACCATGATCCAGGTATCGTTTGAAGGAGAAAATCCGATTTATGCCACACCACCAAAATCTGTTGTGCTGGAAGTAACCTACACCGAGCCAGGTATGAAAGGCGATACAGCAACACGCACATTAAAACCTGCAACGTTAGAAACCGGCGCAGTGATTTCTGTTCCTCTCTTTGTTAATCAGGGAGAATTGATCAAAGTAAATCCGGAGACCGGCGAGTATATGGAGCGGGTGAAGGGTTGATATTGAGGGTTAAGGCCTATGGTTAAGGATTGAGATGAAAAGATATTTATAAGAGAAAACCGCACGTTGTGCGGTTTTTTTGTTAATGAATAAGATTAAGATTTTCTTTATTTTAATATATTCTATAAAATGAATTACATTCGTTTAGAAAACTTATACACTATGAAAAATATTTTTACTTATTTCCTTTTCTCATGTTTCTTCCTATTTGCTAAAAACACATTTTCTCAATGCAGTGTTAACATTATTGGTACGCAAACGGTTTGCGTTGGGGCACAACCAACATTCACCGCATCCTTAATTGGTCCAGTAAATTCACTTATGGCATCCAATACTGCAGGGAATAATCACCGTGGTAATATGTTTGATATTGTAGCTACGAATGCTATAACTATTACGTCATTTGATGTCTCCCCAATGGGAAACACCACCATTGAAGTATATTATAAAACAGGAACGTGGAATGGCTTTGCCAATACACCATCCGCTTGGACACTTGTGGCATCTTTTCCTGTTATTTATACCGGAGGATTTGTCAACGTTCCCCTTTCAACTTTAGTTACAATACCAGCAGGCGCAACATATAGCTTCTATGTTACTTCAAACAATGCTGGTGTTAGTTTAAATTATTCTAACGGCACTTCCGTAGGAAATATATTTTCCAGCGATGCAAACATAGCTTTTCTGGAAGGAGGAGGGATGGAATATCCATTTACAGCAGGTACAGATGCAGTATTTCAGCCCAGAGTTTGGAATGGTAATATAAACTACTGTCTTGCGAACGTACCTTCTACTTCTTACTTATGGAATACTGGAGCAACCACCACAAGCATTCAGCCCTCAATTTCTTCTCCTTCACAATTTACAATTGAAGTAAACACCCCTGGCTGTCCAATACTTTATGATACAATTAATGTAAATATATCCGTTCCTATTGTTACTGGCGGGTTAGATATCGAAGTTTGTATGGGAGAGAATGTATTATTACATGGGGAAGGAGCTGAATCATATACCTGGGATAATAATGTAACAGATAGCATTGCATTTACAGCCTCATCTCCCGGAACAAGCAGTTATTTAGTAACTGGTACAGATTCTATCGGATGTATTAATACAGACACCGTAAACGTTACCACATATAACCTTCCTTCTGTTTCCGCGGGAGCTGATGTAAATTTATGTACAGGAAATCTAGTTACTCTTTCAGGTCAGGGGGCTATATATTATACCTGGAGCAACGGGGTAAATGACGGCATTGCCTTTGATCCAATTTCGAACGGAGAATATATTGTTACGGGTACTGATGGAAATGGTTGTTTCAATCACGATACTGTAAATATTACTGTTTATCCCTTGCCTGTCATTTCAGGAGGAAACGATCAAGCCGTTTGCTACGGTTCGTTAACAACATTAAACGGATCAGGAGTCGGATCAGGCGTAATTGTATATCAATGGAACAATGGCATATCAGACAATGTTGCCTTCATCGCTTCTGCTGGTGTAAGTACATTTATTGTTACGGGAACAGATGAAATAGGCTGTGTCAATTATGATACAGTACTTGTTACTTCTACTCAAGTGTTCGCTCCAATTCAATGGAATGGAACAACACTTTCTACAGCAACCAATCCTAATGGAACGCTTCAATGGTACAACTGTGACTCACAGGAAATCATTAGCAACGAAACCAATATTACATTCGCCCCAACAACTGGTGGAAATTATGCAGTAATTGTAACAGATACCATTAACAATTGCGAACAGATATCGGATTGTCAACTTGTTGAATTCGCAGGAATTGAAACTTCCTTAATTAATACAATCGATATTTATCCTAATCCAACAGTTGATATGATAACCCTTACATCTTCATCCAGAACTATTGATAAAATTCAGATTACTGATCTGGTAGGGAAAGTGATTTATCAATCTTTCCCAGAAACGATGAATACAATAATCAACCTATCTTCTTTTGAAGGCAAGTACTTTTTTGTAACTATATACAGTAAAGATCAATTTGAAACAATTAAAGTGCTGAAATTATAATTAGCTATTATTAATAGCGGGTGTTGATTCATTTTACAGCATAAAAAAACCCGAGCCTAAAAACTCGGGTTTACTTTCTAGATAGGTACTTCGAATTGTCGATCTTGATTTGGGAAGAATTTTGGGAGGTTAAACTTATTGAATTAGGCTATTCATAAACTTTTCGATTCTTGAAACAGGTCGGGATTTTAAAACAAAACTTCATTTGAAAAATTAATGTTTCATTAACCATTAAACCATCTTGGAAACACAAAGCACACTTTTGTGGTTGGTGTTATTATGTGCGGCCCTTTTTGTCATCATTGTTTAATTACTTTTCCTTTAATTATGTTCTTGTCGCTATGTAATTGAACAAAGTAAAGACCTGAATTAAAGTTTGTTAAATCAAGCTGATTGTTGCCTATTACTGACTTTTTTTGTAACAATAATTTACCGGTTTGGTCATAAAGTTTAATCATATATTCTTCGTCTTTTAAACTCAATTCAAAACTCACAAGATTATTTGTAGGATTAGGCGTTAGGAGTAGCTGTACATTTTGTTCAAACAAATTGCTCGTTAATCCTATAGTTAAATTATTAGTCAGCATATATGTCCAAACAGGAATAAAAGCTGGAACATTTGAAACCTTTGGTGTCTTATTGTCTTGAATGGTACAAGCATGGTCATTACCGGTTGGAACATTGTATGATGTTGTTAGCTGCCTAGTATTATTGTAGGGAGTTGAAAAACTGTCAACATTTATCGGAATACCGAAACTGTTCAATCCTAAACTATCCCAAATTTCAAGTTGATGATTTATATGTTCGTCAAGGACGTGATTGAAACAATAGATTTCACTACTTTGGGTTTGCCAGTTACCGCTGGATAACCACAGCGGTGGTGCATCAGGAATGTTTCTCCAGTCCTTGGGTGAAGAGAAGCAAATTGCTCGTTTAATTGGATAGTACTTTGCAATAATTGCTGCATGACCGCCACCTTGAGAATGACCAGAAAAAATTATTTTACTGAAATCAAGGTTATTATTGACATCTAAATATTGCCCCCAATTTTCAGACGGATAATTGGTGCTTAAGAAAACCAATAGTTTCTTAGTTCTATTTAAAATACTTTCATTTAAATTGATTGTTAGGCTTGATGAGTAATCAACTCCTTCTACAATTTCTCTCCGAACATTTTCAAAACAGTCAGGGTCGGATGAATTGGTACAAAAACTACCCACTGTCGGAATGTTTGGATACATAAGTCCAATACTGTGAAATCCTAAGTCTGCCGCTAATGTTCCAAATAAAGTAGCACGTTTTGGTTCTCCGAAACTTCCGGGCAAATGAACAACCAAAATATTTTTAGCAGCTATACTTACATTTAAATACACATAGTTGGAGTCTGTATTAAAAGTTGTAATCAGTGAGTCAGTGTCGCTTGGTCGTATTTGTCTCACAACCGTTTGACTAACCATATAGCTGCTTATAAATATTAATGCACACAGGAGAATAAATTTGTTCATCATAATTTCAATTTTAAAATTCACATATTTGACTACAAAAGTTGTTAAAGGTTTAATATGCTGACCTTCGAAGCTTGCACATAAAACTTTGCCAACAGTCATTATTCAACTATAATCAAATTATAACTTATATTGTACATAGTGAATCATTAAGGAATTCACTCCTCAAAACGAACTTATCAAACCTAAAAAAGCAATCTTAATTATCATGTGATTTCATACCAGCATTGGTTATGGAGAACCGTTAAAGAAAAAAAGCCGTCAAACTGACGACTTTTTCACTAGTAGCGGGGGTTGGACTCGAACCAACGGCCTTCGGGTTATGAGCCCGACGAGATACCAGCTTCTCCACCCCGCAGTTTAATTATGACACAAATATAATATAATCTTACCTTTGAAACAAATTAATTTATGTCGCACCGCGCAGGTTTCGTAAATATACTCGGTAAGCCGAATGTCGGAAAGTCCACATTAATGAACGCTTTGATGGGTGAACGTCTTTCAATTATTACCGCAAAAGCACAAACAACACGCCACCGGATTTTAGGAATTTTTAATGATGAGAACCATCAAATCATCTTTTCCGATACTCCCGGAATCATCGATCCGCAGTATAAACTTCAGGAGAAAATGATGGCTCAGGTACAGGAATCGCTCGGTGATGCAGATGTTTTTTTATTAGTGATTGATGCTGCTGATGCAAAGCCTATCGACAAACAAGGAGAGCTGTATGCACAACTGATTGATAAATTAAAAAAGACAAATACACCACTGGTGATTGCCATTAATAAAGTTGATTTGCTTACACAGGATAAAGTAGTCGTGCTGGGAACATCACTGCGTGAAATGTTTCCATCTGCCGAAATTATTGGAAT
>JBILKR010000001.1:0-222300 GCA_044376575.1 Flavobacteriales bacterium | reverse complement strand
CATTTTTAAACTACATCGTATATGATGAAAAAAATAAACGAATCATTTTGATTGATGGATTTGTTTTTGCGCCAAGGTTTGATAAAAGAGACTACATGCTACAGTTGGAGGGGATATTGCAGTCTATCCAACCCATTTAATCCGTTTGATAATATTTGATTTATTTATATCTTTAATCAAGAATCTAAACATTAATTTGCTCAACATGAAAAAAGCAATATTCTTCTTATGCATCTCTGCATTTTATTTTCGCACGGTGGCACAACCACCCACGTGGTCTGAAAATATTGCATGTATTGCCTATACCAATTGCACCAGCTGTCACAATCCTGGGGGTGTTGGTCCTTTTTCAATGGTAGATTACAGCGATGCATACGCAGCGCGTTTTGCAATTAAAGCAGCTGTACAATCGCAATATATGCCGCCATGGCCTCCTAATGAAAATTACCAGACTTATGCTCATGAACGTATCTTAACGCAAACACAGATTGATTTAATTTCTGCATGGGTAGATGGTGGAGCACCAGAAGGTAATCCGGCTGCCGCACCGACACCTCCGGTATATTCAACAGGTTCGCAATTACCGCAACTTGACTGGAGCGGAGTAATGCCAACATATACTAATAATGCATCTTTGGATGATTACCGTTGTTTTATTATTCCTACCAATTTTAATGTAGAGAAGTTTATACAGTCTATTGAAGTATTACCCGGCAACAGAAGTATTGTGCACCACGTATTGGTATATGCGGATACTGCAAATGCTGTTTATGCGCTGGATGCAAACGATCCCGGTCCGGGATACCAAAGTTTTGGTGGAACAGGAAGCAATACTTCAAAATTGATTGCAGCCTGGGTTCCCGGATCAGAGTACATAACGTATCCTAATGGAATGGGGGTGAAATTATTGCCCAACACTAAAATCATCATGCAGTTGCATTATCCTGCTGGAACGCTAGGGCAAACAGACAGCACCCGTATTAATTTTCAATATGCATCCGGATCAGTAAGAGAGGTGACTTTAGCTCCTATCTTAAATCACATTACAAACATTACACCGGCATTGGTTATACCGCCAAACACCGTCAAATCATTTACAGAACAATATACTATTCCCAATGTATTTCCCAATTTAACTGACTACATCACGGTTCTTTCTGTTGCACCACACATGCATAAAGTTGGTAAATCAATTAAATCGTATGCGATTTTGCCTTCTAATGATACCATTGAACTTATTGATATTCCTAATTGGGATTTTAAATGGCAGGGTATGTATCATTTCAGACAACCGATGGTTTTCCCGGAAGGAACCAAACTAAAAGCAGAAGCAGTTTTTGATAATACCAGTGCCAACCCAAATGCACCGAATCACAACGCATGGGTTTATGCAGGCGAAGCAACCGATGAAGAAATGATGATCGTTTATTTTTCATACTTGTATGCATTCCCTGGAGATGCTGATATTATTGTAGATACTGCAACCGTAAAACCTACATATAACGGATGTAATTTTATGGGATTGGAAGAATCCGGATTAAATGAATTGTCTATTCAATTATATCCTAATCCGAGTAACGGCGAATCATCACTTGTATTTGATGCTGATAAAACCGGTGAACTGGATATTAAAATCTGTGATGTTCAGGGTAAACAATGGAATATATTCAGCGGTAATGTAATTGCAGGTAAACAAACAATGCCAATCAATGCGGGTGATTTACCATCCGGATCATATTACGTTGTGATGAGCTGGAATAATAAAAAATATACCCGCCCGCTCATCATTAGTCAATAAAAATCCTCTGAGATTTATCATATTAAATATCGCTGGAAACATAGTCAATAGACCTTTTTTCAGCGATATTTTTCCATTTACCCACTTCTAATTTATAAAGCACCAATTGTTGTAGCGTGAACGCTGCATGAAAATCATGTTTTGAAAAATATGCCAGTGCCTTGTCAAACTGATCTTCAGACCAATCCCTGTTACCAATCGTAATGTGCGGAATAAAAATATTTTCAGGTTTTTTCCTTTTCTGAATTTGTAAATGGGTATGAAAAATATCGAAGACCTTTTGATAATAATCAAAAAAATCATTTTCAATGATTGGCTTCAGATAAAGTACTTTTTTACCAAAAGACCCGAACCCATTAACCTTTACCGGAAATTTTTTAAAATCAGGTATTATACTTAGTGTATTAATAACACTTTGATCGTTATAATATTGAAATGGGGGGACAATGGTTATATGAGCCGGGGCTTTCAATACTGCTTTTGAGCCGAAATGAGTAGCAATTTTTTCTTTCATCTCTTCAACTTTTCCCAACACCGGTTCCGGAAGTTGAAAAGCAAGAAAATAATGTGATTTACTGAGTCCCAACGACCGTTTTATTACAACCCTACGACAGATTTCCCTTGATTAAAAATCAAGTCAACCGGAATATTTTTATTCTTCAGTCTGTCTAAATCGCTTTGTAATTCTGATGAGATAATTCCTTTTTCTTTCACCAGTCGATCTACATTTTCATAATCTCCTTCGCCTTGTAGTTTCAAGATAATCTGTGAGAGTTCAGTCATTGCCAGGTTCATTTTTTCAAAGTTAACTTTATATTTTCCTGTTTGCTGATTCTTTTCAAATGCTCCTTTTTCTTTAAAGAAATTAAATCGAATCATGTTGGCTTTGCCATGCGCACTAGATGCACCAAAGCGAACAGAACGGAAAATACCTGCAAGAAATGTAGTATAATAATCTTCGATAGGACCTGTAATTTCGCCTTTCTGATGAAGTTGAGTAATCATATATAATCCCAGAATATCTGCCTTACCCTCTTCAAGGGCAGAAGCATGATCACGAAGTGATTCGCGAACTGTTCCCTTTCCATTGATGGTATTTTTTATTCCCAGTCCATGTGCAACTTCATGAAACATTACGGTAGAGAAAAACGCATCAAATGTGATGTGTTTTAGTTGAGAAGGGTCAATCAATTCATTGGCAATGGGCATAAGTATTTTATCAAATTTCGCCTGCATTACATTTTTTAACTGTAAGCGACGTGTTCCTTTTTTTAACTGCACCTCTTCATCATTCGGCAGGTTAATGGCGATTGTCTTACTTGCAGAATTACAGTCGCCTGCATAATAAATTACATCATAAGCATTCAAGTCAGCATCTGTTCCCGGCATTTCTTTTTTATACTTATTATCTACGGGAAGATTTTTTTGCAACTCGGGTAAAAAGGCGGCATATTTTTCCAGCTTTTTACTCCAATCCATGTCTTTGATCAGCACATAAGATTCAAAAGCAGCTTTATATCCATATAATTGATCTTCGTACGTTTCAATGGGACCAACAACAAAATCTATTGGATTGGTTTTCATTTCCATCCATGCCATATCGCTGGGTTGATAATTATCATTTAACAGCGCATCTGCACGGAGCAATAAATATTTTTTTAATCCCTCATCTTTACTTAATGCCGCGGCTTTACGAATTAAATCTGCTGCTTTTGTAAGTTTCGTTTTATAGGCTTCACTATATGGAATAACCATTAGTTTACCCTCACTGTCTCTACGAATTAATGTGTATTGGCTTTTCTTTCTCTCATCGGGAAGAGTTGCAAATTCTGTAGAATCCATATCCAACGGATAGAAATTAGCACCAAGTGGTTTTTCATTATAGCCTTGAATAAAAGATTTGTTTCCATCGAGGCGATCCCATGGGCCGTAATTAATTTCCGCAAATCGACGCTGATTCTCATCCTTAATTTTATTCAAAAACTCCTGTTTGGGTTCGTTAAGTGCCTGTTCCCAAAACAATTCATCCATAATGACAGCAACATCCATAAGCAAAGACAACATTTTACGATCGTTGCTGTCCAGCTTGCTGATATCAGCCGTTAGCGTAAATTCAGTGTATTTATCCAACATCATCTGCATTGAATCAACCGTTGTTTTTTCTGTTGTTGATTCCTGTTTTTTTTCTGAACAAGAGAACAGAAAAAATGCTGCCACTGTTATTATGTATATCTTTTTCATTTAAATATTTTTATCAAAGTAAACAATTTGACCCATTAAAAAAAAGCGTTTTCATAATCGATGTTTTGTAACTTTACCAATATGAAAAAAATATTATTTTTTATTTCAGCAATTATTTCTTCTTTGACATATTCTCAGATTCCCGATACCGTTTGGACAAAAGATTTCGGGAATAAAGAAGTTTTTTCTGTTGCTTATTCTCCGGATGGAGCAAAGATTGCAGGTGGATTTGAATGTCCATTTCCTGCATTCCGAATTATCGATGGAAATGACGGGGCGACATTATTTGAAACAAACTTCCAGCAGTTGTGTCTTCAAACCGTTCAAGTTTCAGCGAATAGTCAGTATGTGGCCATTGGCGAGGAGCTCGGATGGTTGTATGTCTATGAGTTCAATAGTATGACTAAAGTAGATTCATTCAATACAGATAACGGTGGTGTATATGCATTAGATTTTCATCCTGATGGAAATCGAATTGCAATTGCGGGTCTTGATGGAAAGATCAGGGTATATGAAGTTGGCACAGGAAACGTATTGCTACAGTTTTTAGCACATGCATCCGGGTTGATTGCTGTTGATTATTCAGCCGATGGAAATTACATCATTAGCGGGGGAAAAGATAATCTTGTAAAATTATGGAATGCCAATGATGGCAGCTTTATTCGGACATTTACAGGGCATACCGGCGAAGTAAGGGATGTAATGATGACCTCTGACTTGAATAAAATTTTATCCTGCGGAGCAGATGATGATGTTCGCTGCTGGGATGTTGCGACAGGAAATTCTTTATTTGTAGGAACAGATCACTGGTCGGATGTAAATACAATAGACATTACGTCTGACAATCGATTTGCCATTTCGGGATCTACTGATCAAACTTTAAAAATCTGGGATATTTCAACGGGAGCAATGGTAGTTTCTTTTGGTAATGAAATTACCAGCAAAAAAAACTGGTTAGACATTTCTTCTGATAATTTACGCGTAGTGGTAGGACATCAAAACGGTGTGATGGGCGTTTGGAATGTTGGACCAGTAGTAGGTCTAAATTCATTGTATCAATCCACTCTCATGATTTACCCTAACCCTGCAACAGACTATCTTGTTATTTCAAACCCTGAAGGCAAGAATGCTGAATTGACAGATCTTTTTGGAAGGGTTATTTATACTGAAGAAATAAAAGATCAAATAGTAAATATTTCTTCTCTTTCCAAAGGAGTTTATTTGATTGTGATTAAAAACAATCTTGGAGAAATAATTGGTATTAATAAAATTATAAAAGAATAAACTTGTTTTAATACACAAAAACAACAGATCCATCACCTGTATTTACACCCTGCTGATGCTGGACATTTGTGACAGATGGGGCGGTATAACTTGATCCTGCTCCTCCGGCATTCGCTGTTGTTCCACTACCTCCGCCATACCATCCTCCACCGCCACCTCCGCTAGTCCAAGATCCGTTACACACTCCGTTAAGCAGTCCAACACCACCGATACCAAATGATCCGGCATTGCCGTCCTGACAGTTGCAGCAACCGTATATTCCACCAGCTCCACCGGCAACTTGAGTCCCGCCTTTACCCGCAGCATTAGACTGGCCTCCACATTGATTTGCTGTTGAGGCATTCCCCCCTATTAATCCACCTCCAGCGCCACCGTTGGCACATAATGCTCCGCCACCGCCACCGGCAACAACGATTCGGTCTGAAAGTGTATTTCCTATGGTTCTAATATCTGAAGCGCCGCCGCCGCCACCGCCAACCTGAGAGCCACCAGAAGGTACGCTTCCTCCGCCATTAAATCCTCCTGCACTAGCCTGAGACTGAACGCCATTTCCTCCCATTCCGCCAACATAAATATGTAAAACCTGACCAGGTGTAACACTTAATGTACCTGTTACCCGACCACCATTTCCTCCAATTCCACCTTCAGGAAGCTTCCCATTCCCTCCTTTGGCTCCACTAACATCAAATTGAATTTGTGTAACACATGAAGGGACCGTCCATGTTTGCATAGATCCTGTATAATTGAATGTCATAGTCTGGCTTCCCGGAGCAGGACAATTGCTTACTGTAATTGTTTGTGTTGTTGACGCTGTACATCCACTTGCGTTTGTTACAGTTAGCGTAACCTGATAATTCGCTGCTGAAGACCAGGTTGCTGTAGCTGACTGTCCGGTAGCAACTGAAGGCGTTGCAGACTGAAGTGACCAAGCATAGTCTAAGCCAGCAGCTGTAGCTGTAAACGTTGCCGGATTATTTATTGTTACCAATGCCGGCGTGTATGTAAACGATGCATTGGGATTTGCTACAGAAACAGGATATGAAGTTGCCGCGCTTGTGCCGCAGGGGTTAACAGATGTTACACTTATGTTTCCATTTTGACCAATTGCACCTGAAGTTACCGTAATTGATGTAGAACCTTGTCCGGAGGTAATACTCCATCCCGTTGGAACAACCCAGGTATAGGAAGTTGCATTAGTTGCAGGAGATATGCTATAGGTTAGGCCAGATGCAGAAGAACATGGACTTGTGGGTCCGCTGATAGGTCCTGGTACTGCTGGAATTCCCGGGGTACAAATTCCGCAAATTTCAAACCAAGCTGTTCCGTTAAAATAGTTTTCACAATTAGTGGTTGTGTTATAAATTCTCAGGCCGGCAGCAGGCGATGCGATCGCATCACGTTGAGCGGTTGTCATTCTTGGAGGGAGAAAACCTTTGTTATTAAAATCCACATCAAGTCCGGCTGAAACATGTGGTGGTGCGGCTGTTGTATTTATTCCTACTTGGCCAAATACAGAGATTTGAAGAAAAAAAATAGAAAAAAATAGAATAATATGATTTTTCATCTGAAATATTTTTATTTTTAATTGAATATATTATTTATCCGTTTAGTGCAATTATTTACCACTGTATAATTACTTGTCCGTTTCCGGTTCTTATCGCATTTTGTGTCTGTGTATTTGTCATCGTACCAATGTACGAAGATCCGCCGCCACCGCCTGAAGCCCAGTTTCCACCACCGGCTCCACCGCCATACCAGCCACCGCCGCCACCGCCGCCGCCATTATTCGAAAAATTTCCGCCACTACCACCAACACCAAAACACCCGCCGATAGGAGGTGTACCACTCCCTCCTCCAAAAGGATCTGAATTATTGCCACCACAACCGCCATTAGAACCACCGGTTGATGTACCATATCCCCCGGCTCCTCCACCACCGTTCTGTCCGCCACCTCCACCACCTCTGGATGTAGAACAGCATGAATTACAACCTCCACCACCTGTTACATTCCCTCCATTCGTTCCTCCATTATCTCCCAAATAAATCCCACCGCCCATTCCTCCAAGGCCTCCAGGATATCCACCGCCACCGCCATGCTGCTGGCTGCAATCTGGCCTACCGGCCCCGCCACCGCCGCCTGCTACCGCAACGCGATTAGATAATGCTTGTCCGTTTTTTCTAATATCGGTTGCTCCGCCACCAATACCTGCTCCGGAGCCTCCATTTCCAGCTGCTCCACCACCATTCCAACCAGATTGTCCACCAACATAAATATAAATCGTTTCTCCAGGCGTTACCGAGATATCTCCTTTAACATATCCTCCTTGGCCGCCAACGGACTGGGAGTTATTTTGTCCTTGTGCGCCCCATAATTCAACACGAAGAACCGTATAGCAAGCACTATTGGGGACCACAAAGCTTTGGACGCCTCCTGTAAAACTAAAGGTTTGGGTATTCGAAAAAGGCGAAGGACAATTATTAATTGTGATGGTCTGCGATGAAGATGCTGTACACCCATTTGCATCAGAAACCTGAAGGGTAACGGTGTATGTTCCGGATGAAGCCCACGTTGCATTTGCTGTTTGACCGGTAGCTGTTGGCGTTGTTGCTGAAGTAAATGTCCAAGAATAGGTAAGCCCTGCTTGAGTTGCAGTAAATGCTACAGGAGAATTGATATTCCCAGAAGCTGGGGAAAATGTAAAGGCCGCGCTAGGCTGTGTAGTTGAAACTGCTTTTGTATTTGAAGGGCTTGTACCACATGCATTTACTGCGCTTACGGTAATATTTCCATTTTGACCTACACTTCCCGCATTAACGGTAATAGTTGTTGTGCCCTGACCTGAAGTAATTAACCACCCTGCGGGTACTGTCCATGTATAGCTACTCGCTCCGGGAACAGATGATATGCTGTAAGAGATAGCCGTCGCATTTGCACAAACAACTGCATTGCCGGTAATTGTTGCAGGCATTACAGGTACTCCTGGCAAACACTGTCCACAGATTTCCTGCCAAGAAGACCCGTTATAAAAATTTTCACAATTGGTGGTAGTATTGTAAATTCTTAATCCCGGGGCCGGAGAAACAATTGCATCTCTTTGTGCGCTTGTCATTCGGGGAGGTAAAAATCCTTTTGTAGAAGATTCTACATCTAATACAGAGGATGTGTTTGGGCTACCCGGAGTTTCACTAATCTTAACGCCCTGAGCGATAGAATATAATGAAAAAACCATGCAAAAACTTACAACTAGTAATAGTTTAAATTTCATAAAAAATATGTATTAATACGTTATGATTACCTGACCATTTCCTAGTCTTACACCTGCTGTATTTGTTTGATTGGATCCGCCGTTATACGATCCGCCGCCGCCGCCGCTAGATGATGAATTAGAACCACCGCCGCCGCCTGAATATCCACCGCCGCCACCGCCGCCATGACAAGTACCGGCTCCGCCTCCATATCCTCCACGTCCTCCGTATGTATGCCCTCTTCCTCCTCCGGTAAAACTACCTGGAAGGCCCTGTCCGCCTACGGGCTGTTCTTCACTTCCAATACAACTGTAGCTACTTCCATTACCATTCCATCCACCACCACCGCCTCCGGCACAACCTCCTCCTGTACTTCCACCCGATCCTCCTGATCCTGGAGATCCACCACCATTAGGCGGACTTGCTCCTGCGGTTCCTGATTGTCCGTGACTTTGTGTTGTCCAACCGCCACCGCCGCCACCTGCCGCAATTAATGGGTTTGATGTTTGGTTTTGAATCCATACAAATGAACCACCGCCACCACCACCACCGGCATTTGAGGTTCCGGTTCCATTTTCACCTTTTTTTCCGACTACTATTTGTAAAACGGATCCTCCGGTAACATTAAAAGTACCCTTGATATAAGCTCCTCTTCCACCCAACGTTCCGTCATTGTGTGATCCGGCCTCAGCACCCCAAGCTTCAATCGTTATTACAGAAACACATGCTGGCACCGTCCAGGATTGAATGCTGCCTGTTCGTTCTGTTGCTCCGTTTGGATTAAATGTTATACTGCCGGAAGGACAATTTACGACTGTTATTGTTTGTGACGACACATACTGACAACCATTCGCATCTGTTGCCGTAAGCGTAACAGTGTAGGTTCCGGCGGTTGCATAGGTTACAGTTGGGCTCTGCAATATAGATGTTGCAGGATTTGCTCCGGGAAAACTCCATGAATACGTTTGGCCTGTTACATTTGGAGTAAATACCACATTCGCTCCTATAGAAATATTAGCCGGGCTAAAAGTAAACTGGGCATTTGACTGGGCAATATTGACCATTAGCTGAGCAGTTTGGCTGTTTCCACATATATTATTAGCTGAAACAGATATATTTCCGTTTGTCGGCCCTGTGCTCACTGTAATTGATGTTGTTCCCTGTCCTGATGTAATTGACCAGCCCGCAGGAACGCTCCAAGTATAACTTGTTGCTCCTGAAACGGCTGAAATAGAATAGGCCTGTCCGGAGGCAGATGCACATTGTGTTGTATTTCCGGTTATTGATCCCGGCATTACGGGAACACCCGGTAAGCACTGTCCACATAATGCCTGCCACGAAGATCCGTTATAAAAATTCTCGCAATTGGTAGTTGTATTAAATATCCTCAGACCTGCTGCCGGAGAAACGATTGCATCTCGCTGTGAACTTGTCATCCTGGGAGGTAAAAATCCCTTTGTGGAAGATTCCACATCCAATACAGAAGATGAATTAGGGCTACCTGGTGATTCGCTTATTTTAACACCCTGCGAAAACACATTGGTTAAAATACAAAGTGTAAAAATGATTGTAATTATTTTATTCATAGTGATAAATTAATATTCAAGGTTTATTTGCTTATAAACAGCGTATTATCAAATATAAAAAATAATTAAATCGAAAAAATATTTTTGGGTTTATTTCTGATATTTCATCGGCGCTTCCATCACAGTGCCACAATTTTTACATGTTCTAAGATCCAAAGAAGTATAAAACTTTTCAAACACAGCATGAAAGTCTTTCTCAATATTGGTTAATGGAAAATACTCTTCAAATAATTTATGATTACATGATTCACAGAACCACAACAACCCATCTTTTTCCCCATCTCTTCTTTTTCTTTCGATTACCAATCCGATAGACCCTTCTGTTCTGGCCGGTGAATGTGGTACTTTAGGAGGCAGTAAAAAAATATCTCCTTCATTGATGGGAACCTCAACTCTTTTACCATTTTCCTGAATAATTACATTGATGTTGCCTTCCAGTTGATAAAAGAACTCTTCACCTTCATTGTAATGATAATCTTTTCTGGCATTGGGACCTCCCACTACCATCACTATGAATTCAGCATCCTGCCATACCTGTTTATTATTTACCGGAGGCTTAAGCAAGTGGCGATGTTCGTCTATCCATTGTTTTATATTAAATGGTCTTTGCATTTCCATAACTATGAATTATTTAATATAAAGTTATTAAAATCAATTCATGTTAGGTATTCTATTGATATTTAAAACTAATTTTGGAATTAAAATATATCTCTATGAATCTGGATTTAACCGGTAAAAGAGCATTGGTTGGTGGTGGCAGTCAGGGAATAGGTAAGGCTGTTGCACAGGAACTCGCGCTATTGGGTGCAAGTGTTACGATAATGGCAAGAAATGAAGAAGAGCTGGAAAATGTAAAAAAATCTCTTTTCAATATTAAACATCAAAAACACCATTACCTGGTTGCAGACTTTTCTAATCCAGATCAGGTTAAATCTGTTGTTCAACAGTATATTTCAAAAGGCAATGAGATACACATTCTGGTTAACAATACGGGCGGACCAGCAGCAGGAAAATTAATTGAAGAAGATGCTGAGAAATTTATTCAGGTATTCAACCAGCATTTAGTTTGTAATCACTTGCTTGCTCAACTAGTACTTGATGGAATGATTGCGAGTGGATATGGAAGAATTATTAATATTATTTCAACGTCAGTGAAGGCGCCTTTGCCCAACCTTGGGGTTTCCAATACCATTCGGGGCGCTGTAGCCAACTGGTCGAAAACACTGGCAAATGAAGTTGCCGGTTATGGTATTACGGTTAACAATGTGCTTCCTGGAGCAACCAAAACAGGAAGACTGGAAAATATTATAAAAAATAAAGCGAATAAAGAAAGTGTAGGCGTCGAACAAATAGAAAAACAAATGCTATATGAAATTCCAATGAAACGATTTGGTGATCCTGCTGAAATTGGAGGAGTTGTTGCTTTTCTTGCCTCGCCCGCTGCAGGATATATCACCGGCATCAATATCCCAGTTGACGGCGGAAGAACTCCTTCGCTTTAATTTAGTGTACAAAATACACTTAGTATTTTTGTTTGGGACAATCTAAACAGGGATTCCCTTTTTTATACTTCTTACAGCACTTCTTTTGCTTTTCTTTTTTTCCCTTTTTTTTCTTTTTCTTTTCTTTATCCTTGCCCATACCAATTAAAAAAGGTATTAAAATTTTGACACTTCAAATGTTGGATAACCCCTTTCTCCCAAATCATTGGTAAAAGACGTAAATCGAATTTTAAAATAGTTTCCCTCTACAGATTTCACAATATAATTTCTATTGGGGAAAATAATATACACTGATAAATCAAAATCATAATCTTTCCAATCATAGCCTATAATATCTCTTTTCTTTGTGTATTGATAATTCGCTAAATCAGAAAACAAAATATCTTCAAATGATTTTGAAAATTCTCTGGAAGCCACTACCTGATGAGGATTCAGCAGTGTTCCGTTTACCGAATAATTTTCAATAATTCCAGTACTTTGCTGCTTCACAAGTGCTGTGTATTGTGTAAAGAGCAAATCCCAAGATGATTTGGGAGGCTCAATATCAACAACTCCATTATCAAATGATAAATAAACAAAATGATGGTTGTCTGATTTAGGAATTGTAATCATTTGAGATGATGACCCGTCCAGATTTGCAAACTGAATTTGGTAGTTGTTGTTATTTAATCCGAGTATTTTGATTTTTTTATATCCAATATTGTTTCCTGTAGGAGAAAGTCCTCTGTCAATAATATAAACCTCTTCATAAGAAGTTACGTTACCCGAGGTTTCTATACCCCATTCACCAATTGCGGTGCTATCAGACCATCCACCGCTGTTATCATATTTCCAGTCAAGTCCGACCGTAGAATAAGTAATGGAAAAATCAGAATTACCGGTACTGGCTACTTTCATAAGTTTTGAACTATTGAGAAAAATGTGGTACCCGGATGAAGTGGATTCTAAGGCCAGGTCCCATACATTTCTGTCAACTATTCTAATAAATGAGTCTGTTTCCAAATCATAAAACAATTGTTTGTCGTACAGCGGACCTATGGAAGCAACATTAGTTGTAACACCCGGCGGAGAGACATAAGGAGGAACCGGTTCATCTTCCTGAAAACAAGAAGTAAATACTGAGAAAGTAATGATCAAAATTAAATAGTGAAATGCTTTCATTTTAATTCACAATAAAATTATACTTCATCGAGAACCCAACAGTTGCCCCCCACATTGCAGGCATGAATGCAGATCCGGAAGAATGCGGACCTGATATTCCAAGCCCTGTTGTTTGCAACACATTGGTAACATTCAAGAGGTTTTTTCCATATACACCGAAGAGCAACCTATTTTTAAAAAATTTCTGTGTGTATGACACGTCAAGATTTGTAAATGTATCTATAAATCCCTCTTCCAATACGTCGCCTTTTGTTTGCTCATCATATCGAGAGTACAATACAGGTTGTTTTCCATTGTACTTTACGAAGACATTTAATGCTCCACCCCACTTGGTAAAATTATATCCTGTTGTGGTTTGAATTTCCGGATAGAATACAAAAGTATTATTTCCATTGGCCAAATCATTTAGACTGTTGATTACTCCAGTATATGAGCCCGAAACAGCAATTGTAAAATCAGCATACGTAAATGAAGCATTCATTTGTGCTCCGACACTTTGGAAGCGATTAATATTTTCATTTCTGTAAATCAATGAGTCCGGTGTAATTGATACAGCAACGGAACGGATCTGATCTTGAATATCGTTATAAAAGCCAAGTGCCTGAATATTCAAATTCCATTTTTCTTTTTTAATACCATAATTTACTGTTGCATTGAATTGATGAGAATTCTCTGCTTTCAAATTCGGATTTCCGAAAATGGTATGATTCATATCTACAAATTCAAAAAACAATTCTTTTAAAGACGGCGCTCGAAATCCTCTGGAATAGGAGCCTCGCAGACTGAGTTGTTTTGTAATGTCATATTTAATATGCAAAGAAGGAATAACAGGTAAGGTATAACGCGAATGAAATCCACCACGAACGGACGCTTTTATAAGTAACGTTTTAACGGGTTTAAATTCAATGCTGGTAAACACAGCTGCATCTCCCATCCATTGATACAAGTCTTTAATTCGCTGTCCTTTTGCCGTTTCATAATTCACTTCATAACCGGCCATCAGACTAATTCTGCGATTGGAATTTTTCCAGTTATACATCCCCCTGCTCATCACACTCTGAAATTCATCAGCATTTTCATCGATTAAATTTTTATCCAGCGACACGAGATCTTTTCTGAAGGTTTGTCGGCGGCGATGAAAATAAGAGTAAGAAACTGTAATGTCGAGATGATGATTCGGGAGAAAAAAACCGGTAAGAAACGCACTGTGTTGCGTGCGGATGGTTCTAAAATATTGGTCAGTAGCAGTGATATAAAATGGCGACTCAGGAACGCCTTTATTTTCTATAATTTCATGAAAAAACCCACTATTGAGTCGTAGATTCATCTTGCCGATGCCTCTTCCCATCTGCAATTCAGTGAAGTATTGTTCTTTGGGCTTCCACTGCAAGAATCGCTTGATTGAATCTGTTGTTGTATATCCATCAAAAAAATATCGCCCTCCGGATAGCTGAATCATTTGTTTGCCCTTTTGAAACGAAACTCGACCATCCACATTATAATTACCTACGGATTCATAATAGGCATTGATATTGCCTTCAAGCAAGTGATTCACATTCTTTTTTGTGATTAAGTTGATCACTCCACCCAATGCATTCGTTCCATAGGTTACAGAAGAGGGACCCTGAATAATTTCTACTTGTTCAATGTTGTTTAATGGGAGTTGACTCAAATCAATATTGCCGTCTAATCGGCCAATCACCGGAACTCCATCAATCATAATTTTTACGTTTTCGCCACCAATGCCCTGCATTTTTATTCCGCTTCCCAAAATGGCATCCTGCGAAATTTTAATGTTTACATCCTGCAACAATAAGTCCCTGAGATTCATTGCCGCCTGAGCCTGAATCCGTTGTTTATCAATCACCGTAACATTAAAAACAGACTCATTGATTTTTGTTGGAATGGCATGTGATGTCACCACATATCCAGGAACATTAACGGTTGAAGGCAGCAAAGAAAATGTATAGGATTGATTGGGCAGTATGGTGTCGTAAATGTTTTCAAAACCTACGTGAGATATTTTTATTATTCCTGCCTTATCAAGTAATGGATTTTTTACTTCACCTTTTGCATTTGTGATTTCATAAAATTTTTTACCTGAGAAATCTTCAATCAGCACATGGGCTTCTGAAACTGGCTTCTTTTGTGAAGAATCCATCACCTTCAATAACGCAAATTGGGCTGATAAATCAGCCCAATATAATGCGAATAAGAAGATGAAATAAATTCTTTTCAATTGACCAATTATTGAATAATTAATTTTTGAGTGCTTATTTTCCCATCCAATTCTAACTGTAGAATATAAATTCCACTAGATATCTGATGCGAGAATAGATCAAGTGAAAAATTATTTTCTACACCCTGCGTTGAAGGAAGAATTCTGTTCATTATTGTTTTACCTATTAAATCAACCAACGACATTTGAGCATCACGGTTTGCAGCATATCGAATCTGGATTTGATCTTGTGCCGGATTTGGATAAACCGAAACCGTTGATGAAGAAACAGGATCGATAGAAGCAATGCCCACCTGACGTTTATTAAAAACATATTTACCTGCACCACCACCAGAGAATGCCGTGAACCACATTTGCCAAATATTATTTGCCTGATCTTCTACAAAATAAGAAAGCGAATCAACTATTATCCAAACCGGAGGAGGTTGAATTTTCCAGTCGTGTCCAATCACCGTCATGTTGTTTACAAAAGAATAGTTTGTAAATACAGCATCGTTAGGGTGAATACCTGAAGCTTCTGCTGCAAAAATATTTCTGTTTAAACGAACACCTGCCACCGGATAACGAATTCCTGGAGGATTAATAAATGCGGCATATTGATCAAAAATCAAATCATAGGTATTTGATGCCGGCTCCTGATCCAATACTGACATTGCAGAAAGGGACATGTAGATATAATTTTTAGTGTTATAATCTTTAGAAAATGTTACTGTGGTGTCGTTTGAATTATCTAAATGTGAGCGACGAATAGTCATGCTGTTTCCAATCGCTTTCTGATTTTTAATCCAAATTTTTCTGTACACATTATCCATCCCTTTAATAACGAAGAGGGCTATTCCGTTTACATCATGTGTTACGCTATTATAAATTCCCCAACCATAATTAGGGTGACCTGTCATCCCGGTTTCAAAAGCACTGAACATCATTGTTGTATCGTTGTCAAAGCACTCTGTCCAACCAGTAGATGATGCTATCCCTGCAGTATCTAAATTATTCCATGCGGTGGTATCTCCTGCAGTATATTTCCATAACCGAACACCTTTTGCTCCGTTAATTTTAATGGACGCTGTTTGAATTGAATACGTTGCGATGGCAATGTCCCAGTTATTATTCGGGATAGTGCCAACTACTCCGTTTTGCATGCTGTAAAATGCAGTATTAGCGTACTGAGCACCTATAATTACACTATCAGGAATTTGAGCATTCATAAAAGTTGGAATCAATGCAATTATCAACGTAAAAATCTTTTTCATTTTTTATTATTTAGTGCACAAAAATAAAATGGGATTGTATGTTATACAATCCCATTTTGTAGGTAAAATTTATACCTAAGGTTAGGTAAAGATCAATTACATTTTTACAATGATAAATTCAGTGCGTCGGTTACGCTGATGCTCTTCTTCACTGCATGTGCTTTTTACATTTCCTTCGCAGGCGCAGCCATTCAACAACTTTGTTTCTCCAAATCCTTTTCCAGATATTCTTTTTGAATCAATTCCTTTGCTAACGATGTATTGTGCTGATGATTTTGCGCGATTATCACTCAGTTTCAAGTTAAACGATGCGCTGCTTCGGCAATCTGTATGAGAACCCAGCTCAATCACCATGTTAGGATATTCTTTCATGATGGCCGCAATTTTATCCAATTCTAAAGCAGCATCAGGTCTGATATTATATTTACCCAAGTCAAAATAAATGGGCTTAATGTCAATTAATTTAGCCAAATCCATTCCAACTTCCAATTTGTTCATTGCCAAATCTAAGTTTTCATGGATTTTAATTTCTCCTTGTTTTAGAATTGTATGATTAAATTCTGTTTTCTTAGTTAAATAGCCATCGCAAGCAACAGAAACTTCGTAAGATAATTTATCATTGATTTTAGCGCTCTCCAGGTCTTTATGCCATAAACCATCAGCAGTGGTTTTATAATTGGCAATCTCTTTTCCTGTATTTTTGTCTTTAATGATTAACGTTGCATTAGGAAGTGGACGATTGGTTTGTTTATCTGTAATCAAACAAAGCAGTGAAATTTCAGGAATTTTTTCAATTTGAATATCCGCTTTAATTACATCAATATCCGATTTACTAGAAACCGGTTTTTTCCCTTCATAATATCCATCTTTACTGCTTTCTAAAGTAAATGTCTTGTCGGGCTCTACATCAAATGCATATTGTCCCTTTTCATCAGCAACTACAGTGGCAATAATCTGATTGTTTTCATCATATAAATGCACCGTTGCTCCCGGAAGCGGAGATGATTTGAATTTATCAGTAACAACTCCTTCAATTCGCTTAGTTACTTTAAATGGTTTTAGCACGTCTACACGATAAATATCATCCGAACCTTTTCCTGTTTTTCTGTCGGAACTAAAATATCCGTTTTTCATTTCCTTATCGAGAATAAATGCAAAATCATCTGCAGAACCATTCACCGGAACTCCAACATTTACAGGATTGCCAAAAGACTTTCCTTTTGCAGTGGCATAAAAAATATCCAGCCCTCCAATACCGGGATGACCATCGCTGGCAAAAAATAAAATTCCTGATTCATGAATGAAAGGGAACATTTCTTTTCCTTCGGTATTGATTTTATTTCCTGCGTTTACAGGAGCTCCCCATGAACCATCTGACATTTTATCTGAATAGTAAATGTCTGTTTGGCCTAATCCGCCAGGCATATCACTTACAAAATAAATACGCTTTCCATCTGCGGTTAAAGATGCATGACCTACACTAAAATCTTTATTATTGAATGGCATTGGCTGAGGTGCAGACCATTGATTTTTTTTATTTTTTGTAGCATACCACAACTCCAGCGTTCTTGTTCCTTTAGAATCGAGCAATTTAACAGCACTGTAATTATCTCTAGTGAACACCATATAATTCCCATCGGCAGAAAAAGTTGCAGGACCCTCGTGATATTTACCATTGATATTACCATTCGCTCTTAACGCTTTTACTTTTGTGGCTTTATTTTTATTCAGTGTAAATGAATATAAATCCAAGAAACGACGGCTATTCCAATTGTATTCATATTGCACAAAGCCTAATCCCATTCTGCTGCTGGCAAACACCACCTGATTACCCATAAAACTAGTTCCAAAATCACTTTCCGAAGAATTGATATTTAATCCTTTGATTGCAAACTGCCCCTGATCTGTCAAAAGTTTTTCATGATATGTTTTGTTTTTCAAATACGCTGAAGAGCGGGAATCACTTTGTTGAGATAAAGCATATTCGTTCATTTTTGCGTTTGCCTCTGCGTAATTAGCATTCATCTTCAGCACTTCTGCGTATAAAAGAATGTCTTCTGATTGCAATGCTCCCTTTTTTTCTATTTCCTGAAGGCATTTCAATGCTTTTGAAGCATTACCTGTAAACTTATATGCGGCAGCCAGTTTTCTCCATACGTTAGCGTCTTTTTTAGCAACCCTTTCGTAAGTATTGATGGCGCTCTTGTATTGTAAATTTGAAAACTGAAGATCTGCTTTTTTAATTTTATTTGACTGACCCGATACTGAATTAAACAGGGCAACAAAAACCAATGCTACGAATACTAATTTTTTCATTTTAATTCTTACAGTTGATTAAAAATATCTTGGGCTGACAATTTTATTTGTCTTTGTAAATCTCAAATCATATCTGAACATGACTTCATGGCTTCCATATTGTCCGGCGCGACTAATTTCTGTTAATGGCCAATCGAAAGAATAGCCTATTCTAAAATTTGGAAGAATGTTATATCCCAAGATAGCACCTACTCCATCCAATGAACGATAAAATGCACCAATTGAAACTTTTTTTACAAATACCATTTCCAACGTGCCATCAATTTGAATCGGGCTTCCGGCAACAACTTTAACTAGCGCCGTCGGTTTTAAATCTATCGTTTTAGATACCGGTATATAACCTCCTGCGATGAAATAGTAATGTCTCTTCAAATCTGCATTGCCTCCGTTAATGCGATGCTCCACAAGCTTAGGAATACTAAAGCCCGCATAGAAATTGGTATGGTCGTAGTAGATTCCGATTCCTGCATTTGGTAAAGTCAAAGCAACGTTTTGAGAAAACAAGGGATCATTCGGCTGATCAATAATTAAAGATGACAATCTATTTTCAAGAAAATCCACTCCCCCTTTAATTCCTAGAGATAGACGATGCCCACTCCCTAAATTAAACCGGTAAGCAATATCAAGATTAAGATACGAATTGCTAGTGGGGCCAATTTTATCATTCACAAAACTCAACCCCATGTTCAGTCCTTTTACTATGGGACTGTGCACCTGGAAGGTTTGGGTAATTGGGGCTCCGTCGAGACCAACCCACTGAAAACGACCCAAGCCAAGGATACTCATTGCATCTCTGCTACCTGCATAAGCAGGATTAAAACTTAAAGTGTTGTACATATAATGCGTGAACTTAGGCTCTTGCTGTGCATACGAGTTTAATGTTGACAAGAGAAGTGCCGCGGCGAAAAATATATATTGTATTTTTTTCATATTCATTTTATTTTTTCCGTTCATAATGAGTTAGAATTAACGGTTAATGTAAATGTATCCGGTTAGCGGGTCAGAACCATCGCCCAATTCCAGGAAGTAGAAGTATGTTCCTACCGGCAATACATTTCCGCCAATGGTTACACCTTCTGTAGAAGTTCCATCCCAGTTATTTTGATAAGGACTTGCCTGGAATACTGCATTGCCCCAACGGTTATATACTCGGAAGGTGTTATTTGGATAATCTTCTATATTCTGAATAACATAAGTATCATTGATTCCATTGCCATCTGGTGAAAAACCTTGTGGTGGGAATATACTTTGAATACAGCCAGGAAATGCAGAATTAGGATCGCATGGGTTAAGTGGATTTATTCCCTCTGACACTTCTTGACCATTTGACATCCCATCATTATCACAGTCCAATTCATTCCAAGCCGGAGAAGTTGCTACCGTTTGACTAGCCAATATAAAGTCACAAGGATCAGCATAATCAGTTCCATCATTAACTTCAGTTGTATTTGTCACGCCGTCTCCATCACAATCCGCACTATTCCAGTCTCCGCCTTGCGTTAGTGTTACACTAGCGTTATTATAGCTACATGGGTCGTTTGGATCTGTTCCATCGATTGTTTCAGTTCCATTATCTACGCCATCGCCATCGCAATCCGCAACTAACCAATCGCCGGACTGAGGTAGTGTAATGCTTGCTCCAACAATAAACGAACACGGATCGGTTGGATCAGTACCATCGGCAATTTCTGTAATGTTAGTCACCCCATCACCATCACAATCTGCGGTATTCCATGCTCCTCCTTGTGGCAGTGTAATGCTTCCTGTTACAAAATCACATGGATCATTGATATCCGTTCCATCTGTAACTTCAGTAATATTAATTACGCCATCGCCATCACAATCCGCATTGTTCCATTCCGGTCCACGAGGCAATGTTACGCTTGTAGCCAAATAATCACATGGATCATAAGGATTCGTATTGTCTGCAACTTCAGTACCATTGATTACTCCGTCATCATCACAGTCAGCATTAGTCCATGCACCACCCTGAGGAAGTGTTACATTAGATGCATTAAAGCTACAAGGATTATTCGGGTTTGTACCATCGGTAGTTTCTGTTTGATTGTCCACACCATCGCCATCACAATCTACTGTTAACCAGTCTCCGGACTGTGTCAATGAAACGCTCGTTACAAAATAGCTGCATGGATTGTTTGGGTCTGTTCCATCTGTAGTTTCTGTTAAATTATCCACTCCATCACCATCACAATCTGCTTCATTCCAAAGTGTGCCGGGTACTAAGGTGATGCTATTTTCAATGTAATCACATGGATTGTTCGGATTGGTTCCGTCAGAAACCTCCGTTCCATTCGTTACTCCATCCTGATCACAATCCGCAGTATTCCAAGCCCCACCTTGTGGCAAACTCACGCTCGCCTGCAAGTAACTACATGGATTGTTCGGATTCGTATTGTTCGCTATTTCGGTTTGATTATCTACGCCATCTCCGTCGCAGTCAAACGTTGGATAGGTCAAACAACCGTTCACCGTAATTACAACAATTGCCGTATCACACTGAGAAGGGAGTGGGTTTCCATCGTCACAGACCTGATAAATCAATGTATCTGTACCTATAAAATTCAAATTGGGGATATAGGTAATTTCACCAGCCTGAGGACCTAAAATAGCAGAACCATTGATGGGATTTTGAATGATGATTAAAGTAGCTGCATCAATGTTTCCATCTACATCAGAGTCATTTCCCAGTGGATTAAAAACTATAGTGGTGTCCTCACTTGTGGTATATCCATTAAAATTCGCTATCGGGGCATCATTCACCGGAGTTACAGTGATGATCACCATGGCTGTATCACACAAGATCGGAGTACCTAAATCACAGATCTGATAGATCAGCGTATCGGTTCCGTTATAGTTCAGTGCTGGAGTATAGGTGATCGATCCGGTACTTGGATTAACTAAAACTGTACCGTTGTTAGGCTGATCAGTTATTGTGACTGAGCCGGTATTCAAGTTGCCATCTACATCCGTATCGTTCAACGGTACGTTTATCACTACCGACTGGTCTTCATTCGTTGTCGCTGTATTGCCATTCGCTATCGGGGCATCATTCACCGGAGTTACAGTGATGATCACCATGGCTGTATCACACAAGATCGGAGTACCTAAATCACAGATCTGATAGATCAGCGTATCGGTTCCGTTATAGTTCAGCGATGGAGTGTAGGTGATCGATCCGGTACTTGGATTAACTACAACTGTACCGTGGTTCGGCTGATCAGTTATTGTTACTGAGCCCGTATTCAGATTCCCATCTACATCCGTATCGTTCAACGGTACGTTTATCACTACCGACTGGTCTTCATTCGTTGTCGCTGTATTGCCATTCGCTATCGGGGCATCATTCACCGGGGTTACAGTGATAATCACTATGGCTGTATCACACAAGATCGGAGTACCTAAATCACAGATCTCATAAATCAGCGTATCGGTTCCGTTATAGTTCAGTGCTGGAGTATAGGTGATCGATCCGGTACTTGGATTAACTACAACTGTACCGTGGTTAGGCTGATCAGTTATTGTTACTGAGCCCGTATTCAGATTCCCATCTACATCCGTATCGTTCAACGGTACGTTTATCACTACCGACTGGTCTTCATTCGTTGTCGCTGTATTGCCATTCGCTATCGGGGCATCATTCAACGGGGTTATAGTGATGATGACCATGGCTGTATCACACAAGATCGGAGTACCTAAATCACAGATCTGATAGATCAGCGTATCGGTTCCGGTATAGTTCAGTGCTGGAGTATAGGTGATCGATCCGGTACTTGGATTAACTAAAACTGTACCGTTGTTCGGCTGATCAGTTATTGTTACTGAGCCCGTATTCAAGTTGCCATCTACATCCGTATCGTTCAACGGTACGTTTATCACTACCGACTGGTCTTCATTCGTTGTCGCTGTATTGCCATTCGCTATCGGGGCATCATTCACCGGGGTTACATTAATCGTAACCACTGCTGTGTCACATAAAATAGGAATTCCCAGGTCGCATACAGAATAAGTAAAACCATCTGAACCATTATAATTTGAATTAGGAGTGTATAATAAAGTACCATTGGCTGAATTAAATACAAAAGTTCCATTGATAGGTAGAGTAAGAAGATTTACCGATGATGGATTAATATTAGAATTCAAATCGGTGTCGTTAGACAATATATTGATTAACGTTTGTGTGTCTTCATTAACATTCGGATTATCATTATTAGCTACAGGCTTAATGTTCAATCTTATTTCCATTGTATCCGAACAAGCATCGATTCCAGAGCCACTTGTCCAAATCATTTTATATGTCCCTGCAGCAGTAAAGTTATTTACGAGGGTTGATTGTGATGTTGGAGAAACGATATTAACTGTTCCTGGATTGGATGGATGAGAAGACCACATACCAGTCCCGCCGCTTGCATTTATCGTTGTTGTTGCCTGAGGAAGAGTATTAAAACCAAGATTTTGATCTGCTCCTGCGGCTGTAAGTATTACAGACATCACAAAATAATCTTCAACCTCACCTCCAATCGCAAACCCCTTACTTCTTTCATCAATAGTTGTAGTTGAAACATTGTCTGTAAGCACCTGATCTGTAAACCTCACCCTCATGTATTTTTTACCACACGATACGTTGGGGATACCCGACCAGGAGAGTGTTCTGGTTTGTGTTCCTGCCTGGCTATTTACAGTAGATCCTTTAAATTCAGATGCTTCAAAAACACCGTTATCATTCCAATCAATCCAAGCGTAAAGATTACCAACAAAACCCGAAGTATTTACCATAGAAACTGTAATGGAATAATTTCCTGTGCCCAAATACATTGGTATAGAAGTGATTCCATCCTCTTCGAGTCCGTCTCCATTGTTTCCTGTATTATCAGCATTATCAACTACGTTGTTAATGTCTCCGTTATCCGAGGTTGGGCCAACGGCACCAAGAAATATTCCCGGAGGACATCGGTAGTAATGCGCGGCATCGTTTCCCCCATCATAAGAGGTTGGAACATCCCCGGCGTCAAAGCTGCTTGCACCACAAATTAATGCCTGAGGAGTATTCGCACAATCAAAAGAACTGATAAAACTCCCCACAGAAACACCATCTCCCATAGAACCGCTGATTTTGTGACCGATATAACAATAGCGATCGGCACATTCTTTAAGATAGGCAGAGGTATGGCCTCCTACTTCTAAATATAATGGAACATCAGTACCTACTACAAATCCATCGGGGCTTCTTGGCAAAAGGTAATTACCATTGTCAGGACCTCCTGCCATTCCAGGTCCACTGTTACTCCCCCATAAATATAATTTTTCATCATAAGTAAAACATCCGGCTGTACCTTCGACACCTCTCCCGTCCTGATCATTTCCGGAAATAAATTTTACACCTTTAAGGTTGCCCGAATTGGTGGGATTTCTAACAATTACCCAGCCTGTTTGATTATTTGTATTTCCTCGGCCTAGCTGACCAAATTCATTGTTTCCCATACAATAAATCATGCTATCTGCAGGATTGATAGCATAATAAGACGGTTCCGAGGCATTGCTGGTCATCGCGATCATTTTGGGAGCGCCAATAAATGGAGCGGTCATGGGTGTTGCAAAATTTCTAACCGCAGCACCAGATCCATTTCCCAAGTATGCGAGGGACCCCCAAGTGTACCAAATACCTGCAGAAGTGAAAGCAAATGCCGCTCTAGGAGTAATCCGGATGTCTATCACTCCTGTTAACAAAGGGTTTCCAGTGGCACTTGTTCTTACCTGCGACCAATAATTTGTAGCGCTGCCAGGTAGCGTACCTCCATTCCCTTGAAGCGCTGCAACAGTAGCGCTTACCCAGACCTGTCCTGTTGTTGTAACCATCAACAGAGCATTATCAGTGGCTATCATTTGTGTTATCATTGAGGGCGTTACTCCAACGGGCATGCTAATGGAGGAAAATGAAGCGGATGATGCGAGGCCTGATTGAATAGATCTTCCAACAGCACCCCAGGCATAGAGCTGTGTTGTTGTTAACAAAAATGACTGAGTTGTATTTACAACCCGACTGGCTAATGTTGCAAATAGAGGTACTCCCGTGTAATTGTATCCATTCGCCGGAGTAATATCTACCGGAGTCAATAAATTAGTAGAGCCATCTGCGGCCATATCTTCTCCCCAACAGGTAAACGTTCCATTGGGTCGGGTAGCAATGGTTGAGTGAAATGAAGACTGCATTTGATCATACACCCTACCGGGCTGGCATCCATTTTCAATTTGAGCAGATAAACTCTTTGTAATTAAAAACAATAATAAAATAAAGTAGTATAACTTTTTCATAGTAACTATTCTGCGATAATAAAGTTGTAGAAATAACCCTCTCCTAATTGATTAAAAAATCCAATTTGTGCATTTCCAGAATGTTTGGAATGTCCCAATAATTGAAATGTTAATTGATGAGTTCCTGGAGATAGTTCAACGGGGGATGATAAAAATGCATACAACCCAGGAATTCCTGTTGACATGTAACGCTCTGTCGATATTAAAATGGAAGAATTATCAAATGACTGTACAACAACCGGCATCGTTATTGTAACATTGTTTATGGGCATTGACTTTTTTGGAACGCCATTTAAAATTGCATTATCTACTTGAAAAATGAGATTCTGCGAAACAACCTCTATTATAGCAGTATCAATATGTGGGAGATGCGTTTCGCTATGACGAACAGCAAATACAACTTTATAAATACCTGGTATTGAACAAACTATAGCACCCGTTTCATTGCCAACACCTTGATTGATGGCATTTCCAGATCCATCGAGAAGCTTCCAATTGGCAGATTCTTGAGTTGAATTTGCAATTTTAACATTAACCGTTGAGCCAAATACAACTTTGCGTTGCTTTTGGATGATAAAAAATGGCTCGTCGCAATCAGGTCCTGCATGTAATAAAAAAGAGGCGCAAATAAAAACAAGCGCAGAAATTAGTTTCATAGAAAAAATTTAATGGGTGCAAATATAGTTAAAGCTAGTAAATATTAGACATTAGAATAGAGCTCTTTCTAATATTTCACCCAATAAATTTTATATATTTTTCTATTTTTTACACCATATCTTCCGGCTTCACCCACTGGTCAAATTGCTCTGACGTAAGCAAACCCAACTCGACAGCTGCTGCTTTCAGCGTCTTGTTCTGCTTATGGGCCGTCTTGGCAATTTTGGCGGCGTTTTCATATCCAATATGTGGATTCAATGCCGTTACCAGCATCAGTGAATTTTCCAGGTGTTGTTTAATCACTTCCGGATTCGGCTCTATTCCAACAGCACACTTATCATTAAAAGAAACACAAGCATCACCGATTAATCGTGCCGATTGCAATACATTGGCTGCAATCACCGGTTTAAATACATTCAATTCGAAATGACCATTAGAACCCCCAATCGATACCGCCACATCGTTTCCGATGACCTGCGCGGCCACCATCGTCATGGCTTCGGGCTGCGTAGGGTTTACCTTGCCCGGCATAATGGATGATCCCGGCTCATTGTCGGGAATAATAATCTCTCCGATACCACAGCGCGGTCCACTGCTTAACATTCGTATGTCATTGGCAATTTTCATCGTCGACACAGCTACTCTTTTTAATGCTCCGCTCATTTCCACCATGGCATCATGCGCTGCCAGGGCTTCAAATTTATTGGGTGCAGTAATAAATGGTAATCCGCTGAACTCCGCAATTTTTTTTGCCACCAACACATCATATCCCTTAGGAGTGTTCAATCCTGTTCCTACAGCCGTACCTCCCAGCGCCAGCTCTCTAACCATTTCCAATGCATTTTTAAGCGCACGGATTCCGTTATCCAACTGTTGAACATATCCCGAAAACTCCTGTCCTAAGGTAAGTGGTGTAGCATCCATAAAATGGGTTCTGCCTGTTTTTACAATCGAATGATATTCTTTTGATTTTTTATCTAACGTTTCCCGAAGTTTCAAAATACCAGGAATTGTAACTTCCGAAACCATTTTATACGTTGCAATATGCATAGCAGTTGGAAACGTATCGTTCGATGACTGAGATTTATTGACATCATCATTTGGGTGTAACACCTTTTTTTCGTCCTGTAATGATCCTCCGCTTAATACGTGTGCACGGTAAGCTACCACTTCGTTCACGTTCATATTGCTTTGGGTTCCGGAACCTGTTTGCCAAATGACTAATGGAAATTCGCCATCGAGCTTCCCTTCCAGTATTTCATCGCATACCTTACTGATAAGATCTCTTTTTTCAGCAGACAACACCCCTAAATCTTGATTGGCATGAGCAGCCGCTTTTTTCAGATAGGCAAAAGCATAAATGATCTCCTTGGGCATACTGGCCTCGGGTCCGATTTTAAAATTATTACGACTTCTTTCAGTTTGTGCACCCCAATATTTTTCTACTGGAACCTGCACTTCTCCCATGGTGTCTTTTTCGATGCGGAATTTCATACGTATAATAATTAATGATGTTGCAAATGTAATATTTATATACAGGAAAGCATTTTAGTTATCGCCTCCGGAGAGCGGACGATTATGGCTTTGTCATCAAAAACAGCAATCGGTCGTTCGATGAGTATTGGATGCTTCACCATAATTTCAAGCCACTCTTCCTCAGAAAATGTTTTTCCCTTAAAATTCTCCTGATACACTTTTTCTTTGGTTCGAATAAGATCATGCGGGTTACATCCAATCTTTTGAATTATTTTTTTCAATTGATCTTTGGTTGGAATTTCCTTTAAATAGTCAACCACCTCAACTTTTGCAGCTGTTTGCTGAATGGCAGACAATGCTGTTCTGCTTTTACCACAGCGCGGATTGTGAAAAAGAATACACTTGGTTTGAAATCCCATACTAATTAAATTCCATTAAAAATGCTTTTAAAAATCCATCCAGGTTCCCGTCCAAAACACCTTGTGCATCGCTGGTTTCAAAATCAGTACGCACATCTTTTACCATTTTGTAAGGATGCAATACATAGCTTCTAATCTGTGAGCCCCATTCTATTTTCTTTTTGTTGCCTTCTATTTTATCTCGCTCTTCATTGCGTTTTCTCATTTCGAGTTCGTACAACTGCGACTTTAACAAGCGAATGGCATTTTCTTTATTTTGAAGTTGCGATCGACTCTCCTGATTTTTAATAATGATTCCACTGGGCTTGTGATACAAGCGAACTGCCGTTTCCACTTTATTTACATTCTGCCCTCCGGCACCGCCTGAACGGAATGTCTCAAACTCAATGTCTGCATCCTTCACTTCAATTTCAATGGTATCGTCAATTAACGGATACACATACACACTCGCGAATGAAGTATGTCGTTTTGCATTGGCATCAAACGGAGAAATTCTTACCAAACGATGTACTCCGTTTTCTCCTTTCAAATACCCATACGAATGTTCGCCGCTTATCTTTAACGTTACCGATTTAATTCCGGCCACATCACCATCCTGAAGATCTTCTTCAGTAACTTTATAACCACTTTTTTCTGCCCACATGATGTACATACGCATCAGCATTGACGCCCAGTCACAACTTTCGGTTCCTCCGGCACCTGATGTAATTTGCAACACTGCGTCCAGGTGATCTTCTTTTCCGCTGAGCATTTTTTTAAATTCTAAAGCCTCCAGCGTTTCTATCGCTTTCTGATATTGCTGCTGAACATCTTCTTCGGCGGATTCCCCTTCTTTAAAAAAATCATATAACACCTGAAGATCATCAATCTGTGTTCCGGCATGATTAAACTCAGCAATAAGCTTTTCTTTTTGACGGATTGATTTTTCAATCACTTCTGCTTTTTTAGGATCATCCCAAAAGGCAGGGTTTTGTCTGATTTTATTTTCTTCTTCTAGTTCTATAACCTTTGCATCCACGTCAAAGAGACCCCCTCAACGCATCCAGGCGTCTTATAAGATCCTTTACAGTTTCTATTGTTACTACCATACTTTAATTATTCGGAACAAAAGTAAACATTTGATATGAATGCTACGTTGATGATCTCGATTATGAAATCAATATTTTCTATCTTCACTTTCGAAATATGAATACTTGGCGCAACGATATAATTGTTTTCGATGAAAGTTTACAGAAACTCAAGACGTATATCTCCAGTATTTTCTCTGCACAAAAAATAGTAGTCATTTGCGACACAAATTCAGCGAAATATTGTTTGCCGCACATCAATGATTACGTCATATCATCACAACCATTTCACTCCATTATTATAAATGCGGGTGAAGAAAACAAAACGATGGAATCTGCGCTTCATCTATGGAATGAGTTTACAAATCTTCAACTCAGCAAATCTGATTTGATCATTAATCTTGGAGGCGGTATGATATGCGACCTGGGCGGTTTTGCTGCCAGTATTTATAAAAGAGGTGTTCCGTTTATTCATATTCCAACCACATTATTGGCACAAATTGATGCCTCTATAGGCGGAAAAACCGGTATCGACTGGAATAGAATAAAAAATTTGATTGGAACCATTCATGCTCCAGAAAAAATATTCATTTCCTCTCTTTTTTTAGAAACATTGCCTGAACGCGAATACAATTCAGGACTGGCGGAGGCGTTGAAACACGGTCTCATCTCCAATGCCGCATACTGGAAGCTGCTTACAACCGCTGATGAACTAAACAGAATAGAATTAATTGAAAAATCAATCATCATTAAAACTGATATTGTTGAAGCTGATCCTTATGAAAAAAATATTCGTAAAAAATTAAATTTTGGGCATACCATCGGACATGCACTAGAAAGTTATTTTATTCATCAAAACAATCCTGTATTACACGGAGAAGCAGTTGCTGCAGGAATGATATGCGAGGCATACATTTCTCAAATGTCTGGCTTAATAAGCGCTGAAGAACTATCAACGATTTCATCATCTATAAAAAATATGTTTGAGTCGCTTCATTTTCAGTTAAACGACATTGAAAAAATTACAGAAAATGTTCTGCACGATAAAAAAAATAATGGAGAACAGATTCTTATGGTATTGTTACATGGGATTGGAAATACAGTGATTGATATTCCTGTAAGTCGTGAATTAATCAATGACTCCCTGAAATACTATGCATCTTTATGATGAGCAAGGTTCGATTATTATCTTCTGATAAAATTAACGGAAGGGAAATTCAACTTCCCACCTCAAAAAGCATTTCGAACAGAGTACTAATTATTCAGGCATTACTAAAAAATTCATTTCAGATACATTCCCTTTCAGATGCTGAAGACACTCAAAAGCTCAACGAAATTTTACAATCCCTTCCTGAAAAAATAAACAGTGGAGACGGAGGAACCACCTTCCGCTTTCTTCTGCCTTTGCTCTGTACATTACATAGAAATTTTGAGCTATCTGGGACTGCTCAATTAAACAGCCGCCCGATTGAACATCTTGTTGAAGCAATCAATCAGCTCGGCGGAGATGTGCGATACATCAACCAAGCCGGCCAGCCGCCGCTCAATATTTTACCTTCAGATTTTACAGGCGGAGAAATTATAATGAATACGAGCATCAGCTCTCAGTTCATTTCCGCATTGATGCTGGTTGCACCAGTGTTAAAAAAAGGATTGCTTTTAAATTTTGTGGGTGATCCCGTATCAACTTCATATATAGAAATGACCGCAAAAGTCATGAGGTATTTTCACGTAGACGTGGCGAAAGAAAAACAATCAGTCAGAATACCACATCAAAGTTATTTTTCAAGAGATATTACGATTGAAGCAGACTGGAGCGCGGCTGCATTTTTTTACGAATGGGTTGCATTATCAAAATCAGGAGTATCGTTGTTTCTTAGAGGATTGAAAAAATCAGATTTACAGGGAGACGAGGAAGCGGAAAAACTATTCTGTATGCTTGGGGTAGAAACGTCTTACACGAAGGATGGTGCAACCGTAACAAAAACAGCAAGTCCTCTACCCGTTGAAGTGGAGTATAATTTTTTGAACTGTCCCGATTTAGCACAGGCGTTCATTACAAGCTGTGTAGGGCTAAAAATAAAAGGTCGTTTTACCGGACTTCGAACATTAAAACACAAAGAAACGAATCGCTTGTTTGCACTTCAACAAGAGTTAAAAAAGATTGGAGCTCAGATTGAAATTGATGACGACTCACTGATTATTAAAGATGTGATTCCGTCTTCTCCGACGAGCGAATTTAACACATACGGAGATCACCGCATGGCGATGTGTCTGGCTCCGTTGAGTTGCATCTATCCGAAGATAATCATTAATGCTCCCGATGTAGTTTCAAAATCATTTCCAGGGTTTTGGAATGAAGTTGAAAAATGCTGTGTTGTAAAATACGATTAGTCTTTGGCCACTTCCACCAGTGAGCGTTTGCCACTCTTTTTTGCTATTCTTCTGAAATGATTCACAATAATTTCAGCTTCTCTTGAAGGAACGGTAACGAAAGAAAACTTCTCCATGATTTTTACCTGGTCCAGCATTCGCTGAGGAACATTGGTTTCCTGTTGTATCAGATCTACCAATTTGCGGGGAGACATGTCATCCATTTTCCCTTTTGCAATAAATAGCCGAACGCCATCTCCATCACTTTCAAAAGGTCTGCGAGAACGACGATCTCCACGATCACGATCGTTACCTCTGCCTTTATCAAATCGCGACTCTTTAAAATCAGATTTTGCCTCTTTAATAGGCTTATACGTTTCCGGATTAAATTCATCTTTATGATGGAGACGTAACAATGCAGCCACCATCTCTTCCGGGGCAACACCACCTAATAATTCATCCGCCAGTTCAAAATATGGTTCTACTTCTCCATCGCCTATCAACTGAAACAATTGCGCTTTCAGTTTTTCAATTTTTTTACGTACTACTTTTTGTGCATCAGGCAATGTCATTCGCTTGATTTCTGCTTTGGCTACTCGCTTCACCATTGCAAATTTTCTGGAATCAGATGGGCTAACCAATGAAATGGCGATTCCTGTTTTTCCGGCGCGACCTGTTCTTCCAATTCGGTGAACGTATGTTTCTGCTTCCTGTGGGAGAGAGTAATTCACTACATGGGTTAAATCTTTTACATCGATTCCACGCGCAGCCACATCAGTAGCAACTAAAATATTGATTCTCTTCTTTTTAAACTTACCCAAGGTTTTTTCACGCTGTGCCTGTGATACGTCTCCGTGAATGGCCTCTGAAGCATAACCCTGTTCATGCAAATACATGGCAATTTCATCGGTTTCGATTTTTGTCTGACAGAACACCAAACCATAAAAATCACCGGCAAAATCAATGATACGACAAAGGGCCTCTTTTTTATCTCTTCCAGCCACTTCATAGTATACCTGTTCCGTCAAATCAGTTGTTAAAACCTGTGGCGTAACCTTTACCAATTCATATTTCCCCATGTATCTTTTTGCTATGTCTAAAATTCTAGACGGCATTGTTGCAGAGAAAAGAAGTACACGCTTATTTTTAGGTGTATCAGCCAAAATTGTTTCTATGTCTTCCACAAAGCCCATATTTAACATTTCGTCAGCTTCGTCCAAGATCAAATGGGTGATGTTATCAATCTTCAACGTGCCGCGTTCCATGTGGTCCATAATACGGCCGGGGGTTCCAACTACGATGTCTACTCCTTTTTTCAAGTCACGAATCTGAGTTTGAATACTTTGTCCACCGTAAACGGTACAAACAAATAGTTTTTTATCTCCTTTATATGAGATAAGCTCGGTAGCTACTTGTAAAGCCAATTCGCGGGTTGGCACCAATACTAAGGCCTGCACTTTTTTCTGATTTTCCTGAAGTAAATCAAGCAAAGGCAATCCGAAAGCTGCTGTTTTACCGGTTCCGGTTTGTGCTTGCCCTACCACATCGATGGTATTGCTAAGTAATAAAGGAATGGTTGCCTGTTGAATAGGTGTAGGATTGGTAAATCCTTTTTCTGTGATGGCACTTACAATGCCTTCGCTGAGTCCCAGTTCCTGGAACCCGTTTTGTTGTTTTGTCATAATGTGTTGTTTATAACCACAAAGCCCCGTGTACACAAAGAATTCAAATTATTTTGTTGGGAACCTTTGGGCGACTATCCTCCACTGATAGCATCGAGTCTTGGCGGTATGATTTTTAAAAACGCATTGCAAAGGTACGGTAAATACTTGTAATAAACTAATTGCTTGTTTTTTCCTGTTAAGAAATTCAATCTTTATCTTATATAATCGTGGTATTTTTACTTAATTTCGCAGACATAAATTGCTATAAAAAGACATGTTTAACGAACTTTCGGAACAAGAGATCATCAGACGGCAAAGCCTGGAGGAGATCAGAAAAATGGGAATAGATCCTTTTCCTGCAGCACTATACCCAGTTAATACTTTTGCTGAAGATATAAAAGCAAGGTATGAAAGCCATCCTGAAGAGTTTACATCGGTATGCCTGGCCGGGAGGATGATGAGTAGAAGAATAATGGGAAAAGCCGCTTTTGCTGAGCTTAAGGATAGTTCCGGAAGAATTCAGATTTACATCAACCGTGATGAGATTTGTCCTGGCGAAAACAAGGAATTATATAATACATTGTTTAAGCGATTGCTTGATCTTGGAGACTTTATTGGCGTTAAAGGATATGTTTTCAAGACGCAAGTGGGTGAAATATCAATCCATGTCAGCGAATTGGTTTTATTATCGAAGGCGTTACGTCCACTACCTGTTGTTAAAACCGATGCAGAAGGTAATGTTTATGATGCTTTTTCTGATCCTGAACTTCGCTATCGTATGCGATATGTGGACTTGGCGGTGAACGAACAGGTGCGGGAAACCTTTTTGAAAAGGACAAAAATGATGAATTCCATCCGAAATTTTTTGAATGATCAGGGAGCGTTAGAAGTAGATACTCCGGTGTTGCAAAGCATCCCAGGAGGGGCGGCAGCTCGTCCTTTTGTTACACATCATAACGCGCTTGATATCCCTTTGTATTTGCGTATCGCCAATGAATTATATTTAAAACGACTCGTGGTAGGTGGATTTGACTGGGTGTATGAATTTAGTCGTAATTTCAGAAACGAAGGGATGGACAGAACGCATAATCCCGAGTTTACCATATTAGAATTTTATGTTGCTTATAAGGATTACTACTGGATGATGGATCAGACAGAAAAGCTCTTGGAAAAAGCATGCCTGGATGTTAACGGAACTACAGAAGTGCCGGTGGGAGATAAGTCTATCAGTTTTAAAGCCCCGTTTAAACGCATTGCATTGTTTGATGCCATTAAGGAACATACCGGATTTGATGTGAGCGGAATGGATGAAGCCGCCTTAAGAGATGTATGCCATCAACTACATATCGAAGTAGATAAAAGTATGGGCAGAGGTAAACTAATAGATGAGATTTTTAGTGAAAAATGCGAAAAGCACTACATACAACCGACTTTTATTACAGACTATCCCGTTGAAATGAGTCCGCTAACAAAGAAACACAGGGAAAAAGAAGGAGTGGTGGAGCGATTCGAATTAATGATAAACGGCAAAGAAATTGCCAATGCCTATTCTGAGCTGAATGACCCCATTGATCAATATGAACGCTTTTTAGATCAGGTTAAGCTGATGGAGCGTGGAGATGATGAAGCCATGTTTATTGACCACGATTTTATACGTGCGATGGAATTTGGCATGCCTCCAATGAGTGGAATTGGCATAGGAATTGATAGGCTTGCAATGCTGCTAACCAATCAGCATACTATTCAAGAGGTATTATTTTTTCCTCAAATGCGACCAGAAAAAGAATAATAAATTTTAGAAACTATACAGAATCATCTACACATGAAACAACTTTACACTTTATTTTTAATTGGAGGACTTTTCCTCAATGCATTTGCCCAAACACAACAAATTGGGAACAGCGGATTTGAAACCTGGCAAAATGTGGGGTCTAATACAGAAGAACCTACCAACTGGGGTTCGATAAAAACAGGAGATCTTTGTGGATTGTGCGGCATCGCTCCACAAGTGGTTTGGAGAGAAGGTGGAGCAGGAAACGTATGGAGTGGAACTTACAGTGCAAGGATTGTGACGGGAAGCGCATTTGGAAATCCTGCGAACGGAGTGTTAACCTGTGGCGAAGTAAATGCGCCTAACACTACGCCATCATCAGGTTTTAATGAATCTATTACTACTGGAACTGATGAAAGCGAAGCGCTTACTGACACTCCGGATAGTATTGTTTTTTATGCTAAATATACACCTGTAGGAACTGACTCAGCAAGGGCATCTATCTTTATACATAGTAATTATAATGGGTTTCGTGATCCGCTAAATGCTGCATCTCAACCTTATGTCGTTGCTAAGGCTGCAATGAATTTCAGAACAGGCGGTGTGTGGCAACGCATCTCCATTCCTTTCCAATATACTGGTCCGGCAACCACCCCTGCTTTTATCCTGGCTTCTTTCACTTCAAGTAAGGTTGCGGGCGCAGGAGGAATCGGCTCTACTCTTTACTTAGATGAAGTTTCTCTGATTTATAATCCTGTAATTACAACCGGAACGATTTCTCCGCTTGCATATTACGTTACAGCAACGCAAGGAACATCCGTATCTGTTCCATTTATTGCAGAAGGAACATATAATGCCGGCAATATTTTTACGGCACAACTTTCTGATGCATCAGGATCATTTGCCAATCCCGTGGCATTAGGAACAATCACAGGAACAACATCCGGAACCATCAACGGAACAATTCCTGCAGGAACTCCATCTGGCACGGGTTATCGTATACGTGTCGTTTCATCTAACTATTCGGCTACCGGTTCAATTAATGTATCAGACATTATGATTAATCTGGTTTCTACTAGTATTTCTCCAGTGGCCACACAAACCATTGAAGCCGGAGTAAACGGAACAGCTTTAACAGCTCAGGAGTCTGTACCTTCTAATAGCCAAGAGTGGAAATATGCTACCGTGAGTGGAGGGCCATACAGTTCTTTCAATCCAACACAAACGGGTTCATCTTATACTCCAAATTTTGTGAGTGCAGGGATGTATTACGTGGTTTGTGAATCATCTTATCCGGGACTTTCGGCAATTTCAAATGAAGTAATAATACAAGTAGTTGACAATTCTATTACACCTGCATCAGCTCAAAGTATTTTGATTAATACTAACGGAAATACACTAACCGTAAACGAATCTTCTGTTGCCAGCAGCAGGGTTTGGAAATTTGGCACAACAAGCGGTGGACCATATTCAGCCTTTACACCTAACCAAAGCGGTACAACATATACTCCAAATTTCCCCAACATTGGGGTAATATACGTGGTTTGTCAAAGCACAATTAATAATGTTCTTTGTACCAGCAATGAAGTAATGATTACGGTAGATAACATCACGCTAAACACCGGCAATATCACCGGTTCGCCTTTTGAATTCAGTGCTTCTGCGCCCAATGCCAGTGTTTCTGTGCCTTATACTATTGGAGGAACAGGAAGCTTTGCTCCAGGAAACACTTTTACCGCCCAGCTTTCAGATGCTCAAGGCAACTTTGCAAATCCTACCAACATTGGAAGCATCACATCAACATCAAGCGGAGTAATTTCAGCATCCATTCCGTCTAATACTCCTGATGGAAATCAGTATAGAATAAGGGTGATTGCAAGTTTGCCAACCCTTTCAGGAACAGATAATGGAACAGATTTAATTGTGGATCAATTTGCAGTTTCTGTAACGCCAAGCAACACGCAAACTATAGCAGTTTCAACCAACGGAAATACACTTGCCGCAAATGAATCACAAAACAGTACAAGAGAATGGAAATATGCTACTGCAAGCGGCGGTCCATACCTATCATTTAATCCTGTTGTAACGTCAGCTCAATATGTTCCGAATTTTAATACAATTGGTACGTATTATGTAATCTGTGCTTCAACCAATCAATACAATGATGTGGTAAACAGCAATGAGGTTATCATTAATGTAACCAATAGCATTACTTTAAATACAACAGCGGTAAATAATGTTACTTATTATGTTTCTCCAAGCGCGGTGGCCAATGGCACATTGGATTTCTTTACGGATGTGGTATATGGAGCAGGGAATGTATTTACGGCAGAACTATCTGATGCGTCGGGTAGTTTTACTAATCTGGTAGCTATTGGCAGCATTGCAGGAAATACTTCCGGATCAATAGATATTGTAATTCCGAACAGCACGCCAACAGGTACCGGCTATAAAGTAAGGGTTTCTTCTTCTAATCCTCCAATTAATGGTGCGGCATATTCAGGAACACTTGAAGTTGTACAATATGAAATTTCTGCGGCTCCATTAGATACTCAAAATATTGTGGTCAATACACCCGGAAATACAATTACAGCAGCATCAACACATCCTTCTGTAAGCTATGAATGGCTTACTCGTCCAACTCCTTTTGTTGCCTGGGCCCCAATGAATCCTGCAGTTGCAACCGCTGATTTTATTCCATTGTATGCTACAACAGGATACAGATATGTTTCTTGTCGCGTTGTTAATGCATGGAATGATACCTTACAATCCGGTGAAGCTTTAATTTACGTATATGATCCAAGTTCTATTGATGAAAATACATTGGCAAATATCAATGTGTTTCAACAAGGAAATGATGTTATTTTAGATCTTACAAACAGCAATATTACTAACGGTGCAGACGTAACTGTGATAAATGCATTAGGACAGGCTATTTTTTCAGGAACAGTGAAAGAAAAAGCACAAGAGAAATTAGTTTCATTGCAGCAAAGCGGAATGTATATCATTCAAATTACAGATAAACAAGAAAGGCATGTGATCAAGTGGATTGCCAGATAAAGAAAAAGAAAAGGGGAAATCAATGATTTCCCCTTTTTTTATATATAAAATTTAAAAAAATTATTTTTTAAAGAACCCTTTGTCGTCTTTCGCTTTCAGCATTTGCATTACCCAATAAACCGTAAGACCCATTCCAATTAAAATAATTAAGTAATTAAAATTCATCCCGGCTAGTTCAATAAATTGAAACGTCCATTGAATAAAATTTCCCAGGGGTACAAACAACCAATCCATAGTAATAATGATTTAAAAGCAAAAATAGTGGTTTGATTGAAATCTGCAAAAGAAAATCTGTGGAAAGATTAAACCCTGATGATAATTTGTAATTTTGAGCATGCTATCCATCGTGATTTTGGCTTCCGGTGAAGGAACCAACGCTGAACAAATCATCCGGTATTTGAATGAAAAAAATATCGAGGTCCGTTTTCATATTTTTTGTAATCGAGCTGATGCAGGTATCATAGAACGTTCAAAAAGACTGGGCGTAGCGTGTCATGTTTTTAATAAAACAGAATACCTCTCCGGAGAAATTGCATCAGCAATTCAATTATTACAACCTGATTTAATTGTTCTTGCAGGATTTTTATGGTTAATACCTGCTGAATTTGTGAAATTATTTAAAGGAAAAATCATCAACATTCATCCTGCGTTATTGCCAAACTATGGAGGTAAGGGCATGTATGGAATACATGTGCATGAAGCCGTGAAAAAGAATAATGAAAAAGAAACCGGTATTACTATTCATTGGGTAAATGAACATTACGATGAGGGTGGTTTTATATTTCAGGCACGAACAGAAATTACAGATGCTGACAGCATTGAAGATATTTCAAAAAAAGTTCGGGCGCTCGAATTAAAATGGTATCCAAAGATTGTTGAGATGCTTACTACAACTGAGCCTTAACGAATAATAATATCCGAAGGAGAACACATCCCTGCTTTTCCTTTGGCCGTCATATATCCCAAAATAGTATCACGACCCAACACTTCTGCCTGCACAATGATGGTAGTAATTTGTAATGAGTCGTTTTTGAAATATGTATAAATCGGCAATTTAATTTTTGCTGCAATGTGTTTTTTTTTGGTGGGTTCAAGATAAAAAATGGCGTCTCCCCTAGTTACGTCTTCCTTTCGTGCAACTTTACCCTTAAATACAGGGATCGCTGAAAGATTAATATTTGAAGATGGTATTTTATTGGTAGGCAATGGCTGGTTCTTTTTTTGAATGCCCTTTTTAATATCATACATATTAGGAAACGTACTGTCCGGCAACGAAACAGGAGATTCAGATGCTGTTGTCTCATTGTTCTGACGACAGGCAAAAAACGTAATACAGATTAATATTAAAATCCAGTACTTCATCATATTCATTTTTCTTCAGTTAGTCCCACCATTTCAAAATCGATGGTGCGTTTTTCCAAATCTGTTTTTTTTACGTTAATTGTAACCTTGTCTCCCAGCCTGTAAACATTGCCGGTTCGGGTGCCGCGTATGCAATAATTTTTTTCGTCAAAATGATAATAATCGTCAGCCATATCCCGTAAGCGGATCATTCCTTCACATTTATTTTCTAAAATTTCAACATAAACACCCCATTCGGTAACACCTGTAATTACTCCCGAAAATGTTTTTCCTATTCTCTCACCCAAATACTCAACTTGTTTGTATTTGATAGATGCACGCTCTGCATCAGAAGCCCTCTTTTCCATGTCAGAAGAGTGTCTGCATTTTTTATCATACTCTTCTTTGCTCACAGAAGAACCTCCGTCCATATATCGTTGTAATAGCCGGTGTGCCATCACATCCGGATATCGACGAATAGGCGATGTAAAATGTGAATAATAATCAAACGACAAACCATAATGACCAATATTTTCTGTAGAATAAATGGCCTTGGCCATACTGCGTATCGTTAAATTCTCAATCATATCTGCTTCCGGCTTTCCTTTCACATCCGTCAGCATTTTATTAATTGATGATGATATCGTTCGGGGATTATTTAAATCCAGCTTATAACCGAAATTCGAAACAAATCGTTTTAACTCCGCCAGTTTCTGATCATTGGGCTGATCGTGTATTCTATAGACGAAGGTTTTGATCGCTTGCTGTGACTGTTCTTTTTTACCCACAAAAATGGCCACATATTTATTGGCCAACAACATGAATTCTTCTATCAACCAATTCGCTTCTTTGCTTTCTTTAAAGAAAACACTAACCGGTTTTCCTTTCTCATCAATACGAAATTTAACTTCCGTTTGCTCTACACGTAGAGCTCCATTTTCAAATCTTTTTTTTCTAAAAATGGATGCCAGGCGATGGAGTTGTAATACTTCAGAAGAAAAATCTCCCTGACCGGTTTCAATTATTTGTTGTGCTTCTTCGTATGTAAAACGGCGATTGGAATGAATGGCTGTTCTTCCAATCCACGAAGAAACAACATTGGCGGCATTGTCTATTTCAAATAATACAGAAAAACAAAGTTTGTCTTCACGAGGTCTCAGAGAACAGACACCATTAGATAATTTTTCAGGCAGCATCGGCACTACGCGATCCACAAGATAAACAGAAGTTGCGCGCTTAAATGCTTCTTTTTCGAGCAGCGAATTTTCCTTTACGTAGTGAGACACGTCAGCAATATGTACTCCGATTTCAAGATTACCATTTGATAACGGCTGTATCGACAAGGCATCATCAAAGTCCTTAGCATCGTAAGGATCAATAGTTATCGTAGTTACATTACGCAGGTCTTTTCTTTTTTCAATTTCTTCTTTAGATATATCAAATGAAATCTTTTCTGCTTCATCTTCTACTTCTGCCGGAAACTCATACGGCAAGCCATATTCAGCAAGGATTGCATGCATTTCGGTTTCATTTTCTCCCGGCTTTCCAAGAATTTTTGTCACCTTTCCTACAGGATTTTTTGCCGCTGTTCCCCACTCTGTAACTGTAGCTATCACTTTCATTCCATGGTGAGCTCCGTTAAGATCTTTCAATGGAATAAAAATGTCTTTATACATTTTATCGCTATCAGGAATTAAAAAGGCAAATTTTTCTGAAACGTCTAACACTCCGACAAACTCACTTCTAAATCGCTGTAGAATTTCAGTAATTTCACCTTCCAGTTTTTTCCCTTTGCGGCGCGCAAATACAAAAACGGAAACACGATCTCCGTGTAATGCGGTGTTCAGGTTATTCGCGGTTACATAGACATCTTCATCCTGTCCGTCACAAATGATATATGCATTTCCGGAAGACATCATATCTACCTTTCCCTCCAAATGCGCTTGTTTGATTACCAGTGAATATTTTCCAGGTTCTTCTTCTTTCAAATCTTCATTTTCTGCAAGGTATGAAAGCGTTTCCCTTACAACCATTCTTGAAAACTCGTCCTGAAGTTCAAGCTTTGCGGCTACTTGTTTATAATTTAGCGACTGCCCCGGCTGATCATGAAAAGCCTTGAGGATATCATTCACCATTTGCTGTTGCGCCCTAGACGCCTGACGGTTTTTTTTATTCTTATTTTTTTTCATGAAAGAAATGTGTTTTGCGAATATGCAAAAACATAATATTAAATATTCTCATTGCAGAGAACAAGGTATGAATACTATTTTAGTCGGGCAATGGTTATCTGTACATCACAGATTTAACCGCAGCAATTACCCTTTCTGCATTAGGAAGAAACTCCTTAATCATTGTAGGAGCGTATGCCAGAGGTGTATCTGCTCCGGTAATACGTAATGCCGGCGCATCCATATAGTCAAACGCTTCTTGTTGAACTTTAAAAATCACTTCCGTACTTATATTACCCAGAGGCCATGATTCTTCAATACATACAAGTCTGTTTGTCTTTTTTACAGATTCAATAACAGTGTCATAGTCGATTGGGCGAACAGTGCGTAAATCTATTACCTCGCAGCTGATTCCTTCTTTTTCCAATTCAACAGCCGCGGCTCTTACTTCTTTCATCACCTTACCAAAAGACACCAATGTTACATCTGTTCCCTGCATACAAACATCTGCCTTTCCGATAGGAATCAAATATTCTTCTTCAGGTACTTCACCTTTATCGCCATACATTTGTTCTGATTCCATAAAAATTACGGGATCATTGTCGCGAATTGCAGACTTTAATAATCCTTTTGCATCATACGGATTAGAAGGAACTATCACTTTTAATCCCGGACAGTTGGCATACCAGTTTTCAAATGCCTGAGAGTGCGTTGCTGCCAATTGACCGGCAGAAGCTGTTGGTCCGCGGAATACAATGGGAACCGTTAATTGTCCGCCGCTCATCTGTCTTACCTTCGCGGCATTGTTGATGATCTGATCGATGGCTACCAATGAAAAGTTGAAGGTCATAAATTCAATGATAGGACGCAATCCGTTCATTGCTGCACCCACACCAATCCCTGCAAAACCCAGTTCAGAAATCGGAGTATCTATAATTCTTTTATCTCCAAACTCAGCCAGCATTCCCTGGCTAACTTTATATGCACCGTCATATTCAGCCACCTCTTCGCCCATTAAAAAGATGCTTTCATCTTTTCTCATTTCTTCTGTCATCGCCTCTCTGATGGCCTCACGAAATTGAATTTCTCTCATGATAAATTAAAATTTAGCCTTCAAAAGTATAAAACATTTATTGAAATGAGTATAAATACCATTTGTTCTCATGAATAAGTGCAAAAATAAGCCTTAGCGTTTTGTGTTTCAGCCCTTTATTTAGAGATAATATTTCTATCATAAAAACTGAATGTTTTTATTATTTTTGCAGCATATAAAGAATTAAAAAATCACACATGAATATATTGGTTTGTATCAGTAAGGTTCCCGACACCACATCAAAGATTGCTTTTACGGAAAACAATACTCGTTTTGACAGCAACAATGTACAATACATCGTTAATCCTTCAGACGAATGGTATGCGTTGGTTAGGGCGCTTGAGATTAAAGAGGCACAGGGAGGTAATGTTACCATCATTACTGTTGGAGGAGCAGATGATGAAGCGATTATTAGAAAAGCGTTGGCCATTGGCGCAGATGATGCTGTAAGAATTAATACACATCCAACAGATGCATACGTTGTGGCTTCTCAAATTGCAGCATTTGCAAAAACAAAAAATTACGATCTGATCATTGCAGGTAAAGAAACCATTGATTACAACAATGCTGAGGTTGGAGGAATGCTTTCAGAACTTATGGGATGGGAATACATTACACCTGCAAACAAGCTGGACATCAATGGAAAAACAGCACGCGTAGAAAGTGAGATGGGGGGAGAAACGTTGGTGTTACAGGCTGAATTACCCGTTGTAATCAGCGCTGCAAAAGGAATGGCTGAACAGCGTATTCCAAACATGAGAGGAATTATGGCGGCACGAACCAAACCAATTAGTGTTGTTGAGCCCGCTGATATTACAGCACCTGTTGCTTATACAAAATTTGAGCTACCCGCTGCAAAAGCCGGAGTAAAGCTGATTGATCCGGAAAACATGGATGAATTGGTGAGATTGTTACATGATGATGCAAAAGTGATTTAATATTAACTTTAAAAAGAGATTCAAAATGTCAGTACTTGTATTTGTTGAAGCCGGAAACGGAAAAATAAAAAAAGCTGGATGGGAAGGAGTTATTTGGGGTAAAAAATGTGGCGAACACGTTACCGCAGTTGTTTGTGGTGATTGTGATGCGAATGAAGCAGCCATGCTTGGAGAGTACGGAGCCAATGCAGTGTTGCATGTAAAAGAAAAACATACTGCCGGTGCACTTGTAGATGTGATGACCGCAGCCAAAGAAAAAACAGGAGCAAAAGTTATCTTGTTTCCATTTGACAATACAGGAAAAGCCATTGCTCCAAGATTTGCTGCGAAACATGGTGCAGGACTTGTATCCGGAGCACTTGGAATACCAAGCAATAGCGATGGATTTAAAGTAAAGAAAAATGTTTTTTCGGGAAAAGCAATTGCTGAAATTGAAATTAAAACAGACATCAAAGTCATTGCCTTTACGCCGAATTCTTTGCCTCTTGAAAAAAGCAGCGCCCCTGCTGCAATTGAAGCGTTTAGTCCTGCGGTAAGAGAAAATAAAATAAAGCTGGTAGAAACAAAAAAATTAGAAGGCGACATTCCACTTCCTGAAGCGGAACTGGTAATCTCTGCCGGTCGCGGATTGAAAGGTCCTGAAAACTGGGGAATGGTAGAAGATCTTGCAAAGGTTGTAGGAGCAGCGACAGCTTGTTCACGTCCTGTAGCTGATGCACACTGGAGGCCACACCATGAGCATGTAGGACAAACCGGAGTTGCCATTCGTCCGAATCTTTACATTGCGATTGGAATATCCGGCGCGATACAACATCTTGCCGGTGTTAACCAAAGCAAGGTAATTGTAGTAATTAATAACGATGCAGAAGCGCCATTTTTTAAAGCCGCTGATTACGGTGTAATCGGTGATGCATTTCAGGTGGTTCCAAAATTAATTGAGTCGTTTAAAAAGTTTAAAGCCGCTCAACATTAATTTTTTTCTTTAATATCCGGTGGAAAAAATCAGATTAGATATTACAAGATTAGAACCCAGTCATACACAGTCTGGGGCGTACGCATTGGTGTTTGAAGCACGTGGAATCAACAGTCGTCTTCCTATTGTTATCGGTGTAGCAGAAGCCCAGGCCATTGCGATAGAGCTTGAACAAATGAAACCCACTCGTCCGCTAACTCATGATGTACTAAAAAGTCTGGCAGAATCTTTTTCAATATCTGTAACAGAAGTGATCATTTATGATATCAAAGACGCTGTTTTTCATGCAAAAATTATTTGCAACAGCGGAGGTAAAATAAAAGAAATTGATTCACGCCCTTCTGATGCAGTCGCTATCGCTGTGCGCTTCAAATGTCCGATTTATACCTATAAATTTATTTTAGACCAGGCCGGTGTAAAATTTGAAAAAGACGGCGATGAAGATCTTGAATTTGAATTGAGTAAAGAATACGATGAAATGCCCGAAGAAGAGACGGTATCAATTTCAGATATAAAAATACTAAGCACTTCCGAACTGGAAGATTTGCTTCAGCAAGCCATCGAAAACGAAGACTATGAGCGGGCGTCAATGATTCGCGATGAATTGCAACAAAGAAAATAATTTCCCGAATTTATTTATTTGCCTTTCGAAAAATATTGCTATACCTTTGGTATAGATGGTTCTACTATGAAAAAATTTCATCTTGTTTTTTTACTTTTAGTTGCGTTAGGTTTTTCTAATCGTATAAATGCGCAAGTACCTCCAATATATGCAGGAGAAGACACCACCCTATGCCAAGGGCCGTTGACATTATCGGCACAGATTGATTCTTCATTGTTTAGCGGAACAGGTTCTCCTACGTTTGTTTCACTTACTGATGATATTTTTTCAGGTGTAGTAGATATCGGATTTAGTTTCACTTTTTTTGGCAACACATACACTCAGTGTGTAATCTCTTCCAATAATTTTATCACGTTCAATCTGGCGAATGCCAATCAATTTTCGCAGTGGACAATCGACAATCCCGTGCCTTCTTCCAATCCTCTTTCTATCACTGATGCAATCTTAGGTCCATGGCAGGACATCAATCCAGGTGTAGGAGGAAGTGTAAGTTATCAAACCCTGGGAACAGCACCTAACAGAAAATTTGTGGTAGAATACTGCAACGTACCGATGTTTAGTTGTACTAACCTTCAATTCTCAAGTCAGATTATTATTCATGAAACCACCAATCTTATTGAAACCCAAATCATCAACAAACCCTTGTGCACCACATGGAATACCGGAAAGGCGATTCATGCATTAAACAATATTGACGGCACCATTGCTTTTGTTGTTAATGGAAGAAATGATCCGGTTCAATGGACTACTGCCAATGAAGGATATATGTTTACTCCTACGGGTCCGAATAGTTATCAAATCGATCCGATTGCATTTCAGCCGGCGTTGTTGGGGTCATCACCCACAGTAACCTGGTATGAAGCCGGCAACCCAACACCGGTTGGAAGTGGAGCCAGTGTTTCTGTAAATCCACCTGCCGGAACTACTCAATATGTTGCATCGCTTTCAGGTACATCGTGCGGTGCGTTAAACAATAATGATACCGTTGTGGTAACGCTAGGTGCCTTGCCCTTATCGATTACAGGAAGTACAACCTACTGTCAGGCAAGCGGAACTACACTGAGCACCAACAACACTTACCTCTCATATTTATGGTCAACCGGAGCAACCACACAGAGCATCTCAAATGTAACGCAAGGTACTTATACAGTAACGGTGTCAAGCATTGGCGGATGCACGTCAACGGCTTCTGTCACGGTGACTCAAGGCAATCCGCAACCGGTGATTTCTTCATCCAACGGAACCTGTATTACCGGTAACACCACACTATCTGTAGCCCCTGCTTTTGCATCATACGCATGGTCAACCGGAGGAATAGGCGCAACATTAAACATCGGCCCCGGTACCTACACCGTTACTGCAACTGATGCGAATGGATGTACGGGGACAACGTCTTTCACTGTGAATGCCAATCCCGTTCCGGTAATTTCGGGAGATACCATTTACTGCAGTAATTCAACGGCCACACTTGGTACAACGCAAATTTATGCGGCATACAACTGGTCGTCAGGAGGAACAGGAGCAACAGAGAATGTTACCGCCGGTACATACACGGTAACAGTTACAGATGCCAACGGATGTACGGGTACATCTCAAGGATTTGATGTTCAATTGGCAAATCCACAGGTAAACATTAGCGGGGTCGTTACTTTTTGTCAGGGCAATACCATCCCCATCAACGCAACGGCAGGGTTTACAGGATATCTCTGGAGCAATGGATCAACCAATGCTTCCATCACGGTAGGTACAGGAAACTATATTGTTACTGTAACGGATGCATATGGTTGTACCGATAGTGACACTGTGGGTGTGCTGGCCAGTCCACTAACGATAGCAGGCTTTAATGCAACGATATCCTGCTACGGGCAAAACACACAGTTTACCAATACATCGTCAATTTCAACCGGAACTATAGATAGTTACAGCTGGAATTTTGGAGATTCACAAACCAGCAATCTTGAAGATCCGGGTCATATTTACAGCAACATGGGAACTTATACAGTAACCATGACGGCAACGTCTGATGATGGTTGTACATCATCCACCTCACAGTTGGTAACTGTTGGCGACGGACCCGATGTTGGATTTTCTGTTTCCATTGAATGTTTTAATGAGATTACAGTTTCCGGATATGTGAATGATCTTACCGAAACGGTTGGGTTGTGGAGTTGGGATTTTGGAGATTTTTCAACCGGTAGCGGACAGATCGCCTCACACGGTTATGCGACACAGGGAACCTATCCAATTACGCTCTATGCCTCCGATCTGATTGGTTGTGTTACTGAGATAGACACCCTAGTTACCACCAAGGGAGGAAAAACATTAGATGACATTGTAATTCCGAATGTGATAAGTCCGAATGGAGATAACCTGAACGATGTGATTACGTTTGATCCGGAATTTGAAGAGTGCTCGCCTTATGTGTTTTCTGTGTATAACCGATGGGGAATTAAAGTATTTGAAACTGAAAACTACGGACCCTTGTTTGGCGGAAATAATTTATCCAACAATGCATTAACCCCCGGCACGTATTTTATTGTGATCAGATCAGAGCCACTCGATTACAGCGGAACGATTACAGTGGTGGGGAATTGATAATAAATAGAAAAACAGTTTTATTGTATTTTTTTCTTTCAAATTATTATAACCTATAACTATCAATATTATGATAAGTATTCTAACAGATTATAACCGTTGAGGAAATGGATAATTCAAAAAGAATATTTACATAAAAATATACCCTATAGAACACAATTTAAAGACGCTTGTATAAATTGAAGCATTTGACTTTGTATGGCCTAAAAAGTAAAAATATAAAAGAGTAATACGCCAATCGCTAAAAACCCTTTTTAATTGCTGGAAATAAAAAAAGAGCAGCAAAAACATTGATAATCAATATATATATATATATATTTAACACGTGTATATTAATTACCCATTAAAACAGAAAAAGAAAAACAAAATAAATATGACAAAAAATAAATCAAAACCCATTGCAATATTATTAGCAGGACTGCTATGGGTGGGCTTATGCCAAGCTCAGGAATCTGTCAACGCCTCTGGTGGAGATGCTACAGGCAGCGGCGGCAGCGCAGCATATAGTATCGGTCAAGTTACATATACCACCTACACAGGAAGTAATGGAACAGCGGCACAGGGTGTTCAACAAGCCTATGAGATTTTTTCCGTTGGGATTAATGAAACAGCTTTAAATATTTCAATTTCTGTATTCCCTAATCCAACCGACGAAAATTTAACTTTGAAAATAAGCGATTATAAAAACGAAAGGTTGTCCTATCAATTATATGATTTACAAGGCAAACAATTAATTAGCGGACAAATATTAGCACCACAAACGCAGATAAATATTAATAATTTGCCGGCGGCAAGTTATTTTTTATCTGTTGTAAATCAAGAAAACAAAAAAGTTCAATCATTTAAAATCATAAAAAAATAAACTATGAAAAAGATTTATTCATTAATAGCTGGTGTTTTATTTGCAGCAAGCTTCTTTGCACAAGCACCAAACAAAATGAGCTATCAGGCTGTGGTTCGTAACAGTTCAAACGTATTGATTGTAAATACTGCAGTTGGTATGCGCATTAGTATTTTGCAAACATCTGCAAGTGGTAACGCCGTGTATGTTGAAACACAAGCGCCAACAACCAATGCGAATGGTTTAGCGAGTGTTGAAATTGGAGGAGGTACGGTGGTATCCGGTAACTTCTCTACTATTGATTGGGCAAACGGACCTTATTTCATAAAAACAGAAACAGATCCAACAGGAGGAACAAATTACACGATAGCAGGTACAAGCGAATTAATGAGTGTGCCCTATGCTTTATTTAGTGCGAATGGCACCCCCGGCCCTATGGGTCAACAAGGTCCGGCAGGTGCTGACGGAGTAGCGGGGCCGCAAGGACCACAAGGTCCGGCAGGTGTTGACGGAGTCGCGGGGCCTCAAGGACCACAAGGTCCGGCAGGTGTTGATGGAGTGGCGGGTCCACAAGGACCGCAAGGACCAGCAGGTGTTGACGGAGTAGCGGGTCCACAAGGACCGCAAGGACCAGCAGGTGTTGACGGAGTAGCGGGTCCACAAGGACCACAAGGACCGGCAGGTGTTGACGGAGTGGCGGGTCCACAAGGACCACAAGGACCGGCAGGTGTTGACGGAGTGGCGGGTCCACAAGGACCACAAGGACCGGCAGGTGTTGACGGAGTGGCGGGACCACAAGGTCCGGTAGGCCCAACAGGTGCAACTGGAGCACAAGGTCCCGCTGGACCAACTGGACCAACTGGACCAACTGGACCAACTGGACCAACTGGACCAACTGGACCAACAGGAGCACAAGGTCCTGCTGGACCAGTAGCAGGATCAGATACAGAAATTATTTTTAATAATGCTGGAACAGCTGCTGGCTCAGCAAATAATACATGGAACAATGGAACAAATACACATACCGTTAACGGTACCTCTGTTACAACCAACGAGCGCGTAACATCCCTAGGAGGGGGCGGAACACGATTCGTTCAAACAGATAACTCCGGGAACCTTGGCGCTATTGCATTCACCGGAGTAACTGGTTCAGGAACCACAAACTATGTACCGAAATTTACTGCTGCCAGCAATATTGGGAATTCTGTCATTCAAGATAATGGAACTAGTATTGGTATTAACATACCGCCATCAATACAATATCAAATGTACATTTACCGCCAACAACTTACCGTCAATGGAGACGGTCAATGTTCTATATTCGGATACCGTACTCGTGACAGTCAAAATGATGGAACCGGATATAGCCAAGTAGCTACTAACAGAGCTTCCGGAGGATTCAATTTTTGGGGAGATGTATACACATTTGGGGACGCAAGTCACAATTACAATGATTATACTCGTTGTGGTGGTTCATTGGGTGCCGAGGTAGGGGGCGCATATTGGGGATCGCTTGGATATAAAAATAGCGGCTCAACTACATTTGGCGTTTATGGATCAAACGCATACGGCAATGGTGGCGGTTTTCTTCCTTCAACTGAAAAATTTGGCGTTGGTGGTGGATTCTTCGGCGGTATTACTGGTACTATGAGCAAAGGAGAGTTGATTGGGACATTAAATTCAGGAGATTTGTTTGCTACTTACAACTCAGGAAACACATATACTTTAGGTAAAAATGTTGAGTTGGTTGAAACAATAAATAGTCAAAAAACACCTGTATATTCAGTAACAAGTACCGATGCAACTATATACACGAAAGGGAAATCCTTGTTGAACAATGGTTCTGTTTATATTTTGTTTGATGATAAATTTAAAGCCCTGGCTGGCGAAGAACCGGTGGTTACTATTACACCCAACGGATTATGTAATGGCGTATATATCGAATCTATTGACCAAGATGGATTTACGGTGCGTGAGTTGGGTAACGGAAACAGTACTGTTGCTATATCTTGGATTGCAGTTGCGAACCGCATAGACAATAAAATTGAAGAAGCAACTCAGATGGTTAGCGCTCCAGACTTCGACCGCAACTTGCAGCAAGTACTTTTCAATGATGGGAATACAGAAGGTAAGGCGTCTGCTATCTGGTGGGATGGTTCAGAAATTCGATTTGGAGAATTGCCTAAACACCTTAGTACAGTAAAACGTCCGAAAGGAGAATAATACATATTTATATTTAGTACTTTTAGGGGATGAAGAAAATAGTCCCCTTTTTTATTGGTATACTTCTTCATTTTTTGAGTTTTGCCCAAGCAGATACTATTGGACTTCATCGTCGTCTCAAGCAGCACCTATTATTTTTAACCAACGACAGCATGAAAGGCCGATCGGTAGGAACAGAAGAAGAATTGATGGCGGGAAGATACTTTTTGAAGCAGACAAAAACCGAACGTAAAAGTCGCGTGTATACTTGGCGCTTTACAGTCACTAAAAAAGATTCTTCAGCTGTCATCACAACTATGTACGGCCGGTTTATCAATAATCGCTCTCCTTATACAATAATCGTTGGGGCACATATTGATCACATCGGCTTCGGAGATCAACTCTCTCTATCCTTCGGATCAACTGATATTCACAACGGTGCAGACGATAATGCATCTGGCGTGGCATTGCTCATAGAATTATGTAGAACATTACAAAGTAAAAAATTACCTTTCAACATGTTATTTGTTCCCTTTACTGCACATGAAATTGGTACTTTTGGATCAGAACACCTTGCCTCTAACCTACCGAAAAGCTTAGGTAAAGTTATTGCTATGCTCAACATGGACATGGTGGGAAGGATGAATCATATAGACAAAACCCTCTATGTTTCTTCTACTGACAGTCTGATAAACGATGCTGAATATCCATTCTGCAACATAATTATCTCTGACACCAAACGGGTATTACAACTTGATACCAGGCATTTTGTAGCACGCGGAATTCCTTCTGCAACCTTCACAACAGGCATGCATTTAGATTATCACAAAACCAGCGACGATGAGCAGTATATTAATTATGCGGGCATGAAGGCCACATTCATGATTATTTACAGCTGGATTGCCGATAACGCATCGAAAAAAATTTTTAGGAATTAACCAAAAAAGTGTTTGTTAAAATTAATTGAAAGCTCTTCAATAGAGAATAGCAAACAATATATCCGTTATAAGTAGTTTATAAAAAAAGGGCGATAATTTGTCGCCCTTTTTTTATAAACTACTTATTTATTGTTGCAACATCACTTTTGCAGTGTGAACGATGTTTCCTTTTTTCATTAGCATCAACAGATAAATTCCGTTGGAAAGGCCTTCTGCATTTATTGTATGTGTGCCGGCACCTTTCATTTCAATCATGCCTGAAACAATCTTTTTACCATACACATCGGTAAGAATCCACTCATCGGCCTGATGAACGTGATTATCCATCGCTACGTTGATGGTACCCGTGGTTGGATTAGGGAAGATATCAATGGGCGACTCGATGGTTTCTTCTTCTACACCTACATAATATCCAACAGTAAAATGATGGATAATGGATGATCCGAAGTCGCCACCAAATGTTTTTAAAACACCTGCTGCTCCTACTTTCTGAATGCGGAAGGTTCCTGTACCGTCATTGTTGGCCCAGAAAGAAATTCCATCTCCGTCGTTGTCTAACAACTCCAGCATGTAACATCCGGGATCAAGCGCAACGGTATCTCTGTAGATTGTATTATTATTCATCCCTGAACGCTGAACAATAATGTTTCCCTGTGCGTCTTTCAGGCGATAATTGTTTTCATACGCAAAACCGTTGGTCTTAAAATAAATCTGAATAGTATCCGGATATGAGGGCGGTGTAGTATATTCAGAAATCTTTTCATCATTGATCGGCTGTGGATCTGCCTGTCCATTGGGTTCAGAAATTTTTACTCTGAATTTCTTTTCTCCTGCTGGATTGCTCCAGTCTGAAATGTTACCCAACGTAACGGTATCTGATCTCATGAATGCCAGGTTGCCCGTCCAGTTGTAGGTATATTCAGCGCCATTCACTGAGCCGTAAGTAATTTTACATGAGGTTAAATTTTCACTGCCTGTATTTCGGATAATTACCGAAGCATTGTCACATATCGGATTGAAGCGACTGTAATTTTTGTCTTTGCTTGGCGCAAGAATTTCAAGTACTTCTGCATCTACGGCATTTGTTTCGTTGGTATAATAAAACACTTGTCCTTCCATGATGTAACTACAATAGTTATTGTTGATGTTTGTGAAAGGCTGCATGTTTACATCAATGGTATGAGAACTACCAGCATTAACGAACGAAGAAATGTTATGATCAAATACATCCACGGCAGCACCCGGACACCAGTTAGCACGATCATATACCCATGTACCGCCCTGCGGATAAACGGGATTGATACCGCAATTCGGACGCCAGATTAAGTTGGTTCCACGTTGTGTTCCGTCAATAAATAAATAATAATTTTTAGGACAGAATTCTGCACAGTTTTCATTTCCACCAAATCCATGACCTGTAGGAATGAAACGGAATTTTACATGATCTGCAGTTGCAGGAATCTGAATGGTTTTAGCCGTCAGATAATTTTCAATCGGATCGTTGGTGCTGCCATACGGAAAGCTTCCCTGCCAAAGCTTTTCCACTTTAAATGCCTGATGAACCGGCGTACCTTCTATAAATTCAAAGTCGAGGGTTGCTGTAAATCCATCCTGATATCCACCATAAAATGCACGAATTTGAACGGAATCCTGAAGTAATGAAATGTAATCTGTTACATCAAACGTATAGGTCCACTTCCATGTGTTGGGCACATTGCCGCTATATGGTGTAATCATACGAGCGATTTCGTAATTCTCAATCACTTCATATACGTTATAACTTTCCCAGGGAACATTATTTAATGTAGCATCACAAGCATTGAATGTTGAGTCAATCAGATTTCCGTTTGTATCAAAAATGTGTGTGTAAAAATTACACGCATATCCAAAGATGGTATCTGTAGGCACTGTAGGCGTGCTTCCGTTTTGAAACAACTGAATGGTAAGCACCGGATTAAATGTAGTATCGGTTTGATTAGATGTAGAATTCCATTGTACCTGATATGTGGGTGTGTTTGAATATGAATAGGAAGTAAATACATTTCCATTTACGCGAAATGAAGGATTAGATACTAAATTAGAGTCCAGCATTCCGGTTCTTTTTCTCGCAAATATCTGTGTTGTATAATCCCAGTCGGAACAGCCACCGGTGGGGCAACCCAATGTGTAACGCAACAACACTTTATGATATGATTGATTAGCAGATGGGAAATCAGCCCACTGATCATAATTGCCATACCAGCTCATGTGCACATTAGAATGACTGTTTACACGAGTAGTATCTCCGGGGTTAGCGGAAAGTGACATCGCAAAAAATAAACTTAGCATTGAGATGTAAAGTTGTTTCATGGAATAAATTTAGTGTGACTAAAATAGTAAATATTCAGCATCATATCATCAGCAATGAAGAAATTCGATCTGCCAATAATTTCCCCTTAACCGACAATACAATACTGTCTTCATTGTTAGGTATAAACCATTCTTGGGGGTGATGAGTTATTGTCTGTTCAATTGATTTTTTAGTTGCTGATCCCCATCGTTTTTCAATTTCAGAAAGTGATAATCCTTCGCGCAAACGAAGTTGGGTCATGATATATTCATTGCAACGATTTTCATCCGTGAGGTGTTCTCTTTCGAACCAATTGCCTTCTCCTGCAATGCCTTTCATATACTTCACATTATTGGAAACATTCCATCGACGAACCAAATAACCATCATAAGAGTGTGCGGATGGCCCGATACCGAGATAAGGAATGCCTTTCCAATAGGATGTGTTATGTTTCGATTCAAAATTTTTTTTCGCAAAATTGGAAATTTCATACTGCTCAAATCCCGCTTCTGCAAGTCGTTCAGTTAAAATAAAAAATTGTGATGCCAATCTTTCTTCATCTACCGGAGATGTTTTTTTTCGTTTAATCAAATGAAACAGCGGGGTGTTTTCTTCAACAGTTAATGCATAAGATGAGATGTGTGGTACCTTACAATTTATCGCCTGCGTTAAGTTGTGTTGCCATTGTTCATTGTTCATGGTGGGAGTGCCATAAATCAAATCAATGGTGATATTTTCAAACCCTTCATCCTGCATACCTTTGATCGCAGATTCCGCTTCGTTGGAATTGTGACAACGATTCATGTATTTCAAATCATCATCATGAAAAGATTGCACACCAATACTCAGTCGGTTGATTGGTGTATTTCTGTATTCTTTTCTTTTTGATTTATGCAGATCATCTGGATTGGCTTCGAGTGTAATTTCTGCGTTGGGAGATACATCATAAAATCGATATATCGTTTCGAATAACAACATCAACTCTGAAATAGTAAGTAAAGATGGGGTGCCGCCGCCGAAATATATGGTCTGTATTTTTTGCCCTGCTAATTCCTCTACACGTTGCTGCAATTCAATATGCAGTGAAGACAATACTGCAGCGCGGGTTTGATCAGAAGTTGAAAAGTGAAAATCGCAATAGTGACAGGCTTGTTTACAAAATGGAATATGAATATAAATTCCGGCCATGCATCAGGGTTGAATATTTTTTCTTTCGATAATCAATGTGTTATCATCGCCCCACCAGCGCGGCTTGGTAAACTCCCTGTATGTATATCCTGTGGAATCCATAAAAAATTCAATGGTGGTAGTGTGTAATAATGTTTTTGTTTTTGCTTCTATTTCCAGACGTAGTCGCGGTGGATCGAATCGATGAAAAATTCTAAATCGCTGAACGGTTAAGTCATTGTCTGCCGCTTTGTACATCAGTACATCTTCGCCACCCATTTGTCCGGAAATAATTTCATAACTGGAAGAAAATGCCGGCTGATTAATATCAAAACGTTTAAATGCCTTCATCTCATTATTCCAGTCAACAGAAGAGGACGTTGATGTAATAGTATCTGTGGATCCGTTGAGATAGACTGTTTTCCGTGATTGCTGATTCAATGATTTCCATTCGTTGGATTTTGCAGTTATCCATTCGTCGAGTGAAAAATATTTTTTAGCAGTTGATGCCGCTTCTTTTTTTTCACAGGAAGAGAGAAATAAAATAACGAAAGAAAAAAGAATAATCCGCATGAATACTACACTGTAAATTCTATTCCCTGAGCCAGTGGCAATGTAGTACCGTAATTAATCGTATTGGTTTGTCTGCGCATGTATTGCTTCCATGCATCTGAGCCTGATTCGCGACCACCACCGGTTTCTTTTTCTCCACCAAAAGCTCCTCCGATTTCAGCACCCGATGTACCAATATTTACGTTCGCAATTCCGCAATCAGATCCCTGTTGCGACAAGAACCTTTCGCTTTCAAGTATATGATTGGTAAATATTGCGCTCGACAATCCTTGTGGCACGCCGTTTTGAATGGCGATGGCTTCGTCGATGGTTTTATATTTCATTACATAGAGAATTGGTGCAAATGTTTCCTGCTGCACGATAGCATACGAATTATTCGCTTCTGCTATGCACGGCTTTACATAACATCCGGATTCAAATCCATCACCGGATAATACGCCTCCTTCTACCATAAATTTTGCGCCTTCTGCTTTTGCTTTTTCTATTGCATTGAGATAAGCATTGACTGCTTGCTGATCAATCAGCGGACCAACATGCATGGATGGATCGAGTGGATTTCCAATTTTTAACTGACCGTAAGCTGTTTTTAGTTTTGAAGTAAATGTATCATAAATGGATTCATGTACTATAATTCTTCGAGTGGTGGTACAACGCTGTCCGGCGGTTCCTACGGCTCCGAATAACACTCCACGAATTGCAAGGTCTAAGTTCGCGTGTTCAGATACGATAATCGCATTATTTCCTCCCAACTCCAACAATGATTTTCCCAATCGCTGAGCTACGGCAGCACCCACAATTTTACCCATACGCACAGATCCTGTTGCAGAAATCAATGGCACGCGATGATCTTGTGTAAGCCACTCGCCCACCTTATAATCTCCGTTAACAATACAACTTACACCTTCAGGAACCTGATTGCGTTCAAATACGCGGGCGGTAATTTTTTGACAAGCCAGCGAACACAATGGTGTTTTTTCTGATGGCTTCCAAATGCAAACATCTCCACAAATCCATGCCAATGCAGTATTCCAGCTCCATACAGCAACAGGAAAATTAAATGCAGTAATGATTCCTACAATACCCAGCGGATGCCACTGCTCATACATACGATGCGACGGGCGCTCTGAATGCATGGTTAATCCATACAACTGACGAGATAAGCCTACCGCAAAATCACAGATATCTATCATCTCCTGGACCTCTCCCAATCCTTCCTGATAGCTTTTTCCCATTTCATAAGAAACAAGTGCACCCAGTTCATTTTTGTATTTTCTAAACTCGTCTCCAAGTTGTCTCACCACTTCGCCACGCTTTGGCGCAGGAACAAGTCTCCATTCTGCATAAGCGGCTTCTGCTTTTTTAATTACGGCTTCATACTCTTCATGTGAAGCCGTTCCGATGCTGGCAATTTTTTTCCCATCAGCAGGAGAATAAGAATCCAATGCCGCGCCAGCACCTGTCATAAATGAAGTGCCCGTTGAGATGCCAGGATTTACACCGTTGACATCAATTTCCAGTTTTTTTAAAATATCTGATACAGAAAAACTCATATACTAATTATTAAAAGAAATCATTCAGGTTTGCGTATAACAATAAGGCTAGAATTAAAATAAATCCAATCATGTTGGCATATTCCATCACCTTTTCGTTGGGCGGTCTTCTGAAAATCATTTCATATAAAATGAAAATCATATAACCTCCATCCAACATGGGGATAGGAAGGAAATTCATAAAGGCCAGTACCAATGATAAAAAGGCCGTTAGGTTCCAGAACGACTCCCAGTCCCATACTGAAGGGAAAATACTGGCAATCGATTTAAAACCACCCACCTGCTTGTATGCTTCTGTTTCCGGAGAAAACATCAGTTTCAATTGCTTCGCATAATCCACAATTACTTTTACTGCTTTTTTAAATCCGGCAGGAATGGCTTCAAAAAATGAATATTCCTGTGTCTTAAACTGAAACTCATCCAACTGTGCATACGACTTTGGGCCCACGCCCAGCTTGCCCTCAGCAGTAGTTGTAACGGTGAATTGTAGCGTATCTTTATTTCTCAATGCAGTTACCTGCACGTCTTGATTTTTGAATGATGTAATCTGACGAAAGAACTGATCAAAATAGAGCGTAGGTATTCCATTCAGCGCAATGATCTGATCGCCCTCTTTCATTCCCGCTTTTTGCGCAGGAGAATCGGCGCCAAATCCACCAATGTAAAACGGAACACGAGGTTCGATGATACTGGTGTTTTTTACTTTTTTAATGGCATCACGAATAAAGGTGTTGCTTACAGGGATATCCATTTTCTGACCATCACGCTCAACCTGAATTGTTTTTGCCTGATCAATCACTAATCGCCCTACGATCTGATGAAATGCTTTTACAGGCTGTCCGTCAATAGAGACAATTTTATCTCCGTCTTTCAGACCGGTAGAATATCCGATGGAATCAGTGACCCAAATTCCATTTTTTGCATTTTCTGTAGGAAGATATTGTTCGCCCCATACGAACAACGTCATTGAATAAATGAAAAAACCGAGAATAAGGTTAACAATAATTCCTCCGAGAATAATAATCAATCGCTGCCATGCCGGCTTTGAGCGGTATTCCCAGGGTTGTGGCGGTTGTTGCAGCGCTTCTTTATCTGCAGACTCGTCTAGCATTCCTGCTATTTTCACATAGCCTCCCAACGGAAACCAGCCGATGCCATATTCCGTATCGCCGCGTTTAAATTTAAACAATGAAAACTTTGCGAGATTGGGGAAAGGAAAAAGGAAATCAAAAAACAAGTAAAATTTTTCGACGCGTGTTTTAAACATTCTGGCAGCAACAAAGTGACCACCTTCATGCAACAATACTAATATTGATAAGCTTAGTAATAATTGTCCGACTTTAATCATCCACTCCATGGGAAATAAATATAGTAAGTTGCAAAAATACTCTTTTCATTTCAGATAGCAGAAGACGAAGTGAATAAAAAGGTTAAAACTGAAATTAAATTAGGTCTGCCGATGTTGATAATCGATTTCAAATTTGCTTTCTTTGAACGTAAGAAAGCAACTTCTGTTTTTAAAAGATTAAAATGACACGATCAAAAAACAATATTCTGAATGTTTATTTTTTCTTCTTTTTGTTCATTCTGCTAATAAAATTTTTCTCGTTTATATTTAATGGATATGCAAAAGAAAGCTGGCCGATTACCGAATTTCTAATCAATTATGAAGGAGGTTTTGTAAGAAGGGGTTTGCTGGGACAGGTGATTTTATACATTTATCAATTCACCGGTGTCAATCCATACACTACAATCCTTTTTTTATGCATAAGTGCTTATGTTATTCTGATTGGATTCTTTGTAAAATCCTTTATTCATAAAGGATATACATTGTTCTTTTTGCCATTTGTTTTTTTTCTTGGCAATCCGATAATTCATGATTTCTGGGTGAGGAAAGATATTATTATTGTTTTATTCTTTATCGTTAGCATTCATTTTGCAGTAAAAGATGGATTGCTAAATGTTATATTTTTAAATCTGTTACTTTCAGCAAGTCTGTTGATCCACGAAAGTTCAGGATTCCTGATTTTCCCTATCCTATTCCTGATTTTACAAGCAAAATATATAGCCATTCAAAACAACCAAAAAATTAAAGGTTTTATAGTTTCAACCCTTCGAATACTCCCTGCAATTTTGGTTTTCTTTTGTGTTTTATATTTTAAAGGAAGTCCGGAAATTGCAAATAAAATATGGGGGTCGTGGAAAACGATTGAATTCCCGATTCAAACGACAAATTATGAACCGGCACCGGCAGCAATTGACGCTATTTCATGGTCTTTAAGTAACGGATTGTCATCCGTAACAAATACATTAAAAAATTTTAATGATGGGATTTATGCTCCAATTGCCTGGTTGATCACGATTACCATTATATATTTTATACTCACCAACACCTCAGAATTAAATTTTAATATCTTAAACTATAAACCAATTATTCATTTCAATCGCATACACATATCAAATATTTTAATTTTACAGCTACTCGGTGTTATACCTCTTTTCATATTGGGGTGGGATTATGGGCGCTGGATTTTTTACTGGACAACCACATCTTTTGCAATCATTATGTTAGTTCCAGAAAAATTATTGAATACACTATTTCCAAAATCTATTTTTGTTATTAGTACGGCTATCAACAATATTTTAGATCGATTACTGAATAAATCAACCGTGTTAATGTTTTGTCTTTTGATTGGTTTCAGCGGATATTCCTGGCATTTAATAAGTGCTGTTAATTCAAGCTCTTTATATATTACAATTCGTTTTATCTCCGAAATATTTAAACAAATCATGTTTTTTATTAAAGATTTGATTTAAGCTATTTAATTACACAGCCCAGCACGATGATAGAGACCTTTACTGCTCCTGCTTGTAATAGCTTTTCAGCAGCGGCTTCCAGGGTTGATCCGGTGGTTAATACATCATCCACAATTAAAATGTTTTTCTTATTAAACACCGTTGTATCCAATACCTGAAAAATATCTTTTACATTTTCCCATCGTTCCATTCTTGATTTATTGGTTTGTGTTGCTGTGTTTTCTTTTCTGATGAAACCATCGGAAAGAATTGGAATCTCTAAAATATTACTTAATCCCTTCGCAAACTCTTCACTCTGATTATACCCTCTTCGTTTCAATCTTTCAGGGTGCAAGGGAACCGGCACCAACAGATCGCCCGCTTGATCATGAGCATTTTGTTTTATAATGGATCCGTAATATTCTCCGAGTGCCACAGCAAGCTCTTTGTTGCCGTTATATTTAATGGCATGCATTACCCGCTGAATGGTTGCATTTTTTGTGAAATAAAAAAGTACATTCACAGTATCTATATTAACCCGACCTCTGAACAAGGCTTTTGCCGGGTTGTCTCGTTGCAAATGAAAATGTGTCTGAGGAAGAGAAAGTAAACACGAGATGCAAATTTCAACTTCAGATTGCAATAATTTTTGTCCACACCCCACACAGGCCTGTGGATACATGAGATCTCGTAAGTCAAAAAAATATTGAATAAGCGACATATTCATTTGGGTTGATATTCAATATTCGCTCAGTCAACCGAATATGTCAAGCATCCGATTAATTTACAATGATGCGCTGCGTATGAATCTGTTGATTTTGATCGAAAAATGAGAGCAAATATATTCCGCTTGGATATGAAGAAAGGTCTAATTTATTTTCTCCGTTATTCAATATTCCTGTAGAAACAAATTCTCCCAAAAGATTAGACATGGTATATGTTGCATTTGTATTCAACTGAACTGTAATAAAAGTAGAAGCGGGATTCGGAAATATATTTGCATTTAAAATAACCTCCGTTTGTGTTGACATTGGTTCGTTCGACTTGTAATACAGATCGTCGAGGGCAATGGTAGAACCATTCACACCATCAGCTCCGCCGTTCTCCACAAAATAACGAAAAGCTATGCGTCCTGAATTCCCTGCCATCACAGAAGAAACAGGAAGCGTATATTTTTTCCATGTCAGCGGATAGGCTGAAAAGGTCGTATCTAATGTTGGATTAATTGTATAAAGTAATTCTGTAAACTGACCGGTTGAAAATTGATCATTGCCCACATTAATTGTTGCGCCTGTTATGGATGCGCGTATTTCCAATCGATCAGCGTAATAATTATTTGCATAAGATCTCGTCCAGAAAAACAACGTATCACCCGCATAAAAATTAATAACCGGAGTAAACAACCAATGGCTAATATTTCCCGACCCGGCAACACTTGAATAATCACAGATTATTGAAGAGTTGGGCGATCCGCTGTGTGCTGTAAAATTTCCATTGTCTTGTCTCCACGTTCCTGTTCCTATGGGCTCAGAATTATTGGTTTGATACCATCCATTGCTCAACAGACTGTCAACATTTTCAAAACTTTCCGTGAAAGACTGTGCAATGCTTCTTCCGTTAAAAAGAAAAAAGAAAATAAAAACAATGAGTTGAAGATTTTTTTTCATTTTTATTCTTTCCAGATGTCAATTTGTTTTTCAGCTTCTTCTGACGCACGCTCTTCTCTTTTCTTACGCACCAGTTCAAGAGCGAACTCCGTAAACACTTTATATGCAGAAGTAAATATAAAACGATCTTCACCGGTTCTTTCAATGATGTTTCTGCGGCGCATCGTTTCAATGAGTGTTTTACGTTTTTCTTCGTCTTCCAATTGTTTTGTTGCCTTCACCAAATCAATATAGGAGGTGTTTTGAAAATACCGTTCAATGGTATCCATGTCAAACTCGTTATATTGCAACTGATCCATAAAATTCTTTCCGTCCTTATCGAGTTCATAACACAACACTGCAAAAAATATACTGATAGATTTAGAAAGTGTTTCGTTGGTAACTGTAGAAATCAGAAATGCATATTCGGCTTGAATGCGCAATGCAAGGCCAAACGATTCCTGAAAAAACTGCTGATAAAATTCTTCATTGTTTTTTAATGATTCAAAATGCTTTTCTGCAGAAAGCACAAACTTTCCTTTCATTAAATCTTCAACGATTGTTCTATGATTACTCGGGTAAACCATCTTGTTCTATTTTAATTTTTGGTACTTTAAATTTTGATGTTTCTGTTTCGATGTATTGATTGGCTTCAGAAAATTCGACTTTTAAATCTTCTTCAAACACAAGGCTGGCAAGTGTAAATAGCTTTTCAGTATCGGCCTCTCCAAACTCTTGTTTGATTTGTGATTGCATCCAATCGAAAAAATTTTCTACCGGAAGTTGGCTCAACAATCTTTCTTTATAGAATGCTTTATTGTAAATCCATTTGTCCACATCTTCGCCATCGCTGTCAAAAATTACTTCATCCTGTACATCAAACTGCTCAAAAAATTCTTTGGTGTTATAGTACATGTCATTCGAATATACACTGGGCGAAAACTCTTTCAACATCTCTGGTGTTTCGTGGCGGAACGGATTTTTAAGGAACTGTATCCATCCTGCAAGAATTGTAGATTCGGTTCGGATACGCTCAATCAGCGGCAACAACTCATTGGTGAGGATTTTTGAATTTCGAATTAAATCATCATTGGTTTGAACCAGTTGATAATACATCTTTTCAAAACGAAGACGAATTTTTTCATCCGGATATACCAGTCGTTTATGATTAACGTATTCGGCCACTTCAGCCAGTTTATATGCAATTGAAAGCTGATTATTTACATCCAGAATTTTATTTAACGGGATGATGTAATAGTCAATCCAAAATGATGCTTTATGAAGTTTTTGACGATAGTCAATTTTTTCCTGATTTGCCTTTAATTCGCGCGATTCACTTAATAGTCGAACAGTGTTTTTTTCAATTTGCTCTACAAATTCCTTGATCTGTTCTGAAAGTTCTTCGATGCGGGCTTCCATGATCATACGATCGGCGGCTTCTCCCGTTTTTATTTTTCTGAAGAGTTCATGAATAACCCCGTAATATTTTTCGATGGATTCGGGAAGTATCGGACGAAATTCCACCAAAATAAAAGACAAGAGATCCACAAAAACTTTTCGCATCTCAACATCTTCGCCAACGGTTTTAATGATTTTATAATCATAAAACTGCTGCGTAATTTCTGATCCGCTGTTCTTAATTGTTTCATGAAATTGCTCTTTGCGAATAAGTCCATCATTCGTCTGAATTTCATACAACTCTTTTACCACTTCAAAATGATTGGTAAGAAAGCGCAATATGGTAATCGGTTCTACTCCTTGCATATCCAATTATTTTGATTCATTAGAAGAAATTCCGGCCGGACTTCTGTGCTGACTAATTACAGCATGGCGCTCGCCAACATTAATTTTTCCAGCCTGTCGGATGATGAAATAATATTTGTCAAATCCATCAAATGCCTGTGGTGCTGCAAAGATGGGAATGAAGTGATGTTCGCGACAGAATTTTACCAACTCTGGACGGTTGTGTTCATCGATGGTTCCAATCTCATCAATAAACAATACTACCCGGTTTAATTCGTCACTAAGTGCAAGCCTGTTAATTACCGCCATGATAATCACCAGACGAATCATACGGTCGGTTCCATCAGATTCAACCTGATCTTTTAAGTCAACTTTTTTATTTTCGCCCTTAATCGTTAACTGAAGTTCAATGTCAAACAATTCATCAAAAGAGATTTTTTTACCGGTATCCAGATAGTGATTTAACACCTGAAGGTTTTCACTTTGATCAAACTCAAACATCAGCTGTCCTGTAAAATCCTGAATGGCACTGATTTTTTTGATTTCACCTATGATCTTTTGATTATCTACGATTTCAATGCGAAGGTCTTCAATATTCGAAATTCTGATTTTTGAAAGTTTTTGATTAAACCTTGAATACATGAATTCTTTGAACTCCTGATATCTTCTGAACAAGTTAAACGCAGGATTGGCAAACTGTGTAGAAATGCTTTGTAACAAGCCTTCAATACTTTTCTCCTTATCGTGAATACATGCAATTTCTTCTTCCACGAATTTGATAAATTCTTCTTCGTCTGAAATTGCGTTGTGTAATTTAAATCGAAGTAAGTCAAACTTGCTATCTTTTCCCGCTTTCAGAATTTCACGGTCTTTGTTGTATAACTGTATTTTTTCGAATACCTGGTCTAAACTTTCATTTGTTGTATATTCAAGGGGTTCGATTCCGATGATTTCCAATTCCAGTTTACGTTGTCTTAACAAATCGCGGCGTTGCTCCATTTTAATTTTTCCTTCATGTTCGCCTTTCAGCGCTTCTGCCTTTTCGACCATGTCTTCGAGCAGTTTTTTCAAATCACGTTCCAGTGCAATTCTCTCTTGTTGTAGTGATTTAATTTCTGCTTCTTTCTCTTTTACTTTTTTCTGAAGTGCTGGCAAAGCCTCCACTTCTTTAATTTTTTCGAGTACTTCTTGTATCTCTGTGCGTGTATCTGATAATTGTTTTTTACCGGATTCAATATTTGAGATCAGTGATTGTAATTCTTTGTATTCTTTTTCTTCCGCTTTAACTTCATTTAATTCAGTTTTCAATACATCTACAGATGGGAGATCTTTTAGCTCCATTTTTTCCGGAAGTGCAATTTCACCGTCAAAAATCTGAAGTGTTTTCCCGGTTTTACTTACTTTCTTTTTAATTAATGAAGCCGGCAGACTGGTGAACTCTTCAGAGAAAATAGTATTTAATAATTTTTTCGTTTCTTGTTTTGAAGACAGCGAGTGAATTAATTGTTCATCGAAATTTTTAATTTGGGTTTCGAGTTTTGCTTTTTCCTGTTGAATGGATTGCAACTTCTGCTCAACCTGTTTTAATGATAGTTTTTGCGTTTCAATTTTGGTAAGCTTTAGTTCAAGTGAACGCCTTTTATCATCCAGGTTATTTAATGACTGTTGAAGAAAATCAATTTTTTCAAATGCCTCGACCCTTTTTTGATATTCAACCAGCGTTTGGTGTTCTTTCTCTGCAAAAGCAATAATTTGTTTTTTTGCCCCAATCTGTTGATTAAACTCCTGTTCCTTCGGTTTCAAGACACCATCGATATCGTTTTGCAAATGCGATATATCATTTAATTTTTTAAGAATTCGATGTTCAATATCTTCCAGTGTACTTTCATACGAATGGTTAAAAGCATAGATGTATTCAGAAACAATTTTAGTTTTTGCTTTATACTGATTTACCGTTTCGCGAAAAACTTCAAACTCTTTTTGTATAGACTTTACGGCTTTAATTTCATCATTTAATTTAAGCAGGTCGCTTATGTCTTTTTTATTTTTTTGCGAAAAGTTCAACACTTCGTGTTCGCGATTATCTGCAATAATCAATGCTTCCTTCAGCGTTTTGTTATTGATTAATTTTGAGTTAATCAGGTATCGATAAACTTTTGAAAAACTATTGGTGAGTCCGTCTGTTTTTACATTTTCTTCAAGCCATACCGCAGCATCATTTTGTCTTCCGCGCTGATAAACTGCGCTCAACACTTCGGATTTGTTTTTATATTGAGAATACGCAATGCCCAATTCTGTAAGTCTTGCCTTTAACTCTTCAAATTTTAATAATCGCTGAGTGTTTTTATCTCCTTCAAAAAACATGGAATCGCTGTATGGCGCATCTAATTCATAATATTCAATTTCGCCATCTACATCTCGCTTAAGAAGAATACAGTAGTTGCGTGTTTTTTTAATTTCAAAAAGAATATAACTCTGATTGGGATTCGGGAAGTAGTGATGAATCGTTTCTTTATCGCCTTTTCTGTTTCCACTGAAACTCATTTTAGAACCATCAATCACAAATAAAAAGTTCAACGCATATATCAGGGTACTTTTACCAATATTATTGGGACCAACCAATTGCAATGAATCAATATCATCAAAACGGACTTCCGCTTTTCCATAAACTTTTGAATTCAGAATAACAAGCTTTGTAAGCATACTTTTAATTTTTTACACGAGTAACAAATTTACGTTTCTAGGCTTGTTGAAAAGGTCAATGTTTATAATTCGTGAATTACTTTTTATTTGAGATTATTTATTAACAATCTTCTTTTTTTTCATTGCTTTTTACGAAAGATTTAATAAGCGAGAACGTACAAATTCGTTCCTAATCATAAAGAAATTCATTAGGTTTGTAATACATGGCAGAAAAGAAAAAAGGATTTGCGGCCTGGTGGCAACGTCTTCGCAGGCGATATCGGGTAAATATCATTAGCGAAGAACACTTTGAAGAAAAAGCGTCTCTTCGTCTTTCTGCATTACACCTGGTAATTGTATTCTCTTCAGTGATTATTGTTATGGTTTCGCTAACCATTTATCTGGTTGCCTTTACGAGTTTGAGAGAATATATTCCAGGTTATGCCGATTCCGGCTCTAAAAAAAGAATGTTGCAACTTCTCAGAACAACCGATTCGCTGGAGAATAAAATTAAAGCTACTGACATATTTTTAGAGAATGTACAACTGGCAATACTTGGAAAAAAAATTCAGGATGATCAACTGTATGTAAAAGATACTGCCTCTAACTTTAAAGACATTCGAAATATTAAATCAAAAGAAGATTCGTTGTTGCGAATTGAGGTGGAGAAGGCTGATTTTTATAGCGTTTCAAACAAAAAAAAGGGAGGTAATAAACTAACTTCATTTTTGTTTTTTTCTCCACTAAGAGGATTGATTACGGACTCATTTGACAAAAAAACAAATCACTTTGGGGTAGATATTGCCGCCAAGAAAAATGAGGCTGTAAAATCAGTATTAGATGGAACGGTTATGCTCGATACCTGGACTCCCGAAACAGGACACGTGATTATGATTCAACATGCGGATAATTTAGTTTCTGTATATAAACACAATGCCTTATTGCTTAAAAAATCGGGCGCGTATGTTAAGGCTGGTGAACCTATTGCTATTGTTGGAAATTCCGGCGAATTATCTACCGGTCCACATCTTCACTTTGAACTATGGTATAATGGCTCTCCATTAAATCCTGAAGAGTTTATTTCATTTTAATGGTTAGGGATTTAATCCGGATTGCTTGGCAAAGTATGCGGCAAAATCTTTCATGTCTTCCGAAAGCTCCTGATCACCGGTTGAGCGCTCCACCAAGTCAGACATTGATACCAGCGACTGATATACAAACATGCGCATTTCTTCTACCATCATTTCTTTATTCCACAAATCCAGGCGCATAGAATTATTTTCTTTTTTGTCCCACAAAGCAAGCATAAAAGCTTTTACTTCTCGTTGCTCGTTTACTCCACTATCCGTAGCCTGCCAGTGAATTTCAACTGGATTTTTACTTTCATCAAGCCCAACAACTATAGATATTTCTGATTTTTTTACAACTTCGTTCGACATTTATTTTTTCGGTTTATAATTAGATTTATTTAAAATTTTTCGGTAATCGTGCTCTTCCATTAATTTTTCAAGCGTCACATTTTTATTGTTTTTCATATATGCTTCAACAATTTTCCATCCCAGCCACACTCCTGTTCTGCCGGGAGAATGATCAGGCATCCCTGCGCTGAAAGGGGCTTCGCCGGTATAATTGGAAATGTCTTTGGGATTGGTAGAATACAATAGTTTTTTCTCCACAAAAAAGGTCCAGATATTCCACTCACTGTCTTCACAAAATTTAATTTGTTTTGAGGTATACCCCATCAATACAGAATCTTGTGTTTCGGGTAAAAGATGAGAAAGAAGATACATGGTCTTGCCCTGAAAAATTATTTCGTCGAGTAAATCCTTTCTGGATTGGGGGCCCTCAAACTCAGTCATTGCCCAACCCCGAAGCAAATCCGAAATCATGAATTGTTTTTCTTTTCTATACCTGATATAATCGGGCAAATGATTGTAATACGCATAATCTTTGCCTAAATACTGATCCAGTGCAATACATACGGCGCTGTCTGTGGCAACAACAGCATAATTAAATCCAAAGAAATATGGAATCACTTCAGGTATAATTTTTTGGGGAAAATAATAACGATAATACTGAAACGCTTTTTTAATTGATGCCTGGTGAACACTAAAATCATTCCATTCTACTTGCGTTTCTTTATAAATTTTCTTCATGTCCTTATCATTCAGAAAAGTTTGTACAGATGATAATTCTAAAGAATCAGGACGAATCGAAGGCTGTATAATTCTGTTCGTATAAATCTCATAAAATGTTCCGTAATTCGATTTCAGTTTTTTTAAATCCTGTTGTGATTTCACAGAAAAAAAATCTTGGTCGAAACGACGAACGGAGATGTTTACATTGACTTTTGAAACATCAGGAGCTGTTGGAGAACAACCGCAAACCAACAGAATAATAATGGAAGTCCAAAACTTATTCATAGTAACAAAGGTAATCGAATGAATGGTAGATTTTATTGCAGATCATACAAAATGAATGGCCGGTAGAAGATATATTCTTGAACATCACTTCTTTTTTGTTATTTTTTTTTCAATTTTACAGCAGAATTAGAAATACCTGTAACTACATGAGCAAAATTAAAGTGAGTAATCCGGTTGTTGAGCTGGATGGCGACGAAATGACAAGAATCATTTGGAAATTTATAAAGGAAAAATTAATTCTGCCTTACATTGAGGTGGACATTAAATATTATGATTTGGGTATTGAATACCGCGATCAGACGAATGATCAAGTTACTATTGATGCCGCCAATGCCATTCGTGAATATGGCGTGGGTATTAAATGCGCAACCATAACTCCGGATGAAGCACGTGTAAAAGAATTTAATCTTAAACAAATGTGGAAGTCGCCTAACGGAACCATTCGTAATATTTTGGATGGTACTGTTTTTCGCGAACCAATTGTGTGCAGCAATGTACCTCGACTTGTACCCAACTGGACTGCGCCAATCTGTATCGGACGCCATGCTTTTGGTGATCAATACCGTGCTACTGATTTTGTTACCAAAGGAAAAGGAAAATTAACCATCAAGTTTGAAGGAGAAAACGGAGAAGTCATCGAACACGAAGTATTTAATTTTAAAGGAGATGGTGTTGCCTTGGCCATGTATAATACCGAAGAGTCAATTCGCGGATTTGCCTATTCTTGTTTTAATACTGCATTACAGAAAAAGTGGCCATTGTATTTGTCCACAAAGAATACCATTTTGAAAAAATATGATGGTCGATTTAAAGACATTTTTGAAGAAATTTATCAAAAAGATTTTAAATCAAAATTTGAAGAAGCCGGTATCGTCTATGAACATCGTTTAATTGACGACATGGTTGCGTCTGCATTGAAGTGGAACGGAAATTTTGTGTGGGCTTGTAAAAATTATGATGGCGACGTGCAGTCAGACACCGTAGCTCAAGGCTTTGGTTCATTGGGATTAATGACATCCACCTTGGTAACGCCAGATGGAAAAGTAATGGAAGCAGAAGCGGCACACGGAACAGTTACTCGTCACTACAGAGATCATCAGGCAGGCAAGCCAACTTCTACAAATCCAATCGCGTCAATTTTTGCATGGACAAGAGGGTTGGAGTTCCGCGGAAAACTAGACAACAATCAGGAGTTGATTAATTTCTGTCAGACCCTTGAAAAGGTTTGTATCGAAACGGTAGAAAGCGGAAAGATGACTAAAGATCTTGCAGTGTGTATTCATGGAAATAAAGTAAATCATGGAGAACACTATTTATATACAGAAGAGTTTCTCGACGCGCTGGATCATAATTTAAAAGCAGCATTGCAGAAATAATATAAAGGCGAAAGAATTAAAATTCTTTCGCCTTTTTTAATTCAGATATGTAGCCACTTCTTTGCTATTTATTGATAGCATACAATCGAAGTGTTTTTTCGGACAAGCAGAATGGCCTAGTTTAGAACATGGCCGGCAAGAGATGTTTTTATTTTCAATAATGACAGAATTGGGATTGCTGTTTTTACCATAATAAGGAGTCATTCCAAACTCAGGAACAGTTGAACCCCAAACAGAAATAATTTTCTTTTTCAAAGCCGCAGCAACATGCATCATTCCACTATCTCCGGTTAAAATACACCTTGAGTTTTTAATCACAGCCGCTGACTGAGATAGTGTAAGTTCGCCACAGGTAGAAATAACTTTTTTATTGACTAATCCACTCAAAATATCCTGCGCCTTACTCCTGTCTTCTTCACCCCCAATCAATACCACCGGATTAAAACATTGTTGAATAATTTCAATCAACTTTAAAGTTGGAATCTGTTTGGTTGCGTGTTGTGCGCCGATAGCAACCACAACATAGTCTTTATAGTCAAATGAAAACATTGAAGACAAGTTTACTTCGTCCTGTTCGGTTAAAAAATAATCAAGGCCTTCTTCGTCATTGATTACACCAAGCATTGCTATTGACTGAAAATACCGGTCAACGATATGTTCGTTATGCATCCGGTTGATTTTTAAATTAACCAGTATCCACTTGTCAATATTTCTCTTGTTATAGGAATACGCCGGTACATTAAAAAAACCTTTCACTTTTCGACTGAGCCTGTTTTTATGCAAATCAATAACGGCATCAAATCGAATTGATTTAAAATCATCTTTTAATTCAGAAATACTTTTTTCTATTGTATGTAAATGAGAAATATACGGACTGTTTTGCAATAGCGGGGCATACGTTTTTTTTGTCAAAAAATGAATCGTTGCTGAAGGATATTTTTTTTTCAATGCTCTTACTATCGGAGTAGTAAGCACAATATCACCAATAGAACTAAAGCGAATAATAAGAATGTGTTGAAGATTATACATATCGTTTTTTCAACTCTTCTGTTATGATTGCTAATCCTTCTGTTGCTTTTTTATTTACGTGATGAATATTTGCTTTGTTGGGAGCAACATTATTCGGATCGACCACAAAAACAGGTACATTGTTTTTTACACTGTATATAAGTCCTGCGGCAGGATATACCTTAAGGCTTGTTCCAACAACAACCAAAACATCAGCAGATGATACTATTTTTTCCGCCTCTTCAAATAGCGGAACCGATTCTCCAAACCAAACAATATGCGGTCTCAACGGATACCCTTTCTCGCAAAAATCTTCGATTGACAGGTCTTTTTCCCATTCATAAATTAAAGACGGATCGCCTGTACTTCTTACTTTATTCAGTTCTCCGTGAAGGTGAATGATATTTGATGATCCGGCGCGTTCATGAAGGTCATCAACATTTTGTGTTATCACCGTTACATCAAAATTTTCTTCCCATTCTTTAATTTCAAGATGCGCACGGTTGGGCTTAACCGTTTGTAAAAGAGCACGGCGCTGATTATAAAAACGCAGTACCAATTCTTTGTTTTTATTCCATCCATCAGGAGTGGCTACATCCTCAACTTTATGCCCCTCCCATAATCCTCCTGCACCTCTAAACGTGCCTATTCCACTTTCCTCGCTTATCCCTGCGCCCGATAAAACAGCAATTTTAGTTTTTGACATGTTGCTTAGTGTCTTTTTTACACTTATTTCATTAGGGTTACTTTTCCAAGTAGCAAGTGGTCTTCTCCATAAATATCTTTAGCCTCAATTCGATATGAGTAAACGCCCTGCGGCGAAAACACCGTGTTGTTATTGAGCATGCCGTTCCAACCGCCATCTGCTTTATCTGTGTAAAAAATTTCCTGCCCCCATCGGTTAAATATTCTCATATCCATCTCAACAATACCCCCTCCAATAATTTGAAATACATCATTAAGACCATCTGCATTCGGAGTAAATGCATTGGGAATATATAAAAAGAAATCCTGATAATAATATAAACATGCCGTGCTTGTATCTGCGCATCCAAAAGCACTTGTGGCAATTAATGTAACACAATAACGACCGGTGTCAGCGTATTCATGATACGGGTTTTGCAGCGTGCTGGTGTTTCCGTCTCCAAAATCCCACTGCCACGAAACAGCAAAGTTTGTATTTGAAATAAATGGGATAGAAATTACTGTGTTTGGAATTTCATCATCCACAAAAAACTCTGCTGATGGGATGCCATGCGAAGTAAGAAGATTAAGAACCCTCATGGTATCCTTACATCCTTTGTCCGATGTTACAATCAGCGTAACATCATATTGACCGGGCTGAAGAATACATTCTGCAGGATTTTGAGAAGTTGAAAATGACTGGTTGTCAATATACCATTCCCATGAATTAATTGTTGATGGTTGCACAATTGTACTTCCATCAGTAAGGCCCGGACAAAGCGGATTGCAGCTTTCCAGAAGGGTAGCGTTAAACATGGCCTGTGGCTTGGGATAAATATTTATTATCCCTATTGCGGTATCTACACATCCCCGGTCTGTAGCAACTATCAACCCGACGGGATATGTACCCGGCCCCGGAAATAAGAAAGTGGGATCTGCAACAGTTGATGTACCAACAGGTGGTGTGCCAAAAGTCCAGTCGTAAGTAGCAACAAAGCCGGAGTCAAGAATTACTGTGGAATTGAACAACGCGTATGTGCTGTCACAAATATTGTTGGCAACAAAACTGACCTCTGGAACCTGATTGATTTGAACAGTTGTATAGGTCGTGTCTTCATCAAAACCATCGCTTACGATTAACATATATTGTCCGTAATGTTGCATGGTTGCGTTGGGAATCGTTACATTCTGAGCAGATGCTGTAAATCCGTTCGGTCCATACCAGTTATATGAAACGGCATTGATAATTGTGGCAGAATACAACTCAAGGGTTTCTCCTTCACATATTGGCCCATTATTTCCAACAGCAGGAGCCACGATGCTACAATCGGTTGAGCCTGCGCCGGGCTGATTGAAGTTGGTTTGACTAAATGAAATATCACAAACTACATTTGAGAAATTGGTGATTAGTAGTAAATAAAACTGTCCGGTAACAGCATTGGGAATTACACACGTCTCTATTGCTGCTGTTGAATAACTGCAATCGACCGTATTTCCTGCTGTTAAATTATTGCAGGCACCCGTGAGCGAATTAAATGGGCCATAACAGATAAAATCAATATCAACCAAGGGAGCGCTTTGCATGTTGATGGTAATATTTCCACTTTGAGCCACTTGCATGTAGTACCATGCTGGATTCGGTTGAGTAAACAAGCATCCATAATCGGGACCAGCCTGAGCTGTTCCAGCATTTACTCCAGCAGGAAAAGTGTAGTTTTGACCCGAACAGAACGGATCTGCGGCTTCACACAAATTATTCTGACCATTGATTGTTCCAATAAAAAGAAACAACCCCAAAATAATCACAAATAGTTTTTTTATCATCGTGTAGGTTATCGATACTAATATCTTAATGATATTATTGATTCAATGGTTGCAAGATAGTAAATAAAAGGATGGGATTTATTTATAACTGCTAGGATTTTTTTCAATTAAATTCAAAATCAGTGACTCGATTTCTTCGCTGTTCCAGTTCTCGTGAATATTTTTTGTTTTCATTACTTCAGACATAATCACGTCATGTCTTTTACCTTCTTCAAGTGCAACGGAATACGGGATGTGTGAAAAAGAAACCATCGTATATAGAGGAGTCCACTTCTCCGGATACTTATCATGAATTTTAGCTTCAATTTTTTTTCGAAGTAAAAAATCCGCATCAGCTGTAAGGTCTCGCATTTCTATAAAGTTCGCCAGGGCAAGACTCGCGATAGCGTCTCCATTCGGCTTCCTGTTCTTTCCATAATCTGCAAAAAACTGATCAAAATTATTTGAATACGCATCAATCATTTCATCAAAAACGCGACAATCTTCAAATCCAGCATTCATCCCTTGTCCGTAGAAAGGAACAATCGCATGCGCAGCGTCACCCATCAATAACACGTGGTCTTGATAGTTCCAGGGCTCACACCGAACTGTAACCAGGGACGATGATGGGTTTTTCATAAACTGCTCAACAAAATCCGGCATCATTGGGATTACATCGGGAAAGTAGTATTGAAAGAAACTAATGATATCTCTTTCTGTTTTTATTGCTTCAAAAGAAACTTTTCCTTCAAATGAAAAAAACAACGTACATGTAAAACTTCCATCAATATTAGGGAGCGCAATCAACATAAAGTCTTCTCTGGGCCAAATGTGCAGGGCGTTAATTTCCATTTTATGCGAACCGTCTGCATTCGACTCTATGTGAAGTTCCTTATATCCGTGTTCAATATAATACTGTGAATAGTTAAACCGATCTGTAAACATTAACCTATGTCGAACAGCAGAATAGGCACCGTCTGTACCAATTAAATATTCATACGACTCTTCTTTTTTCTCTCCTGTATTTTCAATATTAAAATGTATTTTTTTATGTTGAAGATCAACATCACTTGTACGATGATTAAAATGAAATGTAACGTTATCGTGCTGGTCGGCCAGTTCCAATAATGTTTTATTCAACTCTCCACGAGAAACAGAATAAATCGCCTGATTATCCTTACCATATTGCTGATAGGTGAGATTCCCGTTTCTGTCATGCATCGCTCTCTTATACATCGGTATGGCAATCTTTCGAATAGCATCATCAATGCCTACTTTTTCAAGTGCTTTCCACCCTCTATGAGAAAGCGCAAGATTAATCGACCTCCCCTGATAAACATTGGTTGTTCTCATGTCAGGCCTCCGCTCGAAAACCTGAACGCGATGTCCTCTTTTTGCAAGAAATACCGCCTGCAAGGTTCCTACCAATCCGGCACCAATGATGGTAAAGTTTTTCATTTGATGAATTTTATTTGACAAATATAAAAGGATGATCGATATGAAAAGATGATGAATGGTGTTGATGGGTTCACAATAATATTGTGCGCTGTAAGTTATTATCTTATTTTTGTCTTGTTGAAGTGTTGATTTTGAACCATCGTCTTACATATATCATTTTTCTGCTAGCCATCGGCTTGTTTCTTTTGCCCGCTTGTTCTACTAAGAAAAATAAGTTCCTTAACCGGTTTTGGCATAGCACCAATACCAAGTTTAATGGGTATTTTAACGGAAACGATGCCTTAAAAAATGGCATATTGGAAGTGTCAAAAGCCAAAAAAGACAACTTCAATCAAATCATCACAGTATATGATTTCGGAAGCAGAACCGGGTGGTCAGAACAAAATGCCATGTGGGACCGGTCAATAAAAAAGGGAGTGTTGATGATAAAAAAACATTCCATGCTGATCAACGGAAAACAATACAATAAATATATCGACGACTGTTATCTGATGATGGGTATTGCTCATTACTTCAAACTTGATTTCGACATGGGAATCGGTCAGTTACGCTATGTTTCAGAAAACAGCGAAAAAAAATCAACACAACAACTGGCAAGAATTTGGATGTTGCGCAGCTATGTAGAAAAGGGAGAATTGGCTGAGGCTACAAGCGTGCTTCGTCAGATAGACAAGGGGGCGCTGGATAAAAAAATTGAGCCGGAATACTGGCCCTCCATTGCGGAGTACAGAATTAAATCAGGAGATTTTGAAAAAGCCATTGAAGCCCTTGATCTCTCCATTGAAAAAGAAAAAACAAAAAAGAAAAAAGCAAGATATACTTTCGTAAAAGCACAAATTTATCAGCAGTTAAAAGACAATGCCAATAGTTTTGCCTATTATTCAAAGGTATTAAAACTACGACCGGAATACGAACTGGAATTCCAATCAAAAATTAATATGGCCCTTTCTTCAGAAGATCAAAGCGGAGATGACCTTCGGAAGATTTTAAAGAAAATGCTAAAGGATGAAAAGAATATTGATTACATGGACCAAATCTATTATGCGCTTGGTGTTATTGATCTGAAAGAAAAAAAGAAAAAAGAAGCAATTGAAAATTTTGAGTTATCATCAAAAAATAGTACCAAAAACAAAGATCAAAAGGGAGTCTCGTTTTTAGCATTGGCAAAAATCTACTTTGAAGACCGACAATATGAGATGGCTCAAGCCTATTACGATTCAACCTCTAATTTTTTACAGAAAGAGAATCCGGAATATGAAAATGTAATTCGATTAAAAGAGAACTTAACAGAAGTCGTATTTAATATTAAGGTTATTCAGTTGCAGGACAGTTTGCAGCGCATTGCCTCAATGACAGAGAAAGACAGGATTGCGTTTTTGGAAGATTATGTAGAAAAATTAAAACAGGAAGACGAAGAAAATAAAAACAAACCGGCTGCCAATGTTCAAAATAACAATCAGGCCGGAACCGGAGGCACTTGGTATTTTTATAATAAACAAGCCATGACATTTGGGTTAAGTGAATTTAAAAAAATATGGGGCGAACGAGTGCTGGAAGACGACTGGAGAAGAAGCAATAAAAGTTCTACCGGGGTCGGTAATGAAATCACCACCAATGAGCCGATATATAATCCTCGCTATGACCCATCAACCTATCTGAAAGAAATTCCCCTCAGCGACTCGATGTTAAAGGCCTCGTATGAAATGATCTGGGACGCATTGTATAACTTAGGTGTTGTTTATAAAGAAAAAATAAACGATTACGAACGCTCAGCAGAGTCGTTTGAGTCGCTTGTTAAAAGAAACAATACAAATAAACATTTCCCGCTAACTTATTATCAACTTTATCTTGTATATAAAACATTAAACAATACAGATAAGGCGAATAATTATAAATCTATCCTTCTGCGCGAATATCCACTTAGCGAATATGCTCAGATCTTAAGTAATGAAAATTATTTTGCAGCAACCAAAGATGTAAAAGATACAGCCCTCGCATTATACGACAACGCATATCAGGACTATGTTCAAAAATCTTATAGCACCGTTATCGCCAAATGCGAACAGGCAATGTCATCTTATCCGTCTAGCCCTAACCTACATCGTTTTGCTTTACTCAAAGCAATCGCTGTTTATGAGTCGGGCATGAAAGATGGTTTTTCTGACCGATTAAAAGAAGTCATAAAAACATATAAAGGAACAGAGTCTGCATTAACCGCTGAAAGAATTATTGCATTATTGATTCCTGCGAATCAAACAGAGACAACCCCGAATCAAAAAGAAAATGAAACACCTGAAAAAAAAGCAGATAATTATACGTTTGGAGAAAATGAAGAACATTTCGTTGCCATCATTGTGCCAACCATTAAAGTAAATGTGTCGGGGGCAACCAAAAAAATTACAGCGTTTAATGACCTGGAATTTTCAAACAACAATCTCAGCGTAACAACCTCTTTGCTTGGCACACAGCAACAAGTACTTTTGATCAGACGGTTCAAAAACAAAAATGAATCTATGAATTATTTATCCGTTTTTAATAAAAAAGGGGTGGCAGATCAATTGGCTCTCGGATCAGGAACAAGTGTCTTTGCAATCTCCATTTCCAATTACACGCTTTTATTTAAAAATCAGGATGTAAATAATTACCTTAAATTCTACAGTGAAAATTATACACCATAAAAAAATGGCCATGTCTAAAACTCCTGTTCAACAAGAATCCGTTTCACCTAATCAAATTAATGCCGGCACTGAAATTATCGGCAACATCCGTTGCAATGGAAATATCAGAATTGACGGAAATATTAGCGGCAACATTGATTGCTCCGGAAAGGTGGTGATTGGAAAATCAAGCATCGTAAAAGGCGATGTTACAGGAACAAATGTAGATATTCTGGGTCGTGTAGAGGGGCGGGTGGTTGCATCCGAAAAAACAAGTATTCGCACTGGCGGAAAACTGCTTGGAAATTTACAAACCGGATCCCTTGCTATTGAGGCTGGGTGCGAATTTAACGGAAACTGTAACATGACAACATCACAACAAGGCTCTTGATAAAAGTCTCATGAAAAAACCAGGAAATGACTACCTAAAATATACCGGCATTGCATTTCAAATGCTTGCCATTATTGGCGCCGGCGTGGCTCTGGGTTCGTGGGCCGATAAAAAATGGAATCCCGAAAAAAAAACCTTTACCGTGTTTTTTTCTTTGATTTCCGTATTGTTGGCCATGGGTTTAATTATTAAAGATTTTATAAAAAAGAAGTAATGGAGAAAAAAGAGACAACCATGAAAAAAAACCCTTCTAATTATTTTATTTATATCAGTTTACTGACAATTTTTTTGCTTGGTATTTATTTTGCTTTTAAAGATCTGTTGCCAAACAACGCAATGTATATCATTCCGGCTTTTTATATTATTACCACGCTTTCACATTTTTTACTTCTTCGTGCGCTTACCCGCGACCCTAAAAAATTCCTGAATTACTTTCTTGGAGCCATGTCTTTTAAAATGTTGTCGTATCTGATTTTTCTGGCGGTGATGTTTTTGGGATATCAGGGTTTGTCGATTTCATTTGTCATGGTTTTCTTTGGGTGCTATGTTGTTTATACCCTTTTTGAAATTCTGTTTTTGCGCCCACTGATGAGAGGAAAACAATAATTGAAATCAAGCCTTGGTTTGTTTTTAAAAACGCTCCTTAAAAATTAGCCAGATAAATTTTTATTTATATGTGATTTTGCTACTTTTGCGACCACAAATAACTGAGGCTGGGTTTAGATATGAAGTTTTCTCTGCAATTTTCAATATACCAATTTATCATTGCCGTTTTATTCCTGGCAATGTCGGTACAAAATTTAAAGGCGGCAGACTCGTCTTCAAATGAAAAATTTGATCTGAGCGGTTTTATCACCCATCACATTTCGGATGATTATCAGTTTCACATATTTGGTGATGTTCATGTTCCGCTGCCTGTAATTATTTATGAGTCCGGCTCTGGATGGGACTTTTTTATGTCCAGTGAGTTCCATCATGCCGATGAAAACCATTTATCCAAAGGCAAATATTATTATCATCATGGCAAACTTTTTATTCCTGAACTTGATGAGCACGGCCACATAAAAAATGATGAACTAGGACATCCCATAGGAAAGCATGAAGCAACGTTGGGTGACGTTTTTTCCGGCAATCACCATGTGTTTTATAATTTCTCTATCACCAAAAATGTATTTGGATTATTACTGGCAACATCACTCCTTCTTTTAATCTTTTTCAGCGTTGCGTCAAAATACAAACAAAATCCAGGTGTTGCGCCTCGCGGTCTACAGGGGGCCATGGAGCCTATCATTTTATTTGTGCAGGACGAAATTGCAAGACCTTTTGTTGGAGAAAAGAAATATGCAAAATTTCTTCCCTACCTGTTAACTTTATTCTTCTTTATCTGGATAAATAATTTAATTGGATTGATTCCAATTTTTCCAGGGAGTGCGAATGTTACAGGAAATATAGCGATCACCCTTTCGCTGGCCTTCTTGTCGCTGATGATTGTAGTATTAAACGGAAGCAAGCATTTCTGGCTGCACATCATCAATCCCCCGGGTGTGCCGTTTATTGTAAAAGTAATTTTGGTTCCGATTGAATTGATCGGTATCCTTACCAAGCCATTCTCATTAATGATTCGTCTTTTTGCAAATATCACTGCAGGACACATTATTATCATGAGTATTATTGGAATAACATTTATCGCACAAAGTTATGCGGTTGGGGTGGTAACATCGGTGTTCTCTGTTGCGATGTTTACCCTCGAGTTACTGGTAGCTGCGATACAGGCATATATTTTTACGTTGTTGACGGCTCAAATGATCGGGCAGGCAGTAGAAGAAGGACATGGACATGAAGATCACGGGCACGAAACAGCACATCATTAATTTGGATTTATTAATCAATTATAAACACTAGTTATGGCTAATTTGCTAAACATTTTGCTTGAGTCTTGGGGCCCGTTGGGCGCAGGAATCGGAGCTGGTCTTGTTGCTATCGGAGCAGGTCTTGGTATCGGACAAATCGGAGGTCGTGCAGTAGAATCTATTGCGCGTCAGCCTGAGTCTTCAAACGATATCAGAGGAGCGGCTATCATTTTGGCGGCCTTCATTGAAGGTGTTGCCCTTTTTGGTGCCGTTATTTGCTTCTTGGCAATGAACGCCTAAAACTTTCAGGGCTGCATATGCGGTTGGCATATCAGCCCTGTTTTTAAAATTTAATTTAAAAGTATATATCAAATGGAATTGCTAAACCCCAGTGTAGGTCTTGTTTTTTGGATGATGCTTTCATTCTTCATCCTATTATTCCTGCTTGCCAAGTTTGCGTGGAAGCCAATAATCGGAGCCATTAAGTCCAGAGAAGAATCGATTAACAACGCGCTTAACGCTGCTGCTGCCGCTGAAAAAAAATTAAGTTCTCTGAAGTCTGAAAATGAAGCACTACTTACTCAGGCAAAAAAAGAGCGAGACGAAATTCTTAAAGAAGCCAGAGAAATCAGAGAAAAATTAATCGCAGACGCAAAATCAACTGCAACCCAAGAAGCTGCTAAAGTTGTAGCTGCAGCTCAGGAAAGTATTCATAATGAGAAAATGAAAGTAATGACCGACCTGAGAAATCAAGTAGCTCAGCTTTCTATAGAAATTGCTGAGAAAATTTTAAAAGAGCGTCTTTCTGATGATGCTAAACAGAAAGAGTCTGTAGAAAACATTATCAAAGACATTAAACTTAATTAATGATATGAACCGCTATCCTACAGTCGCTCTTCGTTATGCCCAGTCTTTGGCAGCTCTTTCTGCTGAATCAGGAAGCCTTGATGCGTTATACAAAGACATGACAGGAATTGCAGAAACTTACCGGTCTGAGGCAGAATTTCGATCGTTTCTGAAAAGTCCGGTTATCAACGTATTGACTAAAATAGCGATTCTTGAAAAAATGTTTGCTGGTAAAACAACAGACTTAACACTTGCTTTCATAAAAAAAATAGCCTCAGCCAGAAGAGAGTATTACCTGGGAGATATTGCAAATGCATTTATCAGTCATTACAAAAAACTTAAAGGTGTGCTTTCTATTTATGTAACTTCTGCTGCACCTCTGAGTTCAGATGTAAAAAATCAAATCATTGAAATTGTAAAGCATAACAATGAATATGCAAAAGCGTCTTCATTTGAATTGATAGAAAAAGTTGATAAAAGTATTATTGGTGGATTAATTGTACAGGTTGACGACCGACAGGTGGATGCGAGTTTTTCAAGCAAATTCAACCAGCTTCGTCAGGCGTTCAGCGAAAATTTATACGAAAAAGAATTTTAATAACAAAAGAGAATAAAAAGATAAACCATGGCAGAAATTAAAGCGGCAGAAGTAACCGCAATCTTAAAGGAACAATTATCCGGACTTAAAACCGGCGCAGACATACAAGAGGTTGGCACTGTTCTTCAAATTGGAGACGGGGTGGCAAGGGTTTACGGATTGAACAATGTTGAAGCCGGAGAGCTTGTTGAGTTTCATAACGGGTTAAAGGGGATTGTATTAAACCTGGAAGAAGACAACGTTGGTGTGGTATTGCTTGGCGAAGCAAGAGACATTAAAGAAGGAGATACAGTTAAAAGAACTAGACGTATTGCTTCTATTCGCGTTGGTGATGGTTTGGCCGGACGTGTAATCAATACGCTTGGTGAAACGATAGACGGAAAAGGACCTGTTTCCGGTGAATTGTTGGAAATGCCTTTAGAAAGAAAAGCCCCGGGAGTTATTTACAGACAACCTGTAAACGAGCCTCTACAAACCGGTATCAAAGCCATTGACGCAATGATTCCAATCGGAAGAGGTCAGCGCGAATTAATTATCGGAGACCGTCAAACCGGAAAAACAGCGGTTGCTATTGACACCATCATAAATCAAAAAGAATTTTTTGATCGCGGAGAACCAGTATATTGTATATATGTTGCTGTAGGTCAAAAAAGTTCTACTGTAGCAGCTATTGCAAATACGCTTGAAAAAGCAGGTGCGATGCCTTATACAATTATCGTGTCTGCGTCTGCGGCAGATCCTGCGCCTATGCAGTTCTACGCTCCTTTTGCGGGCGCGGCCATCGGTGAGTATTTCCGTGATACCGGAAGACCGGCGTTGATTGTATTTGATGACCTTTCAAAACAAGCAGTTGCATACCGCGAGGTGTCATTATTATTACGTCGTCCACCCGGACGCGAAGCTTATCCCGGTGATGTATTTTACTTACACAGCCGCTTGCTTGAAAGAGCTGCGAAAGTAATTTCAAATGATGCGATTGCTGCGAATATGAACGATCTTCCTGTTTCCCTGAAAGGAAAAGTAAAAGGTGGCGGATCTCTAACTGCGCTTCCAATCATTGAAACACAAGCAGGAGACGTTTCTGCATACATTCCTACAAACGTAATTTCAATTACAGACGGACAGATATTCCTTGAATCAAACCTGTTCAATGCGGGTGTGCGTCCTGCCATTAACGTTGGTATCTCCGTATCACGTGTAGGAGGAAATGCCCAAATCAAATCCATGAAAAAAGTGGCCGGTACGCTAAAGCTTGATCAGGCTCAGTACCGCGAGTTGGAGGCATTTGCTAAGTTCGGGTCAGACCTAGACGCTGCAACAAAATCTATTCTTGATAAAGGTGCGCGCAACGTGGAAATCCTAAAACAAGGACAATATTCTCCTGTTAGTGTTGAGAAGCAAATTGCAATAATCTATGCAGGAACAAAAAACCTATTGCGTTCTGTACCTGTAAACAAGGTTAAAGAATATGAAGCAGCTTACATTAGTGAACTTGAAGTCTCTCATAAAGACGTGCTTGAGCGCTTGCGAAAAGGAGAATATAATGATGAAATTACCGCTGTGTTAGATCGTGTCGCTACTGATGTGGCCAAACGTTTTTAAGCAAAATTATACTGTACAATGCCAAATCTTAAAGAAGTAAGAAATAGAATTAGCTCTGTCAACTCAACAAAGCAAATTACCAGTGCGATGAAACTGGTAAGTGCTGCGAAGTTGAAAAAAGCGCAGGATGCCATCATTAAAATGAGGCCGTATGCGAATAAATTAAAAGAGATTTTATCTAATCTAAGTCAAACCATTGATGCTTCTGAAGGGGCGTATGCTCAGCAAAGGGAAATTAAAAATGTTTTATTGGTGGTTGTAACATCAAATCGTGGGCTCTGCGGCGCATTCAATGCTAACGTTATTAAAAAAGCTAATAGTTTAATTGAAAATGAATATGCGGCACAATATAATGCAGGAGGAGTTTCTGTAATCACAGTTGGTAAAAAAGCAACGGCTTACTTCAGCAAAAAAACAGGCATCACTCATATATCATCTCACGATGAATTATTTGGAGAGCTTTCTTTTGAAAACACAGTTACAGTTGCAGAACGTGTAATGAAACTGTTTACAGAAGGGAAAGTTGATCGCGTTGATTTTATCTATAATTTATTCAAATCTGCAGGAACACAGATTGTTTCAAATGAACAATTCTTACCGGTTTTACCGCCGCAGAATATACAAGACAATACCGCAACACAAGAATATATTTTTGAGCCAAGCAAATCAGAAATCATTGAAAATCTTATTCCTCTGTCATTAAAAATGCAGTTTTTTAAAGTTCTGCTAGATTCTCATGCCGCAGAACACGGCGCAAGAATGACCGCAATGCACAAGGCAACAGATAATGCCTCTGAATTGCTTAAGAATCTAAAATTAAGTTATAATAAAGCACGTCAGGCTGCCATTACGAATGAAATTTTAGAAATTGTTGCCGGTGCAGATGCCTTGAAAGGATAAAGATATTTTTATCAAGCTTTCGTCATGAAAGTAATATATACCATTCTATTGCTTATCATTTCAAATGTGTTCATGACCCTTGCATGGTATGGTCATCTCAAATTCAAAGAGTTTTCGTGGTTTGCAAAACTTGGACTCATCTCTGTTATTCTAATCAGTTGGGGTCTGGCATTATTTGAATATGTTTTTCAGGTGCCTGCAAATAAATTAGGATTTAAGGAAAACGGTGGACCATTTAGTTTAATTCAATTAAAGGTGATGCAGGAAGTGATTACTCTTATTGTATTTACTGTATTTACATTCTTTTTCTTCAGAGAAGAAAGTATCAAATGGAATCACATCGCCGCTTTTATTTGTCTTGTAATGGCAGTATTTTTTGTCTTTTTTGGTAAAAATAATTAGCATCGCTTGAAAAAATGAAATTTTATTATCTTTGCACTTCTTATTGCCCGATCGTCTAACGGCAGGACAGCAGTTTTTGGTTCTGCTTGTGGTGGTTCGAATCCATCTCGGGCAACAAAAAGCATCTCTTTAAAAGAGATGCTTTTTTTGTTTTTATCATTTCAACAAAACGCGAGTGTATCACTTAAAATATTACCTTTGAATTGTTGAATTCAGCGCTGTGAGTGTAGAGAAAAAAGTAGGAGACAAATTCCCAAAACTTCGTTTATCAGACTATCTAGCTTTTGCAAAATTGCGGCTATCGATGTTGGTAATCATTTCCGCTGTCTTTGCCTATCTGATAGAAATACAGTTTTCAGAAAACACCTCTTTTCAATGGTCTGTGCTTGCCGGTGTTTTTATTGGTGGGATGCTGATTACTTCTGCATCTAATGGGTTAAATCAGATTTTCGAGAGGGCTTCTGATGCGTTGATGAAAAGAACACAAGAAAGACCGTTGCCTAAACAAAAAATGAGTTTATACCAGGCATATATTTTAGTGGGAATATTTATTTCATCGGGTACTGCAATTCTATTAATTTACACCAACCTGTTGTGCACATTATTAAGTCTGGGATCATTAATTATCTATGCGTTTTTTTATACGCCATTAAAAAAAATCAGTCCGATTGCTGTATTTATCGGAGCCATTCCGGGTGCTCTTCCTCCATTGTTAGGGTGTGTTGCTGCCACAGAAAACATATCATACATGGCATTGCTTTTATTTGCCATTCAGTTTATCTGGCAGTTCCCCCACTTTTGGGCGATTGCCTGGAAATTAGATGATGACTACAAAAAAGCGGGCTTCAATCTGCTTCCGTTCCCCACAGGTCATTCCAAACAAAATGCCCAGCAAATTCTATTGTATAATATTGTATTGATCCCTATTAGCATCCTTCCCTGGCTATTTGGAATAATTAATTTAACGTCGGGAATTTTAATATTAATTTCATCTATTGCTTTTCTAATACCTGCTATATTTTTATTTTTAAAATTAGATATGAAATCGGCAACACAACTTATGTTTGCTTCATTTGTTTATTTACCGATTGTTCAATTAATCATACTGTTTAATCTATGAATTCAAATATTTCATCTACGCAAATTTCTGCAGAAGACAACGAGCGTTCAAAAAAATTTCTTTTATGGCTGAGCATGATCTCTATGGTGATGATTTTTGCAGCACTAACAAGCGCTATAGTTGTGAGAAAAGCTGATGGCAACTGGTTTTCTTTTGCTATCCCATTTGAATTTACATTAAGCACTGTTGTTCTTCTTTTGAGCAGCATAAGCATTGGCGCCGCAGTTACACTCACTAAAAAAGAACGGAAAGGACCTGCGTCATTGTTATTGCTTGTCACGTTTATTTTCGGGTTGATTTTTGCCTGGTTACAATTTAAAGGCTGGGAGGCACTGGTACAAAACGATATATATTTTATTGATAACAAAACCGGAAATATCTCCGGATCATTTTTTTATGTGGTTACAGCCTTGCATTTACTGCACATGATTGGCGGGATTATCGCTGTTTTTGTGAGTTTTATACAATCTATGAGAGGCAAATACACTACAAAAAATTATCTGGGATTAAAATTGTCGGCTACTTTTTGGCATTTTTTAGATGGATTGTGGTTATATTTGTTCCTGTTTTTACAATTTCAGGATCGAATTTTATAAATTTTTAATAATAGTTAACCTACAGAATTTATAACTATGGCGCACACAACAACAGAAACGGTATCGGCTAAAGAGGCCTGGGGTGGCGGAGCGGCACCGTATAATATCAGTTGGGGAAAGATGATGATGTGGTTTTTCCTTGTTTCTGATGCATTGACATTTTCCAGTTTATTGATTTATTACGGAGCATCGCGCAATACTTATCGCGGCGAAGGAAGTTGGCCTGATCCGGACATGGTTTTTAACCACTTCCCTTTTGTAGAAGCACATATTCCTCTTGCTTTCGTTTCGTTAATGACATTTATATTGATCATGAGTTCTGTAACGATGGTATTGGCTGTTGAGGCCGGTCACAGATTCGATAAGAAAAATGTTGTTTTCTGGTTGGTATTAACCATCATTGGTGGCTTGATGTTCTTAGGATCACAGGCTTATGAGTGGACTGCATTCATTACAGGAACACATGATGGAAGACCATTGCCAGACGGATCTGTTTTCTATGGCGCCAATCTAACGCAGAATGAGTATGGACATCCGCTCTTTGCACAATTATTTTTCTTTATCACAGGGTTTCATGGTTCTCATGTATTTAGCGGGGTTGTTCTTAATGTCATCACGTTAATTATGGCAATGCGGGGTGTATTTGAAAAACGCGGCCATTATGAATTCGTTGAAAAAGTCGGGTTATACTGGCACTTCGTTGACCTTGTGTGGGTATTCGTATTTACTTTCTTCTACTTAATCTGATCATTAACCAAAATCAATTAATTATACTATGGAAGTTCAAGATTCATATCATCAGCATCTTTATCAACCCGGTCAAACCATTGATCCTCCTAAAACAAAATGGATCTGGGTTATCTTCTGGTATTTGCTTGGCGTAACACTTATTGAAGTTGGGCTGGCAAGCGTTAACTATTATGGCCACATGGGATGGGATGCCTGGTTAAAGCCAACATTCATTCTTTTAACCCTTTTAAAGGCTTATTATATTGTTTTTTCATACATGCACTTAAAAGATGAGCGCAAGAATTTTAAGTTAACGCTTGGATTCTTAATTATTATTTTGAGTTACTTTATTCTTTTAATGATGATTGAAGGGTATTATCAAACAGATATCCGACTTATCTTTCCCGATTTCCTGAAACAAGGTGCAGCAACGCATTAATCATATAAACCCGGTTAAAAAATTAACCGGGTTTTTTGTAACCTTTCATCGTGAATTTTGTTGAATAACTATGATGTCAAAAAAATCTGTTGTTAAGTATAGCATTGTATTCGGGTTGCTTGCAGTACCCTCGATTTTATTTTACGTATTTGTTTATACCGGCGTTCATCATGTATCACGTCTTAAGTTTTATGGTCCTAAAAAAATCGTGGAAAAAAGTTACCGTGGAAAAATGATACAAGATACCCTGTATCACGAAGTGGGAGTTTATACGGCACCAACACACGATAAAAAAGAATTTAACAGCAGTACATTCGATGGCGAAATTTATATTGCTCACTTTATCGATGCAAAAGAAATCAATACCATCCCAAAAGAAATAGTGTATGCCATTTCCGAAGCTCTTCCTGAACATCGGGATATTAAAGCGCTAACACACATCATTCACGGCGAAAACATGGACTGGTCTCGTCCTTCATCTTTTACAAAAAAACTTGCCCCCGTTGATTCTCTCTGGACGTACCTGTTTCTTAATGACTCTTCTGCATTTATAAGAGAATTTTATTTCCCGGAAAATGAAAAAACAGATCCCTACAGCATTATACTCATCGATAAAGAAAAAAGGATAAGAGGATATTACAATCCAATTTTAGCTGCTGATATTAAACGGCTTAAACAAGAGATTAGTTATTTGAAACGCGAATATGAACTCAATTTTAAGACACACCGGTATTTTAAGTATGATGATAAAATTGAGCAAAAAAGGAATTAATCGCGTTTTAAGCACGCTTGTTGTGGTGGGTACACTTATTTCTTGTGGCCCAAAAAGTGTTTCTCCTGAGCGCGAAATGAAGTTTACGGCTCCTTCATTGCCGTATATTGGACCGCATTTAATCACGGAAAAAACAGTCAATGGGACATTGGTTCCGGATACTATATATCACACCATTCCGTCGTTTTCTTTTATCAATCAAAACAATGAGGTAATCACAGACACTTATTTCAACGAAAAAGTTTACCTCGCTGAATTTTTCTTTACCACTTGTCCGAGCATTTGTCCGAAAATGGCAACCACTTTACAACGCGTTCAAGAAAAGATGAAAGGTGAAAATAATTTTTATATCCTTTCTCATTCCATTGATCCGGAACATGACACGCCAGAAGAGCTAAAAGCATATGCGAAAAAAAACAATGCCGACGAATCTCTCTGGACATTTGTTACCGGTAACAGGGACTCTATCTACACTATTTGCGAAGAATCTTATATGGCCTTTGCAAAAGAAGATGCAAATGCAGAAGGAGGATACCTACACAGCGGGTTCCTCGTGCTAGTGGATCAAAACAAACACATCCGCGGTGTATACGATGGTACACGAAATGAAGTGGCCGACAGTATTGTAAGTGACATTAAAAAACTATTACTTAATAAATAATTAAATTATGAATACGATTAAAAAAAATGATAAAGCGGCTTATATATTTATCGGAATTGTATCAGCTGTTGTTTTTATTGCTGTAACAGCACTTTCAAAAATTAAACTTGAATTTGATCCTGGATTTGATGTGCATATTTTTGCCAAGATCAATGCCGGTATCAACTCTGTCGTTTCTGTTTTGCTGATTTTAGGTCTTGTTGCTATCAAATCAAAAAAACAAGAGCTGCACCGCCTATTGATGATGTCGTCGATGGCTTTGTCTGTATTGTTTTTAGTGTCTTACATCTTTCATCATCTACTTACCGACCCAACGTCATTTATTGGCGAAGGAATCATAAAAACTATTTATTATTTTGTATTAATAACTCATGTTTTTCTGGCAGCAATTATTCTGCCTTTTATTCTGTTTACAGCATATCGTGCACTTACAGGAGAATATCCGGTACATAAAAAACTAGCGAAATATACATGGCCTGTATGGTTATACGTTTCTGTTACCGGCGTTGTTGTTTATCTCATGATTTCACCCTACTATCCTGCATGAAAAAAACGCAAATACAATTTCTTTTCTTTTTGTTTGTGTTGATTATCTGCTCCACGATAGATTTATCTGCACAATGTGCCATGTGTAACGAAACAGCAAGAACAGCCACGCAGGATCATCAAGAAAATGCGATTGCACTGAATAATGGTATCCTTTACTTAATGGCCATTCCTTATGTGATGCTTACTGCCATAGGTCTATTGTGGTGGAAGTATCGCAAACAAAAGAAAAACTAATACCTGTTGTAAAATGAAAACAGTGTATGTAGGTTTGTGATAAAATCAGCGAGATGAAAAAAGATAACATTCTAGTTCTTGGAAGTGGCGGACAAATCGGTACCGAGCTAGTAGCTGCCCTTCGAAATATATATGGCAATGGACATGTAATTGCCTCTGATATTAAAGAGGCGAACGACAGCGACGGACCATATGAAGTAATCAACGTGCTGGACAAACAACGGGTATTTGAGGTGATAAAAAAACATGACATTACCCATGTATATCTTCTTGCCGCAATGCTATCTGCAACCGGAGAAAAATATCCGGAAAAGGCCTGGGAGCTCAACATGAATAGTTTGTTTTATGTGCTGGACATGGCGAAGGAAAAACATTTTTCACAACTCTACTGGCCAAGCAGCATCGCTGCGTTTGGCCCTACAACACCAAAGCAAAATACGCCTCAGCATACCATTACAGAACCCTCCACCATTTATGGAATTAGCAAACTGGCGGGAGAGCGCTGGTGCGAATGGTACAATCATAAATTTGGGGTAGATGTGCGGGGCCTGCGCTATCCGGGGCTTATAAGCTACAGTGCTCCTCCAGGCGGAGGAACAACAGATTATGCTGTAGATATTTTTCATCAGGCATTAAAAACAAAAAGTTATACTTCGTTTTTGGGAGCTGAAAGCCGCTTGCCGATGATGTATATGCCGGATGCCATACGCGCAACAATTGATATTATGCAAGCACCTTCAGATAAAGTAAAAATACGGTCATGTTATAATGTAGCGGCGTTTAGTTTTACACCGAAAGAGCTTGCAGATAGCATTAAGAAACATATTCCGGAATTTACTATTTCCTATGCTCCGGATTTCAGGCAGCAAATCGCTGATTCATGGCCACAAAGTATTGATGATTCGGCCGCACGTAACGACTGGAACTGGAAGCCCCAATACTCATTAGAGGCTATGGTTGAGGATATGCTGAAGAATTTGAAAGACATTCTTTTATAAAAAAAGGCCTGAAAATTTCAGGCCTTTTACTTTTAATTTACTTCAACACTATCCTTGATTGGAGCTGTTGAAGAGTCTGGTGAGACTTCTTCATTCGCATTTTTCTGTTTTTTCACAGCAGGCTTATTCTTGTCTTCGTTCGCCTTTTGAATAAATGCCTGACATTGCTGAGCTACCATTTCATGGCGCTGCAATTCTTCCTGCAATGATTTACTCATTTTTTCGACCTGGCCATAATATGTAATCCACTGTTCTGACCTTTCCTTCAATCGAGTGAGCAATGCAATAGCCTTGTCGTTTTCTCCCAGTTTCATATAAACATCTGCCATCATTAATGTGAAATAATTATATGGCACTTTACTATCAGGCATAAGTTCTTCGGCTTTATCAAGCACTTCTGTCGCTTTCTTAATCTTTCCTTCCATGAGTAATTTAGATGCAAGACGTACAAAATTACTTCTGAAATTCATGGTCATTCTCATGTTGGTTTCATCTAAGTAAACCTCCGGATCATTAATGTTACCCCATCTGAATTTCTTCATGAAATTTTCATACATCACAGCAGTATTTACCTCTCCGTCTTGTCCGTCGTGAGAACGAGTATCGAATGGAACCAGTCGATATGCAAGTCCGTCAAGCATAAAGTTGTTTTCAAGGCCTACATAATTTCTTCCGCCGACAGTTACAGCAAAGTACACAGGGCGATCCCAGTTAAAGTTGGCCAATAAATCCAACACCATTAATTCAGACTTTAAAACGTATGATTTATTTAATTCCCAGGCAAGGTATTTTTTCACTCGACCTTCCATTCCTTTCGGAACAGTTCCATTATCCACAACTTTTGCAGAATCAATTGGAAGGATGAACTTATTGGATGGGAAATAATCTACCCTTTCACCACCCTTTAACATCTTTTTCATCTGATCAGAAACGCGATAGTACTGCTGACACTTTCTTCCGGTATTATCAATCATACAAGAATTCTGTTCCTCAAGCCAGTTGTCAAGATAAACTATATCTCTCGTGCCTTGTCGGTATTCTGTTTCTTTCAGCCCAAAAGGAACCGGCTCTCCATCATAAGCCTTGCGCTTCATCTGATTAATATACCAATCGGTATTTAACAGACTCAGATTTACAACACGCACATCGGTGCGCACGCCTTCCACCTCCTGTAAATACCATAATGGGAAGGTATCATTATCTCCATTGGTAAAGAGAATTGCATTCGGGGCACATGAATTCAAATAATTGAATGCAGTATCTCGCGCCGTATATCGTTTGGCTCGGGTATGGTCGTCCCAGTTTTCTTTTGCAAGCAATACCGGTGCAGAAACCATCGTGATAATGAAAAATAATATGCCGATCATCAATTCCTGCTTAATCGCTTTATACAATACATTCGGCAGATAAATCAATGCGGCATAAATTACTGAAATAAATACCAGCATCCATCCAAATCCTGCATTTCCGGTAGCAGAGCCTAATACAACGCCAACAATTCCAAGGCCGGCGCCAACCGCAGGAATCATTAAATCATTTTTATTCAAATCTTTCATATAATGCATCAACGCCATGAATCCCAGTCCAATCCAAATGGCAAATGCATAAAACGAGCCGGCAAATGTATAGTCCCTTTCGCGGGGCTCTACAGGAGGCTGATTCAAATAAAATACGGTGGCCAGTCCTGTCATTAAGAAAAACAGCGCCACTACAGTAAATGCTTTTTTATCTTTATTCAATTGAAAAACGAAACCGATTAAACCCAATATCAATGGTAAGAAATAATAGCGGTTACGCGCTTTATTATCTTTCAATTCGTCAGGCAGGTTGGTTTGAGGCATGCCTGTGCTCCACTCATCAACAGCCGGGATTCCACTCATCCAGTGCCCTTTATTGGGATCGCCATAGCCTTGATTATCGTTTTCTCTTCCGGCAAAATTCCACATGAAATAACGACCGTACATCCATCCAAACTGATACCGGAACATGAAGAAAATGTTATCACCAAAATCAGGCTTTTCTCCTTTTTTCATGTTGGCCCAATATTCATATTCGGCAATGTGATTTTTTTCAGGGCTATGCATTCTCGGAAATAATGTAATCCTGTTCGGGTCATACACATACTCTGGCTTATGTCCATTCAGCACATATTCGTTTACAATTTTTAAATTGGCTTTGTCTTCATGGCTTTCAATAAATGCTTCTGCTTCTCTCAAGACGGTAAATGTTTCCTGCGCCTTTCCTTTTTTATTTTTAACCACAAAAGCCTGTATATAAATAGGGTCTCCTTTTTCAGACTTAATTACCTTGGCATCATAAAATGGGCCTCTGAATAATGGACGGTCTCCATACTGCTCGCGATTGAGGTAGGAAATAAAAGAATAAACGTTTTCCGGATTGTTTTCGTCCATCGGTGTATTCGCTACCGAACGGGTAATAATCATCCCGTAAGAAGAATATCCGATAATAATTACAGCCGCTGACCATAGCGAAAGGTTCAATGCAGGAATATTCTTTTTTACCGAGTATATGATTCCGCCGGCAAATACAGCGGTAAGAAATACCAAGTAGAAAATAATTCCTGAACCAAAGTTCATGTGAAATGAGTTCACGAAAATCTTATCAAAAACTCCGGCCAATCCTACTGCGCGTTGTATGATACCGTACTGAATAAACAACAATACAAATACAGATGTAATAAATGTAATAATCACACCGCGGGTATCTGTTTTATATTTTCTGAAATAATACGTAAAGGCCAGCGCAGGAATAGTTAATAAGTTCAACAAGTGTACACCGATTGATAATCCCATGAGGTATGCAATTAATACAATCCATCGATCAGCGTGTGGTTCATCAGCTACTTGCTCCCATCTTAAAATGGCCCAGAATACTACCGCTGTAAACAAAGACGAAAGGGCATATACCTCGCCTTCAACCGCAGAAAACCAAAATGTATCTGTGAATGTATAAGCCAACGCTCCTAACAATCCGCTGCAAATAGCAGTAAACATTTTCATTCCATCCCACTGAAACTCTTTTTGAGGCTCCATGTCGCGGTATATTTTTTGAACCAGCGCAGTGATGCTCCAGAACAAAAAGGCGATGGTAAGCGCACTAACAAATGCTGAGAACATATTCACCATCATCGCCACTTTGCTTACATCGTCTCCGGCGAAAACTGTAAAAACCCTGGCCATCATAGCAAACAAAGGTGCTCCTGGCGGGTGACCTACCTGAAGTTTATACGCTGTACTGATAAACTCTCCACAGTCCCAAAAACTCGACGTTGGTTCAATGGTTAAACCATAGGTTATCATGGCGACAGCAAAACTTATCCAGCCAAAAACAATGTTCAGTGTTTTAAATTTATTCATAGGTATTAATCAATCAAATTGACAGAATGCGAAAATAGTAATAAATAGAGAAGTTTTCATGCTTGTTAGAGAGTTTGTTTCACAGGAAGCGAATCAGCAATTTCACGATGATCAGAAAGGCGCGGAACTTTGTTTTGTCCTCCAAGTTTTCCCTTTGATTTCATGTAGCTGATAAATCCGTCTTTTTCAACCATCGTTATTTTGAGTGGCTGAAGTATTCTGCCCTCCATCAGGTCATTGTAATAAGTGTTTTTTTCTGCTATTGTTTCATTTAAAATCTGTATGAACCGATCTAGGTTTTTTGGTGGGTGGGCAAACTCAATAAACCATTCGTGATATGGAAGTTCCCCGGCGAGAGGATTTACCTGAGGTGCCACATGGTACTCCGTAACTTCTGCGGGCTCATTTTCAAGTGCTATTTTCATTGCGGTATCTACTTCTTCGGAGATAACATGTTCGCCAAAGGCAGAAATGAAATGCTTGGTTCGCCCGGTAACAACAATTCGGTAAGGCGATAACGAAACAAATTTTATCGTGTCTCCAATTAAATATCCCCAAAGACCAGCATTGGTATTCAATACCAGTGCATAATTCACCCCTAGTTTCACTTCGCTCAATTGCAGGCGAGTTGGACTAGAGAGATGGGCTTCTTCTGCAGGAATAAATTCATAAAAAATTCCGGAGTTGAGTTGTAATAAAAGCCCCGGTGATTGCTGTGTATCTTGAAATGCGATAAACCCTTCTGATGCCGGATACGTCTCAATCGTGTCAACGCTACCTCCTAACATACTTTTAAACTTAGTGCGGTATGGATCATAATTAACTCCGCCATAAACATATAACTGAAGATTAGGAAAAATCTCTCTTATGTTGGTTTTGTTTGTTTTTTCAAGCAGTCGCTCAAAGTACATCTGTACCCAAGAAGGAATGCCTCCAATCAGACGCATATCTCTGTAAAACGTTTCATCAACAATCTTATCCACCTTCTCTTCCCAATCTTCTATACGGTTGGTGTTGTAAGAGGGTAATTGGTTTCTCTTAACATACCAAGGCACCTGGTGGTTTACAATTCCTGACAATCTTCCGGTAAAAATTCCTGCGGTTTTTTCAAGCGCTGGACTACCGGATAAAAAAATCATTCCTCCGTCAAAAAAAGAGGCATTCCCCGTTTCTGCGATATAGCAAAACACGGCATTTCTGGCACTATTCACATGGTGAGCGACAGAGTCTTTGGTGATAGGAATATATTTTGTGCCTGATGTTGTGCCTGATGTTTTGGCCAGATATAGAGGCTTCCCTGGCCACAATACATTTTCTTTCCCTTTCAGCACTTGATCTATATATGGCTTTAACAACTCATATTCTCTGACGGGAACATGTTTTTTAAAATCCTCATAATTGCGAACTGATGATAAATTGTGGTCTATTCCAAAAGCGGTGTTCCTTCCTTTTTTTATTAAAACATCAAATTGTTTTTGCTGATATTCATGCGGGTGCAAACTCCATTGTTTAATTTTTTTTGCAATCGCTTTTGCCACCGGCTTTATGATCATTGATTTTAGCTTCATTTCGGCTTTCAGAATTTCATGATAAAGAAACAAAAAAGTTATTTGTAATCTTGTAGCAATAACTATGAAAAACAAACAAGATTTTTTTCCTCATCACAAAATTGTTTTTTTGCTTTGTGCTTTGTGTATCTGGGGATATATTATACTTCGCTCCATATACGTTCCGTTAGTACACGACGAAGCATCCACCTTTTATCATTACATTCATGTTGCGGAATTTATTCCCGGTGAAGCACACTGGGATGCAAATAATCACATCTTAAATACTGCAATCTCGATTTTATTTTATCATTGGTTAGGCGCAGAAGAGTGGGTGTTAAGATTAGGAAATATACTTTTTTTCCCATTGTATGCTTTTTTTATTTTTCTAATCAGCAAAAAGCTATCAGGAAATTTTGTGAAGCTTGGTTTTATTTTGGTGATGTTAACGATACATGGTGTTATTGAGTTTTTTGGATACACCAGAGGGTACGGAATGTCAATGTCGCTGATGTTGGGTGCCATTTATTTTATGATTGAATTTATTCAGCAGAATAAATCGCGATTGCTTGTCTTCTGCTTGCTATTGATGTCATTGGCCGTTTTTGCAAATTTAACGTTAAGCAACGCCCTGCTGGCAATTATTATTTGGTTGGTATGGATTATTTTTCTTGGAAATGAAAACATAAAAAAAATCAAACAAATTTTAATTGTTCTTGGATTGGGATGCATCCCTTTTTTAATCGCCGCATACATTAGTTTTGAATTGAAAAACCGCGGGCTCTTGTATTATGGATTTGCTTCCGGTTTTTTTCCGAACACAACTCAAAGTTTAATAAAAATGATGTTTGGAAGTCATCATGTTTTTATTGATTTTTTTGCCGGAATACTTGCTTTATTCTTGTTATTGATCTTGTTTGTCTCTCTCATTAAATACCGCCTGAATTTTTTCAAGCAACAGGCTGTTGTTTTTTTAGGATTACTAACAGCAAATCTGTGCGCTATTTTTATTCAACACTGGGTATTAAACATCCGATTTCCCGAAGACAGAACCGGCATGCATCTTGTTGTACTCTTTATCGTTGCTGTCTTTTTCGGAGTTAATACATTTTCAAATCAACGGGGTGTGTTGTTTTTTCTTTTGCCTTTGTTGGCTTTCCCAGTTCATTTTATCAACCATGCGAACCTTGCTTATTCTACACATTGGAAAAACGAGCACATGGATGAATCATCTTTTTTGCGCATTTTAAAAGACAACCCCAATCCTGAATTTGCAGCTTCTGTTGGCGGATATGGAATTCAACATCAGGTTTGGAATTACTACAATTTCAAACACGGAGGCAACAATCCGATGTTGAGTTTTTCTGATTATCCCTCATTTCATTATGATTATTTGGTATTGAATCCGCTGGAACAACAGATGCCTTCGGTGAATTTATACACATTGCTTGAAAAAGATCCCTACTCTGGAATAGCCTATTATAAAAGAAAAATCAATACCACATGGACAGAAGACACCACAATTATAAATAATACGGCTGTTGATTTTGACAAAAAAGAATACCTCGTTTTTTATGAAGAAAAAACAAACCGGTTACGAAAAAAAGCCTTGGGGGTTGATGTAAAACTTCTTTTTAATTCTCCGACAAGTCCAATGAAAGGAGTGGTAGTTGTAAGTGTTGACAATCTGTCTGACATGAAGAATTTATATTATCAATCCGTAAGTACGCATGGTTTAAAAACAGCATACAATAAAAGTTATGGCGAAGAATTCCATCAGTTTTTTTCAGTTCCTGAATTACAAGAGGATTCTGTAAGATTGACTATTTATTTTTGGAATTTCAAACAAATGCCCGGCGAATACCGAAATCTACAGATAAAAATATTAACGCGCTAATTAATCATCAATTTCAAGTAGTGTTGGGCAATGATCAGAATGATGTGCTTCTGATAAAATTGCTGCGCGTTTCATTTTCTTTTTTAAAGATTCTGCAACAAGTTGGTAATCGATTCTCCATCCTTTATTTTGCTTTCTTGCACTAAACCGGTAGCTCCACCAAGTATATTGGTGCGGATCTTCGTTGAATGCACGAAACGAGTCAACAAATCCGCTATTGAGAAAATCGGTTACCCAGGCTCTTTCCGGAGGTAAAAACCCTGTTGTGTTTTTATTTGAAACCGGATTATGAATATCTATTTCCTTGTGACAGATATTGATGTCTCCACAAATAATCAGGTTAGGCTTGCTTTTTTTGAGGTGATTGATGTATGTTATAAAATCGTCGAGAAAACGGTATTTAAAATCCTGGCGGTGGTCGCCGGATGTACCCGAAGGAAAATAAACAGACATTATTGAAACATTATCAAAATCAATGCGAATAACTCTACCCTCTTCGTCATATGTTGAGATTCCGCAACCATATTCCACATGCTTGGGTTTGTGTTTACTGAAAATTGCAACTCCACTATATCCTCTTTTCTGAGCCGGGTACCAGAATAACTGATACCCTAACTCTTCAAATTCAGATATATTAATCTGTGAGGGCTCGGCTTTAATTTCCTGAAGACAAAGTACATCCGGATTGGCCGATTTCAGCCATGATGTAAATCCTTTGGTCATTGCAGCCCTTATCCCATTTACGTTGTAAGAAATAATTTTCATATAAAATCTAGTTGTATTGTTGGCCATTTTGTTTTAAAATCTGAAAGTTTCTGAGCCCGTTGTGCTAAAAAATTGAGGGTTTGCTTAGTTTCAGCGTGCACAACTTTATGTTGAAATAATGACCGCAGCTGACTTATTTCCTGTGCAATGATTTTGGATTCATTTGAAAAATAGACTTCTTCAAAGCGACTCCAAATGTAATCAATGGCCAGTTCATTGGGGTGCGCAAAATCACTGGCATAAAACCGATAATCGCGCAATTCATCCTGTAGAATTTCAAATGCAGGAAAATATTTAATGTCATTTTTTGCGGTCAATAATTCAGCCACCAAATGATGTAAAATGCCTTTGCTGTAGTTATTCTCAAATGCTCCGTCTTTTAGATGTTTTACAGGGCTTATAGTTAATAATATATTAGCATTCGGGTATTTATTTTTAAACTCATCTAAAATTTTAATCCATTTTTCTTTTTCTAATTTGACTTCAATCGTTTTTTTAAAGAAATTTTTTCCTGGCTGCTTATGACAGTTCGCAACAGGTTTATTGTCAGAAATTGTATAATATGTCCAGGCACTTCCGAGAGTAATAATAAGGTGAGATATTTGAGAAAGGGATTCGTGTGCCTGAGCTATGGATTGATTGATTCGTTTTATCGTTGTTTCTGATGACGGGGATGAAAAAACGCCATGATGTGCATAGCTGTGCCACAAGTCCCCGTCGAAATAGAGATCATTCTCTTCAAATTTTTTATTGTAAAAAACGTCTTCCAATGATTGTCTGAGAGAGATGGGGTTATAGATAATCCCGTGAGGATTGTTTAACACCGAAAACCCGGTTCTTCTCATCCGTTGTGCTATGTTTTCTGAGAAACAGGAACCAATCATCATTACAGGGGCGCGATGTGTAATAGGATGCTCTGTTGAAGACAACGGTACGGAGTATTGGAGTTTCATTATCAGACTTTAACTTTAATTACTATGGCTTTCAAAAAAAGCATCAATCATTGGGTGTGGGTTATGAGATGCGCGGACTGCCAATTCATCGCATCGGTTGTTTTCAATATTTTCTGCGTGTCCCTTCACCCATATCAGTTCAACATTAAAATGAGGATAAAGCTCGAGAAAGCGACTCCACAGGTCTGGATTTTTTTTGTCTTTAAATCCCTTTTTTACCCAATTAAATACCCATTTTTTCTGTACAGCATCTACTACATATTTTGAATCTGAGTAAATCCGTACGGGGCTTGATTTTGTTTTCAGCATTTCAAGCCCACGTATTACTGCGAGAAGTTCCATTCTGTTGTTGGTGGTGTATCGATAACCTTCGCTATGCTCTTTTCTGTGGGGGCCGGCGATAAGCACCACACCAAACCCTCCCGGTCCGGGGTTGCCTCTTGCGGCTCCATCAGTATAAATATCTATGTGAGAAAATGATCCCATTGCTTTTTACAAATTAACAACTTTCATTCATATTTTCGAGGCTTCCGGAAAGATTGTTTTTGTAGATTTAATCTGTTTTATGTAGGTTTACATTTAGATAAAATTTGAACAATGCGTAGTTTGATAGAGCAACTCCCGAATCACATTGAAGAAAGTATCGTAATTTTTAATTCAAGCAATATTAACATTAATATTGTTGCAATTAAAAATATTGTGATTGCAGGATTGGGTGGGTCCGGCATTGGTGCAAGTATTGTTACTGACATTGCCAAAACACACGCGACACTGCCAATTGGTATTACCAAGGACTATTTTATTCCGTCTTATGTCGGTAAAGATTCTTTGCTAATCGCCTCTTCATATTCGGGCGATACAGAAGAAACTTTGTCTGTTCTAGAAAAGGGTGTCGCGCTTGGGGCTCAAGTTGTTTGTATTACAAGCGGGGGCAAGATGAAGGAAATTGCTAAGAAACACGGGTTGGGCCTAATAGAGATTCCCGGCGGAAATCCCCCCAGGGCTTGTTTAGGTTATTCTTTATCACAACTTATTTTGCTTTTTGTTCATATCGGTCAACTCCCAGAAAAGTATGCTGAAGATCTTGGCGCCACCGCTTCTTTTCTGATTTCAAATCAAGAAAAAATTTCATCTGAGGCAAACGCCATTGCTGATCGACTTTATAATAAGATTCCGGTTATATACTCCGACTCTAATAAAGAAGGGGTTGCCGTTCGTTTTCGTCAGCAAATCAACGAAAATGCTAAAATGCTTGCTTGGCATCATGTAATTCCGGAAATGAACCACAACGAGTTAGTTGGCTGGGCCGGAGGAAAAGATTTTCTTTCGGTTGTTTTTATTCGGTCAAAAAATGATTTTGAGCGAAATCAGACAAGGATGGAAATTATTAAGGGAGTGATTGCCCCTCATGCCGGCTGTATCTCTGAAATTTGGGCAGAGGGAGAAAACGCGGTAATTGAAACGTTCTACATTATTCATTTCTGTGATTGGGTTTCATTTCATTTGAGTAAAAAAAACAAGGTAGATATTATGGAGGTAGATGTAATTAATTATTTAAAAACTGAGTTGTCAAAACTCTAATGCGTATGTCAAAATTTATACTGTCATTTTTAATTGGCTGTACAACATTATTTGTAACAGCACAAAACTCTCAAAATATAAATCTTTTATACAACTGGCATAACCCTTCAATCAGTGTCAGTGCAAATGATTTCAGAAGATATAATGAAGTATGGGGATACGAACAAGATGGAATTGAATATGCGATTATGGGATCTCTGGATGGAGTTCATTTTTTGCAAATCCCAGCATCTTCAGGAAATTTAACAGAGGTTGATTTTGTACAGGGGCGTTCAGCGGGAAGCCATATTGTGCATCGAGATTTTAAAAATTTTGGAAAGTATCTTTACGCTGTTTGCGATCAGGGATTTAGTTCATTACAGATTATTGACATGAGTTATTTACCTGACAGTGTGCATGTGGTTTATGATAATGATTCGTTAATTGTACGCGCACACAATCTATTTATTGATACCGCGAAATCCCGACTGCATATTTTTGGAGCAAGAACTTACATTCATCCTCCATATTCAAATCAAAACCATGCAATGATTTCTTTTTCTTTGGAGAACCCGGAAAACCCCTCATTCTTAGGTGAGTTTATTCATCCTTTATACACTTATGTTCATGACGGATATGTAAAAAATGATACTGCGTTTTTGAATTGCGGAAACGAGGGATTTTATATCGGGAATTTTACCAATCCCGGAAATCCTATTGTCATTGCAGATTATACAAGTTATCCTGAAAAGGGCTATTGTCATAGCGGATGGATGTCGGCAGATGAAAAAAAATACGTTATGGCCGATGAAACCCATGGAAAAAAATTAAAATTAATGAATGTAGAAAATTTGCTGAACATTGATTTTTGTAATGTGCTGGGAGAAGTTGATTTAGACGCAAATGCCATTCCCCACAACCCTCTCATCAGGGATAATTTTATTTATGTTGCATATTACCATCATGGATTACAAGTATATGCTTATTCCGAAGACTGCGGTGTTGAAAAAATTGCATGGTATGATACTTATCCTGACACTTCTTTTCCTCCTTTGGATTTTGCCGGCGCATGGGGAACATATCCCTTTCTCCCTTCAGGAAGAATATTGCTTGGAGACATGCAAAGCGGTTGCTATGTTTTTGAGCCTTTATTCTTCGCTGGAAACGAGCCCGTTTCTTCTGAAAAAATTAAAATATATCCTAATCCGGCAAGCCACGTAATTTCTTTATCGGGGATAGATAACATTGATGCTATTTCAATTTATTCATTAAACGGGTCTTTCATTTCTACTGTAAAAAATACAAATACAATTTCAGTAGAAGAGCTTTGCTCGGGCATGTATTTAGCTGAAATAAAATCGGGAGAGACTCGCATCCGAAAAAAATTCATTAAAGAATAGGCGAATATGAAGGTTGTTAATACCATTAAAGCACCTCAGCCCATCGGTCCATACAATCAGGCTGTAATTACCACGGGAGAAACTTCAACGCTATATATTTCCGGACAGATTGCTATCGACCCTGAAAGTGGAGCTTTTTGTGGCGGTAGCATTGAAGAACAAACTACTTTGGTTTTAAAAAACCTTCTGGCTATTCTAGAAGAGGCCGGGATGAATTATTCAAACCTGGTTAAAACAACCATCTTCCTTTCTGATATGGCACATTTTAAAGCCATGAACGAAACATATTCTAAGGCATTGGAGAATCACTTTCCCGCCAGAGAAACCGTTGCTGTAAAGGGCTTGCCTGCTGGCGCTGACGTAGAAATTTCAGGAATTGCTGTTAAATAATCACTTTATTTTTTTTCTCCAACAAAGGCTATCGCCTTTACTTCAATAGCGATTGGGGTTGGCAACGATTTAATTTCAATGGTTGTGCGGCAGGGTAAATTATCTTTAAAATACTCTGCATATATTTTGTTATAAATTGGAAAATCTGCTTTCATATTGGTTAAAAAAACCGTTACGTCAATAACATCTGCCCAGCTTGCTCCAGCATCTTCAACCACATACTGTAAGTTTTTAAACACAGAATGGCACTGCGTGGCAATGTCGTAATCGCGAATGCTTCCGTCATCGTTCAAATCAACACCAGGAATTTTTTTTGTTCCTTTTTCGCGCGGTCCGATTCCAGAAAAATATACAAAGTCTCCTACTCTTCTTGCGTGAGGATAAAGACCTACTGGTTCGGGTGCTTTAGACGATTCTATGATTGATTTGCCGCTCATGCTGATTATGCTAAAACATATTGCCTGTCTTTTATGGGTCTCGTTCTTAATTTTAAGAATGCAATAACTTCTTCTTTTGATTTAATATTGTTTGGGTCTAATTGAACATAATGATTGGCCAGCCAATCGTAACGCTTCAACATCAAAAACAACCAAACGGTAGTAAAATCAATTTTTTGAAAAACAATCGCGCCCTCTTTAATGTATGTATCAATATTATCCAATAATTCCTGCGGGTGTTGTGTCCAGTGTCTGTTAGCTCTCTCGTGGTGGCTGATATGGTAGCCGTCGTTCCAGCTTTTCTTATTGTATGGCGTATTGATGCATGTTATGCTATTGCGATATGGATTTCCTGGCTCTGCTGCGTCAACAAAAGCATGCTGTCCCCAGTTTCCTGCCATCATCATTAATCGTGTAAAGCAGAGTGGTATAATTAGTGTTACGAGGGCTGCTTCAAAGTTTACAAATGACATTCCAATACACATTCCGAAATATGACAATTCTCCTATAATCATTTTCCACATAATTGGCTTTCTGTTTTTTCGCCACAAATAACTTCCAAGATGAGCAACTGTAGTAAAAAAGAATTCAAGAAAATAAAGAATAAATCCGCGAACACTATCTCTGCGATAAGGCATTGTTGTGCTAAGATCTTCTTCCATATTGTTCTCCGGATGATGCATTGCGACGTGATGTGCAAAATATGTTTCCGGAGATTCTCCAAAAAACGGACCGATAAACCAAGGAATAAAATTATTCCAGGCCTTATACTTGTGTTTAAATAATGATCGGTGAGATGTATTATGCAACATTAAAATAAAGGGGCCTAAAAATATTGCCCAATTCAGAAAAAGATAAACAGCTGCCACCCACCAGCTAAAATCAATAAACAGCCACAGTGCAAGTGGCGGAAAAATTAACATCAATAAAATTGACAGACGAATAAATGGCAAATCTTTTTCGTCGTTGATAAATCGCATACAGAACCTGTCAAACCTGGTGAGTTTTTCCTTTTTAATATAAACAGGATCTGTAATTGTAATGTGTCCGTTGGAAATCATATTTAAAAGCGCCTTTTATTATATTAACAAAAATAAGCCAATATCACGAATAATAAAACGATGTTGGATATTATTTCAGCCAAGTGTAGTTGTTATATGGTATTATTTGAAATAATTATTGGATAAACCCTTATCTTTGATTTTATGAGATTGAAAATACATTTATTATTCATTTTAGCACTTTCTTTTATCGTGTCTTCTTGCGACTCCGCAAAGAAAAGCTTTGAAAACCGAAGATATGATCGGGCTATAGAACTTTGTAGTAAAAAACTTCACAAAAAACCCGATGATCAAAAACATATTGATATCCTTCTTGACTCCTATCGCATCGCCAACGAACAAGATATCAACGAAATTGAAGAGTTAAGAAAAAATGGAAATGAGTCGTCTTGGGAAAGCATATACAATGCATACCGCCGGCTTCAAAACAGACAACAACTGGTGAAACAACTTCCGACACTCCGCCCAACAAATCCACTCACAGAAATTTCTTTTGAATTCAGAGACTATTCTTTGGAAATGCAGCAGTCAAAAGAAAAAGCGGGAGAGGCGCTCTATAATGAAGGAGTTAGATTGCTAGAAAGTGGCGATAGGTTTTCAAGCAGAAAGGCTTATGAATATTTTCAGCGGGCTGCCGGTTACAATGTAAAAATCCAGGATTTACAACAAAAAATGCAGCTCGCCCTTAACAATGGGTTTACGCGTGTTTTACTCAATGTTCAAATAAAAACAACCAAGCCCATTCCGGCAGAATTGGAACAAAAAATAAGGCAAATCAATCTTCAAAATGAAAATAATAACTGGGTTAAAATTGGATTTACAGATGAAAAAAATATTATTTACCATTATTTTGGAGAAGTTTTAATTAATGATGTTGTGACCTCCGCTGATCAGGTTAATAAAACCATTTTCACTGAGAAAAAAAATATCGAAGATGGATGGGAGTGGGAAAAAAATCCGGATGGCAGTATTCGAACAGACAGTGCCGGAAATAAGATAAAGAAAATCATCTATCGCGAAGTTTCCGCTTCTGTTACAAAATATGAGCAGGTTAAACAATGTACTATACAAGGAACGTATCTCTTTTATCCAAGCAGTGGAAATCAGTATATAATTAATACACCACTAACAAGCGCGTATTCATTTAAGAATGAATACGCTTTTGCATCGGGCGATAACAGGGCGCTTTCAAGTAACTCGTTAGCTTTACTTCAAAAAAAACCTCTTCCTTTTCCTTCAGAAACGGAGTTAATAACACTTGCCAGTCCTAATTTAATAAATACAATTACTGAACAAATAAAAATTTCAAGGAATAAAATTAATTGATGCGCAATTCAGTAAAATATTATCTGTTTGCATTGTTTTTTTTACCTTGTCTTCTGTATTCGCAAGCACCTTTTGTTTTAAAAAATATTCAAATCAATAAGTCTGTTTACCTCAACGGTGCTGCGGGTGTGGTATTCTCGGGTACGGCAGATTTTGTTGGCGAAACTGATGTTGACTCGGCTGTTTGGCTTGGAGTTCTTGAGTTTTGGAGTAAAAAATATGGGTGTATATACTCCCCAAAAATTGTCGAAAACAAAAACATTTCTTCAAATGAAATTTTTTCTCTGGATAAAAAAGATAAAATATTTTCCGGATTTATTCCATTCCATTTGTTGAATTTTTCAGGGGGAATGGTTGATCTCGAATTGCGGTTTTTTGCATACAACCCGAATACTAAAAAAAAACTTGAACTATTTCAGACCACAGAAGAACCTTATTTTATTCCGGACATCTACGCTGTAAAGCTATTGTTTAACGGAGGCTCTGTCACAAAAATGGAGTATGACCTGCCCGGCAAAAGCATCCCGTTGCTGAATATGTTTATTAATGATAAGGCGAAGTCCGGAAACGGACGACCAGACCTCGTGTGGAGAATAATTATTGGGGATCAAGTGGTGTTTGAGTCAGAAGAAGCTACCAACGATTTTATTATACCTAAAGGAGTTGCAGTATTTAAAGTGTCCGGGGCAGACACAATACACCTTAGTGTGTTCGATAACGATCAGTTTACACACGACGAGTTAATTGGAGATACAATCATTCCTCATTTTCCTGCAGGAGATACAATTTCTTATCCGAGCATGAAATTTCAAAATGTTTTTGAAGCTGGTTTTAAAATTATCAAACAAAAAATTCCATCTATAGAATATGCTTCTATTAAATCACAATATAGTTCTCACGAAGGAACAAGTGGTATCAACATTTCTATAAATCATCAAATCAGCACTCCGGCACCCGTTTCTGTTCGTCCTGTTTTTATAAGTAAAGAATCGTCTTTAGTTGTTCCTCCTTTTGTTTCTCTTATTAAAGGATCTTTTTCTGCTTCAGCCTCAGGATTAATTGGCGTTGAAAAAGATGGAATGAATGAACTCTTTGTGCCTCATTACGCAACAACCTACTCGGCAGCTCCTGCTATTGAATATTTCATGGACGACTATGGAATTTTACTTAAGCGCTTTGCGGACACTTCTTCTTTTTTGCCAAGAGAAATTAAAGATGTTCGGTTTCGTGTTGAGGCCGAAGAAAAGTTCAGCCACAATGGGATTAAAGGAATTAAAATATCTGTTTCTGGAATTGTTCCGGAATCATATTGGGAAAATCTTTCGCCTGGTGAATTATTTTTTTCTCTTCAAATATTAAATGAAGAAAAAGAAGATATGTCAGAGAAAATATTCCTTATAAGTAATTCAAAAAAGTTCTCTTTTCAACGTTTTCAGCTTCTCCGATCTAACCATTCTCTATCTTTTTTCCTTCCGTTTTATGACGCTGGTAATTTGCGAAAACTTCACGTTAATCTTATGGGTGTTTTATCAAAAAACAATTTACCCGTTGGCGCTGCAAGCGAAATTCTCGATTTCAGTCCTATTGAATTAATAGAAATTCCTTCCTTTCATATTGTGTGTACTAACAAAATAAAACATATCGAAAAATTTTATTTTCGCCTATATCATGGGCCTAAAATTATTTCAGTAACCGACACGTTATCTATAGGGAAAAAAACATTTTATTTTAAAAACATATCCCAAAAAGTTTTCGCAGAAGATATAATAAGAATAGAATTAATGGGGGTAGATAAATGGGGGCAAGAAGAGATGATTAACAACTGGGAAGCAACCGGAATAATTTTTATTGATAAAAAAAGCATTAGACTTCCTTCTAATCAACGTCATTTGCGTTCGGGAAAATTGTATTTTTAAAATGTGATAATAAAAGAGAAAATGAAGTTTTATATCTCTGATTCAAAATATCTAGTTTCATATATAGTGCCACTAGGAACCTTTCTCTCTCTTTATTTAGCAGGGGTTATAAGTTTTATTGTTCCTGTGTATGCTTTTGTTATTATTCCTTTGCTGGAAATCTTATTACCTAAAAGCGATAAAAACCTTAGCGAAAAAGAAGAAACAGAAAAAGAGAAAAATATTTTTTTTGATGTACTTCTTTACCTAAACGTATTGTTTCAATATGGGCTTCTTTTGTATATGCTGTTTCGCGTTACACAACCTGATTTATTATGGTGGGAGAAAACAGGTATGATTTTTTCTATGGGTATTTCGTGCGGTGTTCTTGGTATTAATGTTGCACACGAACTCGGGCACAGAACATCGCGATGGGAACAGCGACTAAGCAAGGCATTATTGCTTACATCTATGTATATGCATTTTTTCATTGAACACAACCGTGGACACCATAAAAATGTAAGCACAAAAGAAGATCCTGCATCAGCTAAAAAAAACGAGTCTATTTATGCCTTTTATTTTCGTTCAATTACATTCAGTTTTATTTCTGCCTGGAATCTTGAAAAGATGCGTCTTGAAAGAATCGGAAAAAAAACATGGTCGATAAAAAATGAAATGATTCGGTTTATAATCATTGAATTCATTTTTGCCCTGGCCATTGGTTTATATTTTGGATTTGCTGGTCTAATTGCATTTCTCTGTGCTGCCGCAATTGGAATTTTATTGCTTGAAACCGTTAATTACATTGAACATTATGGATTAAGAAGAAAAGAAATTGAGCCCGGAATTTATGAAAAAGTGAAGCCTACGCATTCGTGGAATTCAGATCACTATCTGGGAAGAATCATGCTGTATGAGTTAACACGACATTCTGATCATCATTATAAAGCAACCAGAAAATATCAGGTTCTTCGGCATTTTGATGAAAGCCCTCAGCTTCCTTTCGGATATCCCGGCAGTATGGTGCTTTCTCTTTTTCCTCCGCTTTGGTTCAAAACAATGAATCCTCTTGTTGATCAATGGCAAACAAAAAATGATTTGCACGTTGGTTAATAACTTCAATTTGTTTTGTCGGTATAATTGTCATTGGTTACATATTTTTATCCCATGATATTGATTGCGGATGCTGGCTCCACGAAAACAAGCTGGGCGCTGATAAACAAGAATGATATTGTACAACTGGAAACCGGCGGAATAAATCCTGTTTGGATGTCTGATGAAAAAATGACAGAGCCTATAGAGACTATGTCATCAGAGAACTTTCATCCATCAAAAATATTTTTTTTTGGTGCCGGATGCCTAGGAAATGAAAATTCGCAACGAGTAAAAAAACTGATTTCCAATTCGTGGCCAACCGCTGAAATCAGCGTTCAGTCTGATATGATAGGGGCTTGTATTGCTACCTGTGGTGACAGCCAAGGGCTTGTTTTTATTCTCGGCACTGGAAGCAACTCCTGTTACTGGAATGGTGAAGAAATTGTTTCTCAGGCTGGCTCAGGCGGTTATCTTTTAGGAGATGAGGGCAGTGGCTCAGCAATGGGAAAAATCTTGTTGCGCAACGTTATTAGAAGAAAACTGAACAATGATATTATCGTTGAATTTGAAAAAGAATTCCAGCTGAATAAAGAAAATATAATTGGAAAAGTATATACACATGAATCGCCGGCGGCCTTTCTGGCGTCGTTCACTAGATTCATTAAAAAGAATCTCCTCGAGCCTGATATTGCAAATATTCCAAGAGAGGCTTTCATCTTGTTATACCAAGAACATATTGATTATTATTTGAAAAATAACATACAATTTTCTTCAGTTCATTTTATTGGATCTGTTGCACATTATTTTCAGGAACAATTAATTGAAGTTTTTTCGCCGCTTTGTGTTCCTTTGCATATAGAACAGCGGCCCATAGAAAGTTTAATTAATTATTATCAAAAGAAGTTTAAATTATGAATTCCGTTATACACAACTTTGCTGCAATTGACATTGGAAGTAATGCAATTCGTTTGTTGATTTATAATATTTATTTGGACCTAAACAACGAGCCGGTATTTAAAAAGGTTGCGCTAACCCGTGTACCTATTCGTCTTGGAGAAGATGCGTTCGTAACAAATTACATTTCAGATGAAAAAATAGAGAAGTTAAAAAAGGCAATGATCGCATTTAAAAATCTCATCGAGGTGCATGAAGTTATTGCATATAAAGCCTGTGCCACCTCAGCCATGAGAGAGGCTAAAAACGCTGCAGAAGTTGTAAAAAAAATAAAAGCAGTGTCGGGAATTGAAATCGATGTGATTGATGGAGGAGCAGAGGCCGATTTAATTTACAATAATCACATCGCTGAAAAAATGAGCGATTCAAAAGCATATCTATACATTGATATCGGTGGCGGAAGCACAGAAATCACGCTGTTTTACAAAGGCCGGAAACACTATTCAGAATCGTTTAATATTGGCACTGTTCGAATGTTACACGACAAGGTAGATCCTGATGAATGGAACAGGCTAAAAAATAAGTGCTCTGAATTGAATATTTTATATAAAAATATTATTGGAATTGGCAGCGGTGGTAATATCATTAAGTTGCAAAAACTTACCGAAGAAAGCGAAGAAAAACCATTTAGTCGTTCGAGGTTAAAAGACATATACAAAGATCTTAAATCTATTTCTTATGAAGACAGAATGAGAAAATATGGAATGAATGCCGACAGAGCAGACGTTATTATTCCCGCTTCAGAAATTTTACTTCATATCACTAAATACGCTGAAATCAAATCAATATTTGTTCCGAAGATTGGATTATCTGATGGTATCATTCATAAATTATATGATGAATACCTTCAAAAAGACACAGATTTATTAAAGAAATAATTTATCTTCTAGATTGTGTTTTAATCTCTTCCAAAATGAGTTTTTTGACCTCCTGATTATATCCAAAAGGCAAATAATTCCCCTCTCCTTCTTTCGCCATTTTAACCATTGAAGGGGCATATTCTTCTTCTTTGCCAAAGCCGATGACAGATAATTTTATTCCTTTTTTCTTAAACGAGCGGATCATTAAAAGCAGCTGTTGTTCTGAAAAATTGGGGCTATTGAAAACCCCGTCCGTAGCAACAATTACCTGATTGTTTCCTCCTTCAATGTAATGATTAATCGCCTTTTCATAAGCAAGTTCTATCCCGGCAACTCCGTCAGTAGTTCCTTTTGCCGACAATAACTGAATTGTAGATAAGGCGCTGTCTTTTTCTGTGCCGGATATATTTGAAAGCACTTCTTTTGTTTTAGTTGCAAACGTGATTACTGTAACCCTATCTACACTTCTCAGGTTTTTAACCAATAACGTAATGGCTGCTTTTAATGAGTCGAGTCTTCCTTTTTGCTTCATAGAACCCGAAACGTCCAACAAAAGAACGATGTGGTTCGCCTTATATTCTTTATATGAAAATCCGGGTGGCTCATCAGGAAGTGGCGATATCGTGTCAACCTCAGTAACTAGATTTTCAATTATTGTATCGGGTAGCAGCGGTTGATCAAGTGGAAGCATTTCTATAATATACATGCCCGCGCCTTTTTTTATTCCAACAAATTCAGAAAAATCATGAAATCCTTCGGCCTGTGCATAAAGACCATAAACGCCGGGATTTACTTTCACATTTAATTCTCCGTTTTGCTGTGAATAATATTTTTCTGTGCCAATTCCAACAAGAGCAAGCGTTATAGGTTCTTTAGTAATCTTATGAATAACCTTGATACCCACCTTGGCCTCTCCAGAATTTTCTTTTTTATCGTTTTTAAAATCCGGACATTCCGTAAGTGCATTTTGAGCAAACCCCTTAATGTTGCCTTTAATTGTAAGGCGGACCGGTGTCTGGCTTCCGCTGTAATAAATTAATATATCTTCTGAAAATGCTCCTTTTGTATTTGTGTAATAAAAAATTCTGAGCTCACCTTTTTCTCCTGATTCAATTTTGTTTCTTGGATAATCAACCGATATGTATTTGCTTGTTTTGGGCGCTAAAATATATTGAGCATCAAACGAGGTGTTTTCAAATTTAAAGACGGCCGGAGTGTTTTCCCAGTTTTGATGTGTTCCGAGATCAATCGTCACCCGTTCAAAAATTAAGCCTCGCTGTGCATAATATACACTATTAAACAAGAATATTAGAATCGGCAAAAACACCCGCATCGCTGTAAGCATAATCAAATAACAGCAAATGTAAGGAGAAAATTGTGTCTATCTTAAAATCTGAACGATAAGCCGGTGTTTGCTCCAAAAAATATTGGATTCATACTTACGTTGTCAGAAATATTCCAGTCGAGTAATGAATATCTGAATGTTGGCTCAAGTGTAAGATACATCCAGGGAAGTATACGAACGTCTATGCCAAGTTGTATCAAAACATTAAAGTTTACATTTCTGATGTCTTTGGTTTGTCCAAACAATACATGGCCGTTGGCCGATTCGGCATGTGCCTCATTTCTCACCAAAAATCCTGTACTCAGCCCCGCGCCAACAGTAAATCCTATTTTTTCTTTTCCAAATCTGTATTTTGCAATAACAGGGACTTCAATAAAAGAAAAGATTTGCGAAATTCTTGTCGTGGCAGATCCCAACAACTCGTCTGTACTTAGCTGATATGAGGGCGGATTTGCCGTTGTGTTAGGCAACATTGTTACTCCATCTAATTCTCCGGCGCTAGAATGTAAAGAAACAGCTGTGTCCAGCGGACCAAGCTGAGCAAATGGCGTAGAGAAAAGATGGTCTGGGCTTGTGGTGTGAGTCATCTGATGATATGAAACACCTACATGTAAACTGATCTTCGACGTAAAATTATATCCTAGCAACACGCCTGCTTCATAAGAAAATGCGGGATTCTGCTCAAAATCTCCTCCGGAATTTCCAATCGAAGCGTAGCTTTGATCGTTTCCATTGGAATTTCTCAATACATACATTGGAGAGAAAAATGGCTGAACACTAAACTGCGTGAACCCACTCGCTGTTGATTCCAGTCCTTCATATAAATCAATTGATTTCGCCTGTGACTCTTCTGTTACTGTTCCCTTTTCTTCTTTTCTTGCCGAATCCGCTGATTTCGATGCTTCTAAAATGTTGTTTGTATTGTTTTCCTCCTCATTTTTTTCAACAACAGACGAACTGTTTTTATTTTCAGACACCATTAATGCATTGCTGCTCTTCTGATCTGTGTTGCTAATTATTGATTTTTCTTCCGTATAATTTTTCTCTGAAACAACGTCTTCCTCCTCCATATTAACATTAAGGCTCGCATTGTTTTTCGAAATATTTATCAGCCCGGATTGTGAAGATTTTTTATTTTTTGTTTGCGCATTTTTGAATTGTGCTTCTTTGTTTTCTTCGATGCTTTCATTCGATTTTGGCATGGCGGTTTTACTCTCTGCTTTTGTCTTATTTTCTGAGTTTTGAGCTTGTTGTTTATTGAGATTTTCTTCGGTTGCGCTTTCTTGTTTTTGGACTTGTTTGTTTTCGGTTGAAATGTTTTTTTCTGGCTTAATTTCATTTGCAAAAGGAACAAACGCCCCAATTGTAAACGCAGAAACAATACTAATTATGCCCAGCCAAAAGAAAAAGGTTCCAAATCTTTTTTTGTTTTCTATTTGACTTAACTGTGATGATATTTTCTCCCATGATTCCGGGTTTGGCTCTATCTCCATAGAAGAAAGCGCATTCCTGAAAACATCATCAATATCCGAAAATTTATTTTCCATTTTCTTTAACTAATTCTTTTTTTTTTGATAATTGGTACAATTTAATTACCTCTTCCTGCAAAACATTTCGCGCTCTTGCAAGTTGTGATTTTGAAGTCCCTTCGCTGATTCCAAGCTGATCTGCTATTTCCTGATGCGAGTATCCTTCAATGGCATATAAATTAAAAACTGTTCTGTAGCCGGGAGATAATTTTTGAATTAATCCCATCAGTTCCTGTGCAGAAATATTGCTCTCGATATCTTCTGTCTTCATATTTTTAGACACCGGATATAGCTCAGCAACGGGATACATTATATTTTTTTTTCGGTGTTTCTCCAATGCCGTATTCACCATAATTCTTCTTACCCAGCCCTCAAAAGAGCCTTCTTTTTTAAAGTTCGCCAAATGCTGAAAAACCTTTACAAATCCTTCCTGTAGAACGTCTTCCGCTTCTGTAGAATCAGAGGCATAGCGCAAACACACAGCATACATTTTTGACGCAAAAAGCTTATAAAACGCATTTTGATCTGTGCGCTTGCCTGCAATACAGCCGCTTATTATTTCGTCTAGGTTTTCCAGATTATACTATTCTTTGTTTGTTTTGCATTCTCCTTTTTCCCATTTTATTACTCCTTCTGCCTCTGCCCTACAACTATTTGAATATGTCTTCGCGTTACAGCCACAAACAGGATCATAAACTGCCGGACAAATTCTTTCCGGATCTGGCTTTTCGATACAATTTTCAATCCTTTTTAATTTGCATGATGCAAAAAATAAAAACAATAAAAACGGCAAAAACTTATTCATTACAACAGATTAGATGTAAATATACTAACTTTGGTTGCATCCATTAGGCTTATATTTATGCATGGATAGAACAAAATTGATTAATTGTGGATTTTAAAACTATAATTAAATGGGGTGATCATGACTGGGTTGCAGACTTGCAATTACATCATGATATATCCATTCCGTTAAAAAATGGCGCTGAAAATCCAATGGCATGGTATTGTAATCCTCCCGTAATCAGGGCCGTTGAAAACGAGTTTTTTATTGGCGATGTTTCACGCGGTGGCAGCGTGAACTTTCGCGATATCTTCTTTAATCCTCACGGACACGGAACGCATACAGAATGCGTAGGACATATTTCGAAAGAACTATACTCCGTGAATGATTCGCTGACTTCTTTTTTCTTTCGGGCAGTTTTAGTTAGTATTCTACCTGAAAAAAAAGAAAACGGTGATCTGGTAATCAGCCTAAGCGCTCTTATAACTGCTATTGGTGATATCAAATCTTTTGATGCCATTGTAATCAGAACACTACCTAATCAAGAATCAAAAAAAATAAAAAATTACTCCAATACCAATCCGCCTTACTTTGAACATTCTATTGGAAAATGGCTTTGCGATAATGGCGTAAAACACTGGCTAACCGATCTTCCTTCTGTTGACAGAGAGCAGGACGACGGTAAGTTAGCGGCTCATCATGCATTTTGGAATTATCCTGAAAATCCGCGTGTTGAAGCTACAATCACAGAATTTGTTTACGTTGAAAATACGATTAAAGACGGGCTTTACTTGCTGAATCTTCAAACAGCGCCATTTCACAATGACGCATCTCCTTCTCGACCGTTGTTGTTCCCTTTAAAAAGATGCTGAATTCCCCATTTTTTATTAGGTTTGTAGGGCATGAAATTCATTAATGTTATAGGCCATACGGAGATTAAAAAAAAATTGATCTCATCTGTAAATGACGGTCGGATTCCTCATGCTCAGTTGATTTTAGGCAGCGAGGGCGGCGGTGGTCTAGCGCTTACCAGGGCTTACGTTCAATACATTGTATGTGAAAACAAACAAGCATCCGATTCTTGTGGAGAATGTTCTCCATGTAAAAAGGTGGCAACGCTATCGCATCCCGATGTTCACTTTGCCTTTCCTGTGATTTCGCCCGGTGATTCTAACAATTCTCTGAAAAGTGAGGATAAAATGGATGATTTCCGGTCTGCAATGACAGCAGAACCATACATGAATTTCGATGAATGGCTTGAGTTTGGTTTTAAAGAAATTAAAAATGCAAACATCAATACAAAGCAGTGCGAAGAAATTATCACACGGCTAAGTCTGAAACCTTACGAAGCAAAATATAAATTCATGATTATTTGGCTTCCCGAAAGAATTTATCATTCGGCAGCGCCCAAACTTTTAAAAATTATTGAAGAGCCGCCGCCACAAACCGTTTTTTTATTGGTTTCGGCAAACGACGAACAAATTCTTAACACCATCAAATCAAGAACACAGCTGATTAAATTAAAAAAGCTCGATGACTTTGATATGATGGAAGGGCTGATGAATCTTTATCATATTCCACTGGAAAGAGCAAGAGAGATCGTCAATGTTTCTGATGGAAACTTCAATCAGGCTTTGCGTCTTGCAGAAACAGACGTTGAAGAAAATGTCGAATTTGATTTTTTTGTAAAATGGATGAGGGCTTGTTTTACTTATGACATTGTTGTTGTTTCACAGCTTGGGGAGAAGCTTTCAAATATGTCGAGAGATAAACAGCGGGGAGTGTTTCTTGTCTCACTTCATTTGTTGCGTGGTGCGCTGACCAATAATATAGAAAGCGCCTTGCTCAGAGCAACAGAAAATGAAAGAAACTTTTTAAATAAATTTTCTCCTTTTGTTCACGAAAAAAATATTTCTGCGATTACTTCTGCGATTGAAAAATCAATGTATTACATTGAGCGAAATGTCAATTCAAAAGTGATGTTTACAGACTTGTCGCTTACGATTGCAGATGCATTAAAAATTAAAAATACATAACTTTGAATTAAATTCAATTATATGGGATGTGGTAGTTGTTCAACAAGAGGGGGTGTTCCTAATGGCTGTAAAAGTAACGGTTCGTGTGGAACCGGCGGCTGCAATAAATTAACTGTTTTCGACTGGCTTCAGAATATGAAATCTCCACTTGCAAACAACGCTAAGGAATGGATAGAAGTAAGATTTAAAAATACGCGAAAAGAATTTTACGTTAATGAAAACCTTCTTCCTTTGCAAGTTGGCGACGTTGTTGCTGTTGAGGGCACCTCTGGACATGATATTGGCGTGGTTAGCCTAACTGGGGAATTAGTGCGGCTTCAAATGAAAAAACTTCGGATAAATGAAAAAAACGAAGAGAAAAAAATCATTTTCAGAAAAGCAAAAGAGAATGATATTAAGCGCTGGAAAGAGGCTATTGAAAAAGAAGATGAATTTATGCGATTTTGTAGAAAAATAGCAAAAGAGTTGCGGCTAGATATGAAAATAAGCGACGTTGAGTGTCAGGGAGACGGACTGAAGGCAACGTTTTATTACACAGCAGAAGGACGAGTTGATTTTAGGGAGTTGATTAAAATTCTTGCCCGAGACTTGAAAGTCAGAATTGAAATGAGGCAAATCGGGTTTCGCCAGGAAGCCGGAAGACTTGGAGGAATAGGTGTTTGCGGAAGAGAGCTTTGTTGTTCCACCTGGTTGAGAGATTTTCGTTCTGTAACCACGACGGCCGCCCGATATCAGCAACTATCAATTAATCCACAAAAACTTGCCGGACAGTGTGGAAAACTGAAGTGTTGTTTGAACTATGAATTAGATAGCTACCTTGATGCATTGCGCGACTTTCCCAAAGCAACAATTAAATTAAAAACGAAAATGGGAGACGCTTCGTTGCAAAAAACTGATATTTTTAAAAAAATTCTTCATTATGCATATGATAATGCTCCCGGCGTTCATATTCCATTAGAACTTGAAATTGTTAAGGAAATTATCCGCATGAATGAAAAAGGAATAATTCCGGAAGACCTTGCTGGATTTCTTAATGAAGAGAAGCCAAAGGAAAAGCAAATCGGATTTAGTAATGTAATTGAAGAAGGCAGCCTTACCAGATTTGATCAGCAAAAAAAATATAAGAAAAAAAGAAAAAAACGGATTAACAATGCCTAAAAGAAGTACTGCTTTTTTTATTCTGTTGCTTGTTTTCTGTTCTTGTTCAACAAGGCCGGATTATGAAAAATATTATTCTATTCCCTATGCAACGTGGGAAAAAGACACGCCCGTTGAATTTGTTTTTGATATTGATGACACTTCGCTTTATTATGATCTGGAGATAAATTTCAGAACAATGGAAAGCTATGTATTTCAGAATTTATTCGTATTCTTAACAACAAAATACCCAAAAGGGGATGTGTCTCAGGACACCCTTGAATTCAAGCTGTATGACCAAAAGGGACGGCCCCTCGGAGATTGTTCTGGAAGCATTTGCAATAATCAGTTTCTAATCATGAAACAATTAAAATTTCCTCAGGCGGGCACCTATAATTTTCAATTTCATCAGGCGATGAGAACAGAAAGTTCTTCTTTAAAAGATATTTCTGATATTGGTCTGACTATTAAGAAAAGCGTTCAACCTTCGATCAAAGAATAATGTCAAAAAAGACAAAAAATCAATCAGAAATTTCTTTTTCATACCGCTGGGTGTGGCTTGGTGTCTTTTCTCCCCTGCTATTGCTATTATTGATGTTTGTACTGGCCGCCATTGGCGCCTTCGGATCATTGCCTGAATTTGAGGAGTTAGAAAACCCGAAAAGCAATCAGGCCTCCGTTGTTTTTTCCACAGAAGGTAAAGTGCTTGGGAAATATTACATAGAAAACCGAACAAATGTACGATATGAAGAAATCAATCCCAATGTATTCAACGCGTTAATTTCAACAGAAGACGAGAGATTTTACGAGCATTCTGGAATTGATGCTGAAGCGCTGGCGCGAGTGGCAAAAGGCGTATTAACGGGGAATAGCAAAGGTGGCGGAAGTACAATTACGCAACAGCTGGCAAAACTTTTGTTTCACGAACGCCCAAGTAATAAATTTTTGCGCGCGATTCAAAAATTTAAAGAATGGGTTATTGCTTTACGACTTGAGAGAAGCTACACAAAAAAAGAAATCATCACCATGTATTTGAACGTGGCCGACTTTGGACACAATATTTTTGGCATTAGCTCTGCTTCAAAAATTTATTTTGATAAAACTCCATCAGATCTTAGCATAAACGAGGCCTCTATGCTCGTGGGCCTGCTAAAAGCTCCGACGAGATACAGCCCGCTTAAAAACCCCGAACGCTGCAAAACCAGGCGTAATACTGTGTTAATGCAACAGGTAAAAAATAATGTATTAAGTCGGGAAAAATATGATTCCTTAAAAACGGAAGATGTAATTGTTGATTATAAATCGTTGGGCAAACGTATCCAAAAAAATATTTATGGTCACGGAGATGTTGCTCCTTACTTTATGGAGGAATTAAAAAAAGAATTGTCGGTTTGGTGTGAGAATCATACAAATCCTCAAACCGGAAAACCATACAATTTGTATAAAGATGGTCTTCGAATATACACCACTATTGACTACAGAATGCAACAATACGCAGAAAAGGCAATTAGTGAGCACATGCCGGGATTACAGGCGCGTTTCTTTAAAACTAAAAAAGGGAAAAAAAATGCTCCTTTTAGCATCAGCACCTCAGCCGAAGAAGTTGAAAAAATAATTCAACAGGCCATCAAGAGATCGGATCGCTATAAAGAGCATAAAGAAGAGGGATTGTCTGATGATGAAATCCTTAAAATTTTTAATACCCCAGTGAAAATGAAAGTCTTTTCTTGGGGGGGTGACGTAGATACGACAATGAGTCCGAGAGACTCCATCATTTATCATAAATATTTTCTTCACAACGGACTAATGGCAATGAATCCACACACCGGAGAAGTAAAAGCATGGGCTGGCGGAATTGATTTTAAATATTTTAAATACGATCACGTTAGGGCTGGCAAATATGATAAAAAAACTAAATCTATTCTTCCAGGTGGAGGGCGCCAGGTTGGTTCTACTTTTAAACCTTTTGTATATGCCATTGCCATGCAAGAAGGGCGATCTCCATGTGAAAAGGTTCCCAATGTAAAGGTTTGTATCGATCAGGAGGTCGGCCCGGCCTGGTGTCCAGACAACTCCAGCGATTTTAAAGAAGGATCGATGGTTACATTAAAAGAGGCGCTGGCCAACTCTGTAAACTATGTGTCAGCGCTGCTAATGAAACAGTATGGTCCGGCGGCCGTTGTAAACATGATCAGAAAAATGGGAATTACCAGCCCGGTTGAATCCGTACCTTCTATTTGTCTGGGAACTCCTGATATTTCGGTTTATGAAATGGTGGGTGCCATGTCAACTTTTTTTAATAAAGGTATTTATACAAAGCCTATATTTTTAGTGAGAATTGAAGATAAAAACGGCGGTGTATTGGAAGAGTTTACTACCGAACAATACGAAGTGATGGATGAGCAGTCCGCTTTTCTTACTGTTGAATTAATGAAAGGCGTAGTTTTGCAAGGTACTGCCGGTCGCTTGCGGTCGAAATATAAATTTACCTATCCTGTTGCCGGAAAAACAGGAACAACACAAAACAACTCTGACGGATGGTTTATGGGAGGCACGCCAGATTTAGTATGTGGTGTATGGACGGGGGCAGAAGATCGTTCGGTTCACTTTTACAGCACTGCAGATGGTCAAGGCGCAAATATGGCCCTTCCTGTTTGGGGGCTCTTTATGAAAAAAGTGTATGATGATCAAAGCATAGATATCCGAAGAGGTGAATTCGACGCTCCCTCAGTTCCGCTATCCATTGAATTAAATTGTAATGAATACACTCAGGATTTATTGATGGAAGAGACAGATATTTATGATATAGATTTTGACAATTAAAAGACGGTGATATGAAAAAGGTTTTTAAATCTGCAGAAGAGGCTATTAAAGATATTTCAAACGGAGCCGTTTTAATGTTGGGCGGTTTTGGGTTGTGCGGCATTCCTGAAAATTGTATTTCGGCATTGGTTTCAAAAGGAGTTTCGGGCTTGACCTGTATTTCAAATAATGCAGGTGTGGATGATTTTGGCATTGGTTTAATGCTGAAAAACAAACAGGTAAAAAAAATGGTTTCTTCATACGTAGGCGAAAACGCAGAATTTGAAAGACAATTACTGAGTGGAGAGTTGGAAGTAGAATTAATTCCACAAGGAACGCTGGCAACACGATGCATGATGGCCGGATATGGAATTCCCGCCTTTTTTACGCCTGCCGGGGTAGGAACTGAAGTTGCCCAAGGAAAAGAAACCCGTATTTTTAATAATAAAGAATATTTGCTGGAACATGCGTTTAATGCTGATTTCGCGATTATTAAAGCATGGAAGGGAGACGTGGACGGAAACTTAATTTTTAAAGATACTGCCCGAAATTTTAATCCTTTAATGGCAATGGCAGGAAAAATAACCATTGCTGAAGTTGAAGAATTATTGCCTGCAGGATCTCTGGATCCCAATCAGGTTCATACGCCGGGAATATATGTTCACAGAATTTTTCAAGGTGAAAAATACGAGAAGAGAATAGAACAGAGAACTGTAAGAAAAAATAAATAAACATGCTCACAAAAGAACAAATAGCACAAAGAATTGCCCGTGAATTAAAAGATGGCATGTATGTTAATTTGGGCATCGGGATTCCAACGCTAGTAGCAAATTATGTTCCTGCCGGAATGACCATTACCCTGCAATCTGAAAATGGGTTGCTAGGAATGGGTCCATTTCCCTGGGAAGGTGAAGAAGATCCAGACTTGATTAATGCCGGCAAACAAACCATTACTACGTTACCCGGATCAAGTTTTTTTGATTCAGCGATGAGTTTCGGTATGATTCGCGCAGGAAAAGTTGATCTTACTGTATTGGGCGCCATGGAAGTAGCTGACAACGGGGATATTGCCAATTGGAAAATTCCCGGTAAAATGGTAAAAGGAATGGGCGGAGCCATGGACCTCGTTGCCTCTGCAAAAAATATTATTGTTGCTATGCAACATACCGACAAAGCAGGAAATTCAAAATTGTTGAGCCACTGTAGCCTGCCCATTACCGGATTGAAATGCGTAAAAAAAGTTGTTTCTGACTTGGGCGTTTTTAATGTCACGTCGGATGGGTTTGTTTTACTGGAAAGGGCTCCGGGCATAAGTGTTGAAGAAATTAAAGCAAAAACAGCAGGCAGATTAATTGTTCCGGGAGACATTCCCGAAATCACATTTCCTGATCATTTATAATTTTTCAACTTTTCAACCAAATCTACACCACGTGAAACTCTCCATTGTCATACCTGCATATAACGAAGAAAAAACCATTCATCTCATCCTGAACAAGGTGCTTGATGTTCGGCTAGAAAATGGTTGGAGTAAAGAGATTATTCTTGTCAACGACTGCTCAAAAGACAATTCAAAAGAAGCCATCGAAAAATATATAAATAATCATCCTGATGCCGGTATCGTTTTGTATAATCACGAAGTAAACAAGGGCAAGGGAGCCGCTCTGCATACCGGTATTTCAAAAGCAACCGGCGATTATGTAATCATTCAGGATGCCGACCTGGAATATGATCCCGAAGAATATAATCTTCTGCTAAAGCCCATCATCAATGGGATGGCAGACGTTGTGTATGGCTCACGTTTTATGGGCGGAAACCCTCATCGAATTCTGTTTTTCTGGCATTCTATAGGTAATCAGTTTTTAACTTTTCTGTCGAATATGTTTACCAACCTCAACCTCACAGATATGGAAACCTGTTATAAGTTATTTCGGAAAGATATTATTCAGGGCATAAAACTTAAGGAGAACAGGTTCGGATTTGAACCTGAAGTAACGGCTAAAATAGCGCGGATTCCAGGAATACGGATTTATGAAGTGGGGATTTCTTACTATGGTAGAACCTATGCTGAGGGTAAAAAAATTGGCTGGAAAGATGGTTTTAGGGCCATTTACTGTATTTTAAAATACAATATTTTCAGCAAATAGGTATTTGATGAAATTTCTTCAAAAAAATAATTCTCTTTGGTTTTCGTGGCTGATTACGCTAACTTTCTTTGTTATATATGGATTAATTTCATTTTGGAACCATCATGTTTTCAGGTCTTTTGCCTATGATCTGGGAATAAAAAACCAAACTATTTGGGACTATGCACATCTTCGGATGAACTACAATAGCGTTTTGGCGGAGACTAATGGAGAAATAAATGTGCTTGCAAATCATTTTGAGCCTGTTCTCATGCTTTTTTCTCCCCTTTACTATATATTCGGCTCCTACACGCTGCTCGTTGTTCAAATCGCTTTTATTTTGATCGGGGGCTGGGGAGTACGAAAAATTATCATTCATGCCAATGGAAATGAATGGCTTGCTGCGCTGGCTCAAACTTCCTTTTATTCGTTTTGGGGATTTATCGGTACGCTTTCTTTCGATTTTCACACGAATGTAATAGCTGCAGCAGCTGTTCCCTGGCTAGTCGCTTTTGCATTTGAAAATAAGTTCTGGAAAGCTTTTGGAGTTTTACTATTTATTGTTCTTTGCAAAGAAAACATGGCGCTGTGGGCTGTTTTTATTTCTCTTGGAATCGCCTTTCATCTTAGAAAAGAAAAAAAACAGTCTGTTCGTTTTTTAATGCTTGCTGCTTTCTCTACGCTTTGTTTCGTGATGATTATGGCGGTAATCATGCCTTATTTTTCAGATGGGAAACTCGGTTATCTACATTTTAAATATGCCGCTCTCGGGCCAGACATGCCAAGCGCAATCAAAACGCTCTTGTTTAATCCGGGAAAGTGGTTCCCTCTACTCTGGGAAGGTATTCCCAATTCGAGTGATCCTTTTTTGCGAGATTCTAAAATCTGGCTATATGAATATCTTTTTTTGTGCGGGGGAATATTGCTTTTGTTTCGGCCTGGATTTCTGATTATGCTTGTGCCTGTTCTCGCTCAAAAATTATTTTCTGACGATCCTATTCGTTGGGGAATATTTAGCCATTATAGTGTTGAGTTTGCGCCGATTTTAATTGTTGGGGCTTTTCTTGTAATTGCAGACCTAAAATTATGGAAAACACAGATTTTAGCAGGATTCCTACTGCTCATTTCAATTGCAGATGTATCCAAGGATTTAATGGACCGGTGGCAGCCTCATCCATACAAAAATACATCTGTGAATGTTTATCTGAAAAAACACTACTTGCGCGAGATTTCTTATGATGTATATCACAGCGTATTGGATTATTACATCCCGCCCAATGCGAGCGTTTCTGCTGTTTCATATATGGTTCCACACCTTGCTTTTCGTAAAAAAATTTATCAGTTCCCCACAATAAAAGATGCTGAATATATAGTGATCTGTGATGATCGAAGAAACTACTACCCCTTTGGGGCTGATGGTCGTGATGCTTTTAAATCTGTAAAAGAAAAACTGGAAAACGACTCCATTTATCAGCCTGTTTTTAAAGACAAACGATTATTGATCTTACAGAGAAGGTTTTAATTTTAAACAAGGTTCATCGCCGCCGCAACTACACTAACTTCGGCTATACCACTGATTAAATACATTTTTTTTGTCTCTACATGCTGGCATAAATAGCGCGTTCTTCTTTTTGCTCCTTTTTTATAAATTCCCTTTTTCCCGAGCTTAAATACAGAATCTATAGGGATTTCCTCTAAATGCACAACAGGATTTTTATCGTATTTTTTTAAGGCACGGTACAAGTCCTGATCTGAACAGGATGATGCTCGTGGGTTTTGAATATATTGTAAAACCGCTCTTTTAAGGTCTTCGGGAAAGATATTTTTATCTAAAAAAAAAGCCAGCAGATTTACAAATTCATTTTTCCACTCTTCTCCATGGGGATTAACCCTTTCCTGATATTTTTCATAAGTAATGAGGTGGGCTACCTCATGCGTAAACGTAATCAAAAAAGCATACGGATTTAAGTCATGATTTACCGAAATGCGATGAATCTGTCCGGATTTTAATGGTGGTTGATAGTCTCCAAAACGACTCTGTCGGGTCTTACTTATTCTGAATCGAAAACGATATCGCTGAATCCATTCATATGCAATAAGGGCCGTTCCTGCGGGCATATACTCCTGAAGTATTTCTATGCTTTTTATTCGTTTTTCCTCTTGAGTCATCATTCAGAATATAAATATCTCTGTTTTGAAAACATCTTTCTAAAGGAAAACAAAAAGTTTTTAAATCAACGCCGTTATTAAATTCAAGCGGGTTAAATTAATCCTTACTATTTTTGATTCATGATTGTGCAATACTGCTCAGATTTACACCTAGAATTTCCTGAAAATGCTGAATTTGTTTCACGACTAAACATGAATACAGGGGCAGATATCCTGATTCTTGCCGGTGATATTGTGCCTTTTCATCAAATGCATTTACACATGGACATTTTAAAGCAGTTCAGCGACTCTTTTGAACGCGTTTTTTGGATTGCAGGAAATCATGAATATTATTTTGATAGTATCGATAATCGGGCAGGAAGTTTCAAAGAAAATATTTTTGATAACCTTATATTGTTAAACAATCAGCAGGTAGAAATCAATCAGGTGGGGTTTATATTTTCAACGCTATGGACAAATATTTCCAATTCATACGAAAAAATTATTGCTGCGAGGCTTTCAGATTATCACGTGATTAATGCAAACAAAAAAACGTTAACGGTTGCAGACACCAATAGAATGCACAAGCAAAGTCTTGAATATATTAAACAGGCGCTTGACAATACAGAAACTCAAAAAAACATTGTGGTTACGCATCATGTTCCCTCCCTCTTATATTATCCTGATGCGTACAAAAATTCGCCGATAAATGAGGCTTTTGTTGTTGATATTAGTGACACCATAGAAATTTATCAGCCCGAATATTGGATTTACGGACACAGCCACATGAACACGCCGCCTTTTCAAATTGGCAAGACAACACTTTTAACCAACCAGCTTGGATACATACGAAGAAACGAACATCATGCCTTTGAATTCACAAAAAGTTTTGAAATTGGCTAATCATGTAACAAAGCGTATTTTTGCTGCATGAAGACAATTCTTGATTATAATTTCAGTGGCTCTAAGGTGCTGATTCGTGTTGATTTTAATGTGCCTCTAAATGATGAATTACAGGTAACAGACGACACAAGAATCCGAGCGGCGGTGCCTACAATTAAAAAAATATTGGGTGACGGCGGCTCCGTTATTTTAATGTCTCACCTTGGCAGGCCAAAAGGTGGATACGAAAAAAAATATTCACTTGAAAATATCATACCAGCCCTTTCTTCGGCGTTGGATAATAAAAAAATATTATTCGCGAATGATTGTATCGGAGAAAGCGCAGAAAAACTTGCGAATCATTTAATAGCCGGAGAAGTCCTGTTGCTTGAAAATCTTCGTTTTTATCCTGAAGAAGAAAAAGGGGATGTTGGTTTTTCAAAAAAGCTGTCGATGTTGGGTGATTTTTATATCAATGATGCCTTTGGCACAGCACACAGAAAACATGCTTCAACCGCAGTGATTGCTGAGTTTTTTAAGCAAAAGAAGGCGTTGGGCCTTTTGATGGCAGATGAAGTGAACAATATCAGCAAGGTGCTTCACCACGTGGAACACCCCTATGTTGCTGTGATTGGGGGCGCAAAGGTTTCGTCTAAAATCAACATACTTAAAAATCTTGTTGACAAGGTTGATCATTTTATCATTGGCGGCGGAATGGTATTTACTTTTATAAAGGCGATGGGGGGGCGTGTAGGCAACTCTCTCGTTGAAAATGATATGGTTTCGGCAGCAGAAGAGATAATTTCTTTATGCAAAAAGAATGGTGTAAAGATACACTTACCTGTTGATTCTATTTGTTCTACTGTATTTGATGAAAACGGCGAAATTAAACAATTCAACACCAATGAAATAGAAGACGGTTTTATGGGATTGGATATAGGGCCCAATGCAGTTGAGCAATTTAAACTCGTTTTAATGTCCGCAAAAACAATCTTATGGAATGGCCCGATGGGAGTGTTTGAAATGTCTTCTTTTGAAAATGGAACTCAGGCTGTCGGACAAGCAATTGCGGGCGCAACGAAAGCCGGAGCATTCTCTTTGGTGGGTGGTGGCGACTCGGTAGCGGCTGTAAACAAATACCACCTAAGCGATGAGATGAGTTATGTTTCTACTGGCGGGGGTGCTATGCTTGAGTTTATGGAGGGGATTACTCTACCGGGAATTGCAGCAATTGAAGATAATTTTTAACTTTTAATCTTTCACATTTTGGACGCAGAAGAAACAGAATTTCAGACGAACTGGGCACGATTGGTGAAAAATTTGGAGGGTTCTTTTGGCGAAGGGCTAGATGTTGAGGGTATTCTTTTTTTAGTCGGTATTCAGGAGCTGGGAAGGGGGCCGGTAACGCTAAGTAAAAAAGAAAAGATGGATGTTTTACACGTTGCTGTATGTGCTTTGTTGGTTAAATACAATTACTATACATTTATCGGTCGCGATGAAGAGGGCTGGCCACATTTTGAAGAAACAGATAAATTGCCTCACCTAAAACCCATGCAACAGCATCGATTGATTAAAGAAGCGATAATAGAATATTTTAAAGAAGAATATTAGTAGATTTTAATATCAACTGTAGAAACCTCGTTCGGCTTGATGCGGATAATTCCCGCGCCAATATAGTTCCCTTTTTGAACATTTACATTCAAAATAACCTCTACTGCAAGATCCGTCTGAGGGGGCACATGAGTATATTTGAATTGTCCGTTTCCATCGGTGTAGCCCTGTTCTAAAATAACACCCGAACCATTGCCCTGCTGAGATAATGTTACCTCTGCAGAAGGAACTTTAAAGTCGTTTTGATCAAGAACTGTAACTATTCCTACGCCATACGTTGGATCTTCATAACATCCGGAAAACGTTAGGGATACGGTTATTATTGATAAAAAAATAAACAGGTTTCTCATAATTATTTTTTTCGTAATTATAAAAGTAATATAAATTAAACAAAATAAAAATATAATGCATTGTTTTTTCACGTGAAACATCTGATTTTTGTTTATGAGTAAATTTTTCTTAATCTTGAATTGATTACATTTACAAGCTTTTTTAGGAAAGAAAAATGATAGAAAAAATTGAACAATTAAAGTCAGAAATCTTATCTGTAAGCCTTGAAAAAAGGGAAGACCTGGAGATATTCAAAAGAGATTATATCGGCAAAAACGGTGTAATTGCTGCATTGTTTGAAGAATTCAAATCACTTGCTCCGGAAAATAGAAAATCGGTGGGCGCTCCTCTCAACCAGTTAAAAACACTTGCAAACGAAAAATTTCAAGTCGCACAGGATTTGCTTGAGGACAGAGCACAGGTTACAGATTTTGATTTTACGTTGCCTTCTAAAACGTTTGATGTTGGCTCTGAACATCCTATAAATCAAGTATTACAGGAAGTGATTGAAATTTTTGAACGCATTGGTTTTGTAGTTAAAGACGGCCCGGAAATGGAAGATGATTGGCATAACTTTTCTGCCTTGAATTTTCCTGCAGACCATCCGGCTAGAGACATGCAGGATACTTTTTTTGTAAATAAATCTGAGAAAATTGTTTTGCGGACCCACACTTCTTCCATACAGGTAAGGACGCTGGAAACAGAACAACCACCGCTGCGATTTATATCGCCTGGAAGAGTATATCGTTGCGATAGCGATGCTACGCATTCACCGGTATTTCATCAGATCGAATGTATGTACATTGACAAAAATGTGTCCTTCGCTGATTTAAAAGATGTTTTATTTTATTTCGTTAAGTCATTTTTTGGCGAAGATGTTCATGTAAGATTTCGCCCATCATATTTTCCCTTCACAGAGCCTAGTGCAGAAATGGATATTGGCTGGGTGGTAGATGGCAAACCCAAATGGATGGAAATATTAGGCTGTGGAATGGTTGATCCAAACGTTCTGATTAACAACAATATAAATCCTCGTGAGTATAGCGGATATGCCTTTGGTGTGGGGGTTGAGCGCCTCACCATGCTTCGACATAAAATTAAAGACATTCGTCTTTTTTTCGATAATGATACAAGATTTTTGAAGCAGTTTTAACGTCCCAAATAAACCATTAAAACTGAGATATCAGAGGGCGAAACACCACTAATTCTTGTTGCTTGACCCAGTGTTTTTGGCTTTATTTTATCTAGTTTTTGCCTTGATTCCATAGATAGAGACGGAATAGACATATAGTCAATCGAAGGGGAAAGGGATATTTCTTCTAGCTTTTGAATTTTTAAAGCATTCTGTTTTTCTCTTTCAATATAGCCCTCATACTTTATTAATATTTCAGCCTGTTCCTTTGCGTGTTTGTGTGCGGGAAGATTTTCAATCTGCTTTTTTAACTCCTCATCTTGATGAATGATCGCGTCAATTTCTACATTCGGACGAACAAGTAAAGAACTACACTTTACTTTTTGAGAAATTACAGCAGAACCTATTTCAGATAAATAGGGGTTTATTTTATCTGGTTCTATAGATGTTTCTTCAATAATTTGTATTAGTTTTTCGGTAGATCGAACTTTTTTATTCACTTCTTCATATCTTTCTTTGTCTGCAAGGCCTATTTCAAATGATTTTGGTGTTAATCTAACGTCTGCATTATCTTGTCTTAACAAAATTCTATACTCTGCTCGAGAAGTAAACATTCTATAAGGCTCGTCGGTTCCCTTTGTTATCAAATCATCTATCAAAACGCCTATATATGCGTCAGATCTCGAAAGTATAAAAGGATCTTTATCATGTATTTTTAAATGGGCATTTATTCCTGCCATCAAGCCCTGTCCTGCTGCTTCCTCGTAGCCTGTTGTTCCATTGATTTGGCCCGCAAAATACAGATTATCAATGATTTTAGTTTCAAGCGTGTGTTGCAGCTGGGTGGGAGGAAAATAATCATATTCAATTGCGTATCCCGGGCGGAACATTTTTACATTTTCGAAACCCTTAATTTTCTTTAAGGCAGAAAGCTGAACATCTTCGGGTAAACTACTTGAAAATCCATTTACATATACTTCAACTGTATTCCAGCCTTCCGGCTCAACAAAGAGTTGATGGCGCTCTTTATCTGCAAAGCGATTTATTTTATCTTCGATGGATGGACAGTATCTTGGGCCAATACCTTGAATGGAGCCATTAAACATCGGGCTTCTATCAAAGCCTGATCTTAAAACATCATGAACTTCATCGCTGGTATAAGTAATATGGCAACTCATTTGTCGATCAGGTTTGGGAATATTTTTAAAAGAAAAGCCAACAATTTCATCATCGCCTTTCTGTTCTTCCATGATTGAATAATTCAGACTCCTACCATCTACCCTTGGTGGTGTGCCGGTTTTCATTCTGCCCGAATCAAAACCGAATGAAACAAGTTGTTCGGTGATTCCATAAGCAGATTTTTCGCCAGATCTTCCTCCTCTTGTATTCTTATCGCCAATATGAATTATGCCATTCAAAAAAGTACCACTTGTTAATACAACCGCTTTTGATTTAATTTTAATTCCAAAAGATGTTTCAACCCCCACTACCCGATTATTATTAATTAAAAGCGAGGGTACCATATCTTGCCAAAAATCTACTCCGGGTGTTTGTTCAAGCATTAGCCTCCACTCTTCATTAAAGCGCCACCTGTCATTTTGAGATCTCGGGCTCCACATCGCAGGGCCCTTCGATCTGTTTAGCATTCTAAACTGAATCATCGTTTTGTCGGTCACTATGCCAGAATAGCCGCCCATAGCATCGATCTCTCTGATGATTTGCCCCTTCGCAACGCCCCCCATCGCTGGGTTGCAAGACATCTGGCCAATTCGACCCATGTCCATAGTAATTAATAAAACCCTGGAGCCAAGATTGGCGGCGGCGGCGGCAGCCTCACACCCCGCATGACCCGCGCCCACTACTATTATATCGTATTCTTGCAACATTTAATTTAATGTTTCACGTGGAACAAAGATAGCGATTCGTTTTCTTTGTTGCGTATTGTTTTTTTATCTTTCGCAGACTTGTCTTTATACCCACAGAGGTGCAGCACCCCGTGGATTATAACGCGGTGAAGTTCTTCATAAAAGGATGTATTAAATTTAGTCGCATTTGTTTTGACAGTATCTATGCTTATATAAATTTCACCAGACAAAACATTGTTTAGCTGGTCTGAATAATCAAACGTAATAACATCTGTATAGTAGTTGTGGTTTAAATGTTGGTTATTCATTTCTAAAATGAATTCATCAGAACATAATATAATTGAAATGTCTCCGGTTTTTTTTTCTTCGCCTAAAATTATATTATGTATCCATTTATATAAGGGCCGTTTGGGCTTGTAGTTGTATGATATTTCATTTGATAGGATAGAAATCATACTTACTCAGAAATAATATTAAAAACCATTGAAACCATAGAGCCATTATTCGAGAATGAAATTTCATCAGTTAGTTGCTTCATTAAAAAAACACCTCTGCCGGATGGTTTTTCTATATTCAAAGGATCCGTTGGGTCGGGTAAACTTGTAGCGTCGAATCCAATGCCTTCGTCTTCTACGGTTATAATTAGTGAGGGATAATTAATTTTATATGAAATAGTAACATTTTTAACCTCATTACATGTATTACCATGAATTATGGCATTATTAACCGCTTCGGTAGTTGCAACCAAAATATTTCCGAAAAATTCTTGATTAAAGGCATATTTATCAAAAATATCAGCAATCATGGGTTCAATTACGGCAATGTTCTCCTGGTTTGATTTAATGGTTATTGCGCTGGATTCTTGAGTTATCATATAAAGTTATTTGATATTATTAAAATATTCATTTGCTTTTGTCTTATAATAGGGTTTTAATGTAGGGGTTATCGTTCTAAAAAACTCTGTTTGTTTTTTAAATAAAAGCTCTTTTAATGGGTTGATATTTTTAATTCCATTCGGTATATCTTTTGCTTCATTTGATTGTCTTTTTTGTTCTTGTTCTTGCTCTCTAGTTGCTTTATCACTTTCTAAAAGTCTTGTAGTTATTTCTTTTTGACGGTCAATTGTTTGCTGATTTATACGCTTATTTAAAAGATCTGTCTCATTTTCTTCCATCTTTTTCAATATCTCATTAATCATCTTTTTCTGTTCTTTTCCCATACCTTCAGACATTTGCTGTAATTCTTTTCTAATGGACTCTTGCTCGGCAGCCATTTTTACCAATTCTTTTGAAATCTCTCCCTGTTCCCCTGGTTTGGGCTGACCGGATTTATCCATTTTTTGTTTTAGTTGATCCATTTTTTGCTGCAACCCGGCTTGTTTTTTCATCATACCGGACATATTCGGCTTCTTCTGGCCGGGTTTTGAACACGTCCCACTCGCCTGCTGCTGTTGCTGTTGTAATTGCTCTAATGCTTCACTAAGCATTAATGCCAAATTATTAATTGCTGTTAGTGCGTATTGCTGTTTCTGTGCTGAAGCATATTGTTGTCTGTCTGTGAGCAATTTTAATGCCTGAGACATATTTGTCTTTACATCAGATATTTCTTTGTTTACAAAGGTTGATAATTCAATCATTCTCTTGCTTAATGCCAACAAACTATCTTCAATAATTTTTGAATCATCAATCAATTTTTTTTGTTCTTTAAAAAGATCTTTAAGCTGTGGGTTGTTTGTATTTATAGTTTTTGTTAACTGCATTGCTGTTTCTTGATCAAAAGAGAGCGTTAGTAAATTATCCAAAATCTGTCTGAGATCGTCAATATTTTCTTCCGCCTGTTGATTCTGGTTTGATTGCTGTGCATCTGAAAGTTGTTGCTGCATCTGCTGCATTTTTTGTTTGGCAGATTGTTGAGATTTGTTTGCTTTTCCTTTATCATTATTCTTTAATTGATCCTGTGCGTTTTGCATTTGATCATTGACTTGTTGTTCCAATTCATTAGTTTCGGGTAAATCATTTTTGTTTTCCAACTGATTGTTTAATTCTTCCAGTTTTTTTAGATCATCCTGTAGTTGTTTAAACTCATTCTGTAATTGATTTTGTTGCTGTTTTAATTCATCACTATCAGCATTTTTATCATTATTCTTACGCGATAATTCTTCCTGTTTGTTGATCAAGTCCTTTAAATCATCTATCGCTTTATTTAATTGTTGTTCAAGTTCTAATTGCTTAAAAAGTTCAAGTGTTCTGTCAAGTTCTTTTTCAAGGTCCTTGTTCTCCATTTTATATTTATTCATCAACTCCTGGAGTTTATTCTTGTCTAATTTATCCATTTCTTTTTCCAGCTCTTCCATCAACTTCATTAGGTCTTTATCTTTTAACTGATTAAACATTTCCTCCAACTTCTTTTGTTTATCAAGAATTCGTTGTTCTTCACTGGTTAAATCTTGTTTTTGTAGGTTGTTGTTCTTATTTAATTCAATAGATTTTTCAATATTTTCCATCATCTCCTTCTGTTTATCAAGGAGCTTTTGCAACTTATTTTTATCAGACCAATTGATATCTTTTTTCTGGGCAATTTGCTTATTCAGTTGGTCTATTGCTTTATCGAATTCATTAAGGTTTTCCTGACTCTTGGAGAGATCATCTTTAATCATTTCATTGTTTTCAGATATTTTATCTTCAATTTCTACTTTAGATGGTAACTGAACAGAGAAAAGTTGTGACTGAGTATACTTACTTCCATTAACACCATCATTATCCCAAACAACAAAGTAATATTCCATATTGTCTCCAGGATTAATCTGAATTTGTCTGGTATCAAACTGATAATAAAATGTTTGATTAATTAGACTTGAATATATGGGTACAGTAATACTTGTGTATTTATCTTTATTTCTTTTATATCTGAATTCCAGCTTTTTTAATCCATAATCATCCTGTATATCTCCTGAAAAATAAAGTAATTGTGGTATTAACGAATCTTGTTTAGATTGAACACTTATAACAGGATACTGATCTGGAACAACCTGAATAGTATATGATAGCGTATCTGTTGACTGAATGTATTGATTGGAAGTGAGAACGGAATAATGAAAGTTTTTTAATACATTCTTCTTGAAAGTAAATTGATTATTATTGATAGAAAATAGTTCGGTAGAGTCTTTTTGATTAAATAAAATATTATTTACATTTTTAGTTTGAATCTTCCATTTAACTATAGTTCCTTCGGGTACAATAAAATCGCCCTTATTTAATATGAATTCATTTTTCATTTTAAGGTAAGAAGGATAGATTAATTCCAAATTCATTGATATTATTTGTGGTTTTGGAACTACTTTTAGTTCATATTCAGATGAGCTAAATTGATTACCAGATAGTTGAAATGATATATTTTTTCTTGGATTTTTAAATACATAAGAAAATAAAAAATTATCTTTTTTTTGAAGTTTATATTCTGATGAACCTATTGATATATATATATTATCAGGAATTGTTTTTCCTACAAGCTTAACCTGTAATTCAAAATCATCTCCTTCTGTTACCAGTAATTGCTTATTTAATATATTAAACTGAAATGGGGCGGGGGGTGTAAATGAGGTTCCATGATAAACAATACGTTTAGTACTTTGTGTTATTACTTGTGGAACTAAAATTAAAAGCAGAATAAAAACAATAAGCGGCGGTAAAACATACTTAAGGTATTTTTTATTTTCTTTTAAATTTATTACCTGTTGAAATGGTATTGGTTGTAATTCAAGTGTTTTTTGTTGAATACTGGCCAATAGCAAATCATTATTTTGATTAATGTGAAACTGTTTACTTAATTGTAATGTATTGAGTAATTTATCCTTTACATGCTGAAAATGTGTTCCTATAATCATTGCAGCCTGATCATAGCTGATTTGTTTTCCTAAATTGAAAAATCTTAAAATGGGTAAAATAATGTATCTACTTAGTATAAATATGTTAACTAAAATAAAAGAATAAAATAGTACTGATCTTATGAATATACCAAAATAGCTGAAGTACTCTAATATTGAAATAGTTAAATAAAATGTAAAAAAAAGCGCAAAAAAATAAAATAGTCCTTTAATGATTTCATTCGTGTAATATTTACGAATAAATTCATCTAACTTTTTAATTAGTACTATTTCTTCTTGAATTTTCATTTAAAGCCATTACTAAACGAATAATAATGAAGAATTGTTACAAAAGCAAAGAATTCACATATCAGTAATTTTTTCAACTCTGCGCTGATGTCTTCCTCCCTCGAAGTCAGATGATAGATAAGAATCAACAATGTTTATTGCTAACTCATTTGAAAGAAATCTCGCAGGTAAAGCAATGATATTTGCATTATTATGCTGTTTTGATAAAGCTGATATTTCAGGCAACCAACATAATGCTGATCTTATATAAGGATACTTATTAGCAGTAATATTAACTCCATTTCCTGAACCACACATTATAATTCCTATATCAATTTTTTTATTCTCAATAGATTTACATAAAGGATGAATCACATCAGGATAATCCATACTTTCTAAAGAATTAGTTCCAAAATCAACTACCTGATAATCCTTTTCATCCAGGTATTTTTTTATAGTTTGTTTGAGTTCAAACCCGGCATGATCAGAAGCAATACCAATGATTCTTAATTTATCATTCATGAATTATAAACATTTTAAATGTGAATATTATGTCAATTATTGTGTCAAAAAAACAAAAACTAAAATTGTTAAATCAAACAAATTTAATAACGAAATTACTTATTACAATTTTAGTTTTCTAAAGGCTGATTTTAAAGCAGATTTATTAACAAGATAAACACATAAAATAATCGTATTTCAACTAATTATTTTTAAAGATGTATATAAAAACAATAAAAGTTAATAACTGAATAAATATTTATATATCAATTTAATACAGAATTAAAACTATAATTTATTTGTTTATAATTATTAATAATTGAAAATGGAGTTAATTATTAAAATAAAAAATCAACATATTAACAGCCCTAATAAATAATATAGATTATACTTTAATAATCTTTATAATAATCTTTATATATATAAGTGTTTAAAAGTCTTTTTTCCTAAATATTTTAAGATTAGTTTTTGTTTATCCGTTTTGACATATATTTGTTTTCATGATTGATTTATTTTTACAAACCGAAACGTGGATAGCTTTATTAACACTTACATTCTTAGAGATAGTTTTGGGTGTAGATAATATTATTTTTATCTCCATTATAACAAACAAACTTCCCGAAGATAAACAGCAAAGAATAAGATCTCTAGGTTTATTAATGGCCATGCTTTTCAGGATTCTTTTATTATTGGGAATATCTTTTTTGGTAAAGTTTACAGAGCCACTTTATACCATTAACTCATTTGATATTATTGGTATTACTTTTCCGCATTATGATATCACCGGTCGTAATTTAATTCTGTTGTTTGGAGGTTTATTTTTATTAATAAAAAGTACAACAGAAATTTTTCATAAAATGGAGGTTGAACCTGATGTAAATGAAGTTAAGAAAAAAGTTACAAGCATCGCTTTTATTTTCTTTCAGATTATTTTACTTGATCTTATATTTTCTTTTGATTCAATTCTAACAGCGGTAGGATTAGTAGAAGAAGTTATTATTATGATTGTTGCTGTTATTATTTCAATATTAGTGATGATGCTATTTGCCGGAAAAATTAGCAGTTTCATAAATAAACACCCATCTATGCAAATATTAGCATTGTCGTTTTTGATTTTAATTGGGTTTATGTTGATCTTAGAATCTTTGGAATATGAAATACCTAAAGGATATATATATTTTGCAATTTTCTTTTCACTTATTGTTGAGTTGATTAATATGCGTCTAAGAAAAAAAAAAGCAAATTAAATAATCCTAAATTTTTTTCCAGGTAATGTTTTTATCAAACCTTTCATTTCAAGAGAAAAAAGCTTAACTGATGTTTCGCTTGCTGTAAGCATTGTATTTAAACTAATTTCATCAATCGTAATTTCGCTTTTTTCTTCAAGAATATTATAAATTTTTTGTTCTTGATCATCCAATTCAGAAAATAAAACACGCTGTATATTTTTCTTATTAATTTCAATATTCCAGCCCATCATTTGTATAAAATCTTCAGCAGCTTCTATTAATGCGGCTTCATTGTTTTTAATCAGCAAATTACAACCCTTGGAATAAGGATCAGAGGTTTTTCCTGGAAATGCAAAAACATCTCTATGATAACCATTTGAAATTCTAGCAGTAATTAAAGCACCACCTTTATTAGATGCTTCAATTATAATGGTTGCTTCTGATAAGCCTGAAATAATTCTATTTCTTTCAGGAAAATTTTCTTTATCTGGTTTAATTTCAAACGGATATTCTGTTAACAGACACCCGTTTTCTAAGATTTCAGGAATAACTTTTTTATGCTGGGCCGGATATATATACTTTAAACCATGCCCAAGCACAGCAACAGTATGTAAATTATTTTTAATGGCCGACTGGTGAGCGGTAATATCAATTCCGTATGCAAGTCCACTGATAATTGATACTGAATATGATTTTAAAGCTTCAATAAATTTTTCACAATTTTCTCTACCGTAGTTGGTTGCAGATCTTGTACCTACAATACTTACCAAGTGTTTATGAGTATCAGGCAAGTTACCTTTATAAAATAATATTAACGGAGCATCCGGGCACTGTTTTAATCCTTTTGGATAGTTTGAATCAACAACAGAACAATAAGAAATTTTTTCTTTACTAAGAATTTCAATTTCCTTTTCAATATCAATATTTACAGGCTGTTTTAGTTTTTCAGCAAGTGTATTTGATATCCCCTTTATTTTTAATAAATTATTTTTCTTTTCTGAAAAAATAGCTGATGCACTACCACATTCTTCTATTAATTTTTTTGCGGTAATTTTTCCTATACCAGGAACGTAATACAAGTTCAATAAATAATATAATTCAGGTTGGCTCACATTTAAAAATAACAATATTTTTTTACTTTTTAGAAAATCATTAGGTTTGATTTAATTTTAAGACTTTTAAAACCGTCATATAGAATTGAAAATAACCTACAAATTGAAAATATGATTAAACATTTTACTTTTTTATTATTAATTGTTTGCCATTTTAGTTTTGCACTAGCCCAAAAGGCTACCCTTTCCGGTAAGGTAACGGACCAAACCACTAAAGAACCCATTCCTTTTTTGAATGTAACAGTAAGTGGAACTTCAACAGGAACTGCTACCGACATGAATGGAATGTTTCAATTGTCTTTAGATCCTGGAAATTATGACATTGTTTTTTCATCTGTTGATTATGGTAAAGTAACAGAAAAGGTAACCCTAGCACCAGGCGAGAAGAAAAAACTTGATTTGGTATTAACTATAAAAGCGATTGAAATTGATGTGTTCGTAAAATCAGAAGGAAAATTTGAAAAAAAACTTGATGAGGTTACAGTTTCGCTCGAAGTATTAAAACCCAATATTATTCAAAATAAAAATGCAACCAGTGCCGACCAGTCATTACAGCAGGTTCCGGGCGTAACCATTGTAGATAATGAACCACAAATCAGGGCTGGAAGCGGGTATAGTTTTGGAGCCGGAAGCCGTGTCATGGTTCTTGTAGATGATATACCGCTATTGTCAGGCGATGCCGGAAGACCAAGCTGGGGCTTTATACCCATTGAAAACATCGAACAAATAGAAGTAATTAAAGGTGCTTCATCTGTTCTTTATGGTTCGGCAGCATTAAATGGGGTAATCAATGTAAGAACGGCGTATCCTAAAGATCAGCCGATAACTAAAATTACCTCCTTTATGGGAATTTATAATTTGGAAGACTCTGTGAACTGGGCCGGCGATTTTCCCCCACTCAATTCAGGGTTAAGCTTTTTACATTCAAGAAAAATTAAAAACTTTGACCTTGTTGTGGGTGGAAATCTATATACACAACGTGGATACATCGGTCCCGGAGCAATTACCCCCTCAGATAGCATAGATATTTATCCTAATAAATTAAATTTTGGAGAAAACGAATACCGCGCCAGAATAAACTTCAATACACGCTATCGTTTTCAGAAAATTGAAGGGTTGTCTATCGGATTAAATGGGAATTTTTTACGTGGAAATTCTGCTTCTGCATTTTTATGGCAAAATGGCGGGGAAGGTATTTTCAGGACACAGGCCGGGGCCATCACCAAAACCATACAAACAACTTTTAATATAGATCCCTATGTTAGTTATGTCGGAAAACTGGGAAGTAATTATAACCTTCGTATGCGCTATTACTATTTAGATAATGATAATGATAATAATCAGGGAAATACAAGTAACCAGTGGTTTGCAGAATTTCAGTATCAGAAAAGATTTTTAGGAAGCAAAGCCCAAGAAAACGCAATATTAAAAAATATGGCGATTACTTCAGGGGTTATGACCACCTTCACCATCGGAAATGCTGAATTGTTTGCCGGCTCAATACCTGATTTTGGCGATAGCAGCTCAGTTACTACTGATAATATTTATACCAATAATTTTAATTTGGCGGCATACGCCCAAATTGAAAACAAATTTTTCAACAGATTAACAGTATCGTTGGGTGCGCGCATTGAGTATTTTAAAATAGGAAAATATGATACGTATAACGTAGATAATGGTTCAACATCATTTAAATATGACACAAGTATTGTAGATCAGGGATTACAGCCTGTTTTCAGAGGAGGACTCAACTTCAAGGCTGCAGAATATACATTCATCAGGGCTTCTATAGGTCAGGGATTTCGTTTTCCAACAATTGCTGAACGATTCATCACAACAACCGTTGGAGGAGTTCAAATCAGGGCGAATCCTTCTTTGAAACCAGAATTCAGTTGGAGTGCCGAGTTGGGCATAAAACAAGGATTTAAAATCGGGAAATTTATGGGCTATATTGACCTGGCAGGGTTTTGGCAGGAATACAAAAATTTTATAGAGTTTAATTTTACCATTGCACCAGGATGGACCGCGCCGGCATTCATCTCTTTAAATACAGGAGATGCAAGAGTTATTGGTCTTGATTTTTCAATTATGGGAGGTGGCAATTTTACCAAAGATTTTGGTATGAATATTTTGGCAGGATATAATTATTCATTACCGCAATCACTTTCACCCGACTATAAATTTATTTATGATGGCGCACCGCTTAATAATAGTTTTGCTTCTACCAGCGATGATGCTACCAATAATATTTTAAAGTATCGTTTTCAACATACAGCAAAATTAGATGTTGAATTCAATTATAAAATGTTTAGCATAGGCTTTAGCATGCGCTATAATAGCTTTATGCAGAATATTGATAAAGCATTCAGGGCACTTGAAACTCTTGGACAAATTACAGATGTTGTTAAGTTCAGGGATGAACATAATCTTGGAGATTATGTTATGGATACAAGAATTGCATGTCAAGTGTCAAAATCATCTAAATTTTCATTTATTATTAATAATATTGCCAACCGAATTTATGTGTTGCGTCCAGGAAAAGTGGAAGCACCGCGTTTGTTCATGTTACAATATACATATCAATTTTAGGAAAAATTAAATCAATAAATATGGCTAAGAAGCTGAATCTTCAACGAGAAAACAACTTTTTTGATGATGTTGTGAAGTATTTCGACAATGCGTCGAAGTATGTGAATGCGCCTGCAGGTTTGTTGGAACAGATTAAACATTGCAACAGCGTTTACAAGATGAAATTTCCTGTAAAAGTGAAGGGTGGTTATGAGGTAATTGAAGCCTATCGTGCCGAGCACAGTCACCACAAACTCCCCACCAAAGGAGGAATCCGCTACAGTGAGCATGTAAATCAGGACGAGGTAATGGCGCTAGCTGCCTTAATGACTTACAAGTGTGCGATTGTAGATGTTCCTTTTGGAGGCGCGAAGGGTGGTGTTAAAATTGATCCGAAAAAATATTCTGAAGATGAACTGGAGAGAATCACCAGAAGATATACTTCAGAGTTGATCAAAAAGAATTTTATTGGTCCAGGCATAGATGTTCCCGCTCCGGATTATGGAACAGGAGAAAGAGAAATGTCGTGGATTGTAGATACCTATGCTACATTCAACATGAATGAAATTAACTCATTGGGATGCGTAACCGGAAAGCCTGTTGGACAGGGTGGTATTCGCGGAAGAAGAGAGGCTACAGGATTAGGTGTATTTTATGGTATTCGCCAATATTTGTCAGATGCAGCAAGAGCAAAAAAACTGGGCTTAACAACAGGATTGGAAGGTAAAACGGTAGTTGTACAGGGCTTGGGAAATGTTGGATATCATGCTGCTAAATTTTTCCATGATGCGGGTGCAATTATTATCGGAGTAGGCGAGTGGAACAGCGCAGTTGTAAATAAGAGCGGAATAAATCCTGATGAGGCCATTGCTTACTTCAAAAAGAATGGTTCATTGAACGGATTAAAAGGAACAAAATCACTGAAGTCTAATGTTGCTGTTTTAGAAGAACAGTGTGATATTTTAATTCCTGCCGCACTAGAAAACCAGATTAATGCAACCAATGCAGCACGTATAAAAACAAAAATTATTGCCGAAGCAGCGAACGGTCCGGTAACTCCTGAGGCAGAAGCAGTATTGCTTAAAAAAGGAACGGTAATTATTCCTGATATTTATTTGAATGCAGGAGGAGTAACGGTTTCTTATTTTGAGTGGTTAAAAAACCTGTCTCACGTGCGTTTTGGACGTATGGAAAAACGCTATCAGCAAAATATGAACAATAACCTAATTGAGGCTATTGAAAGTAACACAGGTAAGAAATTAACAAAGGTTCAACGCCAAATGATTGATCATGGTGCAGAAGAAAAAGACCTTGTATATTCCGGTTTGGAAGATACAATGATTGATTCGCTGGAGCAGATCATCGAAACAATGAATCAAAACGGAAAAATTAAGGATATGCGCACAGGTGCGTTTGTTACAGCAATCAATAAGATCGTTGTATCCTACGAAAAACTTGGTGTATTCCCATAATAATTCCTGATTATTTAAAAAGAAGGGGTGCTGAGCAGCACCCCTTCTTTGTTTTATACACAAGCCCAATGTTATCACATTATGCCAAATCTTAATGTATCTTTGCCTATAAATAAACAATAACCCGTGAAAAGAGTATTGGGCATAATTCCTTCAAGGTATCTTTCTTCCCGTTTTCCGGGTAAGCCCTTGGCAGATATTGCGGGAAAAAGTATGATCCGGCGGGTTTATGATCAGTGCCTTAAATCGGGTAGGCTAACGGACGTTGTTGTGGCTACAGACGACACAAGAATATATAAAGAGGTGGTTTCTGGAGGGGGGCGCGCTGTTCTTGTTCAGGAGCCCTGCAACACAGGCACAGAAAGATGTATAAAAGCATACCATCAACTTAAAAATGATGTGATGGCTTATGATGCAGTACTGAACATTCAAGGAGACGAGCCATTTATTAATCCCAGGCAAATCGATCAGCTTGTTGATGTTTTGATTTCTTCTGATGATGGAATAGCAACGCTGGTAAAAAAAATAGATATTGAAGAAGAGATTACAGACTCCAACATTGTTAAGGTTGTTTTTTCATCAACCCAACATGCAATGTATTTCAGCAGAAGCCCGATACCGTTTGTCAGAGATCCTGATACGCACATAACAACAACCGCTTGTTACAAGCATATCGGAATTTATGCTTTCCGAACATCTGTAATTGAAAATCTTGAATCCTTACAACAGGGGCAACTGGAAGTGGTGGAAAACCTTGAACAACTCAGATGGCTTGAAAGTGATTATAAAATTAAAGTAGCAGTAACGCCTTTTGAAACCGTAGCCATAGACACTCCCGAAGACCTTGAAAAGGCAAAATTGCTTATACAAACCATAGAAAAAGAATAAATATGAAAAAAGCCTTTTTATTAATCATCCTTTCAATTTTAACGCTTAACGGGTGGGTGCAAAAAACAAAACCCCAGGCATTACCCGAGGATATTTACAAAAAAGCAATATTATATGGAGACCTTGATATTGCAAAGGTTGCCGTATATCAAATACTTGTGTCCCAGCCCGAAAATACATCTTGGAAAGATACATTGTGCTTAATTTATTATACACAAGGTAATTATGTTCAGTCGATAACAGTCGGAAAAGAAATATTGAAAACGAATGAAAATAATCTACTTGTGATGGAAGTGGTAGCCTCTTCTTTTGAGCGCATCTCAGCCTTTAAAGAATCATTAGAATTATACGAAAAACTCGCTGTTCAAAAACCGCTACCATCCTTATTATATTCTATTCTCTCGTTGCAATACAGATTAAAAAGATTTGCAGAATGTTTTAGCACTGGGGAAAAACTTTTATCGATGAAAGAAGCAGCACAATCTAATGTTCGCCTAACAATTTCAGATGATTATTATCAAGATGTATCCTATCAGGCAGCCACGTCTAATGTTTTGGGAATGGCATCAGCCGAAATGGGAAAAATGGAAAACGCGGAAAAGTATTTTAAACAGGCATTACAGCTATCTCCTGATTTTCTTTTACCCAAAAACAACCTCGAAAAATTAAACACCAAATAAGACCCCATCAAGATATGTTAACACCAAAAACACCAAAAGAAACACTTGCTGTTACGACAAAAGTTGTATTGCCTAATGATACAAATACGCTGGGGAATTTATTTGGCGGACAGTTACTGGCCTGGATGGATGAAATTGCAAGCGTTTCAGCACATCGTCACTGTAAGCGGGTGTGTGTAACTGCTTCAATTAATAATGTTGCTTTTCAGCACCCCATAAAATTAGCAGACATTGTAACGCTTGAAGCAAAAGTGTCGCGGTCATTTAATTCGTCGATGGAAATATTTATCGACGTTTTTGTAGAAGATTTTAATACAGGAAAGAAGACCAAATGTAATGAAGCCATTTATACCTTTGTTGCTGTTGATCAGCTAGGCAATCCTATTCATGTGCCCCCATTAAATCCGGAAACGGAAGAGGAAAAGATGAGATACGATGGGGCCCTGAGACGCCGTCAACTGAGCTTAATTCTTGCAGGGAAAATGAAGCCCGAGGAAGCAACAGAACTCAAAGCCTTGTTTATAAAATAATAAATTATCTCAAGAGGGTGACGTGTCCAATCAGCAAACCCTCTTTTCCAGAAAGTTCAGTATAATAAATTTTCCAAGCATAGACGCCCATGGGTGATTTAAGTCCGCGGTGTGTGCCGTCCCAGCCCACGTTCAAATTATCCGATTTGAATATTTCTTCTCCCCATCGATTAAATATCCACATTTCAAAATGATTTATTTCGACGCCCTGAGCAAGGAAAAGTTCATTCATTCCATCCATGTTAGGAGTAAATGTATTTGGCACATACAAAGAACCCTCTACAAAAACCCAGATAGAATCATAAAATGCACAGCCATTTGCATCGGTTAGCGTTACAAAGTATTGTGTGGATGTGAATGGACTGGCGATAGGTTGATTACAGTTGTTACAGGTCAGAAAAGAATCGGGTGACCAGATGAATGTTCCTTCGCCCGAAGCATAAAGTGTTGCGCTTCCGCCAAAAGGAATATCTATGGCATTCGCAAGATTTATTGATTGTGAAGGAAACAGCGTAACAAAAACCGAGTCGGTTTCGCTGCAGCCATTTGTATCTGTAACAAGAACAGTATATAATGTGCTTGTCATTGGAGTTGCCATTACCGTATCTGTTGATGTTGAAGACAATCCGATTGCAGGCTCCCAGAGATAATAAACGCCCCCCGTTGACCATAGCTGTACTGCGGTGCCGGGACAAATGATGGTATCTGGGCTTGAAGCGGGATCTATACGAATTACATATACCCAAACCGAATCTAAATCCCCGCCACAAGAGTTATTGGCAGATACAATATACTGCGTTGTTTGTAAGGGCGAGCTCACCGGATTGGGAATGGTGGTGTTATTTAAAAAAAGAGGAGGGCTCCAAACAAAAGCGCTCCCTCCTGTTGCAATCAATTGGGCTGATTCGCCGAAACAAATAGTTTGGTCAGCGCCGGCATTGGCCTGTGGCGGGTTTTCAACCACAATTGTAGTGTTTAGCGCAGCAGAACAGCCATCGGCATCAGTAATCGTTACAGTATAGGTGGTGTTGTTTGTTGGAGATGCGATTGGATTGGGTAAGTTCGCGTCGTTTAATCCGCCTGCAGGAGACCAGCTATATGAAACACCCCCCTGTGCAGATAGCTGAATTGTATTTCCTATACAAATGGTATCAGAAGAATTGACCGCAGGATTAAAATCTACAACATTAACAAAAACGCTAGCAGTATCAGAACCACAATTATTTGATACGGTTACGATATATTGTGTTGACTGGGCGGGATTCGCCAGGGGGCTCGGAATCCCAAGTGCGCTCAACGAAGGAGAGGCCTGCCATAAATAATTGTTTCCTCCAGAGGCTTGAAGCGTAACACTTTCGCCTGGACATATCGGAGAAACAGGATCAATCATTGCAACCGGAGCTCCCTCAACTACTATCGTCAGCGAAGCCGTATCAGCAAGCACACATGACTGAGGATCAGAAACAATCAACAATACGTTATAGGTTCCAGGGGAGAGGTAGGTGTGATTTACTGTTGGAGACGTGCTTATATTCCCATCTCCGAGGTCCCAGTAAAAATTACTTCCTCCGGTACTGTTGTTTTGTAAAATAATTGTATTATTTATACATGTAACGGTAGGCGTTACGGGATCAATAATTGCGGTAAAATCAGAAACGTCAAATTTAAAAACCCCCATGTTGCAGTTATTGGAATTATTTGTATTTGACCAGGCTCCCGGGGTTGTCGGGAAATCATCATAACTGCCGCAGCCGGCACACACAGCCTGATACACAATTCCATCAGGATCAAAACGGCTTGTACCGCCATCTACGTGCTCAGCCGAAACTCCTCCGCCAAAAAAGGAAGCATAAATTAATCCGGTAGCGTTTTCGTCAAGCACGATAAAATAAAAATCACTTCCTGTAGTGCTGGGTTGATAAGCATTAGGCGTTACCGGAAGACCGGTTGTGCTGCCGCCACCAAAACCCTGATTTACATTACCGCCCCAACCGGAAACATAAATATGATTGCAGACATCCACCAAAAACGCGGTAGGCACAATATCAACCTGTCCCGGCACGCCTCTTCCAAATACAGTTGAAAAAATTGTTTGTGTTAATGTGGGATTTAATTTATGAATAAACTGTCCGCTGTTGGGGTTGCTGTATATACTTCCTGTAGGGCCATTAATCACAGGATAAGACCCCGTAGTTTGGCCAACGGAATATACATTGCCGGCATCGTCTAGCTGTAAAATGTATGACTGATCGTAACCCGCGGTTCCTAAAAACGTAGAATTAAGCAGAGCGCCACCAGCCGAATATCTGGTAATAAAACCCTCTGTCCCGCCGCTGAAATTTTGTTGAATAACGCCGGGCGTAGTTAAGAAATTAGGGCTATTTGTTCCTCCTGTGACATACAAATCGCCCGCATCATTTAATTTAAGAGAATACCCCGCTTCAAATCCGGCACCACCATTATATGTGCTCCAAAGAAGATTGTTTAGGCCCCCATTAAGCTTGAATATAACAGCATCCTGCGCCCCTCCAAAATTGATCTGATTTGCCCCGACAACAGGAAAGTTAGATGATTGGGTGCTGGAAGCAATATAGCATTGATCGTTTGCGTCTACGATAATTTCTCCTCTAAATTCATCAGCATAATTATGTTTGAGCGTTGAGCCGGTATTTAGTCCGTCGTTATTTGTTCCACCAATAAATGTTGAGCCAATTAAAATGTTTCCTGCCGCATTTAATTTTGAAACAAAAATATCTGAACCATTCGGATAATCATTTCCGTTCAGCGCAAAAACACCTGCCGAGGGACCACCTTTAAAAACCGTCTGATAGGCACCTGGAGTTACAGAAAAATTTCCACTACCAGTAATTCCAAGTATATATAAATCATCATTTTCATTACACACTAAACTAAACGGTGCCTCAGCAGCACCTCCGCCAAGATAAGTGTAATATAGAAGTGTAGATCCGTTGCTGTTGTATTTGCCAATAAGGATATCGTAAATACCCCCTCCGTATATCTGCTGGTATGAACCGGTAACATTCGGATACGCATTGGCTGCGAGTACAATTCCGCCTCCATACATATTTCCCTGGCTATCATATGTAGCCGTAAAACCCCAGTTATCTGATTGCGACCCCGAATAGGTCGAAAAAATTAATGCCGGATCAATAATTAGGGTATCGTTCGACGAAGAATTATCAGAAACCTTAAAACTGACAATATTTTTTTTCAGCACATATTCGCTTCTAACTGGAGTTTTTGTTGCTGAAGATTTTAAAAAACTCTCCGGTTTTTTCTCAATAATTTTTCCGGTTGAGTGCATTACATTCAATTCTCCTTGTTCTGATTTTATTTCGTCCTGTCCGTCATATCGCAATTTAATTTTAGTATGGTCTGCGCCCGGCTGAACAATAAAATCATATTTTAAACCGCCCTCTGAATTGTAAATTTTAAAATCAATGCCAGGGTAAACGGATGAATATGTAATACAAGAGTATGCTAGCACATTGGTTGCCCATCGGGAAACATCGTTCCCCAGAAAATAATTGTAATAATGTGTCGAAGGCTTTTCTTTAATCACCGCAGGATCATCTTGAGATCCAATGAATGAAACACGAACAACATGCGATTGAACAACCCCATCCTTAACGCTTTCTCCTTCTCTGTGGTGCATCTTTTCAATGAGTTCAGAGCGTTTTTCTTCATCCCAGAAATGGTAGGTTAGTCCGGTCTTTTCTAAAAACAGTTCGCCGCCCGGAATCTCTGCGCGGAATAATACCCTGGAATCCCATTGTCCCTTGTTTTCTATGAAAAGCGAACGCTGTCCGCTTATAAATAATGGAATTAAGAATATGCCGAATAAGAAAATTCTTTTCAAACGGAACACACTATGATGTATGTAAAGATATTTAAAATTCGTGTAATCATTATTCCTGGTTAATTCCATTGATTTTATTAACGAGATATCAACCAGTAAAGGTATCTGAACATTAATCAGTATTTTTGCGAACCAATATGAGTGATATAATAAAACACGAATGCGGAATAGCTGTTTTGCGGCTGTTAAAACCCCTGTCTTATTTTAAAGAAAAATACGGAACGCCGCTGTATGGAATAAATAAAATGTATCTTCTGATGGAGAAGATGCATAACAGAGGTCAGGATGGTGCCGGCATGGCCAATATTAAAATAAATTCAGCACCCGGAACACGTTATATCAGCAGAAGAAGATCAATAAAAAATCAGCCGATACAACACGTTTTTAAAAAGATCAACAAACGCTTTGAAGAGTTGATTGAAAAAGATTCTTCAAAATTTGATGATGTTGAATGGCTTGTAAATAACATGCCTTATACTGGTGAAGTTTTTATCGGACACTTGCGTTATGGAACGTATGGAAAATATGGGATTGAAAGTTGTCATCCATTCTTGAGACAAAACAACTGGAAAAGCCGCAACCTGATTGTTGCAGGCAACTTTAATCTCACAAATGTTGATGAGTTGTTTCAAAACCTTATTGATATAGGCCAGCACCCGAAAGAAAAAGCGGACACCGTAACAATTATGGAACGCATAGGCCACTTTTTAGATGAAGAAAACGAAATTCTTTATCACCAATTCAAGTCGCAGGGTTATTCCAAAAAAGAAATTTCTCCACTGATATCATCCCATCTTGATATAAAAAACATATTACAACGCTCATTTAAAAAATTTGACGGAGGTTACGTATTAGGAGGTCTTATAGGAAATGGTGACGCATTTGTGGTGCGCGACCCTTCAGGGATTCGTCCGGCATATTGGTATGCCGACGAAGAGGTTGCGGTGGTTTGTTCTGAGCGACCAATCATTCAAACAGCCTTTAATGTTCCTTACGAACAGGTAAAAGAGATTACGCCTGGAAGTGCTATGATTATTCGTTCAAACGGAAGCGTATCTCACGAAGAAATTTTGCCTTCTCTGGAGCGAAAGGCATGCTCGTTCGAGCGGATTTATTTTTCAAGAGGAAGTGATGCAGAAATTTATGAAGAAAGAAAAGAGTTGGGAAGATTAGTCTGCGAAAACGTATTGAAAGAAATAAAATATGATGTTAAAAACACTGTTTTTTCGTTTATTCCCAATACCGCAGAGGTTGCCTTTTACGGAATGATAAAAGGCATTGAAGATTATATCATTCAAAACAAAAAAAGCGAAATTTTAAAAGCGGGCAATTCGCTTTCTGAAATAGCACTCGAGGAAATTTTAAGCTTCAGACCACGGGTTGAAAAGCTGGCCATCAAGGATGCAAAGCTACGCACGTTTATTACCAATGATTCAAGCAGAGACGATATGGTTCAGCACGTGTATGATATCACTTACGGAGCCATTCAAAAAAATAAGGATACCATTGTTTTAATAGATGATTCAATCGTGCGGGGAACAACCCTGAAGAAGAGTATATTAAATATTTTAGATCGTCTTTCTCCAAAGAAAATAATTATCGTTTCTTCTGCACCACAAATTCGTTATCCTGATTGTTATGGTATCGATATGGCTCGTTTGAAGGATTTTGTTGCGTTTAGGGCTGCCATGGCATTGTTAAAAGAAACAGGACAAGAGAACATTATTGATAATGTTTATAAGCAAGCAAAAGAAGAATTAAACAAACCAACAGGCACCGCAATAAATGCCGTGAAGGAGATTTATGCGCCATTTACAGACGAACAGTTGTCAAAAAAAATATCATCATTGTTAACACCATCAACAATCAAGGCAGAAGTGAGTATTGTTTATCAAAAAGTAGAAGCACTACATCAAGCATGTCCTAAAAATAAAGGAGATTGGTATTTTACAGGAAATTATCCAACGCCCGGAGGCGTTAAGGTTGTAAACAGGGCATTCATCAATTACATGGAAGGCTTGCAAGAAAGGGCATATTAGACCCTGTTATTTCGCAATCAAAACGGGCTTATAGCCAATTATTCCGTCTGCATCAATCTTTATCAAATACCAACCCGATGACAAATCATATACAGGAATTATCTCATTCATCTGATTAGAACAATCAACAGTTCTGATGATTTGTCCAAGCCCATTAATTAATGATATATTAATTTTTTCTGAAGCTAAATAGGTAAACTGAATATTAATATAATCATTCGCCGGATTAGGAAATACAGAGATTGATTTCATCAGATCATCATTTGAGAGCGCTGTATTATCTGGTATTGTTATATTATAATTTCTTGAGCAACCCTTGGCATCGGTAATGGTTACACCAATATTTCCCGCGGGCAGATTAGATGCTGTTTGCCCGTTTTGAATTGGAGAACTAATCCACTGGTATGAATAAGGGGGAGTTCCTCCCGTAGGGTTTGCGGTTGCGCTTCCGTTGGAAAGACTATTGTTTGCCGGGGTAATGCTAAATGTAGCCGTTGGCAGAGGATTAACCGTAATGTTTTGCTGATATGTGTTGCTTCCTGTTATGTTTGATGCTGTTAAAGAAACGGCATACGTGCCGGCTGTATTGAACTGAATGTTGGTCGGATTTTGCTGTGTCGATGTTGTTGGACTTCCACCTCCAAATGACCAGCTCCACGATGTGGGAGTGTTAGTTGACTGGTCAGAAAAATTTACAAATTGTCCCTGACAGATGTCTAGGTCTGATGCAGTAAAAGATGCAACCGGCGCAGAGGGCGCGCCTGGAGCAACGGTAAAGTTTGCATTCGAGATATCATAAAAAATATTATTCACAGATTCAACCATCACCCTGCAAGTTGAATAGGTACCGGGCAATGCCGGAACAGTGATCGTCTGGCTTCCGTCATTGGGGGTTCCGGCAACAAGAAGATAAGGATAAGTATATCCCCCGTCAATAGAAAGACGAATGTTCACGGTGGCGCAATTCACCGGAGAAGCATTGGTGTTGGACACATTCCATGTTACAGTTTGAGAAGAATTTGATAGCCAGTAGTCGCCGGTAGTATTAGGAGAAGAAACCGTGAACGGCCCGGCAAGAGATGTAAAATTATAGCCAATAGTATCAAAGCTCACCCCTCCGCTATTCGGTCTATTGTCGCGCACCGTACAACGGAAAGTCATAATTCTGGTATAGGTGGGTATTCGTTCTTTGTTGTCGGATGAATTATTAATAACAGTTTGTAACCGCGGGAAGTATCTTGTTGTAGAAGTGTCGGGATCATAACTTCTGAATAATGGAGGTGTTCCACTGGTTGGAGCGGTTGCTAAGGCAATTGAACTGCCGAGATCATATTGCTCCCAACAGAAAGTAATTGCGTCGCCATCGGCATCGCTACCACTGGCCTTCAGCTTAAACGGTGTAGATATCGGTACTGATTTTCCACCGACCCCTGCATTTACCGTTGGCGGATTGTTTCCGGTATTGAATGTTGTTGGACAAGATGGCTCATTGGTTACGATTTCAGTATATATGGTTCTGTAACTACGTGCATGAAAATAGTCGTCACTGTTATTTTGAATATTATCTGGACTACAAATTCCCGCATAAGCCATGATTGTGCTACCGCTACCGGGCTCATAAGCATCGTTAGTGGACCTGTTTCCCCCGCCACACGATCCGTTGCTTGAATTAAATGTATGGCTTCCATTAAACTGATGCCCAATCTCATGTGCAACATAATCTATGTAAAAGGGATCGCCTACAGGAGAGGGTAAACCTGTTACCCCGCCGGCTTTATTGTTGTCACAAAGCGAAGCCAAATATGCAACCCCGCCCCCGCCGGTGCTGAACACATGACCAATATCATAATTGGCGGATCCAATCACATTATTACAGGCAGTTTGATTTTGTCCCAGCATGGCGCCACCGTCATTGTTTGTATATGGATCAGTTGAAGCGTTTAAATAAATCAGGCCGTTGTTATTTCCAACAATATTCATTCTCGCGGCAAACTCTCTTTCATACACACCATTTACTCTGTTCATGGCTGTTACCATTTCTGAAGCAACACCGGCAACGGTTCCTCCGTGAAATGTTGCATATTCTCCTGTACAGGCCAGCGCAAGTCGATATTCTCTGCGAGTCCCACCATTGGGGAAAAGCGTTTTATTATCATTATCTAGAGGAAGAAGAAATCCGGACTCTTCTGTATGACATGAAAAATGTTCAGCATGAATATTTGATAAATCCTTTTTATAATAAGAAATGTAATGCTGCGTATTGTTTATAGCATACGGATCAATGCTGATGGTTCCAAACGGAGAAAGGATGTATGCATGAAAACCATGTAAAGTATAATCCAGGCGAATGGATGCATACGGATTGGTCTTGCCCCGCCCTAAAAAAGTTTTTATGTATGGATGTGCAGAAGCAAAAGGCTCTTCCATCATGGAGTAATTCCAAATTTCAAACACCTCGGATGTTCCGCCTGGCATGGGCAGCGCAATCGCAAGACCACCGGGAATGTTTTCGTTGGGAGCCTGATTAAGATATGTTTTTATTGCATTAAAATCAACAGAAAATAATTGATATTTCTGTGGTATTATTTTTCTTGTCCCCGGATCAATAGCAATCGCAGACTCTTCAACCGGAAAAAATATCGGCTGTTGTGCTGATGCTGAAATAATAAGAAAAAGGGCGGCAACAGAGGTAAGTAATTTTATTTTCATAATGTTTTATTAATGGGCATGTAACCAGTTACAAGTCTTTGAATATATTTTCCTACAATATCATATTCAATATTAACGAAATCTCCTATTTTTAGTTTACAGAAATTGGTGTTTTCATAAGTATATGGGATAATAGCAACGGAGAATAAATTTGGCTCGCTCTTAACTACCGTTAGGCTAACGCCATTCACAGTTATCGATCCCTTTTCTACCGTTACATGTTGCCCGGGATGAGCAAACTCAAAAGCCCAGCTTCCGTTTAAATCAGTAATATTTATCACTTCAGCCATAGCATCTACGTGCCCCTGAACAATATGTCCGTCCAAACGATCTCCAATTTTCATGCAACGCTCAAGATTGATGATATCATTTTCTGAAGCGTATCGCAGATTTGTTCGTTGAAGGGTTTCATCAATGGCCGTTACTGTATAATGAGTTTCAAAAAGGCCGTCAATAGTAAGACACACGCCATTATGGGCAACACTCTGATCAATTTTTAATTCATGTAAAAAAGGAGAGGAGATAGAATATGTAACGTTTGTTCCTGCCTTTTTTGTTGAAATAATTCTGCCTGTATATTCTATGATTCCGGTAAACATTTTTCTTTTTGAGGACAATAAAATAAAATTCCTTTTATTGAAATATGAGGATAAATGTAAATAAAACAGCGGAAAAAATTCTATTACAGAAACAATAATACACCACGATTAAAAAACATACATTTGTTATATCATGTTGAAAGAGGAAAAGTATCAGCAATTATTAAAAGCTGCGACAGAAATTGTTAAGGGCGAAACCAACCAGATAGCAAATCTGGCGAATCTGACGGCGCTTATACATCGTGAAATGGGATTCTGGTGGGCCGGATTTTATATTGTAAACGGAAAGGAATTGATATTGGGCCCCTTTCAAGGCCCTGTCGCGTGCACTCGTATTGGCTTTGGAAAAGGAGTTTGCGGAACCGCATGGAAAGAAAAAAAAACAATCATTGTGCCTGATGTTCATCTTTTTCCAGGACATATAGCCTGTTCTTCGGAGTCGAATTCTGAAATCGTTGTTCCAGTCTTTGATCAACAAGCAAATGTAAAGATGGTGCTGGATGTTGATTCTACCCAGTATAATTGTTTTGACCAAACCGACGCCAACTATCTTGAAAAGATTACCGCACTTATTACTTCTCCGGCATGAAAATTTATATCATACTTTTCTTTTGTATTTTTTCTTTTTCATGCGCCAACATTGTTCCGCTTGAAGGCGGACCTAAAGACATGCTGCCGCCGAAATTATTGCGAACGGCGCCGGATACATTTTCAACAAGTTTTAATCAAAACAAGATTTCTTTGTATTTTGATGAGTACATTAATTTAAAAAACCCTACACAGGAAATTTATATTTCTCCGCCAATACCAGATTTTCAGGTTGTCAGTAAGGGGAAATTTATTGAAATTACCTTTTCAGAAAAACTATCTCCCGAAACCACGTATCAAATTGATTTTGGAAATGCGATTGCAGACAATAACGAAGGCAATGTGTTGAATTCATATCGCTATGTTTTTTCAACCGGCACGGCGATTGATTCGGGGAAAATTAATTTGCGCGTTGTTGATGCTGAAACGCTTACGCCGATTAATCTTGCAACCTGTTTATTATATCGTTTAAATAGCGATTCTCTTCCTCTAAAATCACAACCCAATTTTATTGCCAAAACCAATAAAGATGGCCAAGCTTCTATATCATATTTGCCCAACGAAATATTTCGTGTGGCATCCATTACAGAAAGGGATAACAATTATCTTTTTGATGCTCCTGATGAAAAAATCGGCTTTATGTTAAACACAATAACGGCGAACGTTAAAAACGAATACACTATACGGCTTTTCGAACAACGAAAAGAAAAAAAAATAACGTTTGTAAAAAGAACCACCGCGTTCTCATGCATAATTAAATTTTCTGCGCCTGTTGATTTAATTAGTATTTCAGACATTTTAAATAAAGAAAATAAAATTATAACCGAGTTTTTATCACCAGTCAAAGACTCTGTTTTGTGCTGGTCAACGACCCTGGAAGATACGATGCAATGGCGTGTAATATTTGATGGAATCGAAGATACACTGTATGTTTTTTCTCAGGAAAAATCACAGTCAAAAGAATCAAAACCGAGCGTGAAACTTAGGCATGAAAAAATTAATCCGCGCAAGCCGTTAGAAATCATTTCAAACATTCCTGTGATGGATATAGATACATTAAAAATCTTTATTAAAGAGCGAGGAAAAAACATCAAAAAAGAAGTTTTGTTGAGTCGTGATGGCCCAAGAAAAATAGAGATAAAATCGCCACTAAAATCACAGGAAAAATATGTATTATTATTTCTTCCCGAAGCATTAAGATTATTAGACGGAGGGTTAAAAGATACTGTAATATTGGAGTTTAAAACATCACCAATTTCTGAGTTTTCTCAACTAGAGCTTTCCATCAATGGTCTTCCCGCCAGCAAACAAATCATAGGAAAATTATTCAATGAGAAAAATGAAATAGTTGTCGAATCAATATTAAAATCAACGGATAATGGTTCGGCCTTATGGATTGTTGACGATTTGTTGAATGGCGAATACAAAATAAGGGTAGTGGTTGATGAAAATAAAAACGGTCGATGGGATGCCGGAGATATTTATACCAAAACACTTCCGGAAAGTGTATTTATATATCCTCGGCAACTAACGATACAAAAATCATTTGATACTAATATCCGCTGGGATATAGAAAAGGAAAATTAACGACCTGTAATTCCACGGATTGCAACGGACGCACAGACGCTACCGAAGGTTGCCGGCAAATAAGAAATGGTGCCATACGCTGATTTTTTATAATTTTTTCCATCGGTCATCATCAGCGATTCTTTGATTACTTTTTCGGGAGAAAAAACGGTCGTAACACCTTTGTATATCCCCATTTTCTTCAGCCGCTTTCTGATATGTTCGGCAAAAGGACAAGTATGTGTTTTTGAAATATCAGCGACCTGAAGTTGCGTCGGGTCAAGTTTTCCCCCCGCTCCCATTGAGCAAATGATCGGCAATCGGCGAACATAAGCAGCTTCAATAAAATTTAATTTTGGCGTAACACTGTCAATCGCATCAATGACAAAATGATATGTTTGAAGGCTCATGATTTCATGAGCTCGTTCTGGTGCCATAAACTCTTTTAAAACGGTAAGCTGTAGTTCCGGATTAATTGACAGAAGCCGCTCTTTCATTACCTCCGCTTTTTGTTTTCCGTGTGTAGAATGCAATGCAGGAAGTTGACGGTTCCTGTTGGTCGGATCTACTACGTCGCCATCAATTATGGTCATTTTGCCGACTCCGGCGCGGGCGATAAACTCTGCCGCATACGATCCCACGCCTCCCATCCCTGCAATTAATACATGAGCATTCATGAGTTTATTTACTCCCGGGTCGCCCACCAGCAAACGGGTCCTTTCCATCCATGCCGTATCTTTCATATTTTAAAAAGCGAATTAAAGTTTTTATTACTTATTTCTATTATTTTTTCAACGGATATTTTTTTGATTTCACCTGCCCTGGCATATATTTCTTCTATGCTGATTTCGGATTCATCATCTGTCTCAAGGAGCCATCTTTCTTGTGATACAAAGAAAAATGAATCATAAGCTGGGCTCTGTTTGTTAAACAATGCCCTTCCGAAACTAAGCCAGCAATTCTGCTTTATTAATTCATTGGCGACACTTTTTTTTTGATTGAATCCATGAAATATCCAGGGCTGTTGGGGTTTGTATTTTTTCTTTATATCGATTAATATATCGGAGCACTTCACGTTGTGAATAATCAATGGTTTTTTCAATTCTTCAGCCACATCAATATGAATTAAAAAAATTTCTTTTTGTTCTTCAATTAACCCGCCGCGCAATTTATCCAGGCCCGTTTCCCCAATAAAACAACAATGTTTTGTTGCGCCAATCTCAAGCAATTTTTCTTTCAGTATTTTTTTTGAGAAAAGGTTCAAATGCCAGGGGTGAAGACCAACAGAGAAAAGCATATCTTTTGCCGGCACAACCGGATCTTGAATGAAATGATTGTAAACGTTGATGCGAGTTGATGATGACGGCCTCAGAAAATGTGAATGAACGTTTATAAAACAATCCTTAACAACCATGTAGCATTAATTTTTTCCGCCGTCTCTTTTCAGTAAAACCTTTCCGCGGTATCGATGTTCTTCGCCAAAAACATCTACTAGGTCTACGGCATAAACATATATGCCCGGGGGAATTTTATTTCCGGTATTTTTGTATTTGCCATTCCATTTCTCCTGCTGATTTTCTGTTTCAAAAATCACTTGTCCCCATCGGTCATAAATTCTGAAATTATATTCACCGATACCAATTCCTACGCCGCTGAATTCCTCGTTCAACCCATCTTCATTCACCGTAAATGTGTTGGGTATATAAAAAGTAAATTCGGGCTTTACAATTACAAGCTGATATGCAGTATCCGGACACCCAAACTCATTGGTAACAATTTGCATCACCTGATAATGTCCGGTGTCAGCATACTCATAAGGTAGAGTACACTGATCTGAGCTGTCGCCATTGTCGAAATATAGCATACAAGAAATTCCATCGGAAGACTCATCAAAGAAATAAAAACGAGGGAAAAATATACTTTGTTCTTGGGGATCTACACTAAATCCAGCCTGCGGAGATGGAAACACGGTCAAGTAGTTTGGCCATGAAAATAAGAATGTATCCTGGCATCCGGTCGTAGATATCGCCTGAAAGTTAATACTATAGTTACCCTGACCATATTGTGCAAAAGCATTTGGGGTATTTGCTGTTTGCCCGTTGCCAAATTCCCAGATAAATAACATGTTGTTGTATGCCGAATCTACAAATGCGCTGAAATAACCGGTAAACGGATCACACCCCATTCCGGGAACACTTGGTATAACCTCCGGATGGCCGTAAACCAACACCGTTTTCGTAATTGAATCGGAGCAAAAAAGATCGTTGGCAACCAACGTTGTTGTGTGGATGCCGGGTGAGTTGTAACTAATATTATTTTGTTGTTGTGACGAGTTGGGAATATTGGCCGCCGGACCAAAATCCCAGTTCAATATTGTTGTATTTGTGAAGTTGCCGGATGCATTATAATTGAAAATATTTCCATCAATACATTGTGGGGGAGAGGTAGTAAAATCTAAGTTCAAATCAGGGCGAATGTAGATGGTAACAACATCTGTATCTGAACAGAAAAACCCCGGATTGATAATTAGGCTGACGGCGTAAATACCGGTATCCGGATAGGCAAATGTGGGCGCGGCCAAAGAGGAAGTATCTGTTGATTGAGCGCCAACGCCGAAGTCCCAGAGATATTCTGAAATGCCGATAGTGCTGTTTCCAATATTAGCAAAATCAACTACTAGCTCACCGCAGTTCAGATAAAAATTTTCTGCCAGAGGATTAAATGATTGTGGCAGTAAAATTTCAGCATCAGCGGTTACAGTACAATTTACCACGTTAAATTGAAAGTCGCGTCGGTGTGTTCCAATGAGCACCCCATTTCTGTACTCTTTTACACAAACCCCAACGACATACTGACCAAGCTGAGTTGGCGAAACAGAAAGCAATCCGGTTTGAGGGTTAATGCTTATGGGGGGGGCGCTGGCAATCGGATTAAAAATAGAATATGGATTCTGAAAAATAATTTGATCAAAAGGAGGCGCCGATGTCGGCACCGGTTGAGGAACAGCAGGAGAACCTCCCGCATAGGTTGCACAAAGGTCATACACCAATGAATCGCCATCAGGATCAACCGCGGAGTGATCAAAATTTAGGTCGTCGCCGATACAAAGTGCAATCGGTGGAAAGTTTACATAGCGCGGACTATTATTGCAGGCATTCGGACCCGATGGAGGAATCGTTTCCGTATACGTTGCACCGGTAGATTGCGGATCTACAAGATTCACGATGGTGTTATTTCTACAACAACGCTGATAAGCCAACGTATAGCCAGTAGCAGAAGGAGGCAGGGTAACGACCTTGGTGTATATCGCTTCTTCTACACAAACATTTGGGGGCGCCTGAAAACAAGGATTTCCTGCAATAAAAGGCACATTGGTTGATCCGGGAAAGGGAATGGATACATTTTGAACAAAGTTGCCGTTGCCGTCCCAAATTGTAATATTTGCCGGATCATCAAAGGGTGCCTGCCCGTTAAAACAGTCCCTGTATACTTTTAGAGTTATTTTATACTGATTGTTTCCCAGACACTCGTAATACATTTCTCCTCCGATAATATGTGTTGCCGAAGCGGAGAGAAGGCTTCCAAAAATCAATAAAAACAAAATTCCTGCAATCCTTATCATCTGATAATTGTAACTCTTCCTAAAAATTTTTCTTTTAATCCGGGTGGCGTAACGATATCTATCCTGTAAACGTAAACACCTAATGGATAATAATTCCCTCTTTCGTCTTTTCCATTCCATCCCCGGTGAATATCTTTTGTCCTGAATAATTCTCTGCCCCATCGATCAAAAATTCCCATATCAAACGAAACAAACCCCTGTCCAATCGTAAGGAATTCTTCATTAAGTCCATCAAGGGTTGGCGTAAATGTATTGGGAATAAACAGCACGAACGGAGGGTACGAATACACGGCTTTTACAAGGGTATCGGCACATCCGTAATCGTTCACAACAATCAGTAATACATAAAACCAACCCGTATCGGCATAAGCGTGCAAGGGGCTTTCTTCTGTTGACCAATTTCCATCGCCGAAATTCCAATACCAAGACACAACATCAGAGGAGGACTGATTTAAAAATTGTATTTTCTGGTTTTCAATATAAAACATGCCAAAGTCTGCGGTTGGGGCTTTTACAAGCACCAGAGAAGACGCTCCCACGGTGTTTCCGCAACTATCTTCAACTATGATTGAATACATGGTGGTTTGAAGGGGATAAACCAAGACGCTGTCTGTATTGATATCTCCGGTACTCCAACTATAGGTAATATCTCCGATACCCCCTGCGGCTTCTGCCAAAAGCAACACTTCCTGCCCTGGACAAATAGAGGTGTCGGCGGTAAAGCGAAGTGTAAGCGAGTCGGCATTTGGAACGGTAATAGCTACAGAGTCTTCAGACACCAGCGCGCCACAGGCATCTGTAACAGTTACCACAAAAGTGGTAGTTTCCCGAACAATTACAGGAATATTGTTTCCTGATCCGACACCATTACTCCATGTGTATGTCAGCGGATTTACTCCACCCGATGCGCTTGCGCTAAGCAACACCAGTTGATTATTACAGTTAAAAGCGGTATCAGGCATTGCATTAACATCAATCGGGTCTGTATTTTTTATCGGAATGGTAATGCTTGGCAACACAATGTTTGGACAGGCATTTGGGTCATTGATAGAGATTGTGATGTTCTCTGTTCCCTCGGGAATCCCGTCGATAAAAGCCTGCATAGGAATAGTTACCGTGTTTTGTCCGGCAGGAATTGTAACCTGTGTTCCCATCGCAGTATAATCAACACCATTGGTTGCTGTACCTGTTACTGTAAAATAAACGGTATGAGCAACGTCAGTTGTTCCGTTCCAAGAAAAGGTTACCAGGGCTTCTCCGCAGCCTTCATAAAGAGTATCAGGGCTGAGCCCTCCAACAATGGTATAGCTAACATCGCTACCCTCGGAAACAAAACTTTTTGCCTCTAGAAAAACCCCTGAGTCATAAAAAGGATCGCCCACATCCGCAATCGCAAGTTTAAGCGTATAGGTGCTGCACGGAACCACATGAGCAACGGCTGTCAACACCTTGGTAAACCCGTCGTATTGGACGGTCTGACCAGGAAAAGGCGACTCGTTGTCAACATAATAGTTTGAATTGCTCAGATGATTTACATTGTTGATGGCAACAAACGTATTGGTGTTTGGAATAACTGCAATGTTCTTGTTGTTGTAATTGCCGCCTGCGGGGTTGGGACCACTGATAAAGAACCCGAATATGTCATTGAAGGTAGAGCCAACATACTCCTTGTACTCTTCTGAGCCGAACACATAGCGAAAAAGAATGGTGTCGCCCTGAGGAACAAAATCAAATTGTAACGTAGTGGCGTTATAGGTATCTTCATTTACAAACTGTTCAAGCAGCGCACTTCCTCCGGCTGAGTTATCTATCCCCGCATTGGTACTGTTGTTGGGGCCGGGAGGACCTGTAGGATAATCAAGGTTTCCTGTGGTCATTACGATTCCGCTCTGAAGCCCAATGTTAGAGGCTGTTCCGTCAAAACTTCCAATAGCAATCGTGGCACCGGAATAAGTGATGTTTGATACCTGCACGCCGCCACCAAGCAACACGTTCTGTAGCAATACAGACGGTGTTTGCCCTCCGGTAGTGATGAGCTGGCCATGTACAACCCCGTGTGCCAGCATCAACAAAACACACCAAAGGCGTCTCACAGATAATATATATTGAATGTTTGCTTTCATTACATTCAGCGATCTAAGGTAGCGCAATCCCATCTTATTAACAAATTATCAACCATGAGTGTTCCCCAAGAAGTATTAAAAAAGATTTAAATTTTGATTTTTTTTCAGATACTTGTATGATTTATTGAATAGACGGAATAACATTAAAAAAGGTTTCATTATGGAAAAAACAATGCAATTTATTCAGCAACATCAGGAACGTTTTCTAAACGAACTTTTTGACCTGTTGCGCATCCCCTCTATCAGTGCGGATTCAGCATATAAAAACGACGTTATCAAAACGGCCGAATTTATTAAAGATAAATTGATTGAAGCCGGAGCCGACAAGGTAGAACTCTGTCAGACCGCCGGGTTTCCCATTGTTTATGGTGAAAAAATCATAGATGCTTCTCTGCCCACAGTATTGGTGTATGGGCATTATGATGTGCAACCCGCTGTTCCTCTTGAGTTGTGGACCACGCCACCCTTTGAACCCACTGTAAGAAACGAACGCATTTACGCCCGCGGCGCCTGCGATGATAAGGGACAAATGTATATGCATGTAAAGGCATTTGAAGCCCTCATGAAGTCCGGAGAGCTGCCCTGTAATGTAAAGTTCATGATTGAAGGCGAAGAAGAAGTGGGCTCCGCTAACCTTGGCACATTTTGTATTAATAACAAGGAAAAATTAAAGGCCGATGTGGTGTTGATTTCAGACACATCAATGATTGCCAACGACACACCATCCATAGATGTAGGCCTTCGCGGATTAAGTTATGTAGAAGTGGAAGTTACCGGACCTAACCGTGATTTGCACTCTGGTGTTTATGGCGGCGCAGTCGCCAATCCCATTAATATTCTGGCAAAGATGATTGCTTCTATGCACGACGAAAACAACAGGATAGCCATTCCCGGTTTTTATGATGATGTGATGGAGTTGTCGGCTGAAGAAAGAGCAGAAATGGCCAAAGCGCCTTTTGATATTGAAGAGTACAAAAAAGACCTGGACATCAAAGAGGTGTGGGGAGAAAAAGGATATAGCACAAACGAAAGAACCGGAACACGTCCGACACTCGATGTAAACGGAATCTGGGGGGGATATACCGGAGAGGGCTCAAAGACTGTGCTGCCGTCAAAAGCATTTGCAAAAATTTCAATGCGACTGGTGCCCAATCAAACATCTGAAAAAGCCACGCAATTGTTTTCAAACTATTTTACATCCATTGCCCCTCCGGGAGTAAAAGTGGTAGTCCGCCCGCACCATGGCGGAGAGCCGGTGGTCACCCCAACAGATTCGTTGGAGTTTAAAGCGGCCAGCATGGCGATGGAAAAAACATTCGGAAAAAAACCGATCCCAACAAGGGGAGGAGGAAGTATTCCTATTGTTGCCCTGTTTGAAAAAGAACTGGGTTTAAAATCAGTGCTGATGGGCTTTGGTCTTGACATTGATGCCTTGCATTCACCCAACGAAAGCTATGGTATTTTTAACTACTACAAAGGCATTGAAACCATCCCCTACTTTTTTCACCACTATGCTAAATTAAAAAAATAAAATGCTCTAAAAACTAATTAGAAGGGCAGCAATATTTTCATCCATAAATATTTCTGCTTTTTCATTAAAGGCCGCCGGATTTTCTGTTGTGAAATACGCTGTGATACCCTCTTTTTTACATTGGATATCAATTTCAACGTGGCGATTCAGATAGTCTTGCAGAGCAACAGCTACCAGCTCTCCTTGAGAAATAATTTGGATGTGTTCGGGCACAAACTTTCTGATTTGGTTAATAATGATGGGGTAGTGGGTGCAAGCCAAAACAATCGTATCAATTTGTGCATCTTTTTGCAATAACTCCTCAATATATTTTTTAATAAAATATTCGCCACCGGGGGAGTGGTTTTCCTTGTTTTCAATCAACGGAACCCATAGCGGACAAGCCTGTTGAACAACAGTAATCTCCGGAGCCAACTTTTTAATTTCAATTTCATAAGAATTTGAATTCACGGTTCCGGGTGTTGCAAGAATACCGATATGTTTACTTTGGGTAAAACGGTGGATATTTTCGGTTGTTGGCCGAATTACACCCAGCACTTTTTTCCCGGGAAAATCTATGGGCAGATTGGTTTGTTGTATTGTCCTGAGGGCCTTTGCTGAAGCGGTATTACACGCAATGATTACAAGCGGGCAGCCCATTTCAAATAATTTTTTTACCGCCGCCAATGTATATTCATACACTACCTCAAAAGATCGCGTACCATAAGGAGCGCGCGCATTGTCCCCCAGATATATAAAATCGTATCCGGGCAGTTCTTTTTTAATTTCTTTGAGAATGGTAAGTCCACCAACTCCGGAATCAAATACACCGATGGGAAATGTTTTCGGAGTGGACATGTTTATTTTGATTTCTTATCGTCTTTTTTTGACGGCTGTTCTTCATTTTCCTCTTCCTCATCCTCGTCTCCTTCTTCATTTGAATCAAGCCCGGGTTCAAAACCAAGCTGACGGATCACATCATCGCTGATGTCATATCTTTTTTGAGAATATAACACCGTTGTGCTTCCTGATTTATCAAAAACCAGCGCGTAGCCCTTGGTTTCAGAAATCTCAACGATGGCATTATACACCTTGTCCTGAATCGGCTTGATCAACTCCTGTTGTTTTTTAAAAAGGTCGCCTCCCTGTCCAAAACGTTTTTTCTGTAGTTCTTTGGCCTCTTTTTCTTTTTTAATAATGTCTTCTTCGCGTTTGATTCGCATCTCTTCGCTCAGTAAAATTTTCTCCACCTGATAGTCTTTATACATTTTATCCACCTCGGCAAGCTTTGCTTCAATTTCTTTTTGCCAACCCACAGACACGTCGTTGATTTGTTTTTGTGCTGTTGCATACTCAGGGAGATTGGCCAGCACATAATCAGTATTTACATACGCAAATTTTTGAGCAGACAGCAAGAACGGCATGCAAAAAAAGATGACAGAGAGAAATTTTTTCATATCCATAATATAATTAAATCGTTCTTCAAAAAACAAGCCAATTTAAAATTGTTGCCCAATCATAAAATGAAACACTCCTTTTTGTCGCTGAGATTCATCTACGCCCTGAATAGGATCAAATCCGTAGCCATAGTCAACCCCAAGCAATCCAAACATAGGCAGGAAAATACGAACCCCTGCTCCAACAGATCGGTTAAGCCTAAAAGGCGTAAAAGAGCTAAACCCTTCCCAGGCATTACCGGCTTCCAGAAAAGCAAGCGCAAAAATTTTCGCCTGAGGATTTGGGGAAATCAGGTAGCGGAACTCCGCGGTATATTTACTGTATATGGCGCCTCCAACAGCATTGGCCGAGTTGCCATTGTATCCGGGAGTAAGCGCCAGGTTCTGATATCCGCGAAGCGAAACAATGTCACGGCCATCAATATTAAACCCTGTTAGTCCGTCACCACCCAAAAAGAAACGTTCAAAAGGAGTCAGCCCAATCTGAGAATTAAAGTATCCGAGATATCCAAGCTCGCCCCGCACCATCATCACAAACTTTTTGTTTTTGGTAAAAGGCACAAAGAACTTTCCTTGCAGTTTCCATTTGTGATATTCAAGCCATTCGTATTTTTTATTTAATGGCGCTCCGGACAGATTTTCTCCCGTGAGAACAGAATATGGTGGCGTAATCTCAACCGATGCCATAATTGTTGATCCTGATGTCGGGAAAATCCAGTCGTCTACGGAATTTCGCTGAATCATCGCAGAAAGACTTATATTATTTGAGATTCCCGTATATGTTGCATTGGTTCCGGTGAATAATCGATAGTTGTTGGCATCATAGCGCTGATAGGTAAGAGAGAATAAAATGCTGAAGTAATCGTCGGGCCATTTAAGCTGCTTTCCTAAGCTGATGCCTGCGGCTGTATTTTTCAGTCTTGTTGCCGCGGCACCTGTTCCAAAAGCAAACTCAGTATGATTTACGTTCACAGTGAATGAGATTGGTTTTTTTCCACCCAGCCAGGGCTCTGTAAATGAAAAATTGTATGATTGGAAATTAGGCCCGTTAGACTGTGCGCGGATTTGAAGCCGCTGGCCGTCTCCCGAAGGAAGGGGAGACCAGGCTCGCTTTTTAAATATATTGCGTAATGAAAAGTTGTTAAAGGTCAGCCCCAGCGTTCCCACGATTTGTCCTGCACCCCAGCCACCGGAAAGTTCAATCTGATCAGAAGGCGCTTCAGCAACAACAAATTCAAGATCCACGGTTCCGTCAGATGGATTGGGAATAGGCCGAACATCCATGGCCTGCGCATCAAAATATCCTAACTGAGAAAGGGCTTGCTGCGATCGGACAATATCTGAACGACTAAATAAATCACCCGGATTACATCTAATTTCACGTAGTATAACGTGGTCGCTGGTTTTAGTGTTTCCGGTAATAATAATTTTATTAATACGCGCCTGCTTCCCTTCATAAATCCTCATTTCTAAATCAACAGAATCACCTTCAATTAACACCTCCACCGGATCTACATTAAAAAACAAATATCCCAGGTCCTGGTAAAGCGCTGAAATATCCATCCCACTGGGGTTAAAACGCAATGATTGATCAAGCTTTTCTCGATTGTAAATATCCCCTTTTTTAAATCCTAGCAGTGTATCCAGCTGGCCAGAGCGATATTTTTTATTGCCTACCCAGTTGATATTTCTTATAAAATATTGTTTTCCTTCGTTGATTTCAAAATCTGCATAAATGCTCCCATCTTTTAAATAAATAGAGTCTTTCACGAAAGCGGCATCGCGATATCCCTTGGCGTTATACAAGGCAATAACGGCATCTTTTGCGTTCTCTAACTCATCTTTATTATACTTGGTTTTTCTGAAAATGTTTATTCTCGCTGAATTGGTGAAATATTCTACCATGCTCTGGTATAATCCATCAGTAATGATTGTGCTATCAACGGTATTGCCTTTTTTTTCTCCGCGAATCAGCGCAAGAAAATCTTTACCAACATCGATTCTTGATTTTTCAAGAATTGCATCTTTAAATTTTCTTCTGATTTTACTTAGTTTAACGTGATCGTTTCCCTTCACCGCGAGTCGCTCTACACCGACCCTGTTTTTCTTATCAATGAGAATTCTTAATGTAACCGCATTAGAAGAGAAAGAAGTATCCACCTCTTCAATAAATTCAACACTTGTATTTAAAAACCCTTTATCAGCATAAAAATCCTTGATTTTATATTCTGTAATTTTCAGAATATACTCTGTGAGAACTTCGCCCCTAAATAGTTTTATAAACTCGCGGATATCATCAGCCTCGCCTTTCTTTACTCCTTTAATACTGAACTTAGACAAGCGAGGGCGTTCTTCTACATAAATGACAAGATCTATTTTACCCTTTTCTGCGGAAGTATGATAAATTTTAATGTTGGAGAAAACCCTCTCTTTCCAAAGTTTTTGTATCGCGATAGTGATGTCGTCGCCCGGAATTTTAAGTTTACGACCCACATCAATTCCGGAAAGAATTTTTACAAACTGCTTGTCAATTTTATCTGACGGACTTTCTACAGCAACGGAAGAAACAAGATATTCTCTGGGGGAAGTATAATCTATTGTTCCCTGAGCAAAGAAGTGTTGGGAAGAAGGAAAGCATGCAAAAAGAAAAATCGCAAAAAGAAGGTTCCGATATAATGCTGTTTTTTTCATGCCAGTTGTTCGCTTGTTACACCAAATCGCCTTTCGCGTTGCTGAAAGTCTACAATGGCAGTATAAAAATCTTCTTTTGTAAAATCAGGCCAGAGAATGTCTGTAAAATATAATTCAGTATAGGCGAGCTGCCATAACAAAAAATTGCTGATTCTTTTTTCTCCACTTGTTCTGATCAGTAGTTCCGGATCAGGAAAAGCAGAGGTGCAAAGCTCTTCACTGAAATGCGTGTCGTTGATATTTTCAGGGTTTATTTCACCCGCTTTAACTTTTGTGGACAATGATTTGACAGCGTTAATTATTTCCCACCGCGAACTATAACTTAATGCAAGCACCAGCGTCATAGCCGTATGTGATTTCGTGCAATCGATTGTTTCTTCGAGTTTTTCCCTGCATTTTTCAGGGAGAGAATCGAGATCTCCAATAGCCAGCAACCGAACATTATTTTTAATTAGCGTGGGCTTTTCTTCGTGCATTGTATCAACAAGCAGCTCCATTAATGCATCGACTTCTTCTTTGGGTCGATGCCAGTTTTCAGTAGAAAATGTGTAAAGGGTAAGATAATGGATGCCAAGTTCAGTAGCGGCTTCAACCGTTTCTTTTACGGCTTTAACTCCAGTATAATGACCGAAAGTTCTAGCCTGCCCCTGTTTTTTAGCCCAACGCCCGTTTCCATCCATAATGATGGCAACATGTTGGGGCAGGCAGCCCATGTTTATGTGCTCTCTAACGCTCATTTTCTTCTTTTCGACCACTTCCTTTTATATGAGTAACAAGAAACGGGATCAGCAATATTATAGGACAAAGATACGCCTAAATATGAAAACCAATCATTTTCTGTCGGATTACCTCTCTGAAATCCGGTATTTTCAATTGTTGTTTCTCCAGAAGAGAGGTCTGATAATTCTGCAGCGGTTAATCCACGGATTAATAATATCTCATCGACAGCTCCATAGGATTTACTGACATCATCCAAATAGTCGGTAAATAAAATTCTCATGCCCCATTCAAAACCCAATGAAAACCGATCGGCAACGCTCCATTTTAACCCCATACCAAAAGGGATTGCCGGCTGAACAAGATTATATGGCGCTTGCTTGGGGTTAGATTGTGTTTGCTGCCCCTCGGTTCCAAGTGGTTGTAAATTTACCCAGACATCGTTATACATTGTTTGGGGATTAAAATAGAATCCGGAAACACCAAGGAATAAATATGGAGTCCATCGTTTAGTACCTGGATCTCCGGGCCTATAGGGAAAAAAATTAAATTCTAATATTCCATGAACTTCATAAATATCCGTTTGAAATCGGAGGTTTCGAACTCCCTGATAGGCAAAAACACCATCGGCATCATCTGCGCTAACACGACCATAGGTTGCTCCTCCTCTCAGCGACCAGTGATTTCCAAAATTTCTTTTCACAAAAACAGAGCCCGCGGCATGGGGCTGACGAAAATGGAAAGTAGGATTAAGATCACCAACATAATATGTGATACCCCCGGAAAGCCCAATTTCCCATGTCTGGGTATAGGAAATACCGGAACACCAGAATAGTAATATCCATGTTATGATAATATTTTTCATCTAAAAAATCAAAGCAACAAACGAGCAAGCCCCTCTTTTATTGCGTAAGGGAAATTAATAATACTTCGGAATGGACCTGCCGAAATAGCTTATTTTATAAGTAAAATTTACAAACATTACTACGTATGAATCTTTATCTCTGGGATCACCTCGCTGTTGTCCAGGACTAGAGGCTCCTGGAATGGCATAGGGATTTGTTGGATCAAGAGTTGCCAAAGAGGGATCTGCAAAATAAGATGACATTGTATTGGTAAATACAGATGGATCAGCATAGGTCATACTTACATCATCCATGTAATCAGTAAATGTTTTACGATATCCTAACTCAACATTGATGCTGATGGCAGGGTTAATCCTGAAAATAAAACCAAGATTAACAGGGATATTGAAATCAACAAGATTATATGGCGTACGCGTAGCAACAAGTCCCTGCCCTTCTGTATTTAAAGGTTGTAATCGTTGTGCATTTCCATTGGCATCCAAAGCCATAGGGTCAAAGAAAAAACCATTGATCCCGGTAGAAATATATCCTAATACAGGGCGAGATTTAATTGCTCTTAATCCACGAGAACGAGAAAGATTACTCTCTTTTTTGTCAGGCAGAAAATACAATTCAAAAGTAGTTCCAAACTCAAATAAAGGAGAGAAAAAGCTTAAATTACGGTTTCTTCTAGCAGGGTTAATTGTATTTGCATCAGAGCCGGCAATATAGCCGAAACTTAACATTCCTCTTTGCGCTAAGAAACCAGTATAAAAATAACGAACGCCAATATTAACGGCAGGGCGTACAGATTCTATGTCGAAATCAGCTAAAAAATTAGTGCCAATATCATTTGCGCCACCTAAATCTCCTAAAAAATTTGTAGCGCCAATTCCACCGATAAGCTCAAAGCGGTTGCCACTGTATGCTTTATAAGTAGTTTTATATCGGGCGCCATATCTGCCTTGTGCATTTATGCAAATATATGATAAAGAGAAAAATAGGATCAGCAAAAAACTTCTTTTCATTAAATAATGAATTAACATTCTTGGGATGCAAATATACAAATATAATTTATTAACAATCCCTTCTTTTCTAATTTCTTTTGTCAACTCCCCATAAAAGCTTATTCCTTAGCGTGTGAATATGACTCATTTGATGTAATTTAATCAGATTAATCTCAAACTCGGCTTTTTTAATAACAATTTCTTCCCCAACGCGTAATACATAGCTTCTCGAATCTAGAGACAACAAAAAAGAGCGGTGTCGGGATTCAACAGAAAGTCGTATTTCTGCTCGATTGGGAATAATCACCGGACGAACATTTAAATTGTGAGGTGCGATGGGGGTTAAAACAAAACTGTCTGACTCTGGCATGATAATAGGGCCGCCACAGCTCATTGAATAGCCCGTAGAACCCGTTGGCGTTGAGATAATCAGCCCATCAGCCCAATATGTATTAAAAAATTCTCCATCAATAAACGTTTTAATTTGAATCATTGATGAAGAATCTTTTTTCAAAATGGTAACTTCATTCAGCGCAACACCTTCCTTGTTTTTCCAAATACTTGGTTTTTCAACAGAAAGCAACGTTCTTTTCTCGATAGAATATTTTCTTTCAAGGATAGAATTTAAAGCGCTTTCAAATTCTATATTTGGCACAGAAGACAAAAACCCAAGCCGACCAAGGTTCAATCCCACCACAGGAATCCCTTTATCCTGAATGAACAGCACAGAGTCTAGAATCGTTCCGTCTCCACCAAGACTAATAACACAATCCACATCAGCATTTAATTCTTCATGTCTTGTAAAGCCGGGATAATCAACAACAATCTTATGTGCGCGTCGCAAATAATTGCGATATGGCTCATAAATCAAAACAGTAACATTGTTATTGCTAAACCAGTTAAATATTCCCTTTACAATAGAACTGTGTTCGGGCGAAAGGGCCTTCCCATATAATGCAATCTTCATTTGAATGAAGTTTAATATGTAAAGATAAATAAAAAGGGCAACACTTGGCCGCCCTTAAATTCTTTAAAATAAATTTGTTATTAGTGTTTAGACAAATAATCTGCAACACCAGAATGGCTTGCTTTCATTCCGTCTTTTCCTTTTTGCCAGTTGGCTGGGCAAACCTCCCCTTTTTCTTCAAAATATTGTAAGGCATCAATCATACGAAGTGCCTCATCAACGTTTCTTCCTAATGGCAAGTTATTAATTAACTCGTGTTGTACGATTCCGTTTTTATCAATCAAAAACAACCCCCTGTAAGCAATGAGTTCTGAAGTGGCAGAAAGTTCACCGGCATCACTCCAATCATAATCGCCATTCAAAACACCGTAATTATATGAAATTGTCTTGTTGGTGTCTGCTACAAGAGGATATGTAATTCCCTGTATTCCCCCTTTGTCTTTAGCCAATTGAAGCCATCCCCAGTGCGACTGTTCGGTATCCGTAGAGCAAGCAACTACCTCAACGTTTCTGGATGCAAACTCTCCCAGTTTCTCCTGAAAGGCCCACAATTCAGTGGGGCAAACAAACGTAAAATCTTTAGGGTAAAAGAAAAACAAAACATATTTTTTGCCCAGAAACTGATCCAAAGAAAACGCGTTTACAATTTCTTCTCCGTTAACAACGGCCGCCGCCTGAAATGAGGGGGCTTTTTTACCTACTAATGCCATGGTGTATATTAAATTTAATGTTACTAGATTATTGCACAAAAATAATAAATGATTATTATCTCTTGCGATTGATATTCTTAACAAATGTTGAAGATAAATGTTTATTAATGACCGGAAAGCAATAAGCCCAGCCCAAATCCGAGTAAAATCGAAAATATTTTTTGAAAATTATACTTATGGTTTTCTCCTGTCTCAAAAATTATCGTTGTAGATATATGTATAAAAATACCAACAGACAACGAAAGAGCAATCGGCTCAAAATTTGAAATTAATGTAAGATTTGCAATTGCTCCTCCTGCCCACCAACCTAAAGGGGTGGCCAGAGAAAAAACAAAAATAATAACAAACGAATGCCATGTTTTTATTAATAATCCTTTTAACAGCGTTCCAAAGGCAAAAGAAACCGGAATGTTGTGTAAAATGATACCCCAAAAAATTGGATTTGATAAAGGATTTGTTCCGTGCAGCGGCAGCCCTTCTAAAAAAGAGTGCACATAAAGACTTAACGATAGCGGGATAAGGTATGAAAATTTATTCTTGTGCTGATGCACGTGAATGTGACCATGTTCAACCCCCTGCGAAAAAAACTCCAATATAATTTGCAGAAAAAACCCGCACAAAATGATAAAGGCATAAAGACGAACAGAGTCATGTTGCTCGTATACTTCAGGAAGAATTACAGTAAAGGCAACCGAAAGCAAAAATGCAGCACTAAAGGATAGTAAAAGCTTGAGATTTTTTTTGGATACACTGACAAAAAAACTGACCATGCTGGTTGTCAGCACAACCCCAATCAGCAGCAATAATCCCAGCGCGGTGTTATAATCAATCATGAGAAATAATCATTATTAATCGTTCTGATAAATCTATATTGTATGAGTCTAGATAATAATTTCCAAATGTGCAATTTATTTTTAAACCGACCACACCACACATCTGGTAAAAGTCATCCAGTGTATATTTTCTGACGCGTTCAGCAAAATGAAACACCTGCGAGTTATCTTCAACGCTAATTTCTTTAATAATCCAGCGGTTGGTAATTGTTTTTTTTTCAAAAAAAGAGATCCCGTCAATCTGTGTTTCCTTTTCTCCCGGCTGAATCAAACAACTATTCAAAAAATCAATAACAATTAAACCATTTTCAGCAAGCATTTTTTTCATAGACTGAAGTACAAGAAGATTGTCGCGCTCTTCTTCAAAGTATCCAAAACTTGTAAAAAGATTTAGTATGATTTCAAAAGAACAACCGTCTATCGGTTGTCTCATGTCATGTATAGCAAATGAAAGAGAAGAAGAGTTGTTTTTATTAGCAAAAGAAATATTCTCTTCAGATAAATCCACCCCCATCACTTTAAATCCTTTCTTGTTCAAATACACAGAATGGCGTCCCCGGCCACATGCCAAATCAAGAATTTTTTGAGATGAATTAATTTTTAAATATGCTGTGAGCCGATCTAAAAAGCCTTGCGCTTCGGTGTCGTCTCGGTGTTTATATAAAATGTGATAATAAGGAGAATTGAACCAGTCTTTATACCAATCTGTTGACATACGCTACTATTTTTTTTCAATGATGATTTTTTCAAGATCCTCTAATATTGATACCGGTGGATAACATTGTTGACCCCGACAAAAATAGATAAGTAATCCATCCTCTGATTTTTTTGAAGCAACGACTGGAATATCAGTTTTCTGAGAATAATAACCGATTAAAGAGTTCGGATAAAACGTTTTTATAAATCGCGCCCCCACTTCTTTCGCATCTGATCCACAAAAAATAATTTCAGAGGCAAACCCCTCAACTTTCATTGAAAGCATTGCCCAGTTGGCGTGATAACACCAGTTTTTATCTGCGTTTTCTGCAACTGTTTGAAGCATTTTTATGGACATTTCTCTCCATTCATCATTATTATAATATCTTGACAAATCAAACAACAGATGCCCCATCATGCTGTTTGAAGAGGAGATCACGTTGTCTGAAATTTCTTTTAATTTATTTGGAAGATCGCTTGCAGATGAATAGTAAAACAATCCGATGTGATGATCATAAAAAAGTTCAATAGCCCATTCACAAATTTGCTTTGCGGTAGTCACCCATTTTTCTTCACCTGAAATTTGATACATGGCAATGAATGCATTTGCAAGGCTTGCATAATCATCGAGACAGCCACGCTCTTTTTCTGTAGAATTCACAATACGAATGACAGAATTATTTACAATAGAATTTTGGAGTAAAAAATTAGCAAGGTCTTTTGCCATTGAATTTGTTTCTGACGATATTTCATATCGCGTTGCATCGCAAAGACCGGATAGTAAAAGGGAATTCCAACAGGTTATGATTTTGTTATCCAGCCCCGGACGAATGCGAGCGCGCCTTTTTTTATTTAACTTATCGATACAGCTCACAATATATTCGTGGTCTTCATTTTTTTCCCGAAGAAAAGCATCTGGGTTTTCGGGGCGAATATGCAATACATTTTTTCCGTCCCAGTTGCCAAATGGCTCCACTCCGAAATAATCCATAAAAACGGAGGCATTTTCATCGAGAACATCAAGAATCTCTTGATATTCCCAGGTGTAAAATTTCCCCTCCTCTCCTTCGCTGTCTGCGTCGAGGGCAGAATAATACCCACCAGATTCGCATGAGAGCTCTGTTTTTAAAAATCCAATGATTTTATTGGCACAAGTTTTATATTCATCTGTTTTGAATGCAGCCCATCCTTCGGAATATAAACTAAGGAGTTGAGCATTGTCATAAAGCATTTTTTCAAAATGAGGCACAAGCCAGTATTCGTCTGTGGAATATCTTGAAAACCCACCGCCGATATGATCAAAAATACCACCACGAAACATCTTTGTAAGGGTAAGCCGAGCAGCAGCAGCTGACGGGTTGTGGTCGGCAACAGTTCCGCAACGTAATAAAAAATGAAAAACAGACGGCATCGGAAATTTCGGACTTTTATTAATACCGCCTTCAACAGGATCGATTTCTGCGAGCATTTTTTCAGCAATTTTTACAATCGGGATCAAAGAAGATGCTTCTTCTTGAGGGATTGACGAAATCCCCGCTTCTTCATAACGGAAAATTCCATCGTGAATTCTGCCTGCAATCTCCTCAAGATCTTGCTGGCGATTCAAATACAGATTACTAAAATGTGCAAGGACCTGAAGCCATTGATTTTTTTTAAAATAAGTTCCTGCAAACACGGCCCGTCCATCAGGAAGAGCAATTGCATTGAGTGGCCAACCACCCCGGCCACTGATAATCATAGCTGCTGTCATATATACCTGATCAACATCAGGACGCTCTTCTCTGTCAACTTTTATTGAAACAAAATGTGAATTCATCATTTCAGCGACAGCAATATCTTCAAAAGACTCTTTCTCCATCACATGACACCAGTGACAAGCCGAGTAGCCAATACTAATGATAATTAATTTATTTTCTTCTTTTGCTTTGGAAAAAGCATCAGAACACCAGGGCCACCAATCCACAGGATTATTTGCATGTTGAAGCAAGTAGGGGCTGATTGAATTTTTTAAGCGATTCATTTTTTATTGTGTGCCCGGTTAATCGAAAGTATTGCGAGTTGACCCCCCTTCTTTCGCAGATGAAAAATAATTTAATATATCATATAAAGACCCTCCGCCAAGGCTTCCGAGGATTGTTCCCGCTAGTGCGCTTTTCCAATTGCTCGACCAGATGGCACAACGATCACCGGAACATCCTACTGTCCTCCAATAAAGATAGCCGGCCGCCAATCCGACGATTCCCCCAATGATATAAAAAATAAATTCCTTTTTCTTAACCCTTATCATGTTGTTATAATGTTTTCTCGCACGCTTTTGTTTCTAAAGACACGTCATTGAGCAAAGAAATTCCTGCAAATCCTTTATGAATATTAATAATATTTCTAAACCCGTGCTTTTTCATTATCGAAGCCGCAATCATTGAGCGATATCCACCAGCACAATGAATAGCATAATTTTTGTTTTTATCAAGTCGCGGCAAGGTTTCTTCTAGCGACTGTAAATGAATATTAACGGCACCCGCTACATGAGCAGATTCAAATTCTCCGGGTTTTCGAACGTCTATCAATTCATATCCCTGGTTAAGAATTTCAGCAAGATTTTCTGGTTCAACAGAAGCAATGCTTTGAATGGTTAGACCGGCCTTTTTCCAGGCCTCAATACCGCCATTCAGATATCCGGAAATATTTTCAAACCCAACTCGGGCCAAGCGCAAAATTGCTTCTTTTTCAGTTCCCTCGCTGCAAATCAAAATTGCGGGTGTAAAATAATCCATAAGAGTTCCCGCCCAGATAGCAAACTGACCGTTTAACCCAATATTAATAGAAGAAGGAACAAACCCGCGTTCAAACTCGTCTGGATTTCTGCAGTCTATTATTTGGTAGTGAGAATCTATAAAAAATTTAAACTCACCTAAACTTAATGGCTTTAATGTTCTGTTTAATATGTTTTCAACCGGCAAATATCCCCCTTTGTTTATGTTGGCCGCAATTGAAAAATATTCAGGAGCCTGTAATATACCATCTGATATCGTTTGAATAAATTCTGCCTTACTTCGAATATTCAGCGCATAATTTGTTTTCTTTTGGACACCCAATGTGCTCCAGGTTTCTTTTCCAATGTTTTTCCCACAAGCAGACCCCGCACCATGTCCGGGGTAAACAATAACATCATCCTCTAAGGGAAGTATTTTTCCATAAATTGAATCGTACAACATTCCTGCCAGGTCCTCCTTGCTCAACGTTGTTTTTACTGCCAAGTCTGGACGACCAACATCACCAATAAATAAAGTATCGCCGGTAAAGATGGCATAGTTTTTGCCATTTTCGTCGCGCAACAGGAATGTGGTCGATTCCGGGGTGTGTCCAGGTGTGTGAAGTGCAGTAATAGTAAGGGAGCCTAATGAAAACAACTCCCCATCTTTTGCTGTGTGGGTTCGAAAAGTCGTTTGGGCGCCCGGACCAAAAACAATGGTTGCCATTGTTTTTTCTGCCAGTTCTATGTGGCCGGAGATAAAGTCAGCATGAAAATGCGTCTCAAAAACATACTTTATCTGTGCATTCCGTTCTTTGGCTAAAGCAATGTAAGCGTCGCTTTCTCTTATGGGGTCTATAACTGCAGCTATTCCGTTTGATTCAATAAAATAAGAAGACTCAGACAAGCATCCCGTATATATTTGTTTAATGAACATTGAATTTATATTTTATGTTTCAGGCAAAAATATAAGAATAGAAGCAATGCATTGCTTTTTTATAAATCAAATAATGTTAAACCCATCGCTATGCCAAAACGCAGGCAAATCGAGGGTATTTATCATAAAAAACTATTTACACAACTAATAAACACCTATGAACAAGGCGTCTAGTTTGAATTACGAGCCCATTGCGATTGTTGGAATGGGATTAAGATTTCCCGGAGGAGCAGCAAATCCGGAAGAATTTTGGAAGTTGCTTGCAGAAGGAACCGATTGTATCGTTGACGTTCCTCAGGATCGCTGGGATATGAGAAGATTTTATGACCCGGATACTGACAGGCCGGGCAAAACGCATCAGCCACAAATGGGATTTTTAAAGGTTAAACTCGACGAGTTTGATCCATTGTTTTTTGGTATGTCACCGAGAGAGGCGGCTATTCTTGACCCACAACAGCGACTCTTATTAGAATCAACCTGGGAGGCCTTTGAAGATGCTGGTCTAACAGAAGATAGATTAAGAGGTTCTGCTACAGCGGTTTTTATAGGCGGATTTTGTTTGGATAATAAAATGCAACAGCTCGGGGTATTAAACCGAGATCTTATCGGCCAACACACAGCCACTTCTTCTACAATGGTGATGTTATCAAACAGAATTTCTTATTCATTTGATCTCAGAGGCCCATCTCTTACTATAGATACGGCTTGTTCTTCAGCGCTTGTTGCAGCACACTATGCCTGTATGAGTATTTGGTCTGGCGAAAGCGAAATGGCAGTTGCCGGCGGAGTAAACGTAATGCTTCGTCCTGAATATCCTATTGCAATGAGCAAGGGACAGTTCTTGTCAAAACATTCGCGCTGTAAGGCATTTGATGAGGACGCCGGAGGTTATGTTCGTGGTGAAGGTGCCGGTGTTGTTGTATTTAAGCCCTTGAAAAAGGCAATAGAAGATGGAGATTATATTTATGCTTGTGTTCGAGCAACCGGCTCTAATCAGGATGGCGCAACTAACGGAATTACCGTTCCTAACCCAGACGCTCAGGCCGCATTAATCAGAGAGGTTTACGAAAAAGCGAATATTAAAGCAACAGATATTAAATATGTTGAGGCGCACGGAACAGGAACGAAAGCGGGAGATCCCGTTGAAGTTTCTGCTCTAAATAATGTGCTTTCTGAAGGCAGAAATGAAAACAATAAGGTGTTTGTTGGTTCTGTTAAAACAAATATCGGACACCTTGAAGCAGCCGCTGGGATTGCTGGAATTGTCAAATCGGCAATGGTAATGAATAAGCGACAAGTTCCGCCGCACCTTCATTTTAAAAAGGCGAATCCTAAAATTAATTTTGACGAACTTTCTATAAAAGTTCCGCTCAAGCTAGAATCTTTTGCAGACGATGAAAAATTAATGGCCTCTATCAATTCATTTGGATATGGAGGAACAAATGGTCACATGGTTTTGGAAGAACCACCGCGAGATTATTTGGCATCATTTTCAAAATCAACAGCCAACGACAACAAAGAATTATATTTGTTCCCAATCTCTGCAAAGAGCGATAATGCGCTGAAGGGAATATGTAAGAAATACGCCCAATTTTTAAAATCAGAAAATGTAACCCTAACTGATTTTGCATTTTCATTGGCATTCAGAAGAACGCAACATTTGAATAGAATTACCATTGTTGCGGCAAATAAACAAGAGTTAATTGAAAAGCTTGAAGCATATAGCAATGGCGATGTATTGGCTGGTGTTTCTTCCGGACAGGAACAGGAAAACAATAAACTCGTATTTGTATTTACTGGAATGGGACCACAGTGGTGGGCTATGGGAAGAGAAATGTATGAGAAAGAGCCGGTATTTAGAGCAACGATGGATCGTTGTGAAGAGCACTTCAAAAAGATTGCGGGCTGGTCTTTAATGGAACAACTGATGAAGCCGGAAGCGGAATCCAGAATGAATGAAACGGCCATTGCTCAGCCGGGCAACTTCTTTATTCAGGCCGCCCTTACAGATTTGTGGAAATCATGGGGTGTAACACCCAATGCTGTTGTGGGACACTCCGTTGGAGAAGTACCTGCCGCCTACGTGTCTGGAGCGCTTACCCTTGAAGAAGGTGTATTGGTAAGCTACCACCGAAGCCGCTGTCAGCAAATGACTGCAGGGCAAGGAACAATGCTCGCCATTGGATTGGGAGAAGAGGCCGCTGAAAAGCTGATTAAAGAGCAAGGATTACAAAACGAAATATCGGTTGCTGCCATCAACTCGTTTAATGGAGTTACTATCGCAGGAACTCGTTCAGCTCTTGAAAAAATTAGCGCGGTGTTAACGCCCCAAAACGTATTCAACAAAATGTTGACGGTAGAGGTGGCATATCACAGCTATCAGATGGATCCACTGCAACAGGAATTATTGGATTCATTAAAATCGGTAAGTCCGAAAAAGGCCATCATGCCTTTATATTCAACAGTAACCGGAACATTGATGAACGGTACTGAATTTAATAATGATTACTGGTGGCAGAATGTTCGTCAGCCTGTTCGCTTTGCAAAAGCGGCACAAACCGTGGTAAACGACGGGTATGCAATATTCCTTGAAGTTGGACCACATCCAGTGCTAAGAACAAACATAAACGAGTGTCTTGCTGCTGCAGATAAAAAAGGATATACAATTCCATCATTGCGCAGAGGCGACCCCGAATTGTTCACCTTGATGAATTCGCTGGGGACGCTTCACACTCTTGGTATAAAGATTAATTGGGCAGGCCTAACAGAAGGTGGAAAATATATTAAACTTCCATCATATGCTTGGGATAAAGATGTTTACTGGCAAGAATCGCTTCTTTCTATCGAAGATAAAATGGGAGTGGCGGGTCATGTTTTCATGAACAACAATATGAAAATGCCTTATCCTGCATGGGAAGTAGAAATTAATAATTATTTCATGCCATGGATGCGCGATCACAAAATCGACAGCATGACGGTAATTCCCGGAGCTGCTTACGTAGAAGCCGGTTTGGCATTACATGAAAAAGAATTTGGAAATTCAGCGTGTACACTTCAGGACCTTGAATTCAATCAGGTGTTGGTTGTAGACGAAAAAAGAATCCAAATGTTCCATACGACCTATAACCCTCAGAACAAGAGGTATAGTGTTTATAGCCGATTCCGTGAAGATAACAGTCCATGGACTCTGCATGCATCTGGAAGAATGCTGAAAGATACCTTATCCAGAAACATTCCTTCAATTCCGTTAACAGACATTCGCAAGCGTTGCACAAACGAAGCCAATGCTACAGAGTTTTATACCAAGCTTTCAGGAAGAGGATTAAATTATGGTCCATGGTTCCAGGGGGTGAAACAAATTTTAAAAGGAAAAAACGAAGTTCTTGTTAAAATAGAAGGAGATGCCTCATTAATCCGCAATCAGGACAATTATTTGCTTCACCCAACTATTCTTGATTCTGGTTTCCAGACGATGGTTGCCATTGTTGGAGACAGCAGTAATAATCCAAATCCATTTGTTCCTGTATCAATTGATCAGGTGATGTTCTATACTTCTCCATTAAATGAATGCTGGAGCTATTGCAGAATAACCGAGGTTACAGACAACACCATTAAAGGAGATCTTATCCTTTTTGATGACAATGGAGAAGTAATGGTAGCATTGGAAGGAATTACTTGTCAGGCCATCAATAGCAGCAAGGGAGAGGACACAGACAAGATGGACAATTGGTTCTATCAGTATACATGGTCAAAGGCAGAGCCAATTAAGGCGAATGATAATTCCAATGCAGGTGGAAAATATATCGTGTTTGGAGATTATGACAACATTGAGCTGTTGCAAGAACTTAGCGAAAAAGGTGTTGATTTTACCCTGGTGACGAAAGGCGAATCTTATGTTAATGACGACGGACTATTGTCTGTAAATCCGGCATCAGAAGAAGACTTCCACAAGCTTTTCGCCAATGATTCTTATGCACATATTTTATATACTTGGAGCATGGAAACTTCGGGCAAGGGAGCTGAGATCTTATATACCGATGCGGTAGATCAAACCATGCCTGTTGTTTATATTGCGAAGGCCTTAGCTAAAAACAGAGCATCTGATAAGGTAAGAATGGTTATTGTTACAAGAGGTGCGCAGGTTGCTTTGGAAGGAGATAAAGGCACGGCATTAGACACTTCTGCTTTTTGGGGATTAAACCACTTGATTGGAAATGAGAATCCTAATGTAACACCAAAAACGATTGATTTAAATGCGACGCCAACAGATGGCGAATTTATATTGTTGGTGAACGAAATTATTTCTGGAAATAAAGATGAAGATGTCGCTATTCGTGAAAATGTAAGATTGTCAAGAAGTCTGCAGGCCTTGTCTATGGTAGGAAATACCAGTGGTGAAAAGAAAAAAACCACAACAGAAACGCCGGTATCATTGGAGACGGGACAAATAGGACGCCTTGACAGCTTATATTATGAAGAGTTTGAGCGGAAAGCAGAGCTTGCGCCAGATGAAATAGAAATTCGCAATTATGCGGCTTGTTTGAACCTGAAAGATGGATTAAAAGTAATCGGACAACTTTCAGAAAAAGCAACCAAGGGCTCATATTATGAGCGCAATATTGGACACGAAGCCGCAGGTGTAATTACACGCGTTGGATCCAACGTAAAAGATTTCAAAGTGGGCGAGGAAATTATTCTTGCTGCGCCTGAAGGCTGTTTGCGATCTTATGTGGTTTCTGTTCCAACGTATTACTTGCGCAAACCCGCAAATATCAAGTTTGAGGACGCGTTGATGGTAGTACCTTATATGACTGTTTTATACAGTTTACGAAATCGCGCACAACTGCAAAAGGGAGAAAAGATATTAATCCACAACGGAACAGGGGGGGTTGGATTAGCTGCTATTCAATATGCTCAGCATGTAGGCGCAGAAATTTATACCACCGCCGGTAGTGAAGAAAAGCGCGAATACTTACGTAATTTAGGTATTAAGCATATTTACGATTCCCGCTCTCTGGATTATGTAAAACAAATCTTGGATGATACAAACGGATATGGTGTAGATGTTGTATTGAATGCCATCGCCGGAGAATCATTGTATCAGTCGTTTGAATTATTGGCGTCATATGGACGTTTTGTTGAAATAGGTAAGCGTGATATCAGCGAGAACAACGGGTTGCCGATGCAGCAATTCAATAACAATGTTACTTTCCACGGTATTGACGTTGACCGTTTAATGATGGAGCGCCCGCATGTAGTTCAACAGATTCATAGAGATATAGAAAAATTCTATGCAGACGGGGTATTCACCGCTGTCAATACACATTTGTTCGACGCTAAAGATGCTGTTGACGCATTCAATTTTATGTTGCAGTCTAAACACATCGGAAAAGTGGTGATTAACTTTAAAGATCAGGAAGTAGAAGTTCCTGTGAAGGCACATAAAAAACAAATTGATACCAATGCAACCTATCTGATTACTGGAGGAACCGGAGGCTTTGGATTACAAATTGCTCAATGGCTTTCAGCAAAAGGAGTAAAACAACTGGTATTGGCTAGCAGAAGCGGAGCTAAATCTGATGAAGCAAAAGAAGCCATTCAGCGCATGGAAGCTGCAGGAACAAAAGTGTATGCCGATCCTATTGACATCACCAATGAAGAGGCAGTAGCAAAAGCAGTTTCTAAAATTAAAGCAGAAATGCCACCATTAAAAGGAATCATTCATGGTGCCGTAGTCTTAGATGATGGATTTATTGTAGATATGAATCGCGACAGATTTATTACATCATATCAGGCGAAAGTGGGAGGAGTATTAAACGTGCATAAATTCACAAAAGATATTCCTTTGGATTTCTTTGTATCCTTTTCGTCTATATCTGCATTGATAGGAAATGCGGGCCAGGCAAATTATGTGTCTTCCAATACATTCCTTGATCAGTTTGCACATTATCGCAGAGCGAATGGAATGCAAGCTACAACAATTAATTTAGGGGTGCTTGGAGAAGTTGGTGTTGCCGCAAGAGATGCAAATGTTACAGCTATTTTGGAGAGTGGAGGTATTTTTGGATTCTCAACACAGGAGGCCTTAGAAGGTCTTGGTGTAGTAATAGAAAATACTCCGGTACAAGTTGGTATGTTTGATGTGGAATGGGGCAGATGGAGTAGTATCAATCAAAAGAGTGCACAATCTTCAAGATTTAAGCAATTGGCTGAAAGCAGAGGATCTGCGGGTGCCGGGGCAAGCAAGGTGAATGAATTTGCAGCAGAACTTTCTGCCGTAGCAGAAGGTGAAAGAACAGCATACCTTGAGAATGCAGTTGCTGAAGAGCTGGCCCGCGTATTAAAATTATCTGTTGAGAAAATTGATAAATCAAGAGGGATTAATTTCCTTGGCGTCGACTCCTTAATTGCCGTTGAGTTAGGAAGAGCCATTTCTGCAAGATTTGGTGTTGATGTGAGCACGATGGAGTTGCTCAGTGGACCAAATGTTACTCAGCTCGGGGTGATTGTAATGGATAAAATAGTTCAAAGCGGAGCGATGGTGTCTGATCTCGAGAGCCTGAGCGAAGAAGAACTAGATGCATTGCTTGCTGAAGTGAAAGAGTAAGATCTGAAATAAAAATAAAAAGCCGGAATCTCCGGCTTTTTATTTTTCAAATACAATCGCGTGTAAAATCAGAATGGCTTAGGGATGGTACTTATTCCGGTGTTCCCACCGGCCAACCTTTCTTTGCGACGTCGCTCTCTTTCCATCTCTTCTTCTTTGTCTTGAGATATAATTTGTTCATCTGTTTTTGGAGAATACAATCCCAATAATATACTTTTTCGAACTAAACTTGCGGTATTATTCGCCTCAAGAGTGTCTAATAATTTAGACCGAATCGCATCAATAAGTTTTTTTGAACAAGCCAATTTATCAGCGATATCTACACTCAACTTTCCATCACAGAGCATTTGTAAAACACGTGTGTCTCTTTCCGAAAGAAGAAATTGAGCCTGATGGCTTCCCGGCGAAAACGGCCGGTGTAATTGATTGAAAAAAGATTGAGATACCAAATAAGAAGAGTGATGTCCTTTAAATTGCACATCAAAAATAGCATCAACAACATCTTCATAAGAACAATTTTTAGGAATGTATCCGCAGGCGCCATCTTTTAGCATCTCTATCACAATGTTTTCATCTCCATACATGCTTAACATGATGGACTTAACATTGGGACTTTCTTTTTTTAGTCGCAGCAATGTTTGGCGGCCATTTAATACCGGCATTTCTAAATCAATCAGCGCAACATCAACCGGCGTTTCATGAAGTTTATCTAAAAATTCTTTACCATTAGCGGCCTCCATTACTACGCTTACTTTCGGCTCTTTTTTTAACATGGACACCAGTCCTTCTCTTACCACTTTGTGGTCTTCAACAACAGCCACGCGAATGGCCTTGTCGGGTTGTTTGTTCATCATAGGATATAGTTATTAATTAATACTCACACAAATAAAAATTTCTTACCTCTTTGCTCCCAATATGCCAGCAAAATTGCCCCACTGATAAATAAATAAAAGTTTAATGTGGAGAACCCGCTGAAAGAAGGATTTATTAAAAACTCCGGAGTTGATTTCATGATGAATACAAGGGGAGAGTCAATAAAAATGTAAAAGATACAAGAAGAAAAAATTCCAAGCAGAATGACAAAGTCAATATTTGAAGGCACTTCATTGTTCCTTTCAATTATTCGCAACCAATGTAAAAAACCCCCGATGCTAAAAATCAGAAAGATTAAAACGATGGCTAAGATTTGAATTTCGCGTCCATATTCTAAACTTTTTAGAATTGTGGTTAGGCCAAGTAAAAGCAAAAACAAAGAAAGGCTTAACAGGCTTTTACTTTTCAGATTTAACCGGAACATAGAAAATACGAGATAGAAAAGCGGAAAAATGATCATTAGCGGAGAATAAGTTTGTATTGCACTTTTAGAAATTATTTCTGCCGGAGAATAAAAAGCGGTATACAAATCAAAAGCGGTTTTTAAAATTATAAAACCGATAATCCATAAAAATTTACTCCTGCAAATCGGACGAAATATTATAAATAGCAAAATAGGGAGGAAGCCTGCATATATTGAAAAAACAGAGACAATCTGTTCTATAAAAATTAAGAGTTTCATACAATAATTTTAGTGGTTATGAAAAAAAGTATAATCTGACACGTTACGAGGGAAGTCGAAAAAAATTCCAACGAGAATATTTTTTCTTGCATTGAAGCAAAGAAGTTGCTGCTATCGCAGGAATGTGAGGGTGGTCGCGATATAGCTTTCTTACTGATTTGTGTGCTTCGCAAAGCGGAATAAAATGCCAGCCGGAACGAAGCGAGATTCGGACTTTTGCGATGTGTATTAAATGGGTGTTTTTACATCCGGAAAATCCGCATCGAATCATTTTTAATCCGGTAGTTAATTCCCAGTGATTTTTTAAACTTCCGCACGTACAAATTGACTTTACCCAAAATTGATGTAATGGATGTAAAATAAAGGATGTTAACATAGTTATTAAGGTTGGTTGATGGCAAATATCTATTTTCTTTTAGATACTTTTTCTTACCATTAAATAGGTATTAACAATGTTAAAAAACACAATTAATTAATTATGTGTGTTATATAGAAAAAACAAGAGATATGATTAGAAAATTTATTAGAACAAGTTTGATTATGAAATAGTAAAAATTCTTTATTCGCAATAAATAAAGAATAATCACCTCAGCATTGCTGTTGAAATACTAAAGAAAAACAAGGGATTCTTACTACTTGTTTTTTATTATATCCGAACACTTTCTTAAACAAAAGAACAATTAATATCAGTACATCAATGCTTTATTAATCTGTTGGTATAAATATGCTGGAAGGAACATATACTTAACAGAGGTTTTGTTTTCGTCACACGAAAAAATAATTCAAAATATGGCGGGAGTTTCAATTGTAATTTTGAAAAACAAAAACCAACGCCATGAAACCGAATATAAATTTTATTCAAGTCGAATTAATTAAAAAAGGATTTCTTTTTTCCCGCAGAGCCATCTTGAATATTACTGAAAACCCCACGATTCAAAAGACATGGTATCGACTTTCTAACAACGGTATTAAGAAACTAATTTATAAAGTTTTTAAAAAAGTAGTTATCATATTCCTTCCTTTCGCGTCTATTGTTTACGGAAATAACATCATCGTTTCTAATGTTCAGTTAACCCAGCAAAACATCGTTGATAATTATATTAATGTTGCATTTGATCTGAGCTGGGAAAATTCATGGAGATTCAACTCTGTTAATCAGGGAATAAGTCAGGTCGCGATTAAAACAGGTGGAACAGGCTATACAACAGCCCCTAAAATTTATATCGGCTCACAGGGCGCAATAAACTGGATGGGCAGCACCGTCGTTAACAAAGGAGATTTGATTGTATTCAACGGCAATTATTATATTATTTCAACATCAGGAACAACCCACGCAACATCGGGCCCAACGCATACAAACGGAACCCAGACGAATGGATCTGCGCAGTTGTTATACGTATCAGGAATACAAAATGGCGGAGGCTCCGGAGCAACAGCTTTAGCCATTACAAACGGAGGAATAGTAACGAGTGTTGTGCTCACTTCTTCTGGGGCTGGATATGTTTCTGTGCCCAGTGTAATTATAGCTTCAACCACAGCTGGATCCGGGGCGGAAGCAGAAGCACATATTCAGACAGAGTATGATGCCGCCTGGGTGTTTATCAAGTTTAGAGTTGGCGCAGCAGACATTACCCTTTCTCCCGGCGCAACCAATAGTGGCAATCTTATTACCGTTCAAAGTACACTTGGATTGCGAAAAGGAATGCCAGTATCTATTGTCTCCGGCTCAGGGTCATTTTCGCCGGGAACCGTTATTACATCGGTAAACAGCACTACTACATTTTCTGTAAGTTCTTCACCTATCACAGCTCTTTCAATCAACACTGTAATTATTGCCCAGCGCATCTGGGAGCACGCACTGCTCAATAACGTAGGCAATAGTTCAGGAACTGGAACTCCGGCGCTTGTTCAGGTTGGGCTGTGGAAAGAAGATCTTTCTTTTTCAGCTGTTTCCAATCCCGCTCTTGGCGCCTTTTTTTACCGAAGCCAACAAGGAGTCGGAACAACACAACTTCAACAAGCAAAGTTGCGATGGAATTATGGTGCAAATCTGGTGGGAGATAATGATATAGTGGAGGTACAGGTATTTGCCATAGAGATGGTTTATGTGCCTTCTTCAGCTTTTTATCTCGGTAGCGGAGGCGCTGAAACCGGCTCATTTACTAATGGTTCGTGGATAAACGGATTTACTGTTCCGTATTTGGTGTCTTCCGAAGGAGTCATCAATATTGCTCCGAACGCAGGGAGCCTTTGGGGAACAAATACAAATGGAAATCAGACGATAGGCCCTCAAGGCACATTGCCAACATCATTTCCTAAGGGACACGCGGGATTTTTTTGTATGAAATATGAATTGGGGCAGGGACAATACCGTGATTTCTTAAATAATATAACCCGCCTACAGCAATCCAACAGGGTTGCAACGGCCGTTGGTCTCGGCATAACAGCTGTTTCCAATATATACGTCTTGAGCAACAGTAGCAATACAAGTAACAATCGAAATGGCATCAGATGCAGTTCCGCAATTTCTTCAAATAGTCCGATTTCCTTTTTTTGTGATTTGAACAGTAACGGTATCGGCAATGGAACCACTGATGGCGAATGGATCGCGTGCAACTGGTTGTCATGGGGAGATGGAACGGCATATGCCGACTGGAGCAGTCTTCGTCCGATGTCTGAACTAGAGTTTGAAAAAGCATCTCGGGGATATGTCGGTTGTAATGCCTATGAATACGCCTGGGGAAACAGTTCAATTCATACAGGAAGCTATCAGCTTAACAATGTTTCACAAAACAATGAATGGGTCTCAAAGAATAATTACATTTCTTTTGGCAATGCCTGTTATAACAGTACAAACAACAACGTAAACGGACCATATCGTGTGGGTATCTTTTCAGCACACGCCCAAGCGACCACTCGACAAGCCTCCGGTGCCGGATATTATGGAGTCATGGAGCTAAGTGGGAACCTTTGGGAACGCGTTGTAACCATCGGAAATACACAAGGTCGGGCTTTTCAAAACAAACACGGAAACGGAGATTTATCCTTTACCGGAAACCCAGATGAGCCCGACTGGCCGGGTATTAACGCTGTTGGTTCCGGATTTCGCGGAGGAGCTTGGCTCGTCCAGAATTCAAGGGCTCGAATTTCTGATCGTACCATTGCCTCAATGACAGACGCCACTCGACAGCGCGACTATGGTTTTCGACTTGTGCGAAATCTCCCTGTATCTTCTCCAGAATAAAACAATATAAATACAAACCTTAAAACCAATCTTTATGTCAAGCTTATTTTTTATTATATGTTATGTTTGTGTTGGCTCTGCACTTTGGGCACAATTTGCCGGGGGCGCCGGGAAGGGCGATGCAAAGAACGGAACCTCCGCCCATGTGATGAGCCATCGTAAATTATGGACCGGTCGTATAAATACCGACTGGAATAATCCGCAGAACTGGTTTCCGATAGGGGTTCCTTTTCCCGTTGATTCTATTGCAATAGAGCAAAATAACAACAGCAACTTTCCTGTTCTTGATCAGTCTCGCTCATTAGTTTCTGTAGACTTTAATCAGGCGCAAAAAAAAATAATTTTGGGCCCCTATGATTTTACAGTGCAGCGACCATTTTTATCGCCCGGAGATGTTGATTATGTACAAACCAATGGAAATGGGAAATTAAAGACTTTTATTTTTTCATTGCAAACTTTTTTATTTCCCACAGGAAAAAGTACTTACAACCCAGTATCTATTTCCAATCAAACCGGAAGCGCAGATGATTTTTCAGTACAGGTGTTTGATGCCGTCTATGAACAGGTATATAGCGGACCAGTTATTGCTACACCACATGTTCAGCGCACCTGGAACATAGGGAAATCACAACCGAATTCGGGAAACGGGGTTGACTTTGTTTTTTATTGGAAAAACACCGAAGAGTCGATGCCGCTTGCCATTCCTAAGATGCATCACCATGATGGTAACATTTGGCAGCCCTCGGTGCCGTCATCTTTTTATTCTCAACTTAACGGGAATCCTCACTCGCTATCAGTGGTTGGATATACAGGTGTGTTTTCTCCTTTTTTTGTTAATCAACCGGACGATCCGCTTCCTGTTTCTCTGTTACATTTTTCAATATCATGTGATCAGCAGCGCCCGCAGGTAAAGTGGATAACAGCAACAGAGATTAATAACGAAAGGTTTGAAGTGGAATGTTCGTTAGATGGAATAAACTGGGAAAAAGTATACGAAACTCCTGGGAACGGAAATTCAAACAGCCCAATAACCTACACCGCATCGTTACCAATTTTAGCCGATGAAAAACCTCTTTTTCTTCGTTTGATACAAATTGATTTTAATAGTGAAAGACAAGTATTGGCGACACAACAGGTACAAGAATGTAATACAGCACAAATTACTTTATTCCCCAATCCATCGATTGATATGGCTTGGCTAACCGGGGCTCCGCCCAATTCTAACTGGACGATTTGGAACGCAGCAGGAACGCAGTTGGGTGCATGGCATGCCGACACAGATGGACGAATCCTGTTACATCAAGGTCTGCCCCCTGGTATTTATTATGTGCGGGGCTTTGCCGAAAAGGAATGTATAACCCTTAAAATGGTCGTGTTATGAAAGCGAAAGAGGATGAATTGAACGGCCAGCAAGGGTGGTTGTCGATGATGAAGTTACTTCAGCAACTACCTTCTCGTGCTCCCCCGCAGAGAGTATTTATTTGGATGTATAAGAACAGTTGCGTATTCAGCACTGAAAATGCTGACAAGAACAGCCCCATAATTCGGGGCTGTTTTGTTTTTAAAAATAATATTAATGAATAGTTGATAAGCCCGTAAATAATGAAATGATTTACGAAATGAACATCAATAGAAAGTTGTTGTTATGTTTCTTTTATTATTAAAAAATGAAAACAGGATTAACCATTTTATTACTCATTCTTATCCAGGCATCAATATTTGGACAAACTCAAGTATCCGGCGGTATATATCAAAACACAACATGGCCGGTGTCCGGTAGTCCATACATCGTAACAGGGTCTATTGTTGTTTTTCCGGGAAAAACATTGACCATTGAACCGGGATGTAAAGTAATTTTTAATGCCGACAGCTCATTTAATATTGGAAATTTTCTGTATTTAGAGATTCGCGGAACGCTTATTGCACAAGGAACAGACACGAATCGCATTTGTTTTACCAGTTCAGATACTACAGATGGTTTTTATAATTGGTTAGGCATTAATATTAAAGGAAGTCAAGGCGGAAGCGTTATTCTTGATCGCATCGAATTGCAGAACTCTTTTTATGGAATCTACAACGATATTTCGCAGCCGGGTGTTACTTATTCATTTACAAACAGCCGTTTTAAAAATAACAACTACGCATTGCAATTGAATGCGGATCTTGTGTATTTAAATTGTGTTTTTGAAAAAAATGGAATTGGACAGGCCGCTCAATTACTCTACGGCTCGACTACTGCCAGCGACTGCTTGTTTAAACAAAACCTCTGTTCGTTTACATGGTCGAATTATATAAATGTTAATAACAGTGTATTTATTGGAAATACGAACAATATTGTTGGTAGTCCGGGAATCATTCAAAACTCTACATTTCTGCATAATGAAACAGCACTTGCTCAAACAGCCCAGGTTCAAGTTATAAATTGTGTTTTTGACAGTAATCAGGTGGCTATTGATGATAATGGTTTTTCCACCATTTCGTTTTCTGAATTTTATAACAATAATGTGGCCGTTAAAATAGGCGAAAGTTCAATATTGAATGATAATATTATTGTAAATAATGTAATTGGAGTTCAGGTCAACGCATATAATCCATCAACTACACAAATCACAAACAATGAAATATGTAGCAATTTGGTTTATAATTTAGAAAATCTTACTGATAAAAACTTTCAGGTGAATGCCAATTGTTTTTGTTCCCCAGACTCATCCGTTATTGAGGTGGGTATTTATGATGGATATGATGATATAACTCGAGGATTAGTGAATTTCGCTATATATGATGATTCTTGTGAAACGATCACGGCGCTTGTTACAAAAATTATATTGAACGAAAATACAAGTGTTGATGATGAATTTATCAATGGTCAAAATTGGACCGTCTGGAGTTTTAATCATGAATTGTTTATTGACGCAAAACAAGAATTAGAAATTAAAATATACAACATAACAGGACAAGAACTTTATACACGAAAAATTCCAGCAGGGAAGAACAGGCTTTCGCTCACTCTGCCTGATGGGGTTTATGTTGTGCGAAGCAATGTAGGCGAGGCGAAGAAGGTTTATCTCTGTAACAACTAAATGCAATCTATTAAAAGTAAAACAATGTTCCATCATTATGAAACATTGTTTTATTCTTTCATGATACTTCTATTTTCGGAAAAATCAAGAGCTGTGTCAACACGAATACACTCTCTATTTAATTGAATTTAATTACTAATTTTACCGCTTCAAATACAATGAATATGAAAATCATTTGTTCTCTTTTATTTCTTTTATGTTCAACACTTTTAACAGCACAGGAATCTGTCAATACATCTGGAGGAGGTGCGCAATCAGCAACCGGGTCTGTGGCGTTTAGTGTTGGACAGGTTGTATATACCTACCACCAGGGATCAGGAGGATCTGTTGCGCAGGGTGTGCAGCAGCCATATAAGATTGAACCCAGTGGGTTACAGGATGAAAACTCTGCCATTCAGCTTTCGGTTTATCCCAATCCAACCCAAGACATAGTATATCTTGAAATAAAAGAGTTCCAAAATACACGTATTCAATATCAACTTTATACGATAGATGGAGGGCTTATTGAGGAAAAGACGGCGTTGTCGTCAATGAATGAAATCAATCTGTTGGCATTTCCCTCTGCAGCTTATGTGCTAAGGGTTACAGATGAAAAAAATAAAATTATAAAATCATATAAAATAAGTAAAAACTAAAATTTAATAAGTAGAGTTATGAAAAAGAAAATAGTTGTTGTTGGATTAATGGCTCTTTCAATTCTTGGATTTGCCCAATCACCCGAAAAAATGAGTTATCAGGCTGTGATTAGAGACGCCTCGTCTAATCTTGTTTCTTCTTCTGCGGTAGGCATACAAATTAGTATTCTTCAGGGTTCCGTTTCGGGGAATTCGGTTTATACAGAAACCCATACAACGAACACTAATGTTAATGGGTTGGCCTCCCTTGAAATTGGGGCGGGAAATGTTACCAGCGGAAATTTCTCTTCCATTGATTGGGGAAACGGACCATATTTTATCAAAACAGAAACAGATCCAACAGGAGGCACTAACTATTCCATCACCGCTACAAGCCAGTTGTTGAGCGTTCCTTATGCGCTGCATGCCCAATCAGCAGGTAACGTTAACAATGTTGAAACACTAACAGTAAACGGTTTTGGAGAAACAACAATTGAACTTGCAGATGGTACAACGTTAACGGATGGTATCGGTGGATTTTTAACGCTAACAGACACAATCGCAACTCGAATAATGATTGAAAATACGGGTCTTTCAGACAACGCACCTGATTACGATGCATGGATGAAGTTTCGTTTTCCAAGCGTTGCAGAATGGTCTTTTGGTATGGATGCAACTGACAATGCCTTTAAAATTGATAATACTGGAACGATAGGTGCATCACCGGAGATTTCTCTTCTTCAAAATGGAAATTTAGGTATTGGCACGCCAGCTCCTGAAAGACGGCTGCATATTGTAAGCGAAGCAAATCCAATCAGACTTCAATCTTTTGTTGACGGTTGTTATGTAGAATTATTTACCCCTGCATATTTAAATAGCTCGACGAGGGCAGGATGGTTGGGATATGGAGGTGCTACAGATTCAAATTTTACCATTACAAATCAAATTCCGACAGGGTCAATTCGCTATAGAACAAATAATCAAGTAAGAATGACAATCAATCATCTTGGAAATATAGGCATTGGCACTACGGCGCCTTCATCGATGTTACATGTGGCTTCAGACATAAGAACAAACGGAGCATTGATTATTGAGTCACAAATTGGTCTAACTGCATACCCAACATCTGGTACTAGCATGATCTACAGTTCTAACAACTCTGCGGTTACCCCACCATTTAACAATACAGGAAATTTAATTCTTCAAGCGAGCCCATCTTTAGCAAGAAGTATCTTTATGGTAGTAGGAGGAGGGGCTAACACCCCGAAGGCAAAGCTTATTGTATCAGGACATCCCAGTTCAAATGTTGATATAATTATGGATAAATTCATTCAGATCGTTCCCAGCGCGACTCCTCCAGCAGGTCCGACGAAGGGGTTTATGTATTTTGATGATGTAACCAATAAATTACGTGTGTTTGACGGCACAACCTGGCAAAATTGCTGGTAATAGTCCCCCGTAAATAATAGTTTTAAAAACAACTGAGAGGAAGTGTGGTTCACCACACTTCCTCTCCTCGTTTATTATCCGTATCTTTGCACCCATTTTAACTGAATTATTATTTATGTCATCTATTCGTAACATTGCTATTATCGCTCACGTAGACCACGGAAAAACCACGCTGGTGGACAAAATTCTTCACCATTGTCAGCTTTTTCGTGACAACCAGGAGTCAGGGGAACTTATTCTTGACAATAATGACCTGGAGCGCGAACGAGGCATCACCATCGTATCAAAAAACGTATCTGTAAATTATAAAGGAACCAAAATTAACATTATTGACACCCCCGGTCACGCCGACTTCGGAGGTGAAGTAGAACGCGTGCTGAACATGGCGGATGGTGTGTTGTTGCTGGTGGATGCCTTTGAAGGCCCCATGCCCCAAACCCGTTATGTGTTAAGCAAGGCGATCGCACTGGGTAAAAAACCGGTATTGGTAATCAACAAGGTGGATAAAGAAAATTGCCGCCCTGACGAAGTACATGAGGATGTATTTGACTTGATGTTTAACCTTGGAGCGACAGAAGATCAGCTCGACTTTGCTACCGTTTATGGTTCTGCAAAACAAAACTGGATGAGCTACGACTGGAAGGAGCGTACAGAAAATATTGAGCCTCTTCTGGAAACCATCATTAAGGTAATTCCTCCTCCTGCAGTAGTTGAAGGAACGCCTCAGCTTCAAATCACCTCGATAGACTATTCAACCTTTATCGGGCGTATTGCCATTGGGAAAATAATGCGCGGAACTTTACGTGTAAATATGCCGGCTTCGTTGATGAAGCGTGATGGTAAAATTGTAAAATCAAGAATCAAGGAACTCTATACGTTTGAAGGACTGGGTAAAGCGAAAGCAGAGCAGGTGGGCTGCGGAGATATTTGCGCCATCGTTGGTTTGGATGGATTTGAAATTGGCGATGTGGTAGCAGATCACGAAAATCCTGAAGGAATGCCTCCGATTACCATTGATGAGCCGACCATGAGCATGTTGTTTACGATTAACAATTCGCCATTCTTTGGTAAAGAAGGTCAGTTTGTTACTTCTCGTCACTTGAGAGACCGCTTGTTTAAAGAGATTGAAAAAAACCTTGCTTTGCGCGTTGAAGAAACACAATCGCAGGATTCATTTATGGTGTTTGGCCGTGGAATTCTTCACTTGTCAATTTTAATTGAAACCATGCGCCGTGAAGGATATGAATTACAAATCGGACAGCCCCGAGTAATTATCAAACAGATTGATGGTGTTAAATGCGAACCGGTAGAGGTACTGAACATTGATGTTCCAGAAGCATTTTCCGGAAAGTGTATTGAGCAGGTAACGATGCGTAAGGGCGAAATGCAAATTATGCAACCCAAAGGTGATTTGATTCATTTGGAATTTGATATTCCTTCAAAAAATTTAATGGGCTTGCGTACTGCGCTGCTGAACGTGTCCGGAGGAGAGGCCGTAGTTACTCACCGATTCAAATCGTATGAACCCATCAAGGGAGAACCGATTCGTCGTTTTAACGGAACCATGATTTCGATGGATAACGGAACAGCAATTCCTTATGCCATTGATAAATTACAAGACAGAGGAAGTTTCTTTGTTGATCCGGGAGATGAAGTATATGAAGGAATGATCGTGGGAGAACACAGCCGTGATTCTGATCTGGTAATAAACTTAACAAAAACTAAAAAGTTAACCAACATGCGTGCCAGCGGAACGGATGACAAGATGCGTATTGCTCCTGCCATCAAGTTTTCGCTTGAAGAAGCCATGGAATATATTCAGGAAGATGAATACCTGGAGATTACTCCTAAAAGTATTCGTATGCGAAAAATTTTATTGACCGAAAGCGACCGCGCAAGGAATAAAAACAAAGCTCTTGCCGGTACGAATGTGGGCATGTAATTAATTTGCCCTCTCCGGCCACGAACCGCTTTTTTCTGTATGATGTAATCCGTATTTATCAAACAGATAAATCAACGATGTAATGGTTGCAGCGCCGAGTTCCAGTTCGCGTTTATTTACAGACTGTATATGATCTGTTTTGGCATGATGAACATCGAAATACCGTTGTGAATCAGGAATAAATCCCATCAGCGCCACGCCTTGTCCTTTGAGTTTGGAAACATCTACACCGCTTCCGCCGTATTCAAAAACATGCACAAAATAGGGTTTGAATAAAGCTCGCCATTCTCGCAATGCATCCATGCAGGCTTCTTTTTTTCCATCATCACCCTCAACAGTAAACCCCCTAGGTGCAAATCCGCCCCGATCGGATTCCAATGCAACCAAATGTTTTTGTTGTGTTTGTTTTGACCACGCAGCATAATCCGTAGCGCCCCGACTGCCATTTTCTTCATTCATGAATAATACACAACGAATGGTTCTTTTTGGGTTGTAATTTAATTGTTTGAATAAATGAAGTACTTCCATGCTGTGAACACACCCGGCTCCATCATCGTGTGCTCCCTGTCCGTTATCCCAGCTGTCCAGGTGTCCGCCTACCAATAATATTTCTTCAGGAAATTCAGTGCCGCGTATTTCACCAATCACATTATAAGATAGTTTGTCCGGTAGTGATTGGCAGTTTAACTCAAGATACATTTTCACGGTTTCTTTTTTTAATAATGCGCTGAGCATATTGGCGTCTTTTGTACTGATGGCAACACCCGGAATTTTCTGATCGCCTGAATATATCATCACTCCAGTATGTGGATTTTCGTCAAGGGCATGTGTCAGTGATCGCACAACGACTGCAACGGCTCCATACTTCACGGCTTCGTCAGCGCCTCTCACGCGTTGATCGGCACAGCCACCATACGATTCAAACGTGTCAATTTTACGCGGATCCATCGCTCGGTTATAAAAAATAATTTTTCCTTTTATTTTTTCAGGCTCAATGGAAGATAATTCCTGTAAAGATTGAACTTCGAGTACTTCTGCAGTAATTCCTCCTGAAGGTGTTCCGGCTGAACCTCCGAGCGCGGTGATGGCAAGTGGATATTTTTTTTTGCCGGCGTAAATAATCCCCGTTTCTTTGTTGCCTCTTACCCAGTGTGGAACCATCGTTGGTTGAAGCCATACCGTGTCTGCCCCCATTTTTTTTAATTGCTCAAAAGTAACTTGAACAGCGCGCTCAGCATTTGCTGATCCGCTTAGTCTTGCCGGCGCTTCTTCACAGAGTTGCTTTAAGTTTTCATAGCATTTTCCACGCGTTAGTGCTTCGTCAAATATTTTTCGCAACATCAATGAATCGCTGATTTGCGTCTGTGAAAACAACGTGAAAGGACAGCTAAAGATCAATAATAATAAGTAGCGCATGCGAAGGTTTTATGTTTCGAAGTTAATTTGATTTCACGAATATTGTATATTGTATGCTGTAAACAAAGAATAGAATGAAGATGGAAACAAAAGAGCAAATTGTAAAAGACTGGCTTCCTCGTTATACCGGACAGCCGTTAGAGAGTTTTGGAAGTTATATTTTGATTGTCAACTTTAGAAATTATGTTGACATGTTTGCTGAAAAATTCGGGATTGAAGTAAAAGGAAATGATAAGCCGATGCAAACGGCAACACATGGTGATATAACCATTATTAATTTTGGAATGGGCAGCGCAATGGCGGCTACCGTGATGGATCTTTTATCTGCTATTGCGCCCAAAGCAGTGCTGTTTTTGGGAAAGTGTGGTGGTTTAAAAAAGAAAACCCAAATCGGAGATTTGATTTTACCCATAGCGGCCATACGAGGAGAAGGAACGAGCAATGATTATTTTCCTCTGGAAGTTCCTGCGCTTCCATCGTTTCGATTACAGATGGCGGTTTCCGCTATGATTAAAAAATATGAATGCGATTACTGGACAGGAACGGTATTTACTACAAATCGCAGGGTCTGGGAACACGATGAAAACTTTAAGCAGTATCTAAGAAAAATAAGAACCATGGCCATCGACATGGAAACAGCAACTATTTTCACCACCGGTTTTGCCAATTCCATACCCCGAGGAGCGTTGTTATTGGTGTCTGATAATCCGATGGTTCCGGAAGGTGTTAAAACGTCTGAAAGTGATAAAAAAGTTACCGGCAATTTTGTAAAACTTCAGTTGGATATTGGAATAGATGCATTACTTGAATTAAAAGATTCTGGAGAATCCGTGAAGCACATGCGATTCGATGATCCAATCAAAGATTTTTAATTATCTTTTTTCTTCTTTTTAATTCAGCACGAATCAACTGTAGCTCTCGTCCGGTCTGCCCTTTAACGGAAGTGTTTTCTTCTGCCCTGCGGATAAGGTAAGGCAATACTTCTTTTACCGGACCATATGGTACATATTTGGCTACGTTATAATGCTGGTCAGATAAATTAAAACTGATATGATCGCTCATCCCTAACAATTGCGCAAAATAAATGTGGGGATGATTGTTGTCGATTTGTTTTTCTTCCATTAAACGCAGTAAAAGCTGTGCACTTTCTTCGTTGTGTGATCCCGCGCAAAGCGCAATGTCGTTGATGTTTGTAATACAATATCGCAGCGCCTCATTATAATCCAGGTCTGTAGCATCTTTATTGGGTTGTATGGGATCAGTATAGTTGAGCTCGGTTGCGCGCAACCTTTCCTTTTCCATATATGCACCTCGAACGATTTTAAATCCGAGTAAATACCCGTCTGCAGATGCTTTTTTGTGCAGCTCATGAAGATATGCCAACCGATCATGTCGATACATTTGTAAGGTATGGTATATCCACACACACCCGCGGTTGTAAGACTGCATCATCTGTTCAGTTAACTCATCAATCGCCGGTTGAATCCAGCTTTCTTCAGCATCAATTAATACCGGAACTTTTTTTGCTACACCGCAGGAACAAATTCTGTTGACGCGTTCAATCACTCTTGACCATTCATTTTTTTCATCTTGATTGAACAAATCTCCGGAACTCTTTTTTTCCAGCAGTTGATGTCTTGCTATTCCAGTAATCTTAAAAACGCTGAATGGAATGCGTTCATCTGTAGATGCTTTATGAATCGTTCGTATAATTTCATCACAGGTTTCATCGAATGATTTTTCCTCCTGCTTCCCTTCAACCGAATAATCTAATATTGTACCCACATGATTGGAGGACAAAGAATGTATAGTTTTCTCACAATCACTGATTGACTCTCCGCCAACAAATTGCTTAAAAAGAGTTGCACGAATAATTCCTTTGATAGGTAGGTGTAGCGCAAAAGCGAGTTGGGTAATCTTTTTACCGGACTCAACCAGCCACTTTGCTCCAATAAGATTAAAAAGGAAAGAAGCTCTTTTTAAATCACTATTTGACATCCGACGGAATGCAACTTCAGTATTTTGAAAGGAGATTTTTGTCATGATTTTTACACTACAACATTTACAATTCTTCCGGGAACAACAATTACTTTTTTAGGCGTTTTTCCCTCCAGCCACCGGTCAGCGAGTTCGTGTGATAATGCAGATTTTTCAATCTCTTCATTAGGAATACCTAAGGGCAATTCAATGTTAAAACGAACCTTTCCATTAAAAGATACCGGATAAGAAAAAGTATTTTCAATCAGGTATTTTTCTTCAAAGATTGGGAATGAAGCATGTGCAATGGATGAAGAGTGTCCTAAACGACTCCAGAGCTCTTCACATATATGTGGGGCATAAGGCGAAAGAATGATGAGCAAAGGTTCATATATTACTCTTTTTTTGCATTGCAGATCACTCAGTTCATTCATGCAGATCATAAAAGCAGAAATGGATGTGTTCAGGCTTAATGACTCGATGTCTTCACCAATTTTTTTAATTGTTTTATGTAATATTTTCAATTCTTTCGCAGTAGGCTCTTCTTCTGTTAATTGAAGATTGTCCTGCGCATCAATACATGTTCTCCAAAGTTTTCTCAGAAACTTGTGAACCCCCTCAATTCCTTGTGTGTTCCATGGCTTGCTTTGTTCTACGGGCCCCAAAAACATTTCATACATTCGCAAGGTATCTGCACCATAGTCGTTGCAAATCTGATCAGGGTTGACCACATTCCATTTTGACTTTGACATTTTTTCTATCTCCCAGCCACAGATGTATTTTTCATTTTCAAGAATAAATTCGGCACTGGATGCATTTTCAAAGACAAGGTTGGAAGAACTTTTAAAAGCATCGAAATCCAGTACGTCGTTGTTTACCATGTTTACGTCAACATTCAAAGCAATGGTGTCGTATTGGTCTTTTAATCCCGCAGAAACATATTGGTTTTTTCCTTTTACCCGATACACAAAATTGCTTCTGCCCTGAATCATACCCTGATTCACAAGCTTTTTAAATGGCTCCTGTGTTTGAACAAGGCCGAGGTCATATAAAAATTTATGCCAGAATCTACTGTAGAGCAAATGACCAACGGCGTGTTCTGTGCCGCCAATATACAAGTCCACTTCTTTCCAATAATTTAACGCATTTTCATCAGCAAATTTTTCTGAGTTTTCAGGATCCATATACCGCAAAAAATACCAACTACTTCCGGCGAATCCCGGCATAGTATCCGTTTCTAGCGGATGTCCGTTTTTATTCCATTCGCTGAGTGAAAGTTTTGCCAACGGACCATCCGGGTTCCCAGTTGGCCTGAAGTCTTCCATTTCAGGAAGAGTGAGTGGCAACTCATTTTCCTGAACAGGAGTGGCAATGCCATTATTATAATAAACCGGAAACGGCTCTCCCCAGTAACGCTGACGGCTGAAGTTAGCATCCCGCAAGCGATAGTTTACTTGTCTTTCGCCCATGCCAAATTCTTCCGTTTTTTGCTTTACAGCTTCCATCGCCTGAGCTACATTCATTCCGCTAATAAAATCAGAATGAATGACGATTCCTTCTTTCGTTTCATATGACTCTTCTGTGAGTGGAGATTCATCTCCATCTGGACCTGAAATAACGCGGGGGATAGGCAATCCAAAGTGTTTTGCAAAACGAAAATCTCTCGCATCGTGAGCAGGAACAGCCATTACAGCACCCGTACCATATCCTGCCAACACATATTCGCTAATCCAAACTGGAATTTCATTTCCTGTAAACGGATGAATTGCATACGATCCGGTAAATACACCACTTACTTTTTTTACGTCTGCCTGCCGTTCTCTTTCGCTTCGATTTTTGGCCTCGCCCACATATTGTAGCACTTCATTTTTCTGGCTTGGTGTAGTTAATACACTAACCCATTCGCTTTCGGGAGCAAGCACCATAAAACTTACGCCAAAAATAGTATCTGGTCGCGTGGTAAATATTTCCAACTTTTCAGGATGATCTTTCAGATCAAAACGCACAAGCAACCCTTCGCTTTTGCCAATCCAGTTACGTTGCATGTCTTTCATGCTTTCTGACCAGTTGAGAAGTTGTAAATCTTCATTGAGTCGGTCAGCATATTCAGTAATCCGCAAAAACCATTGACGCATCCTTTTTCTTTCTACAGGATGCCCGCCACGTTCGCTTAATCCATCTTTTACTTCATCGTTGGCGAGCACGGTGCCCAGCGCCTCACACCAGTTTACGAATGCAAAACTCTGGTAGGCCAGACGATAATTCATTAATATACTTTGCTTGGTTGACTCACTGTATCCTTTCCATTCTTCAGCAGAAAAAATCTGAGTTACGCCTTCTATATTTCCGCTAATCATTTGGTGATGATACCCGGCATTCCCTTGTTTTTCAAATATCCTCACCAGTTCAAGAACCGGTCTTGCCTTTTTTATTCCACGATCATACCAGTGTTGAAATAACTGAAGAAAAATCCACTGTGTCCATCTGTAATAATTAGGATCACTCGTATTTACCATCCTGTCCCAGTCGTAGGCAAATCCAATATTTTTTAATTGATCTATGTAACGTGCAATATTAACAGCGGTGGTTTCTGAGGGGTGTTTGCCTGTTTGAATGGCATATTGTTCTGCCGGCAGACCAAAAGCATCAAATCCCATCGGGTGAAGCACGTTGAACCCTTTAAGGCGTTTGTAACGGGCAACAATATCTGAAGCTATGTATCCCAAAGGATGCCCTACGTGTAGCCCGGCACCACTTGGATAGGGAAACATATCCAATACATAGTACTTGGGTTGTTGGCTAGGGAAAGAAGCTTTGAATGTTTTATTTTCCTCCCAGTATGCCCGCCATTTTTTTTCGATTTCCGAAAATTGATAATCCATCGCAGTTGAATAAAGAACAAAGATAATCATCTGTAAAAGATAGCAATTGAATAATCGACTTGTTTACCAAAAAAGAAAAACATGCACGGCGTAGCGTACATGTTTTTCAGAACCCAAGTTAATGAAAAGGAAAGAATTTAAATGTAATGAAAAGTTGATGTAAATCATAAAGTTTTTATACCCACAGTTTTGTTGTTATCTGTGAGGATTGAAATATGCAATAAAATTCATTACTTTTGAATGAAATATAAGGATAAACACGGGTGAAACAGCTCAAATTATTTGTATCAATTGTAGCATTTCTGCTGTTTAATCTGCAGCCGAATTTCGCGCAGCAGGAACCGCAAAGTTCTTTATATATGTTTAATCCGTTGTTTTTTAATCCAGCCTATGCTGGTAGCCGCCAAACCATCCATTTTGTTGCTCATCACCGTCAACAATGGGTGGGGATTGAGGGCGCGCCAATGACGCAGTTTTTTAGTTTTGATATGCCCATAAAAAAAACAAATCTGAATATTGGTGTGCATGGTATAAATGATGCAATTGGAGCACGAAATAATACGTCGGTATTTGCAGATGTTTCTTATGGATTTAAGCTGAATAGAAACAATCATCGGTTAGCACTTGCGCTAAGCGCAGGAGTAGATTTATATCAAGTCAATTATTCTCAACTTCCGGTTGTGGATCCTAGCGATGTGAATTATGCCAACGGAAATTTTTTCAGACCCATACCCAATATTGGCGTAGGAATTATGTATTACGGAAAAAATCACGTGATTGGTTTTTCTATCCCAAGACTAATAGGATTTTCTTTAAACGGGAATCAATATATTGGCAGCGTATCAAATGTGGTAAGGCATTATTATTTAATGGGCTCTGTAAATATTGCAGTTACAAGGCAACTGGATATTAAGCCATCTGCAATAATTAAGATGACTGAAAATGCACCCTTTTCTTTTGACTTGAATCCGAGCTTGGTTTGGAAAAAGAAATTTTGGGCAGGATTTTTATATCGTTTCAATGAATCTTTAGGCTTAAATTTGGGCTTTTATATCGGATCTTCAGTACATGTTGGCTATGCTTTTGACTACCCCTACAACGATTTGCGATTGAATAATTTTGGATCACACGAAATTCTTGTTGGTGTAGATATTGGAAAAAGAAAACGAAGACCAACCGATTGCTTCTTCTGATTAAGCAATGGACATTAAAATGATCATTAGCAGACAAATTCCGCGCTTTTTATTTTTACTCGTTTTTTTCATAGGATTAAATAGTCTTTTTTCACAAACATTTTCAAACAAGCGAAAAAAAATCATTGACCTTACCGATACCATTACGATAGACACGCTTAGCATTATTCCTTCTACGTTTGAAATGTTGTTGAATGGCGAGGTCATTCCTCAAAAATATTATTCGTTGAACTGGGCATCAGCGAAGCTGAAAATCAATATCGACGAATGGATAAAAGACAGGCTGGGAGAACAGCCGATCACTTTAAATTACCGAGTTTTTTCCAGCTCTTTTTCTTCTAAAGTATTTGATAAAAACAAAGCGACACTTATTTATCAAAATGCTGACAGGGAAATTCTGGTCCAATCAAAAAATAAATATGTACCCAGCAAGGTTCTTCGCCAGCAGGATTTGTTTGCAATGGATGGTTTAACAAAAGCAGGAAGTCTCACCAGGGGTGTTTCGTTTGGGAATACACAGGATGCTTCGGTGATTTCTTCTTTTAATCTTCAGTTGTCAGGAATGTTAAACAAAGATATTGAAATTAGAGCGGCCATTACCGACGAAAATATTCCTGTTCAGCCGGATGGGAATACTCAGCAATTACAGGACTTTGATAAAATTTTCATTCAGTTATCCAAGGGCTCAACACGTGTTACGGGTGGTGATTTTATTCTTCAGAAACCCAATGGATATTTTATGAACATGTATAAAAAAGCACAAGGAATGAGTGTTCAAACAGGAATTCCAAACGCACTCATTTTTAAAGATAAAATATCTGGAGTAATGAAAATAGGTGTTTCGGGTGGAGTTGCCAGGGGAAAATTCCGAAGACAGGAATGGATGGGAAAAGAAGGCAACCAGGGGCCATATCGTTTAACCGGAAACGAGGGCGAAGCGTTTGTGATTGTGCTTAGTGGAAGTGAGTCTGTTTATGTAGATGGAATAAAAGTAAACAGAGGACAGGAAAATGAATATGTGATAGATTACAATACAGCAGAAATTACATTTACGGCAAAAAAAATTATTACGAAAGATTCGAGAATTGTTATTGAATTTGAATATTCAGACCGAAACTACCAGCGATGGATGATTCACGCAAATAATGAATGGGATTATAAAAGATTTTCTTACCGGATGAATTTTTTTACTGAACTTGATGACAAAAACACTCCGCTGAATACGATGCTTTCTGATTCTCAAAAAGTTTTTTTATCAGGAATCGGAGATCAGTTACAACAAGCGATTGCTCCGTCAGCAGATTCAATCGGGTTTAATAATCAACAGGTTTTATATAAAAAGATAGACACGCTTTTCAATGCCCAGGCATATACCATTTATGTTTATTCCACCCATCCTGACTCAGCATTTTATCAAGTAAGTTTTTCTAATGTTGGTGAAGGTAATGGAAATTATCAGGTAGCAACATCGACTGCAAATGGTCGAGTATATCAATGGGTTGCCCCGAATCCTGACGGAACAAAAAATGGCCAGTACGAACCAGTAGTAAAATTGATAACACCGAAATCATACCGTTTATTGACCGGTGGAATTGGTATTAATGCCGGCAAGGGATGGTCGTTTGATGTAGAAGGGGCCATTAGTGACGATGATCTGAATGCCTTTTCTTATATAGATGATCAGGATAACCTTGCCTATGCATTTCGTCTGCAGGCAAACTTTTCCAAAACAATTAAAAAAAGAGAAAAAGACTCCAGTAGTGTAAAATCAACACTAAGCTATGAGCAGGTTGATAACTGGTTTAAACCGATTATTCGGTTTAGAAGTGTGGAGTTTGAGCGCGACTGGAATAGAACCAATGCAAACAATCCGAATGAAAACTTTCAAAACACTATTACTGGAACAGATTACATTCCATCTCTTTCAATTGAATTTAAAAATACACGATGGGGAAATGTGATGTATAACGGGGGCGCATATTTAAAAGGATTTGCATACAAGGCATTTCGAAATAATGCTGTTTTTAATTTAAAAAAAGACAGGTGGAATATTTCCTTTTTCGGAAGCCAGACATCGTCATTTGATACTCTTCAAACAACCACCTTTTTAAGGCAAAGAATTAATATCGAAAAATCCACCTCCTTGATTTCTTTTCAGTGTAAAGCAGAAACAGAGTATAATGTTTTTCGTGATGCAAATACAGATAGTCTGAAAAGAAATAGTTATATGTTTAATGTTGCTGAATTTTCAATTTCTCAGGGACTAAAAACCCCACACCAATGGAAGCTTTTTTATCTAGCACGATTGGACCATCTTGCAGACACATTGAATCAATTGCGCCCTGCAGCACTAGCACACCAGTCCGGCGGTTCTTTTGAACTTGCCCCTTCAGATCATCATAGCTTGTCAATATTGTTTGCTTATAGAAATTTACAGGTTAGCGATACTTTTTTACTTAAAAGTGGAAATGAAAATACGATATTGTCGCGCATAGAATACAATGGTAAATATTTTTCGGATGCCATTACATTGGATTTGTTTTACGAGGCAGGAGCAGGGCTAGAAAATAAAAGAGATTTTCAGTTTATCCAGTCAATGAGTGGACTCGGTTCTCATGTTTGGATTGACTATAATGGTGATGGGATAAGACAGAGAGATGAATATGAAATACGAACAGGAACAATCGTTGGCGATGACGGACTTACATATATAAAGTTTTTTGTTCCTACTTCCGAATTTATTCGCACATACTATAATCAGTTTACAGCGGCATTAAACATTCAAACTCCCAAATCCTGGAAAAAAGAAAAAGGATGGCGAAAAATAGCGTCACATTTCAGCAGCCAAACAGCATTTCGTTCAGACCGAAAAACCCAGTCTTCCTCTTTTATTGAGTCCCTTCAGCCGTTTGATCCCAATACAAATGATACTTCATTAATTTCTTTAAACTATTCATTCCGTCAGACTATTTTTGTGAACCGCTTTGGAACCCGATTTGGTCTTGAGATTAATTATCAGGACAATCAAAATAAAATTTTATTGGCACATGGAGTTGATACCCGTAAGAATAAATTTATCAATTCAAGAATGAGATGGAATATTACTTCGAAAGTGAATATCAATACAGAATTAAAAGCCGGACAAAAAGCTTTTGAATCGCCACTATTAAGAACAAGAAATTATCTTTTTGATTATTATGAAGCAAAGCCAGAAATGGTAATACAGCCGAGTACAAAGTTTCGATTAGGGTTAGGGTATCGCATCGGTTATAAAAACAATCAGGGTATCGCCGGTGATTCTCTGTTGCCCGGTGGCGAACAAACATGGCTACATGATGCAAGCGCTGAAATAAAAACAAACTTTATTGCTAAAGGTCAGTTGATGATTCGCACCAATGTTTTTTGGATAACCTATAATGCGCAATCAAATACGCCCCTTGCTTTTGAAATGCTTGAAAGTTTAAAACCGGGATTGAATTTAACATGGGGTGTTTCGTTTCAGCGAACCATCGGAAATTATTTGCAATTATCGCTGCAATATGATGGCAGAAAATCTGAAAACAGTCCTTTTGTTCATATTGCCTCGATGCAATTGAGAGCTTTCTTTTAAAGTAAACATATATTTTTGTATCACATGGAATTAAATCTGCAACACATTGATAAATCAATTTTAGAGAAGGCGAGTCGCGTTCAACTGGTAATAACTGATTGTGATGGCGTGCTAACGGATAATGGAGTTTATTTTTCAGAAAAAGGAGAAGCAATGAAACGATTCTCTATTCGTGATGGAATGGGAGTGGAAAGGCTGAGGGAAAAAGGAATAGAAACAGCAATTATGACAGGAGAAAATTCTTTGTCGGTTGCAAAAAGGGCTGAAAAATTAAAAATAAAACATCTTTATTTAGGGAGCAAAGACAAAAAACAAGTGCTAGAACAAGTGGTTAAAGATACCGGCTTATTGCCCCACCAGATGGCATATATAGGCGACGATGTAAACGATCTGGAAGTGATGGGATTGATAGCTTTTACAGCATGTCCGGAAGACGCAATGTTTATCGTGAAAGAAAGGGTAAATTATATTTGTAAAGTTAAAGGAGGTTATGGAGCCTTTCGTGAATTAGCTGAATTAATTCTTTACGCAAAGCAATAAAAGGCTCAAATTATATAGAAAAATTACGAAGACCTTCGGGTTTTGATGTTAAGACCAAATTGTTATATTTGTTTAAACGAATCAAAAAATCATTTATGAGAAAAATTTATTTATTATCAGTTGCATTGTTATTTGCATCTGGTTTTGTTTTTGCACAAAAACCAATCAATATCAATGCGCAAAAAGCAACGATAAAAAGTTTCATCGGAAACGAACCAACAGCCGCCCCAACTATTGGTAGTTTTTCAGAATCATTTCCCGACACCATTTACATTCAGAATTTTGGCGGAGGAAATGCATCATCATGGGTTCCCGCGGGTTGGTCAAACGCCGGAGTAGGAGATCCCGATGCCAAGTGGGAATATAGAGGCCCATCGACAACGCCAAATAACACAGTAGGTAGCAGGGGGGCGTGTATGAGTGCAATCAATGCTATTTTAACCTCTCCAACGGTTGCCAATGGATTCTTTATTTTTGATTCCAATTATTTAGATGATCCGGGAACAACATGTGCCGGAGCTCTTGGAACTGGCGTTGCGCCGGCTCCTCATAGAGGAGATTTAACATCTGAAGTTATTTCAACGGTTGGTTATTCTTCGGTAATGCTAGTCTTTAATTATTATATCCGCGATTTTCAAGGCGAACAGCGCGTAGAAATCAGCACAGACGGAGGTACTACATGGACTGAAGTTTGGGAAGCAGGCTTAAATGCAAATCAACAAACAGCTCTTACTGCTCAGGCACAAATACTTTTACCTGCTGCTGCAGGAAATAACGCGAATTTAAAAATGCGTTTTGTATTTGATGGTGATTATTATGCGTGGCAAATTGACGACGTGATGTTGGTTGTTCCTAATGCGAATGACTTAAAATCTACAAATACAGAATACCTGATTGATGATTTCTGGAGCTATTTATTATTTACAGGTGGCGATTCAGTTACTTGTTCTCCAACACACATTCCGCTTAATTTTATGGATTCTGTTTCCGGATTCGGATTTTATCAGAACTATATCAATCTAGGAACTGCTAATCAAACAAATGTTAAAACTCAAATTGATGTAACTCTGAATGCGGCGAATGTACATTCTTCTGCCGGAACAGGAATCACCGTTCCTACATTCGGAACAGGCATGTTAGGAAACGTGGTAACATGGAAACCATCCCAAACAGGTAAGCATATTATCAATTATTCCATCGTTCAAAATGAAACCGATGTTGATTTAACAAACAATACAGGAAAAGACAGCCTTGTTATTACGGACTCTATTTATGCTCGCGAGTGGTTCCCCGCAACAGCAGGTCTTGTTGCCAGCGGTCTTGATGACGAAGGGGATCCAGAATTTGCAAATAACGGCGCAGAGTATTTTACTATTGCCAATATGGTGGATGTAACATCTGGTGATACCGTAACATCAATTTCATTCAGAATAGACCCGGCAGAAACTCGTGTGGGAGCGCTTTTAAGTGTTAACGTGTTAGATTTTCAACGTAACCCATATTTTGCTTCATTCCCAGACGGAATAGAATATACCGTAACACAGCAGGATCTTACCAATGGATGGATAGAAGTTTCATTCTATCAGGTTCCTTTGGAAGAGCGTATTCTCCCTTCCAGCAGGTACTATGCCGCGGTTTCTTTGGTGGATAATTTAACCGGTCAAAAAGATTTAAGTATTCGTTATTATAACAATATGCCATTTGGCACACAAATAAAATCTCCATCAGGCACACAGCTTTGGGCATTTTATACCGGTGTTTGTGCAGTTATTCGTCTAAATTTTGCAGATTTTAATCCGTTTTTTAGCACAGAAGAGAATAGTAGCGAAACCCTTGCTTTAAATGCATATCCTAATCCAGCAAATCAACAAACAACAATTGCTTTTAGTCTGAATGAAAAATCAGATGCAATGTTGAACATCACAGATTTGTCAGGGAAAGCAGTTTATTCAACATCTCTTGGAGAAAGAAACCAGGGATTAAATCAGATAAATGTTGATTTATCTTCATTCAGTAATGGAGTATATTTATATACAATTACTGCCAATGGAAACAGCGCAACAAGAAAACTGATCGTTAAAAAATAAAAGATTAAAATTCTTTATAAAAGCGGCTGAAGAATTTCTTCAGCCGCTTTTGTTTTATTAAGTAGTGTTTATTTTTTGTTACTTTGAAGCGAAATGAGAATACTGCTAAGTTTATTTTTTTGTTTAACAACTATACCTTTTTCTGCTCAACATTTCAGGGCATTTAATTCTCCTTTGCTTGTTTCTGTCCCTAATTCATTAGCTGCAAATAAAGCAGGCGGCGGTATTTACGTAAATCTCGACATTTCAGATGAATTACAGCAATCATCACTAGTCTATAAACATGCGATCTGGCCAATAAATGAAGCGTATGATACATTGGCATCAGATTCTTTAATTACACGTGTTATACAAAAAACAGACACATTGATTGATGTTTCAAATACATATACTTATAGTATGTCATCTTTTTCTTTACTATCACTAGACTCGGTTTCGCTCGTAGTTGGACATGAAAAAAACACATTCTATAATGATACTCTTTTTATGCAAATACTTGAAATTGGTAATTCAGGATATCCTACCAATCAAATATTATTTTCAGATACGCTTGTCATATCATCACCAATTTCTCCTTCAAATCAATGGACAGAAACGGTAGAAATTGTTTGGCCGGTAAATTTTATCATTCCTCCACAACAAGGATTTGCGATTCAATTTATATATCGTGCACCGCTTGAAGACACGCTTGGTGTGGCCGCGGGATTTGCTACACAGGGCCTTTGTAATAACTTAGACGCAGCCCGGTGGTCTTCGTTTTACCCTAACAGCTATGCCTATTGGACAGGATTCAATGCCTTGATCCCAACATATGCCGGAGGAGATTTATACTACGACTGTAATCAAAATAATCAATTTGATACGCTTACGGATGGTAGAAATTTTATACAAAACTGGTCTGTTGGAATGTATATCAGCTCTCCTGAACTAAATGCGCCGGTAAATATTTTTGAAAATGAAATAAAAGTATTTCCTAATCCCGTAAACGAGGTCTTGCACGTCGAGTCGTTGTTGCCACTAGAAGATGTAATTGTTTATGACATGCAAGGAACCCAATTGGTTTTGCCGGTAAAAGAGAACTCTCTTTTTTTTAATAATCTCTCAAATGGTTTATATATTATTAAAGTTTTAACATCAAAAGGAATATATGCTCAAAAGATATTGGTTACTCATTAATTTATTTAGTGTAATTATTACACTAAGTGCTCAAAAAACATTTTTGCCCACAGAAATAAAAGGGAGTTTTAACAACGAGTTTGAAAATAAATCTATCACAGATACAATTTTTACGCATTTTGATAGCGCAACAGTTACGCTCTATGCCTCGCCGAATGGAGGTTTTGCAAGTGGAAACAGCGGATATCAAGAAGTAGCAAAAGTCCAGGAGTTTGATGTTGACACGTCTTATATTGTGGAAGGGTTTTTATATTGGTTTGGATATAAATCTCATCAATCTGCAGTGATTGATAGTTCTGCCATAGATTTTGTTTTTTATAATATGGATAGCGCTGCTTTAATTAATAATTTACCTCGATTTGTTCCTAAAACAATTATTCATCAAAAAGAAATATTGGTGAGCGATATAGATACGTCAGTTTTATTTTCAAGTGGTGCAAATGTTTGGACGATTCCTCCAACAATTGTGTATAGCAATTATGCTGTCGGTTTCAGAATGGAAAAACTAAATATAAAGGACACCATAGCTATTTACACTTCATCAGACGGAGACGCACCAATACCAACACTCAGTTGGGAGTATTGGAACGGAGCATGGAACTCTATGGAGTTTAACTGGGGGCTTGATATAGATTTTGCTATTTTCCCGATTGTTGATTTTTCAAATCTCGGATGGGAAGAAATTCCGTTTGTTTCAGCGATGAAATTGCTGGCTTATCCTAATCCGTCAAATGACATAATACAGTTGAGCTTGGAATTTATAAATAATACATCAGCTGAAATAAACTTACTCGACATCAGTGGTAAGCCATGTATATCGATGGAGCAAGAGATCTATCAAAAAGGAATTCATTCAAAAATTCTTGATATTTCCAGCCTCAATTCCGGCATTTATTTTGTTGTTATTAATGATGATAACGGCAGAGGAATTAGTCAGAAAATAATCGTTCAATAATTTTAAAATGTGTGTTGAACTCGTTTTAATAAATTAGTGGCAAATACAAAATCAAGCAATTCCTGGTTATTAGATTTTGCAATCGATTCTTTATCGCCTGTCCAGTGAATATGGCCTTTTCTGATATATATAATTTTGTCCCCAATTTCAACTACCGAATTCATATCGTGAGTATTAATAATGGTAGTTGTTCCAAACTCACGTGTAATTTCCTGTATAAGCTGATCAATAACGATGGATGTTTGTGGATCTAATCCTGAGTTGGGTTCATCAAAAAATAAATATTTTGGATTAAGCGCAATGGCGCGAGCAATGGCAACACGTTTTTTCATGCCACCACTGATTTCTGATGGAAACAATTTGTGAGCATGACTAAGATTTACACGATCAAGACAAAAGTGAACTCTCTCATTGATTTTATCTTTATCCCAATTTGTAAACATTCGCAAAGGGAATGCAACGTTTTCTTCGCAAGTCATAGAATCAAAAAGCGCGCCCCCCTGAAATACCATCCCTATCTCCTGACGAATTTGTTTTTTCCCCGACTCTGTCGCTTTAATAAAATCGGTACCGGAGTAGAAAATTTCCCCGGAGGTTGGCTCCAACAAACCAACGAGACATTTCATAAGCACTGTTTTGCCGGATCCGCTTTGCCCAATGATAAGGTTGCACTTACCAGGCTCAAATGTTGCGTTGATATCAAATAAAACCTGTCGGTCTCCAAAAACTTTATTCAGGTGATGTATCTCAATCATTACAACAATAATAATCGGGTTAAAATAAAATTCCAGAGAAGTATACTGATGCTGCTGCTTACTACTGCGCGGGTGCTGGCTTGCCCAACTTCTTTTGATCCACCCTCTACATAATATCCGCGATATGCAGAAATAGAAGTGATGATAAAAGCAAAAACAAAACTTTTAATTAACGCATAAATAAAATGGAATGTTTTAAAGTCAAGAGTTGCGCCATAAAGATATGTTGAGGAGTCTAAAAGTCCGGAAGTTGTGCAAGACATGTAGCCACCGTAAATACCTAGAATCATACTGATTACAGTTAGAAAAGGGAATATAATCAGGGCTGCAATTATTTTAGGAAGAATTAAATAATTAGCAGAATTAACACCCATAATTTCAAGCGCGTCGATCTGCTCTGTTACTCTCATAGTACCAATTTCAGACGCGATATTACTACCTACTTTTCCTGCTAGAATTAACGCAATAACCGTTGAAGAAAATTCAAGTACAACAGTTTCTCTTGTACCGTAACCAACAGTGTACATCGGAATCAAAGGAGAATCAATGTTTGCAGCCAACTGAATAGCAATTACCGCACCCATGAAAAAAGAAATAATACTTACGATAAACAGAGATCCTATTCCTAAATTATCAATTTCGCGCACAATAAGATCTTTCAAAATCGCCCCTTTAGGACTTTTAGAAAAAGACCGGGCGACCAGAACAAAATATTGACCAAGATTATGGAAGTACTTCACGCGATCTTTTTTTTTCTATCAATTTCATGTAAAAATAAACAAAAATGAGTAATCTACGAGTTCAATTAACTTTGTATCTTGTAACAAAAAAGAGGGAATAGAATTTATTTGATGCATGTTGCTGAAATTATATGGTGGGTTTCTTTTGGAATAGTTGTATATGCATACATTGGGTATGCATTGATTTTGGCTATATTAAACCGTATTTGCCCCTCTCAGAAAATAATAACATCAGCTCCATTTCTTCCGTCGCTTACCGTTATTATCCCGGCGTACAATGAAAAAAAAAGTTTAGTCCAAAAAGTTGAAAATACCCTACAGGCAGACTATCCTTTTGATAAATTAAATATAATTGTAATTACAGACGGGTCAAATGACGGTAGCGAATCTCTTGCTTTTGCTGACAATAGGGTTTTACATATTCACGGAACAGAAAGGTTGGGGAAATCCGAAGCCATCAACAGGGCAGTATCGATGGCTAAAACTGAAATATTATTTATTACGGATGCCAACACGACATTGAATAAAGAAGCCCTTACCCGAATGGTAGAGAAGTATAGCAATCCGAATGTTGGAGGAGTGTCTGGAGAAAAAAGAATACTCAAAACAGAAAGCAGCAGTGTTGGCGGAGAGGGGTTGTATTGGAAATATGAATCATTCCTGAAGAGAGAAGGCGCGCGCTTCTATTCAATAGTTGGTGCTGCAGGAGAGTTATTTTCATTTAAAAAATCATTGTTTGTCCCGCTTTCACAGGATACTATTTTAGACGATTTTGTGCTTTCATTACAAATAGTAAAACAAGGGAAAGTAATTGCATACGAGCCCAATGCCTTTGCTATAGAGGAGCCGAGCAAGACAATCGGCGATGAATTTTCAAGGAAAGTCAGAATATCTTCAGGCGTTTGGCAATCGCTGTCGCGAATGAAATTTCTCTTTTTCCCGTGGATAAATCCACTATTATTTTTTCAGTTTTTTTCGCACCGTTTTTTAAGATGGACGCTTGCGCCACTTTCAATGATTGTATTGTTCTTTTATAGTTTTTATCTGCTACATATTTTCTTTTTTAAATTCATGTTTTTTCTTCAAATCCTTTTTTATTTATTTGCCATGATTGGATTTGTATTTCGCAACAACCAGAAAATTCCTTCATTTCTTTTTATCCCTTTTTATTACTGCATGATGAATGTTTCTGTTGCTGCAGGATTAATAAGGTATGTAAGGGGTAAGCATTCTGTTTTTTGGTCGAAGGCGGCACGTTAGTTTTTTACTCATTTTTAATCCGTAATTTTACAACATGATTGTCCGGAGCACAAAGCCGAATATCCGCAGTTTTACAAAGGATCAACTGAAACTTTTTTTTATAGAAAAAGGTGAAAAAGCTTTTCGTGCAGATCAGGTTTATCAGTGGATATGGCAAAAAAATGCACATTCGTTTCATGAGATGACCAATATTTCAAAAGATCTTAGAACGTTTATTGAAGATCATTTTGAATTACACAAACTACAGGTTATCTCTGAACAAAAAAGCAAAGACAGGACTATTAAATCTGCTTTTCAGTTACACGATAATAAGATTGTTGAAGGGGTACTAATACCCACAGACAGCAGAATGACAGCCTGTATCTCTTCACAGGTAGGGTGCAGTCTTGATTGTAAGTTTTGTGCTACTGCTCAATTAAAAATGATGCGGAATTTATCCCCTGATGAAATTTATGACCAGGTATATACCATATATCAGCAAGCGGTAAATAATTATCAGATCCCGCTTTCTAATATTGTATATATGGGTATGGGAGAGCCATTGCTGAATTATAAAAATGTAATGACATCGATTGAGATGATTACATCTCCAGAGGGATTGGGTATGTCTCCGAAAAGAATAACACTGTCAACATCCGGTGTTGCAAAAATGATTAAGAAGCTGGGTGAGGATCGAGTAAAATTTAATTTGGCACTATCGCTTCACGTTGCCAATAATGAAAAACGAAACAGGATTATGTCAATTAATCAATCCAATACATTAGAGGATCTTGCTGACGCATTGAAGTTTTTTTATAATCAAACAGGAACCCGCGTTACCTATGAGTATATTATTTTTAAAGATTTTAATGATGAAATTGAAGATGCGAAAGAACTTGCTGCATTTTGTAAACACATTCCCTGTAAAGTAAATATCATTGAATATAATCCGATTGACGAGGGTGTCTTTCAACAGGCGCCACAACATAAATTACAGGCCTTTATTCAATTTCTTGAATCAAAAGGAATCATAGTCAATGTTAGAAGAAGTCGTGGAAAAGATATTGATGCAGCCTGTGGTCAATTAGCAAATAAGACAATTGCAGCGACCTAAAAATTTCTTTCCTCAGAGGCCGGAGTTTCAAAATACCATATAGTTGCTTTTCTTGCAGCCTCTAACTCTGTTTCATCATTTAATTCTACAGAAATTTTATTTTTTTTCCATCTTTTTGTTCCGTGACTTTCGCCTAAAAAGTCATATTTTTTAGTTAACATTTCTGTAATCCATTCATTAAATAATTTCCCATCAGCAGTTTCAGGAAGATACACTTCTGCGCGAACATCTACCAAGCGATTATCCGTAAAGAAAAACGAGAACTGATATTCTTCATTTTCATTGAAACGATATAGTGTTTTAATCATGTTTTCGTCTTGGGTTATCAGATTTTCATGTGGTTCTGCTTTTAAAACGGCTTCATAAGAATCACCAAGATTTATTTTTCTGAGTAAGCTGGTGTCAGAAGAAAACATCGCCTCGAAATTTTTTTTAAATTTTCTTTCTGCATTGTTGCAGGCAACAAGTGTAAGTATCAAAGAAAAAAGAAATATATTTTTCATGCGGTTAATTTTTATGCAAAACTAATGTTGTTCTATTGTGGTATGTCGACGTGCTGAAATATTTTTTAACAAAGCGACCCGGTTTTATTTTTTATAATCCAGCTTCACATTTATTCCTGTATAAAACATTCTTCCAAATATCGGAGCCCAGACCAATGATGCATCAAAATTATTACCTAATGGATTCTGCGCATCAATAATAGGTTGCGACTGGGTATATCCTGTAATGTTTTCACAACCGACATACCAGTCAAATATTTTAAAATCTTTTGAAATTTGTGCATTTAATAACACAAACCAGGGAGATGAACCAGGCAGTGATGCTCCCGGCCCTGATTTTACAGGAGGAACTCTTCCCGGTCCGTTAAGCTTTGTTGTAAAATCAAATCCAAGCCCCCATTTGGGAATTTTATATTCAAGATTTAAAAACGCTTTGTGTTCTGAAACAAGTGGTACCCGCTCTAACACTCCACCGTATGTAGCCCTTACATCTTGCCATTTGTATGCAACTCGAACAAATAGGTTTTTAAATGTTTCTGCATTTGCGGTAAATTGAAAAACATTGGCAAAAGAGTTGCCGGCGAGGTTGTAAAATTTTACCGAAGTTTGATCTTCTCTGTCAACCAATAATTGTTGAGAAAAATCAGTTCTGAAAAAATCTGTAACAAAAGATATTTCCCTGTCGCCAATCATTGTTTTATATTGAATACTTGTTCCAACGTTCCATGCAACTTCAGGGGTAATTGAATAATTTGTAAGATTAACAATTCTAGAAGAAACCAACACGGTTGTGTTTTCTGCGAATAAATTAGGCACACGCCAACCTCTACCTCCAGATAATCTGAATACAAGACCTTTTGTTATTTCCCATCTGAAATTTAAACGCGGCGTTGGCATAATGCCAAACATAGAATGATAATCAATTCGCCCACCCAATACCAAACTCACTTTGTCAAGATGTTGATATGTATATTCAAAAAAACCGCCACCGACTAATTCCGTTCTTGTCAACACCAAAGAATCAAGCACCTCACTTACCTCATCAAAAATAAATGTTCCACCGGTTTTAAATGTATGTTGCGTATTTCCAAGCATGGATTGATAAATCACATTGAGAAATGCATTTTTTTGTGTTCCGGTGTAGTTTCGTTCACCAAAAAAACCTCTCTGATCATGATATATCCCATTGGCTTGAATACCCAAACTTTTCCACGGCTGTCCGTCAAAGAAAAATCCTGTCTTTCCAAAACCCTCGGCACGCCAGGTTCGCAGACTTAAGCCATAGGGAGTAAGAAGCGAATCGTTTTGAATGTAGGCAAGATTTCCACCGTCTCTCCATTCTGTCAATCCACGGACTCCAAATTCAGACTCCATTTTTTTTCCATAGTATTTCCATCGGTGAACTCCACTGATTTGTTTCAGCAGAGGAAGGTCTAAAAATGTATCTCCATTTTCATCTGCAGGAGTATTAAAATAGTTTCCATTCAAAAGGATTGATGTAAACCATTTGCCGCCTTTCAGACGATGCGTGGCGATGAGATTTCCTTCTGCTCTTCCCATGTGATTTACATAGGCATTTACCGCCAGTCTCACATCTTTTTCGGGCTTTCGTAATTCTATATTAATCTGTCCGGTTAGTCCTTCATAGCCATTCACTACCGATCCGGCACCTTTTGCAATCTGTATACTTTCTAGCCATGGCCCGGCAACATAAGAAAGACCGAAAGGAGCTGCAAGTCCGCGAATAGATGGAATCTGCTCTGTTGTGAGTTGTACGTATTTCCCGTCAAGCCCAAGCAAAGAAATGTGTTTTGCTCCTGTTATTGCATCACTGAAGCTCACGTCAACGGAGGCATTAGTTTCAAAGCTTTCAGAGAGGTTACAGCAGGCTGCTTTTCTGAATTCTACTTGAGTCAGATTTTCAATTAATGCTGCAGAACTTGTATTGAAAAAACTTCTTCGCGTTTCTTCAATGACTACAGTTTGAAGTTCTCGACTTTCTGCCAACGCGATGGTAATGTTATCTCCGGATTTTGCACGAATTGTATCAGGAAGTAATCCTATATAAGAGAATACAATGTCATGTTCGATGGTGTCACCTACAGAGAGACTAAACGTACCGTTTTGTTCGCTGCTTGTTCCTTTGGTTGTATTTATAAAAAAAATATTAACCCCCGGAAGTGGAGAGCCGGCGATATCTTTAACTATGCCTGTTATCGGCGCTTGTGCGGATAAATAAGAAATACCCACTCCAAAATAAATAAATAAATAAATAAACTTCATAAAAATAATTTGATCAATAATTGAATTCAACAAAAAATCAATTCATCAATCAAATTCTGAAAGTAGAAAGTAAAGACTGTTGCCCTCGTTTGACGAGAAAGGGAGGCGAGAGCGGTTTATATTCTAAAAAAGTAAAGTTTTTATACAGACTGATGTTGGAATGAAAACAGATAACAGTAAGATGGAATAAAAAACTTACAGTATTTGAAGCAGAAAAAGAAGAGTTAACACGAATCAAAGTATCATCAATGGAACAGCATTCAAAATCGGCATTCGAAATACAATTATTCAGGGGCTCTTTTTCTGTTTTTTTACAACATGATTCTGTGATTTTTTCTTCTTTACAACAGCTAGTTTCTGCTTGTTTTTCTTTACAATCGTGAGTAAAAGTAGGTGTCCAGTAAAAGCGAGATTCGCCGGAAGAAGAACAATGGTGTTCCGTAATTGCGAAGCCCATTGATCCGGAAACAAAAATAATTAATAGAAATAAAGCAATTGCTTCCCTTTTCATGGTATCAAAAATAATCAATCTGCTGATTGTTCAGTCAAAATTCCTGTTAATTTTATTTCATGGAATGTGTTATAAATTTATTGTACATAAATCAAGATCCCGTAATGCAATGGGCAGTTCCTGTGTTCTTGGTTTTTATAGTTGTTGAATGGTTATTTAGTGAAAAAGCCGGAATGAGTTATCATCGCAAAGACGCGCGAGCAAGTATTTTGATGGGGATGGGAAGTGCGCCAATAAATTTTTTAGTGAAGGGCGCCGTATTTTATATATTCCATTTTTTATATGTACACCGGATTTACACTTTTGAAAAACAATGGATATGGAGTTGGGTTATTTTGTTTCTGCTTGAAGATTTCTCATTTTATCTTCATCATCGTTCTTGCCACGAAGTGAGACTGTTTTGGGCGGGGCATGTTAACCACCATAGCAGTCAGCAATATAATCTGGCTGTTGCATTGCGCCAGAGCTGGGGTGAACTTTTTCACAAATATATTTGGTGGATGTGGCTTGCAGTTATCGGGTTTGAACCGGGAATGATATTTATTCAGATTTCTATCAGCCTTGTCTATCAATTTTTTCTTCATACCGAATATGTTGGAAAGACAGGCCTGTTTGAATGGGTGCTCAATACCCCGTCTCATCATCGGGTGCATCATGGTTCAAACGAAAAATACATAGATAAAAATCACGGAGGCATTCTTATTATTTGGGATCGTATTTTCGGAACATTCCAGGTGGAAAATGAAAAAGTGGTATATGGTATTACAAAAAATATTGATTCCTTTCATCCCATAGAAATTGCGATACACGAATACCGCTCATTATGGCAAGAAATAAGAGCTACAAAAGGATGGTTGAATAAATGTAAAAAACTATTCAGCACACCTCAATCACAAACGGAAAAAATTAAAAGCAAAAAATAATCTTTTCAAATTATTGTTTTACCAGCTTTTTTGTAATTGTTCCCTGATTTGTATAAACGCGAATAAAATATATTCCTGAACATAAAGATTGAACAGATACATGGCTTTTATCTGCTGAATAAATCACCGCGCCTTGCATATCAACAATTTCTGCATTTAGCATTTTTAAAGAACTATGAATTCTAATTTCTACGGAAGTGATAGCAGGATTTGGATAAACAGAAATTAATTGTTGTATATTTTCATATTCATTAATAGATGCGGGAAGGCCAATAAGTTCAGGGCGGAACTCTTCGAGAATATAACGCATAATGGTTACTTGGCCTTCTGTAAACATATTCATACAGGAGTCAGATGCGTAATCCATAAAATTTTCAATATTGTCAGGTAGTTCTGGTCCTGATGTTTCTGTGCATGTGTTTTTTGTCCAGTCACAAATTTGTTGGGCGTTGTCGCTTGCATCTGGTGTATCTTGTATTCCGTCATCCATAGTGCAGTCTCCATCACCCCATACATGTCTTAATCCAAGGTAGTGTCCCACTTCATGTGTTACTGTTCTTCCCCTGTTTACCATGCTCAGTGGTCCACTTGCGTTGGGGTTATTTCTTCCAAATACTGCATAATGTATAACAACTCCTTGTTTTCCAGGGTCAAGCGGGGCAACGCCAGGATCCCAATTGGGAACATTTCCAACGGGGGGATACGCATAACCAAGAATCCCAAATCCAAACACCAGATCGCATACCCATATATTCAGGTATCTGTTGGTTGGCCATGCCGTTTTTCCGCCAAGCGAATCAAATTTTGCATTATCATCAAATGGCGTATAGGTTCCAAAAGCTGGAGTGCCAACCGTTCGGGTTATTCCATTCGTGGGATTTCCATCCGGATCAATAGTTGCTAAATAAAATTCGATTTGAGCATCTGCCGCGATGGGTTTAAATTCATTGCGAGTCAATGCGGTATCAGCATTTAACCGTCTGAAATCTTCGTTCAAAACATCAATTTGATTGTGCACCAAAGAATCATCTAAATTCTGAGCGGCATTCATATGTAAAATATGAACTACAACAGGAATTTGATATACGCCACCTGATTTTTTCCATCCGTTTTGACTAGCCCATTCTTTGGCTTGCTCAAATGCAGAAACGACAGCTTGTTCGTATTTCGGATGTGTAGAAATATTTTTTAGATACACATCGTGTGTAGCACATTGTTGAGCATATAGATGTGCGGAAATAACAATTGTAATTAAAGTGAAAAATCTTTTCATATAATTTAATTATGACAATGATACGATTTTGGCATTAAAATCCCTGAATCGCAATCGTCGTGCTTTTATTAAATGGAGGCGGATTTGTTTTATCGGGATGTTGAATATTTACAAAATATGTTTTTCCATCGGGGGTTATAAAATTTCCTGTTGTTTCACTTCCAGCTGGAGCAATCGCAAAACGCAATAAATCCTCTCTTGTCGGATTAGCAAGAGTTGCATCTAAAAAGTAGATTTCATTTATCACCCTGTTTTGTTTTTTTGCTTCTTCACTTACTCGTCCAAGCGTAATATCTGTAATGTCTTCGCTGATGATCAGATATGGATGTCCATTGATTTTGCCAATAAACAATCCATCGGGATTACTAAAGAACCCGCCATCTTTTTCAATTTTTCCTCCTGCGACCAGTTCTTTCATTGACAAATCTACCGGATCAAAAACTAACACCCTGCCGTATGGATCAGCATATACACCCTCTTTTATCTGATGATGGGTTCTTAAATAATAGGGCACAGTTCCTCCTCTTGCAATTTCAGTGCGATAGTCAATTGTGTCGTATCCGGTTTCATTGATATATATTTTACCATTAAACTCATCAATCCACTCGTGTCGCATAAACATTGTGGCCCCCAGTCTAATCGCAACATTTCTGATATCAACCAGCGAATCAAGTGACATCGGAAGTGGAATCCATTTTCCTGTTTTTCCGTCATTGGATTGTTGAAAGGCAAACAACTGGCCGAAAGTGTAATCATTCGGTTTTTCTGATTCATATTTAAAGAACACGGCAGGACAATGATCGTCTGTTAGATAAACCGTTTTTCCATCTGCCGTAAAATATGCGTCTTCATGTGTAAATCGTCCGAAGTTTCGGATTTTTTGAATGGCGACACCGGTTACGGGATCAACCTCTACCATCCATCCGAAATTTTCTTCCAACGTTAACTTCCCGTCGCCTTTTAATGTTGTAACGCCCTGTTTTTTGAGTTTAGCAACATAAGAAGGAAATAATTCTTCTGCAGTAACAATCGTTCCTTTGGGCGTTAGAGTGCCACCACAGTTAAAAACAGTGCCACCCACGGGATCAAAGTCTACATTTTTTTTATAACCTGTATTTCTCCATTTTCCATTAATAAGCTCAACACCAACAAGAGATGCCCCCCCACCATCTCCCAATACGGGGTTTACAACCATTGATTCATGACTAATATACAACACACCTTTTTTGCTGTTGCCGCTTTCAGGCAAATAATAAATCATATCATTTTGCCCTTTAGATGGGGTTCGCCCATTTTTAGAATCAACAGAATCTCCTTCCGAAAAAACTATATTATAAGAAAACCCAGATGGGATGATGAGAGATTCCGATAAATCTTTTGGTGCAAGAGGAATAAAAGGCTGTTGTGCTTTACATGAAAAAATAAAACAGGCGATCAAAAGCTGAATAGTTGTTTTACGCATTGAATAAAAATTTTCTTTCTACGTTATTTACTCTGAATAAAAATAGAAATAAATTTCATTATTAATTTATAAAATGCAGATTCGAAAATTGATAAAATTGATTTAGTGTTAAAATTGGTTTAATCATTTTTTAATAAAAAAAAACATATTATATTTACCTATATGATAGAAATGATAGAGACAGAAGAAATTGTTTTGTCCCAACAATTGAAAAGAATTTTTGGGTTTGACAAATTTAAGGGTCAGCAGGAGGCAATTATTAAGAATTTACTAGAGGGAAGAGACACTTTCGTGATTATGCCAACCGGAGGCGGGAAATCAATGTGTTACCAATTGCCGGCTTTAATAAGCGAGGGCACAGCTATTATAGTTTCTCCGCTAATTGCGTTGATGAAAAACCAAGTGGATTCTGTTCGGGGATTTGGAGAAATAGATGGAGTGGCTCACTTTTTTAACTCTTCTCTTACCAAGTCAGAAAGAGATCGGGTAAAAAAAGATATAATTAGCGGTGTAACAAAACTATTATATGTTGCTCCCGAATCCCTTACTAAAGAAGAGAATGTAGAGTTTTTACAAAGTATAAAAATTTCCTTTTTTGCTATTGACGAAGCCCATTGTATTTCTGAGTGGGGCCATGATTTTAGACCGGAATACCGACGCCTGCGACCCATCATTGAAGAGATTGACAGGGTTCCGATTATTGCATTAACGGCAACGGCAACACCGAAAGTTCAACAAGATATATTGAAAAATTTGGGAATGTCTGATGCCACGGTTTATAAAGATTCGTTCAACAGGCATAATTTATATTACGAAATTCGCCCTAAGAAAAACGTCAATAAAGAAATTATTAAACTGGCAAAATCTCAAGCAGGTAAGTCAGGGATTGTTTACTGCCAAAGCAGAAAAAAGGTGGAAGAACTCGCAGAGATGCTTCAGGTGAACGGAGTTAGTGCAGTTCCGTACCACGCAGGAATGGATGCTAAAACAAGAGCAAAAAATCAGGACTTGTTTTTAATGCAGGATGTTGATGTAATTGTTGCGACCATTGCTTTTGGAATGGGGATTGACAAGCCGGATATTCGATACATTATTCATCACGACATTCCCAAGAGTTTAGAAAGCTATTATCAGGAAACTGGTCGCGCCGGAAGAGATGGAGGAGAAGGTCGTTGCATAGCATTTTATGCTTATGATGATATCGTCAAGCTGGAAAAGCTGTTAAGCGGAAAGCCCATCGCAGAGCAGGAAATAAATAAACTGTTAATGAATGAAGTGGTGGCTTTTGCCGAAACAAGCAGTTGTCGTAGGAAATCATTATTGCATTATTTTGGAGAAGAGTATCCGTCCAATGATTGTAATGGATATTGTGATAATTGTGCCTCTCCGAAAGAGCGTTTTGATGCTAAGGACCACCTTTGTTTGTTACTGGAAGTAATCACGGAATTAAAAGGACGTTTTAAACCTCAACACATCGTTGCGGTATTAACGGGTAAAGAGAACAATGCAATTCGTCAATATAAGCATAACCAGTTAGATGTTTTTGGAAAGGGAGATTATGAGGATGAACGCTTTTGGAATGCTATAATCAGACAGGCTCTGGTTTCTAATTTTCTGAGCAAGGAAATTGAAAATTACGGAACAATATTTATCAGCGATATCGGATTAAACTACATGTCTTCTCCTGAAACAATTATGTTTACAAGAGACAGGGATTATTCTTCCGAAGACGAAGACGACTCAATTATTACTCAACAAAAGGGCGGAACGGCTTTAGACAATGCGCTGCTAACAATGCTTAAAGATATTCGCAAACAAATCGCGAAAAAGCAAAATTTGCCGCCTTTTGTAATTTTTCAGGATCCATCACTCGAGGAAATGGCCACACAGTATCCGATTACCATGGAGGAGCTTAAACATATTTCGGGAGTAGGAGAGGGTAAGGCTGCAAAATACGGAGCTCCATTTATTGAATTAATCAATAATTATGTTCAGCAAAATGAGATAGAACGACCGATAGATTTTACCGTCAAATCAGTCGCTAATAAATCAGCCATTAAGGTTGCCATTATTCAGGCCATAGACAGAAAACTCCCATTGACCGACTTTGCTTCTATGAAAGGAATTTCAATGGATGAGCTTATACATGAAATGGAAACTATCGTCAATTCCGGAACTAAACTTGATTTGAGTTATTTTATTAATCAGATTATTGAAAAAGAGGATCAGGATGCGATTTTTGAAATGCTCAGAAATACCGAAAACGGATCGATGGAAGAAGTGTTGCAGGAATATGAAGATGTTTATGAACTCTTCGAATTACAATTAGTGAAGATTAAGTTTGTTTCTGATTTGGGGAATTAACAATTTAATCTCTCTCCGTCCTTGATTTTTATTTAACATTTTTTAAATTGCATTCAATAATTGCAATAAATATTGAATGCATGAAAAATAATTACCCCGTTTTATATTTTGTTTTCTTCTGTATATCCATTTTTTCTCTAAACGCACAGAATGTAAACTATGAAGTGCAGTTGAGATATCTGGGATGGGATGGAAGAGGAGATCAGGTCGCAACGCCAGAATATACCTGGAAAGCATGGGCTTCTGATAACGTTGAGTTTATAGAAAGTGGTGGGCAATGTTTTTATTCCGGCGAAAATTTCCCTGGAGGGGGAAGTAACGGAAATGTTTCAACTGTTCCTGATGGCCTGTTGTTTGGAACAAACACAACTCTTCGACTTAAATATAACACATCTGCTTCTGTAATTTATATCCGGACAGATGCATGGGAAAAAGACTGTAATAATAATTG
>JBILKR010000056.1:0-3982 GCA_044376575.1 Flavobacteriales bacterium | reverse complement strand
TACCTACATCGGTACCGATTCCGGTGATGAATATTTTTCTTCCCATGTTCGGATGCTGTTGATTAAATCAGATATTTCTTTTTCAGTATTAAAGGCATGCAGACAAATCCGCAATCGTTCTTTTTCTTTTGGTACAGTTGGATGCAAAATTGGTTTTACAAAAAATCCTTCATCCCATAAATGTTGTGCTAATTCTTTTACCCTTGTATTTCCCATTACAATCATGCATTGTATGGCAGAGGCAGACGATATGAAGGAAAGTCCGTCTGCATGTTTTTTAAAAAAAACAATTCGTTGCTGAAGCATTTGCTGAAGTTCCACATGCTGACTGATGAATTGATAAGACGCCATGATGTGCGAAATTGATGCCGGAGCTAATCCGGTAGTGTATATCAATGGCCTTGAAAAATTAATCAGGTATTGTTTGGTTTCGTTACTGCAAAGTATGGCTGCTCCGTGAGCACCCATCGCTTTTCCATACGTAACTACGCGGGCAAATATTTCTTTTTCCAATGAAAGCTCAGTTGTTTTTCCCCAACCCATTACACCAGTGGCATGGGCTTCATCTACAATTAAAAAGGATTGATGTTTGTGGGCAATGACAGCAATCTCCTTTAAGGGAGCTTCATCCCCATCCATCGAAAATACAGATTCAGTTACAATGAAAACTTGACCTGATGCTTGCCCGATTTTTTTTACAAGGTCATCGGTATTATTGTGTTGAAATGAGAATGCACGTGACAGCGATAATCGAATACCATCACGTATGGAAGCATGTACGTACTCATCGTAGATGATGGTGTCATTTCGTCCGGCAATGCAAGATAATAAACCAATGTTGGCATCGTATCCGGAGTTGTATATCAGCGCATCTTCACTGTGATGAATTTGTGCGATGTATTTTTCTGCCGCTTCGTATGCAGAATGGTTTCCGGAGATTAAACGTGAACCTGTTGCTCCATTCAACGTATGGTTGAATGAAGATAACCATGCATCAGCCAGCGTCTGAATACTATGTTCACGGGCGAGGCCCAGATAATCGTTACTGGAAAAATCTATTTTATCAGCGGGCAATGAACACAATGAACGCAGGGCATTTTGTGCGCTGCGTTCAAGTAATTGTTGTTGAATATGCGTTGGACCCGACATCAGGACACCGTTTCCGCTATCTCTTCTTTGTGTTTACACTGTTGAAAAGGTTCACGATGTTTCAATCCCAACAGGTCAAACATCATTTTATCTTCATTGAACTCCGGATTAGGAGTAGTGAGTAATTTATCTCCGGCAAAAATAGAATTGGCACCGGCCATAAAACACAAGGCCTGTTCAGCCATGCTCATTTCTGTTCTTCCGGCAGACAAGCGCACCATACTTTTGGGCATAAGAATACGAGCTGTTGCAATGGTTCGTAAAAAATCCCAGAACGGAATTTTATCCTGGTTTTCCAGTGGCGTTCCTTCAACCGATACCAATGCATTGATGGGCACAGATTCCGGATGCTGCGACATATTGGCCAGGGTTTGAAGCAAACCTACCCGGTCCATTTTTTCTTCACCCATTCCTACAATACCTCCGCAACACAGGCTGATTCCTGCTTTGCGAACATTGTCGATGGTATTTAAACGATCTTCGTAAGTACGGGTAGAAATAATTTTTTCGTAGTATTCAGGCGATGTATCGAGGTTATGGTTGTAAGCATACAAACCGGCTTCTTTCAATCGAAGTGCTTGTTGTTCGTTCAGCATTCCCAGCGTACAGCAAACTTCCATGCCCATATCCGTCACTTTTTTTACCACGCCCACCACACGATCAAAATGCACATTGTCTTTCACTTCTCTCCACGCGGCACCCATACAGAAACGAGACGAACCGTTGGCTTTGGCAGCCAGTGCAGACTGAAAAATCTCTTCTTCATTTAACAAAGGTGTTCCCTTCACATCGGTATTATATCTTGCGGCTTGAGGGCAATAGGCACAATCTTCAGGGCATCCTCCGGTTTTGATGGATAACAATGTACTCATCTGTACTTCATTCGGATCAAAATTGGCACGATGAACCATTGCGGCATCAAATATCAAGTTCATCAGCGGTCGCTGATAAATTTCTGCAATTTCCTCTCTGGTCCAGTTATTTCTAATTGTTGTCATGTTCTTGAATTTGCTAAACAAATGTAATGATTTTTATGTACTGAAAATTAGCGTTTTTTTTTAGGATTATGCCTTTAATAAGTTTGTCTTGTAACAAAATAGATTAGGGGCAAATTACTATAACGGTATAGGGCTTGTCGAAGTTGGCGATTTTCACCAAAAGTTGATGCTGAGAACCAATGTTTTGTTAACCAAAAATGTGTCTTAGGAGCACTGAACCGCTACTTTTACAAAATCCGTGTTAGTGGATTGTTCTTGTTTTGATTTTGTCATAAAACTCTTGTAAAATTTCCTTGCTTTCAATTAGTTTAGTTCCTATTATGCTTGCTTTTTTAGCGTTCCATAACTTAGGAATTGAAAACTTTCCTTTTGAAAGAGAATACATCCAAATCAAGTCTATAAAATTTACAAATAAGTTTACTCTATCAAACAGAGATGGATTCATAATCTCAAATCCCATTTTATGTAATGTCCTATTGTTGAAAAAATAGGATGTCCCTACAATATTTACTTTTTCAGGTATACTTTTATTCTCAATTAATTTTACTAGGTTTATTATACCTTCTAAGTGATACATCAACAGTTTATTTCTCAATTCAATTCCAGAATTATACTTTCTCATTACAAAAAGGTAATCAAAACTTCCCCCACTATGCAAGTCAATTTGATTGTTATTGACCATATACCCTAGTAACATTGGAGAGTAATACTTATATACCCCGATAAGTCTAAAAAAAGGGGTAAAGGAAAATTGACCAATGGGACCATAAATTATAAATAGCAAGTAAAGTATTGGTTGAGAATAACCTTTCTCAATAATTAAAATTGCTGGTAAAAAACCAAATAACAGCAATAAAATTGATTCAATCCATTGCAATATTTTAGGTTGTTTATAGAAGTTATTCATATTGGTGATGTTGTTTTAAATGCGGCATAACAGTCAGCGCATTGACGATGGCGGGGCACTATAATACTAAAGATTAATAGCTCCACAAATTTACCAAAAAGGGTAGAAGTTCAATGAAGCACTTCTGCCCGGATATTACTAATGTGCTGTTAGCTTCTGCCTCATCTACCTCCCTCCCCATCCATCTATTATCCCTTGTTTTATATCCGGATAAGAATATAAAAGATAGAATGAAATTACTATTAATGAAATTATTTTCCAGTTGTTACTAAATAGATTTAGAAAATCTGAAATTAATTGTTTCATTTTTGAATTGTTAATGATTTATATTTAAAAATTTCCCATCATTACATCCACACCAATTGAATAACCATAAGCATTACCATTGGCATCTTTGTAAATCCGGATCTTATTGCAAGCCATTCCTAAGTTAACCGGGGTCCAGGTTTTTCCTCCATCTTTTGTTTCATAGCCGCTATTCATTGTTCCAACAAAACCATGATTTTCATCAATGAATCCAATACCAAATTCACGGGCTGCCGCATCTTCCACTAAGTTAATTTCCTGCCATGAATTTCCACCATCGGTTGTTTTTGCAATGCGTTGTTGTTTTACATTCGGGTCTGGATTGTAGGATTGAATAGTGACATAGCCAATTTTTTCAGTCGGAAAAGATGCCTTCCAAGTGGTCTCAAAAGGTCGATTGGATTGATACACTTTTTTCCAGGTCTTACCACCATCGCTTGTTTTTAAGATGAGCGCATTGGATTTTTCAATGTCTTCATCCGATGCAGCACAAACGATTCCGTTGTTTTTATCAAACATTTTAATATCGAACAGCATCTTACAATCTTTATTCAGGCTTTTGGATGTCCATGTCAAGCCACCATCGTCTGATATCATCATATTTGCTGGGCTTCCCACACGT
>JBILKR010000007.1:0-99095 GCA_044376575.1 Flavobacteriales bacterium | reverse complement strand
TTCATATCAACATCAAAGATTCTTAAACTGTTTTAATAATTAAAAAAAAAAGCGATTCAACGAATCGCTTTTTAATTCTTTAAATAATCAAGTTATTTTTTAATATAACCTAATTTATGGCTGAATGTCTTTCCGTTGGCCATTATATAAACAATATATGTTCCACTCATTAAGTTATTCATTGAAATAACAGCTGACTGTGTCCCATAAGATTGCTTGTTAAGTGGGGTTTGTTTGATTATTTTTCCATCCATACCTACAAGTCCAAGTTGAACATTAGCAGCATCAGCCAGTGTGTAATTCACTTGAAGATCATTGGATGATAATATCTGCGTTGTAATTGCCTGAACAAAAGGTAAGTTTTCTTCTATTCCGGTATTGTTTAAAGGATTAACAACATATGTACCTGAATAAACATAGTCACCACCTGAATTATTGTTGTTATTGGTAGCATTTCCAGTAAAATAAAAGGTTACATCACCCACATTGGTAGCCGGAGCTGTCCAGTTGAAAGTAAATGTAGCAGAGTCTGCAGATAAACCTCCGTTGGTTTGGTGTGTCATGTTGGCTCTGCCATTGGTTGCATTTTGTTTTTTTGTTCTAATTGCATCAGTTACCACAAGAGTACCTGCATTTTGATTACTTGAATTCAGTGCTTCACATCCAAATCCAAATAATGGCATGCCGGTTTGTCTTACTGTAATGGCTATTTGATAGGTTGTTCCAGGAACATAGATTCCATTAGGAATATTTGTACTGATACTCACAGAACCCGGTCCGCTGTTCAAAGAAAACTGACTGTGGCAATTGGCTCCATTGGCACAGGTATTTTCTCCGGGAGAACCGGTAAACCCCACTTTCCCGCTATCATTGGCAAGAATAAAGCTCATGCTCAATAAACTTAATCCTAAAAAGGATGAAATGATGTATTTATTTTTCATAGATGTTTTTTTCAAATCTAAGGATTATTTATAATTAAAATTTTACTGGATTACTAAATAGTTCCGTCATTTTTTCTAACCATTCTAACGCTTGCCTGTGCAGATGGCATCACAACTACTTCATGCAAATTCATGTGGGGTGGAGTTTGAATGCAATATTGTATAACTTCAGCAATATCATCAGCTTTTAGCGGTGTTACATTTTCATATACTTTTGTTGCTCTATCTTCATCTCCTTTAAATCTTACGATTGAAAATTCTGTTTCAACCATTCCCGGATTAATGGATGTAACTTTAATCGGATACGGTAATAATTCCATCCTGACTGAAGCAGTAATTGCATCCAATGCATGTTTTGTAGCGCAATACACATTCCCGTTAGGATAGACTTCTTTAGCGGCAATAGAACTGATGTTTAATATATGACCTCTATTATTTTTAATCATTAATGGAATAACTGCTTTTAACATATTTAATACACCTTTGATATTGGTGTCAATCATTCTGTCCCAGTCATCCGGATTACCATCATGTAATGAACCCAAGCCTACTGCTAATCCCGCATTATTAACAAGCACATCAATTTTTTTCCAGTTTTCAGAAAGAGAGTTAATGGCTTGAAAAGTTTCTTCTCTGTTTCGAACATCAAATGCCAGCGAATGAATATTTGAAACCAGGCCAAACTCATCAGCCATTTGATCTAATCGTTCTTTTCTTCTTCCAGTTATAATAAGATCATAACCTGATTTGACAAGTTTTATGGCTGTTGCTTTCCCAATTCCTGATGTAGCGCCTGTAATTAATGCAATAGGTTTCATTGATGAGATTTTTTTGCAGTAGAATTATATTCTGCAAAACTAAGAATTAACAACCAAAAAAATGGAAGTGCGGGTACTTTATATCTTACTAATCCACCTATCACCGGTGTACTTAAACCTGTAATAATATAAAGAGTAATAATGAAACTTGCGCAAAACAAGCTAAGTCTAACATTGGTAGATTTATTATTGACATAAATAAACCACCCAAGACATATTAAAAAAAAATAATTTTCAATCATTGGTAAAAACCTTAAAAAATTGAAATCTATCTCCCATGGAAATGGTCTAAAAAAACTATTTACCATAGCCTCCGGGGTATGTTTTAACACATCAATAAAAGTAGGTTGAAGATATTCTGTAGTAATAATACTTCCCGCATTTTCACTGATGGCCAGATTCACAAAATTATTTTGCTTATAGGCAATCATTTTAAGAAAGTTGAAAGATGGGAATACATATTGTATCGTTACACCTGCAACATAAAAAAATAAAACAGTTCCAAGGAAAATCCATGTAGTTTTTTTATTGCTTTGGGTTTTACTAATAATAAATGCTACTGCAGCTGGAAGCAATGCTATAAATACATAATACTTTGTGAGGATTATGATAAACATTCCTAATATAATGTAGGTGATTTGTTTTAATCCAATGATTGTTTTTTTATTGAACAGTCCTAAAAGCAGGAGTCCAATTCCAAATATCACAATAGATTCTTTTAACCCTCCGGATGTCCAAAAAAGTATTGATGGAATAATTTGAAGACCAATAAAAATTTCAGGTTTCCAGTATTGAAGTTGTGCATACAATGCTTTGGAAAGGATATATAAACCACTAAATGAAATAAAACAGAATAGTACAATGTGAACTATAAAGAAATCAAATGAAATAAATCTCATTAAAGCATTTATTCTGATCATGATTTGATTATCATTATACATTAAATTATTATAAGGAAGCATCCAATTATTCATTTGACTGGCGTATTTACCACCATGATCAAAATCTGAACTTAATCCTAATAAATTACCCCAAAATGCTTTATGATCAGTAAAAAATAAATTAAACAATGCCTCACTATCATGAAAATATCTAAAAATATCAGCTTTTGATTTATCAGTATAGTAATAAGAAAAGATTAGATAAAGAACGATACCTGCTATTACTTTTAAAATAAAAAGATAAACCAAATGAATACGATGAATTCCCCTTGTATTAAATAGTGGAGTTGAATTGATAATCCAACAAATTAAAACAACATAAATACTACTCAGTAAAATCTCCACAGGTCTAAAAAAAAGTAAATTTTAAATTGATGTAAATAACTATGCATTAAATATAGTATTTATTCTATTGAAAATTCCTGAAAATCTTATTAAAATTCACTATTTAGGTTAAAATACATAAGTATGTATAAAAGTTGTTTGATATGTTTATGATTTGTGTAAAAGATTAAATAAAGACCTTTTCAATTTCTGTATTTTTGCAATGAATAATACATAAGTATGTCAGCAACTCTTACTTCAATTGATACTGCTAAAAAATTAGGATTATTACCTGATGAATTTAATCAAATATGTAATGTACTGGAAAGAGTACCCAATTTTACCGAATTGTGTGCATACTCAGGGATGTGGAGTGAACATTGCTCTTATAAGAATTCCATATTATGGTTGAAGACATTGCCTAAGGAAGGGGAGAGAATGCTTGCGAAAGCCGGAGAAGAAAATGCAGGATTAGTTGATATTGGAGATGGATGGGCTTGTGCATTTAAAATAGAGTCACATAATCACCCTTCAGCTATTGAGCCTTATCAAGGAGCAGCAACAGGCGTAGGCGGAATTAATCGCGATATTTTTACCATGGGCGCTCGTCCAATTGCTCAATTAAATTCACTGAGATTTGGGAATATTCATAGTGAAAGAACAAAGTGGATCATGAAAGGAGTGGTGAAAGGAATTGGGAATTATGGAAATTCATTTGGTATTCCAACAGTTGGTGGAGAAGTTTTCTTTGATGACTCTTTTGAACAAAACCCATTGGTAAATGCGATGTCTGCTGGAATTGTAAAGATTGGCAAAACCATTTCAGCAATTTCATATGGAGTAGGTAATCCAATTTATATTGTCGGTTCTGCCACGGGAAAAGATGGAATAGGTGGTGCTGCATTTGCATCGGGAGATTTAACTGAAGACAGTAAAAAAGATTTACCTGCTGTTCAGGTAGGTGATCCTTTTCAGGAGAAATTATTGCTTGAAGCTACTCTTGAAGTAATTGAAAGTGGAGCAGTGGTTGGAATGCAGGATATGGGTGCAGCAGGTATTATATGTTCAACCGCTGAAATGAGTGCTAAAGGTGAACATGGTATGGAAATTCATCTGGATCGTGTACCCACAAGACAAGCAGGTATGCAGCCTTTTGAATTGTTATTGTCTGAATCTCAGGAAAGAATGCTGGTTGTTGTTAAAAAAGGGCAGGAGCATGTAATTGAAAAAATATTTGAAAAATGGGATTTGCCTTGTGCCAATATTGGAGAAGTAAAAGAAGGTGGCCAGCTTAAATTTTATTTTCATGGTGAACTAGTTGCTGATCTTCCTGCTGAAAGTTTAGTTTTGGGTGGTGGAGCACCAAGGTATGAAAGAGAATATAAAGAACCTGCCTATTACAGCGAAGCAAAGAAGTTTAATGTAAACGATGTTGCGTTACCTGATGATTATAAAAAAATAACTCAATACTTAATTCAGCATCCTAATATTGCATCAAAAAAATGGATATACCAGCAATATGACTCCATGGTAGGCACTGTAAATATGAATACAAATTTACCATGTGATGCATCTGTAGTAAATCTTAAAGACAGTAATAAAGCTATTGCTTTAAGTGTTGATTGTAATTCAAGATATGTTCAGGCTGATCCTGAAGTAGGAACGATGATTGCAGTGTGTGAAGCCGCGCGAAATATCGTTTGCTCGGGTGGCGAACCGACTGCAATAACTAACTGTCTGAATTTTGGTAATCCTTATAATCCGGAGGCTTACTGGCAATTTGTTGGTGCTATTAAAGGAATGAGTAAGGCATGTGAAAAATTAAAAACTCCTGTAACCGGAGGTAATGTAAGTTTTTATAATCAAAGTAAAATTGGTGATAAAACAATTCCTGTTTTTCCGACACCAACTATTGGTATGCTGGGAATATTAGATGATAAAAACTGGCAAACCGGAATCGGATTTAATAATGAAGGTGATCATATTATTTTATTGGGTAATTATTTGGTTGATGATATTCATTCTTCTGAATACCTCTATTCATATTTGAATATTAAAAATACTCCTGCTCCTTACTTTAATCTGGATGAAGAATATGCTTTACATCAGTTTATTCAAAAAATTATTCAGAATGGTATTGTTCATTCAGTACATGATTTATCTGATGGCGGTTTGATTTGTGCATTGCTTGAATCGGCTTTTGTCCATCATCATGGATTTGAAATAAATTGCTCAAATCAAATCAGAAAAGATGCTTTTCTGTTTGGAGAATCACAGGGTAGAGTTATTGTATCTGTTTCAAATGAAAATCTGGAAAAATTATTGAACGCTGCTCATCAAAACAATATTCCTGCTTATAAATTAGGAAAAGTTACTATTGATAAAATTATTGTAGATCAAGAAGTTTGGGGAACCATAAATGATTTTCATCACGGATATTTGGAATCTATTTCTTCAATATTGGAGAAATAGTCAAATACATTTTTAATTATTTTCTTCTTATTACAGTTTCAGCAGCGGCAACAATATTAGGAACATCTAACCCATATTTTTTTAATAATTCCATTGGTTTTCCGCTCTCTCCAAAAGTATCATTAACTGCAATATATTCCATAGGCACAGGATAGTTCATTGACAGAACCTGAGCTACACTATCACCAAGTCCACCATTACGCATGTGTTCTTCAGCAGTAACTACGCAACCTGTTTTCTTTGCAGATTGAAGTATAGCTTCAACATCAAGCGGTTTAATCGTATGTATATTGATAACTTCAGCTGAAATACCTCTTTCTTCCAATATTTCAGCAGCTTCAATGGATTTCCAAACCATGTGGCCGGTAGCAATAATGGTAACGTCTTTGCCTTCAGTCATAACGTTGGCTTTACCTATAATAAACTTTTGATCTGCTGGTGTAAACACCGGCCACGAAGGTCTTCCAAAACGTAAATAAACCGGACCCACATATTCAGCAATTGCTAATGTTGCTGCTTTTGTTTCGTTATAATCACAAGGACAAATCACCGTCATGTTGGGTAACATTTTCATCATACCAATATCTTCAAGTATTTGATGCGTAGCGCCATCCTCACCTAAAGTAAGACCCGCATGCGATGCACAAATTTTTACATTCTTATTTGAATAAGCTATAGATTGTCTGATCTGATCATATACACGTCCCGTTGAGAAGTTTGCGAACGTTCCGGTAAATGGTATTTTTCCACCAATGGTAAGTCCTGCAGCAATTCCCATCATATTTGCTTCTGCAATACCAACCTGAATAAATCGATCAGGAAATTCTTTTTCAAACTCGTTCATTTTTAATGACCCTGCAAGGTCTGCAGTTAGTCCTACAACATTAGAATTTTTTCTTCCTAACTCAAGAAGTCCAGCTCCAAATCCTGATCTTGTATCTTTCTGCTCTGTGTATGTAAATTTTTTCATGTTATTGAATTAAGTTCACTGTTTGCGATTCGCCTGGGTTAACCTTAAATGTTCTTTCTTTAGATAAAATGGTTTCTTTAATAAATTTATACCTGAAGATAATTTTATATTCTCCTGGTTGTAATACAAGTGATTGGTGTGTGCTGCTTTCATCAATGTTACACACAAATTCAAGATTTTTATTTTTTATTTGAAATACGCTTCCGTACCCCGCATATCCTGCTTGGAAATTAACAAGACCGGCCTCTTCAATATCAATATTAGTAACCGTACTCTGATCAATGCTAACATTTTTTATTGAAATTCGGGGAAGAGTAAGAATTTCTAAGTCATATTTTCCGGTCAGATACCTGATAGGTCGTCCTGCATCCTGAATGTTGAGCGTTTGCATTTCATTTGATTTGCGAACTATACACTTTAAAGTTCCATACTGATTTCTCCCATTAATCTTAACAAGTAAACTACCCTGAGGCGCATCAACAGCAATTACGTTATGTCTTCCCGGAGTGATTGTTATATCATCTTTTTCAACTGGAGGAATGGTGTGTACTTTTAATTTGTAGGTAATAAAATTATCAAGATTAAGCGTGTCAGGATTGTCTTTGTGGTTTAGAGTATGTACAAAATTATACACGATTCTACCAGACTTGCTGTCGTACAATGTAAATGGAATATTCGTTTCTGTTGGTTTCTTATAACTGTCTAAAATATTAATTTGTGCTGTGGTGGGATATAATGCCTGAGAAATTACAATTTTCAATACATCTCTGAATGATTCTTCAGTTGACGCATCATAATAACTTCCAACACATTTCAATGAGGTCTTTATATCATCGCCCAAACCGATACCGATAATGAATGGTTTTAAAATTACTCCATTTCGCTGTAATGCATTAGATATCGCACATGGATCACCGCCACATTCTTCTCTTCCATCTGTAATTAAAATTACAATGTTTCTACAGTTGTTACATGGTGGAAAATCATTTTTAGTGGCTTCGAGTGATTTGGCTATAGGGGTTGTTCCTCTTGGTTGAATGGTCTTGAGAAGATTTTTAATTTTATCATGATTGTTTTTTGCAAACGGAATTTCAAGTTTTGTATCATTACAATCTTGAGGAGGAAAGAAACTTTGATGTCCGTATATTCGAATAGCCAAATCAACAGAGGTTTCTTTTTTTAAACTATCTACCAGTTCATTCATTAATCTCACCGCAACATCCATTTTTGTATTTGAATGCCAACGCCCAAGCATGCTTTGAGATGCATCAAACACAAATAAAATTCTGGTTGTTTGACTATGTTGTGCGAAACCAATATGACCAATAGAAAGAAGGCCAATCAGTAAAATAATGTAAATAATTTTTTTGTTCAAAATATGTATTTTAATAATCGCCAAGTGTTTCATCCAATTGTGATAATGCCTGATTTAACTGATCATCATTTGGAGCTACTCCATGCCATTTATGACTTCCCATCATGAAATCGACTCCAAAACCCATTTCAGTTTTCATTAAAATAACGACTGGTTTTCCTTTTCTTGTATTTGCTTTTGCATTTTCAAGACATTGTACTACATTATTAATATCATTTCCGTTCATTGATAAAACCTCCCAACCAAATGATTTCCACTTGCCTTCTAAATCGCCGAGTGACATTACCTGCGCCGTACTTCCGTCAATTTGTTGCCCATTAACATCTATGGTAGCGATGAGATTATCAATTTTTTTATGTGCAGCAAACATAGCGGCTTCCCAAACCTGACCTTCCTGAATTTCTCCATCACCCATTAGAATATAAATCAAATTAGGGTCGTTGTTTAACTTTTTAGAAAGTGCAGCTCCACAAGCAACTGATAAACCTTGTCCGAGTGAACCAGATGCAATTCTAACTCCCGGTGTATGTTCTGCAGTGGCCGGATGACCTTGTAACATTGAGTTTAACTTTCTGAAAGTATTCAATTCATGCAGCGGGAAATATCCTCTTCTTGCCAGAACACTATACCATAGAGGAGAAATATGTCCGTTGGAGAGAAAAAATAGATCTTCACCTTTTCCATCCATATCGAATTTTTCTGCATTTGTTTTCATGATATTGAAATACAATGCCACCATAAAATCAGTACAGCCCAGCGAACCGCCCGGGTGACCTGACTGAACAGCATGTACCATGCGGACAATATCTCTTCTTACCTGATGAGAAATACGTGTTAATTCCTTGATGTCTGACATATAAAAATTTTACGTTTCAAAATTAACAATCTCCTATTGCCGAATTTACTGATGTTGAAAACTTTTGACATTGTATTTCATGTTTCAATGAATATTACTTTTAAGTAGTAATTACTGCGTCAAGTCATACACATTGATTACATTTGAAGCATGAAAACATTGATTTTAGTGAGACATGCAAAATCAGACTGGAGTAATCCATTTCTTGATGATTTTGACAGACCGCTGAATGATCGCGGAAAATCTGATGCGCCTTTAATGGCTGGCAGACTGAAAAGTAAAAATATTTTTCCGCAACAAATTCTTTCATCACCTTCAATAAGAACACTATCTACTGCAGAATATTTTGTTTCTGAATTTAACGATCACAATATTGAAATGATTACAGATATGGATTTGTATCATGTTTCACCGGATATTATTGTTGAAGTAATTCAAAAATATGCGGGAAACAAAAATTGTATCATGCTCTTAACGCATAATCCTGCAATTACTGAATTTGTAAATGAATATTCTACCCTGAGAACTGATAATGTTCCGACATGTGGTGTTGTAATACTCAGTATTTCTGACTGGAAAAAATTGGGAGAAGAGATAGCAGAACTCATCGATTTCGATTATCCCAAAAAGCATATAAATTCATGACATTTCAGCATAAGAAAAGATTCGGCCAACATTTTTTAAAAGATGATGAAATTGCTTTAAAAATCGTCAATGGTTTTTTTGAGTATTCTAATCTTAAAAATGTACTTGAAATTGGTCCCGGTGAAGGTGTATTGACTAAGTTTCTTGTTCAGCATAAAGAAATAAATTTATATATCAGTGAAATTGACAGAACCCTGTTCGAACTAATAAAGGAGAAATTTAATGTTGATAAGGATCATTTTCTTGAAGGTGATTTTTTGAAATTGCCTTTAGATAATTTATTTCATGAACCCTTCGGTGTGATTGGTAATTTCCCTTATAATATTTCCTCCCAGATCGTTTTTAAAATTCTTGATCATTATACAATTATTCCTGTTTGTGTGGGTATGTTTCAGAAAGAAGTAGCTGAAAGACTTGCTGCGCGACCCGGAAGTAAAGTATATGGAATAACCAGTGTTTTAACTCAGGCCTATTATCATGTGGAGTATTTATTCACAGTACCTCCTACAGTATTTGATCCGCCTCCTCAGGTTCAGTCAGGAGTTATAAGAATGATTAGAAAGGATAACGAGATTGATTACAATACAAAATTATTCAAACAAATAGTGAAAGCGGGCTTTAATCAGCGCAGAAAGACTTTGAAAAATGCCTTAAAATCACTAAACTTGCCACCAAATTGGGAAAACTTACCATATTTAAATCAACGTGCCGAACAATTATCGTTGGAGCAGTATATAGAGTTAACCCATGCGATTGAAAATTTAAAATAATGGATATTCCCGAACGACAGTGCAAACCATTATCACTACTCAATTCATTGAGCGGCTTGAAGTCCTTATCGAAGCACGTGATGAAGCTCAAATATTAGAGCTTATTGGTGATTTACATCCTGTTGATTTAGCTGAAGTTTTTCATGAAATTACTCCCGTCCAGAGTAAATATCTCTATACGCTGATTGATGAAGAGAAAGCGGCTGAAATGGTAGCTTTTTTGGACGAAGATGTACGTGAAAAGTTTCTCGATCAGTTGACCTCTAAAGAAATTGCAGAAAATTTTGTTGAGAATCTGGATTCTGACGATGCAGCTGATATCATTGGTGAGTTATCTCAAGAAAGACAGCGGGAAGTGCTTTCTGAAATTGACGATATTGAAATTGCCAGTGATATTGTTGACCTGTTAAAGTATGATGAAGATACCGCTGGTGGGTTGATGGCAAAAGAATTGATTCAGGTAAATGTAAACTGGTCAAGAGAAAAAGTGATTGATGAAATCAGACTTCAGGCGCACGAAGTTGAAAATGTATATACAGTTTATGTTGTAAATGATGAAGATGTATTACTGGGAATTTTACCTCTGAAAAAATTATTGATCGAACCTGAAACAGTAAGGATTGAGGATATGTATCAGGATAAAATTCATCGGGTTGAAGTTAATCAGTCGGCTGAAGAAGTGGCTACCATTATGAAAAAATATGACTTGGTGGTGTTGCCTGTGGTGGATGAAATTGGAAGATTGGTAGGTAGAATTACCATTGATGATGTAGTTGACGTGATACAGGAAGAGGCTGAGAAAGACTATCAGTTAATGAGCGGATTGAGCGGAAATGTTGAATCTGATGATAGTGTATGGCTTATTACGCGTGCAAGAATTCCATGGCTATTGGTTGGTTTACTTGGTGGAGTTGTTGTTTCTCAGGTTATTGGTGTATATGAAAATGAGATTCGCATTCACCCTGAAATGGCATATTTTATACCCCTCATAGCGGCAATGGGTGGAAATGCCGGTGTTCAGTCAAGCGCGATTATTGTACAGGGACTTGCCAATAATTCTTTACGCTTAGGCGATGCCTGGTTCAAATTTTTTAAAGAGCTTTCTGTTGGTCTGATCAATGGATTCATATGCTCCTTAGCCATCATGATTTATAATGTGATGTTTGGAAATCCATCTGAATTGTCTATAACAGTAAGTGTTGCGATGCTAACTGTAATTGTGGTAGCCTCAATACTTGGAACATTCATCCCTCTCACTTTAAATCGTTTCAAAATTGATCCTGCTTTGGCAACCGGTCCTTTTATTACCACCATGAACGATATAACCGGAATGTTTATTTATTTTCTCATTGGTCGTTTAATGTACGGCATACTCTAATTACTCTTCAAAATACCTTTTTTGTGGTATTGTTTTGAAATTTTACTTGATATACGTTTGCGCTATATAGAATGAATCTAAATTAAAATAAGCGATGAAACGATATATATTAGGATGTTTATTCTTGTCAGTCACATTTAATCTATCTTCTCAACAAAATTCTCAGAATGATTCCATTATAAAAAAAGAGATCGAAACCATAACGATTATAGGAGAAAATAAAGGAATCATAGAACATCTTCCCGGATCAGCAAAACATATTTCTGCAAAAGATATTGCAAGAATTATTCCTTTGAATGGTAATGAAGTATTCAGAAGAGTTCCTGGTGTTGTAGTAACTGATGAAGAAGGAATGGGGTTGAGATTAAATATTGGAATAAGAGGTCTTGATCCTGACAGAAGCAGGGGAGTGCTTGTGCTGGAAGATGGTATTCCTGTTTCCATTAATCCCTACGGTGAAAATGAATTGTATTATACACCTGTCATTGACCGTATGGAATCAGTTGAAGTGCTGAAGGGAAGCGGACAAATATTATATGGTCCTCAGACCATTGGAGGGATTATAAATTATGTAACTGCAGCACCACCTGAAAAACCAAGTGTAAAAGTGCGTTTTATGGGTGGACAGGGATTATTTATGAACGGATTCATCAGTGCCGGAACTTCTTTCAAAAGTGGTGGATTTACTGTTTCTTATTTGAGAAAACAAGGTGATGCAATTGGGCCTACTTGGTTTCGCTTAAATGATGTTACTTCAAAATTATATGTAAAAATAAGCCCTAAAGCCACTATTACTGCTAAGATTGGATATTATGATGAATATTCAAATTCTACTTATGTTGGACTAACCCAACCCATGTATGATGCTGCAGGCAATGATTATACTCAACTTGCTCCTGATGACAGATTATTTGTTCAGCGACTATTGGCCAGTGTAAAAATGGATATGAATATCAATTCTAAATATAAAATGAATACGACTGTCTTTGGATATACTGTTACTCGGAATTGGCAAAGACAGGATTTTACGCTAACTCCAACTAACAATTCTGATCATATTTGGGGAGACACCACTATACCTTCAGGTGCATTGTATATGTTGAACACCAATACACATCGCGATCGCAGATTTTTTGTAGCCGGAATTGATCAACGTTTTTCTATGCATCATCAACTTGGAAAATCAATGACCAATAAAATGGAAACAGGGCTTCGATTGATTATTGAAAAAGCAGATGAAGAATTATTGAAAGGTTCAACGCCTTCAGCTTTGTCAGGCGATATGCAAAACGATGAAATTAGAAACGGATATGGTCTTTCAGCATTTGTGCAGGATAAATTATTCATTACTTCCAATTTGAATATAACCGCTGGTGTGAGAGGTGAATGGTATTGGTTTAACCGCTCAATTATTCGTCAAAATTATACTGATACCAATTTGTTTAATCACAGTTTTACTGGTCAGATTATTCCGGGAATTGGAATTAATTGTAATTGGAAAAAAATAGCTCATTTTTTTGCAGGAATGCATCGTGGTTTTGCTCCGCCAAGAATAAAAGATGCCATTTCAAATACGGGTGAAGTTTATCCTCTTGATGCCGAAAATAGTTGGAATTACGAAGTGGGTGTTCGCATACAAATGAAAGATTATTTATCAGCAGAACTCACGGCATACTATCTTGATTTTAGCAATCAGGTGATTCCGGTGAGTCAATCTTCAGGTGGAATTGGTTCGGGTTATATCAATAGCGGCGCAAGCAGACACATAGGGATAGAAGCCGGGTTTACATTTGATCTTGCAAAAGCACTTGAAATTGAAAAATATTCAATTTTATTTGATGCTGCATTTACTTTTAATGATGCCCGATTTACATCAGACAGAATTATCAATTCAATCAATGTGAATGGTAATATTCTACCTTATGCTCCTACAATTACATTGAACACTGCATTTACATTTGAGTCGCCATGGGGCCTTGGATTGAGAATTACTGGTAACTATATCGGAAAACAATTCACCGATTATTTAAATACTTTATCTCCTTCTGCAGATGGAAGATCGGGAGTGCTTTCTGATTACTTCTTGCTTGATGGTTCAGTATATTACAACTTCCCAAAATATTATACAACGCTAAAATTAAGTGTGAAAAATTTCACGAACGAAAGATATATTGTATCACGCAGACCTCAGGGAATTAAGGTTGGTTTACCAATGTTTATTACCGGTGGATTTGAATTTTCGTTCTGAAAAATTACCTGATATCAAAGAGATCGTTACTGATATTCTGTTCTGTAATACTTGTGATTTCCTGCGAATAAATCTGATTGCCTTTCAAGTCTGCTACTTTTATTTTTAATGGTAACCCATTGATTCCTTGTATCTGAAGTGTTTGAAAGATTCCTGCAGTAGGAAAATTTGATATCCTCATATTTTCAGCCACCATGCAAATGACAGTTCCGTTAGATGCAATTAACTTATATTCTTTACAATCATATCCTGCTATATTTTCAGATTTTCCTGTTGGTTGTGCCATAAAAAAATCTTTTACTGAAGAAACGGGTTGCAACGAACTTACTGGGAGTTCAATAGTTTGCCCTTGTGAAATTATTTTAACTGTACTGCCTTGTTGAACAAAAAACAATGTCATGTTCATCATACCATATTCAGTAGTTGTTTCAATATCCATGCGATGTGCTGTTTTCGCCGCATACCAACTGATTTTACTTTTTTCATTCGTTTCATTATTGATGGTATTCATAGTAAAAACGCCTTCAAATTGACCGAAGAGTGATAAATGAACAAATGAAATGAGTGTGAAAATGAATTTTTTCATATTAAATATTATTGTCCAACCTGACCTTTTAAAAATGATGTATTGTAAAAATTATCCTGGATGTTTGTTGTGAAACCATTGCGTTTAATTGCAAATCCACCGCTTCCCGGAGCTGGTGGGGGTACGGGTGTGGGTATGGCAACATTGTTTACAACAGGAATTGTAACCGGTCCGATGAATGGAATATTAATAATAACACTGGCACTAACTGTCAATACAAAATATCCTTGCGTTCCGGGATATCCATATTCTCCGCCGCTACCGCCAATAGCATCGGGACTTAAAGAAATTGATACGGGTCCTAAATTTACAGGGATGGGGAAGTTGATAATACCACCAATACCTCCAACTCCAAACTGACCGGCAGTTCCACTTACCCCCGGAGAATAATAAACCAATCCGATGACATTGGCAGGTGAATTTCCTCCCGCACCACCTCCGGCACCACCACCACCTCCTCCGCCGATAAATATTCCTAACGTAACAAAGTTTGCAGGTGGGGGAGGAGTCCAGCTAATTTGAAATGCCATGGCACTTCCACCACCGCCACCACCATATATGTTGAAATTATTTTGAATGCTTGCATCTACAGAAAGATCAATGGCATTTCCTCCGTTAAATCCTGCACCTGTGGTATTGGCTGTTGGACTGTATGCAGTTCCTCCATTACCTCCCTTACCGATTATATTACCATTATTGATAATGGCAACCAAAGATCCGGCCGGTAAATTACCGGTTGAAAATGCCGGCTGATTGGTAGTGTTGCTAGACAATGTTACACCACTAAAAATTGTTGCCTGCACACAAATAGGTTGATTGGTAGGTGCATTGGGATATTGAGCATACAATTGTGTGGCAAGGTTATAATTGTTTGAAGAGTTATTAATGTTTACAACATAACATGGCTCAACGGTAACAATATAAATCAGATTCTGTGAATATTGTCCGCAGATAACCTGTATGATAATGGGGTATGTTCCGGCTGTCGTAAATGCCGTTACCTGCACAGTTACATCAACAGTTCCACTTCCATTCAATGGATTTGTTGAGAACTCAACCGTCATACCTGATGGCAATCCGCTGATCACACTAAATGGAATATATTGCGGATTTCCTGAAGTTTGATTAACTGTCATCTGAAATACTACTGAATCTGCTATTACTCTGTCGATCGTATCCTGTAAACTGCTTGCAGATAAATTAAATAAACAATCACTGCAACTTTCTTGAAATACGGCAAGCCAGCATTCACCATTCCAATATTGTAATGTACTGTCAACTATATTATAAATGGTGAGTCCTACAGCAGGATTAGCAATGGCATCTCTTTCTTCTGGTTTCATGCGAGGAGGCAGAAATCCCATTTCAGTTGATTCAAGATGCAGTATAGCACTGCTATCAGGGGTGTTGGTTCCAATACCAACATTTTGAGAATGTAACTGAAATGATATTGTAATTAGTACAAGTAAACAAAGTAAATGCTGCTTCATAAATGCTTTACATATAATTCAAAAATAAAAATTTATTAAACAACTTCTAAACTATCTGTAAACTTTGATAATATGTGTGAATAAAAAATGAAATCTCTATGTCTTGTTTTCATTAGTAAGGATTATTTTTGAATATGAATCATTTGGAAGAATTTAGACGAATTCAGCAGGATATTTTAAATAAGCGATATAAACCAGTTTACATTTTATCTGGAACTGAGTCGTATTATATTGATTTATTAACTCAGCATTTTGAAAACGATGTAATATCTGAAGAAGAGTTTAAAGAATTCAACTTGAATATTGTATATGGAAAAGATACAACCGCCGAAGGCATAATTTCAATAGCAAAAAGTTATCCGATGATGGCTGAAAGACGTTTGCTCATTATTAAGGAAGCACAGTCATTCAAAGATTTGGATTTACTCGAATCATATATACTTAAACCGGTTGCCAGCACCATTCTTGTGATTTGCTACAAACATGGCAAAATTGACAGTAGAAAAAAAGCATTAAAAAATATTCTTTCTGCAAAAAATATTGAAGTTTTTGTTTCAGATAAACTAAATGAAAATGAAATTATTGACTGGATTGCAAAACAGTTTAACAGAAGAAAAATAAAAATTGATTTAAAAGCTGCTTTTATTTTGTATGAATTGATGGGAGACAATCTTTCACTGATTTATAATGAAATTGAAAAAATGACCATTGCACTTCCACCGGGAAGCGAAGTTAGGGCAGAGGAGATTTCAAGTAATATTGGATCAAGCAAGGAGTATAATGCTTTTGAACTGCAGGCCGCATTGATTAATAAAAATATTGAACGGTCATATAAAATAATTAATTATTTTTCACTGCCATCAAATCAGAAGGAAATACCAATGATTATAGGTGCTTTACATAGTTTTTTTGTAAAGATTCTTATTTATCATATTGAATTTAGTAAAGGAAAAATCAAAAGGGATGGGGATGTGTATAATTATTTCAAAGTTTTTGATTTGAATGAATTTATTAAAGCAACAAAAAAATTTCATTTTAAAAAATCGCAGGATATTATTCACCAGTTGTTGATTACTGATTTAAAATTTAAAGGAGTAGATCATACTTCTTCTGATAGATCCGGACTGCTTAAAGAACTAGTTTTTAAAATACTTCATTAATATGAAATACTGGCTGGTAAAATCTGAACCATTTAAATATTCATGGACACAATTTGAAAATGATAAGAAAACATTTTGGGATGGTGTAAGAAACTATGCGGCGAGAAATAATCTTAAATCGATGTCTAAGGATGATTTGGTTTTGTTTTATCACAGCAATGAAGGACTTGAAATTGTAGGTGTGGCAAAAGTAATCAAAGAATCATATCAGGATCCAACAACCGAAGAAACAGCCTGGGTGGCAGTCGATTTAGCTCCGGTTAAAAAGTTATCAAAACCGGTCTCTCTGCAATCGATAAAAAAAGATGATATTTTAAAAGAAATGCAATTCGTTAAACAGGGAAGGCTTTCAGTGAGTTTAGCTACAGAAGATGAGTTTTTCAGGGTATTAATGCTAGCAAATACCGAATTGTAAATCATTGATAAATTATATTTTCTAAATTCGAAAAAAAATATGCAGAAAGCATCTCCTAATATTCAGTCTGATGTAAACAGATTAAGAAAATTACTGGGCATTTTGGTATGGACTTCTCCCGCTATCATCATACCATTAGACTTGTTTATGATCGGATTTTTTATTTATATCGGACATACAGGAGAAATGATTGATTTATCTAATCAATGGTGGGTTTTTATTGCTGGTTTTTTTACATGGACCTTAGTAGAGTATTTGATGCATCGTTTTGCCTTTCATTATGAAGCAAAAGCTGAGTCAGGAAAAAAAATGATTTATATGCTCCACATTATTCATCACGATCATCCTACAGATAGTGATAAATTGTATCAGCCCCCACTTGTTAATCTTGTTATTGTTGCACTGTTATTCGGGTTTATCTATTTAATTATGAATAATTTTGTTTTTCTTTTTTTACCGGGAATAATTTTGGGATATCTTGCTTATAGCACCATTCACTACAGTATTCATAAGTTTAAACCTCCGTTTGATTTTTTAAAGCCGATTTGGAGACATCATAATCTTCACCATTATCGTTTTCAGAACAAAGGTTTTGGTGTTTCTTCACCTTTTTGGGACGTGATATTTGGTACTATGCCTCCGAAAGAAATAGAAAAGTAATCATATTTGTTTTGCTTTTTTGTTTTTCAGCCACTTGATAAATTCTAATATAATCAATATCAAAAAAGCTCCTGAGATGGCATAGATATAATGACTGAAACCAGGATTCTGCATTCCAAATAAAAAGTTGAGTCCGGGAGTGATGATGATTGCCATAAACAATACAATCGCAATGCTAAGGATAATAAATAAGGCATAATTTTTTTCTTTAAATACAGATATAAAGCTTCTTGTATTTGAAAGTTTTGTTAGAATTAGAAAAATATTTCCAATCACCAAAGCACTGAAAACAATAGCCCTGACTTCTTTATCGCTATGACCTTCATTGATTGAAATAATATATACAGAAATAATCATAGCAAGTAAGAGCATTCCATCTGAAATACTTGAGATAATTTTTTTAAATCCAAAAAACTTTTCCTGATTTGATCTTGGAGGGCGTTTCATGATATTTTTCTCCTCTTGTTCCCATTCAAAAGCAATGGAACAGATGGGATCAATAATTAATTCCATAAATATAATCATGAGAGGAAACATTAATACAGGCAGAGATGTAAAAATAGCCGGTATTAAAGACAGACCAATTATTGGAATATGAATGGCTAAAATATATGACATTGCTTTTTGAAGATTATCAAATATTTTTCTTCCCATTCGTATGGCTTTTACAATAGACGCAAAATTATCATCCAGTAAAACTAAGGCTGATGCCTCCCTAGCAACATCTGTTCCTTTCATCCCCATTGCAATCCCAATATCAGCTGCTTTTAAAGCCGGAGCGTCGTTAACACCGTCGCCTGTCATTGCCACAATCTCTCCTGATGCTTTTAATGCTTGAACAATCATTAATTTTTGATCGGGTGAAACCCTTGCAAATATGTCAACAGATTTTATTTTATTTTTCAAAGAGTCAACATTCATTAATTTTAATTCATCACCAGTAATTACTTGTGCATTTTCTTTAAACCCTGCCTGAATAGCAATATTTAAAGCAGTAGTAGGATAATCGCCGGTAATCATCATTACTTTTATACCCGCATCGTAACATTCTTGAATAGCCGCAGGAACTTCTGGACGTATGGGATCATGGAGGGCGATTAAACCTAACATTTCAAACTCCAGTGAATTAGGATTTTCAGGTATAACTTGAGTATTTATTTTACTCTTAGCAACACCAAGAACCCGATATCCATTCAGTGCCAGATTTTCAAAAGCATCTATATACTTTTTCTTTTCTTCGATATTTAACTTACAACGTTTAATAATTACTTCAGGCGCTCCCTTGATATATGCCATGATTTTTTCATCAGAGTTGATAGTGATGATATTTGTCATTGACATACTTTCTCGATTGAAAGCAAACTCTTTTATAACATTAAACTCCGGCAGTGATTGACTAATTATTTTATGATATACATCAATTATAGCTTGTTCAAGTGCGTCTGGTTGATGTTGATGAGAAGCATACAATGATGCTGTGATAACACGATGGAATAATTCATGCTGCGAACTAAATGCTGATTCATCAATAAAACCATTTTCAGAATAAAGTTTGGTTAATACCATTTTTTGTTGTGTAATTGTTCCTGTTTTATCTGAACACAATACAGTAGCAGCCCCTAAATTTTCAATGGATGATGATTTTCTGGTCAATACATTTTTTTTTGATAAACGCCATGCGCCAAGCGCTAGAAATACAGTAAAAACTACCGGAAATTCTTCAGGTAGGATAGCCATTGCAGCAGCTAATCCATAAAGTAAGGATGAGATGAAATGTCCGCGTGTAAAATAATAAAGTAAAAAAACAGTAATGCATAGTATAACACCAATGATGGATAATGTCCTGATAAATATTTTCATTTCTTGCTGCAAACGTGTCTGTTGATCAACTATTCCGGATAATGAAAGTCCTATTTTACCAAATCTGGTTTGTGCACCTATTGTATTTACTTTTGCGATTCCTGACCCCTGAACTACCAATGTTCCGCTATATAGGTGAGTTGCTTCATCATCTTTTACATCGAGCCCTTGACTGTTCTTGTTCACAGGTAAAGATTCTCCCGTTAATATAGATTCATCAACCAATAAATGAGTAGTTTCTAATAATGTTGCATCGGCTGGTATTCTGTCGCCTTCGTTAAGAATGATGATATCATCTCTCACAACTTCTCTGCCAGATATTCTTATTTCTTCTCCGTTTCTGATAACTAATGCCCGAGGAGATGCCAACATTTTTAATGCTTCAAGTGCTTTTTCTGTTTTACGATGCTGAAAAATAGTTATCCCAATTATGATGATAATCATGGCAAGCATCATTATTCCTTCTAGGTAATCTCCAATAATCATATATAGTGTACCGCATGCTATCAACAAAATAAACATGGGTTCTCGGATAACTTCAATAATTATTTTCCAGATGTTTTTTTTATCTGTTTCTTGTAGCTCATTCCAACCCTCTTTGGCCTGTTTTTTCCTTACTTCATCAGATGTTAAGCCCGTTGGTTTCATAATAGTGAAAATAAAAAAAAAGCCCCCATTTTGATGGAGGCTTTGTAAGATTATGAATAGAATTAATTACAATTATAACCTGCAGTTTCTAATGCATCAACCATCTCTTGCTGAGAACCGGTATAGGTTTCATCATCTATACAAGTACCTAAGTAACAATATTCAATAGTTCCATTAGGACAAACTTTATATGTTCCGGGTACTGCTGAATATGTACATTCAGTACATGCGGCATCACATGAGGTAAATAATACAGCAACTGCAAATATTGCCACGATAGAAGTAAACATTTTTTTCATAAATATTGAATTAAATTTTATCTAAATTATACATTAAAATTTAATTTCCAATTACTTCTTAAAAAATTAGAATTATAAATAGATTTGTAATATTTTAAATCCACAATGAAATATAATCTCACTGAAATCATTGATTTAATAAAGGAAAGAAGAACTGTTTTCCCGGAAAAATATAAATCAAGAAAAGTTCATAAAGAACAGATTGAAAAAATGCTAGATGCTGCAATTTGGGCACCCAATCATGGAATGACAGAACCCTGGAGATTTGTTGTTTTTAATGGAGAGTCATTGCAGCAACTGATGAAAATGATTGCAGATTTATATAAACACAATACCCCTGAAGAGCAATTTTTAGAATCAAAGTATCAGCAATTCATCAACAGAGCAAATTCGTCAAGTTATGTAATTGCAGCATGTATGAAACGTCAGGAGTCTGAAAAATTACCTGAATGGGAAGAAATAGTAGCTGTTGGATGTGCTGTTCAAAATATGATGCTAGTGGCAACCGCTTATGGAATTGGAACTTTTTGGTCAACGCCTAAGTTTATCAATGATCCTAAATTGAAAAACATACTCTCGCTTAATGATAAAGACAAATGCATGGGTTTAATTTATGTGGGTTATCCTGAGGATGAATTGCCAAAAGGAAAGAGAAGTATTATTTATAATAAAGTTGAATGGAGAGAATAGTAAGACAGGTTTTAGCTCTTTTGAAAAAAGATATACTATTGGAATTGCGAAACAAAAACGCCATTAGTGGTATGGTATTGTATGTTTTTTCTACCATTTTTATCTGTTATCAGTCTTTTAAAATTTTACCGGATGTTCCGGTTTGGAATGCCCTTTTTTGGATCATCATATTGTTTGCATCTATTCATGCTGTTACTAAATCATTTCAACATGAAACTCAGGGCAGACAATATTATTACTATCTTATTGCTGATCCCCTGGCTGTTATTGTTTCAAAAATATTGTATAATGTTTTGTTACTGATATTTCTATCAATGCTTAGTTTTATAATTTATATCGTAGTGCTTGATAATTATATCATTGATTACGTTTCTTTTTTTACGTTACTAATGATGTCAAGTATTGGTCTTGCGTCATTGTTAACCATGATTTCGGCAATTGCATCGAAAGCAGGAAATGCCGCTGGACTTACAGCTATTCTTGGGTTTCCTTTAATGATCCCACTATTAATCACAATCATCAAAGCGTCCAAAGGAATTGCTGATCAACTCGCATTCACAAACTATTCAAAATATTTGTTTTCTATTATTGGATTAGATATTGTGATCATGGCATTGGCATTGATATTATTTCCATACCTTTGGAAAGACTAATAAATATATCCAATGAAATTGAAAAATAGTTGGAAAATCATCCCTGTAATCATCATGATATTTGCTATACCTATGGCATTTCTTGGATCTGTTTCTGTGCAGACCATTCTTCATGAAACCATTCGTAATCTTTATTTCCATGTGACGATGTGGTTCAGCATGTTTATTTTATTTATAGTTTCACTGGTGAATGCCATTGCTTATTTAAACAGTGAAAAAGAAATTTATGATCATCGTTCATCGATGTATGCCAAAACAAGTTTATTATTCGGTTTTATTGGAATCTTTACCGGTATGGTTTGGGCTAATTTTACATGGGGCGCACCATGGGTAAATGATCCGCAACTTAACGGTGCAGCCATAACTATTCTTTCATATCTTGCATATTTTGTACTTAGAAATTCAATTATTGACGCTAAGAAAAAAGCCCGCATATCTGCTGTTTATAATATTTTTGCCTTTACATTAATGTTTGTATTGATAGGGTTATTGCCTCGAATTAACGATTCATTACACCCAGGGAAAGGAGGTAATCCCGGATTTGGTAGCTATGATCTTGCTCCTACAATGAGACCCGTTTTTTATCTTTCTATTATAGCATGGACAATTGTTGGAGTTTGGATCTCTGTTTTGCAAATTAAAATTTTAAAGAAGCAATTATTAAAGAAATAATGTATGAAAAAGTTTATCCTTTTTGCTATCGCTTTTAACTTAGTATATGCTGTATTGCACGCAAATATTCAGGATTCTTCAATAACTGTTAATTCAGGAAATATTGAAATCCCAATATTTGAACTAGGAGATACGCTGATAGATCTGAATAAAGTAAACGGTGGAATTGTGAAGTTTCAAATAGCGGATGTTGATAAATTAAATCTCAAAAACTCAGGCTTTGAAATTATTAATCCCGGAATTATTAAGGTAAAAGACACCTCATTGATAAATAATTTTCAAGTTGAAATTAAATCTTTTGCTTCTGATGATGAATGGTATATTAATACCGTAAAATTTAATGTTGAAAATAGAAACAATTTAATTTATATTCAATCCGATAAAATTGAAATGGCCACCGGATGGAGAAAGGATGGTAAAATAATGGTGGTTATTGCTGTTGTAATGATTCTTTTTTTTATGGTGATAGGATATTTATTTTATCTTGATCGTAAAATCAATAAACTTTAATAGATTTATACTATAATTAATAAAACGCCTATGAAATCACTTTTTTACACATTGACAATCGCCTTAATTATCAACGCAAGTATTAGCAGTGTATTTGCTCAGCAAGATTGCTCTAACGGAAGATATTTTGATGAAATTTTTACTGGAGTAACTGTAACTTCTAATATTCAGTATGGTTCTAATATCAGTGTGGATAACAATCAGGTAAATCTTTTACTGGATGTATATCAGCCACAGGGCGACAATAATACTAACAGACCATTAATTCTTTTGGCACACGGAGGTAGTTTTATCGGAGGTTCAAAAACTGATGATGCTGCTGTAGTTGAATTGTGTCAGCGCTTTGCTAAAATGGGATATGTAACAGCTTCTATGAATTACAGACTCGAAAGTGCATTGAATGTATTATTAAGTTCAGACCGTGAAAAAACTTTCCTTGAAATTATTTACAGAGCAGTTCAGGATCAAAAAGCTGCAATTCGTTTCTTCAGAAAGTCGGTTGCCGAACAAGGAAATCCATACGGAATTAATCCTAATATCATTATTGTTGGTGGTAGTTCGGCTGGAGGTGTTTTATCAATTCACACAGCATATTTAGACAAGCCATCAGAAGTTCCTTCAAAAATTGATACAGCAGCATTGGGTTCTATGGAAGGTGCTAGTGGAAACCCAGGATATTCTAGCATACCTCAGGCAGTAGTTAATTTATGCGGTGCAATTGGTGATACCTCATGGCTAGAGGCAGGTAATCAGCCATTGGTAAGTGTTCATGGAGATGTGGATGCTACAGTTCCCTGCTATGCTGATACTGCAATGCCTTTAGGTTTGCCTATTGCTTTGGTTTATGGTAGTATTCCATTGCATGACAGAGCAGCCAATGTTGGATTAAACCATGATGTTAAAATTTATTGGGGACAAGATCACGTTCCTTATCAATCAAATACTTCTTACATGGATACAACAGTAACTGTTGTTAAAACATTCTTGCATAACTTGGTTTGTAATACATCATTGCAAACAGAGCCAGTCGATAATAAAAATGTTTTGTCTATGTATCCAAATCCTGCATCTGATTTTGTTAATATTCAATTCATAAAACCTGTAATTAATGGTTCAATTGAAGTATTAGATTTATCAGGAAAAATGGTTTCAATCTTCAACATTCAAAATGTTGCTGAAATAATACAGATTAATCTTTCATCTATGCAGTTACAATCAGGTTATTATTTTATAAAAATAAATACTGAATCAGGAACTGAAGTGTTGAAGCTGAATGTAATCAAGTAATAAAATTTATTGTATTTGTAAATGAAAATGGCGCTCAAATTTGAGCGCCATTTTCATTTTTCTATATTTGTACAAAATTGAATTGACGAATGAAAAAATCATTTTTTCTCTTAACTTTCTTATCAGTATTCATCATCTTTAACGCATGTAAAAATGAAAAACAGGAAGAAAAAGTTGAAACATCTTCCAATACTAATTCATTAAATCCCAACGGCGATAGTGAACTTGCAATTTTAATGCGAACCATGCACGATTTTTCCAAACAAGCCAAAACAGCTTTGGAAAATGGTGCAGAGATTCCTACTTATCCTGCTCAATTAAAAAATATGAATCAGGCTAAACCAACGGAGGGTATGATTGATAATCCGATTGTATTTCAGGGATTTTCATCACATTATTTATCCGTATTAGATTCTATTTACCTGGATGGGGTGTCTCAGAAATTACAATATAATCAGATGGTAACAGCTTGTATAACCTGTCATAATGAATATTGCCAGGGACCAATACCTGCAATTAAGAAATTATATATTCCTAATTAAAAACCTCTTTTTGTTTTCCAGTTGTTACCTGAATTTCCCTGAATAGTAAGAGAGGATGCAGGTTGTGTTTTCGTTACGTTTTGTAATTGTGCAGTTATTATTGCAGCAATTTTTTCCTCATCTTCATTGAGATTTGATTGCAACATACCAGGTTCAAAATATTGCTGAACAAAATGTGTATTGAATGCACCATTGATAAATTCAGTATGTGATAATACCATTTTACAAAACCCCAAAGTTGTTTCCACGCCAAGAATAGTATATTCATCAATAGCACGAATGGTTTTTGCAATGGCATCATTTCGGTTGGATGAATGAACAGTAAGTTTTGCAATCATCGGATCATAATAAATAGGAATCTGCATTCCTTCTTCAAATCCATCATCTACTCGTATTCCCGGTCCCTGAGGTGTTTTATATTTTTTTAGAATTCCGATATCAGGTAAAAACTGATTGGCAGGATCTTCAGCATATACACGAACTTCAATCGCATGACCATTTATACTTAAGTCAGATTGTTCAAATGAAATCTTTTCTCCTCTCGCAATTTTAATTTGTTCTTTAACTAAATCAACACCTGTAATCATTTCTGTAACCGGATGCTCAACCTGTAATCGGGTATTCATTTCTAGAAAATAATATTCCCCGTCGCTATATATAAATTCAACTGTACCTGCACCTTCATATTGACAAGCCCTTGCAACATTCACGGCATGCGCACCCATAGCCATACGCTCTTCATGCGTCAAAACAGAAGATGGCGCCTCTTCAATTACTTTTTGATGTCGTCGTTGAATAGAACATTCTCTTTCAAATAAATGTAAGTAATTACCATGTTGATCACACAATACCTGTATTTCAATATGCTTTGAACTTCGCAGATATTTTTCAAGAAAAACTGAACCATCACCAAATGCTGATTCTGCTTCAGAGATAGCTCTCTTAAGATTTTCTTCAAACTCATCTTCCTTTTCAACTACGCGCATTCCTTTTCCACCTCCTCCGGCAGAAGCTTTGATCAAAATAGGGAATCCAATTTTTCTTCCTACTTCCAACGCTTCTTCTAAGGTTGCAATTGCTTTTTCTGTCCCGGGAACCAATGGTATATCATATTTTTTTACGGCGGCTTTGGCACCCAGTTTGCTGCCCATGATTTCCATCGCTTCGGGTGAAGGACCAATAAATTTAATTCCGGCCTTCTTTACCATTCTTGCGAATTCAGCATTTTCTGATAAAAATCCATATCCCGGATGTATTCCTTCAACTCCCAATTGTAATGCTACTTCAATTATTTTTTCGCCTTTTAAATACGATTGACTGGATGGTGCAGGACCAATTAATACCGCCTCATCTGCATATTTTACATGTGGAGAATGTCGGTCTGCTTCTGAGTAAACAGCAACGGTTGCAATTCCCATTTCTTTGCATGATCGCATGATGCGTAATGCAATTTCTCCCCTGTTGGCGATTAATACTTTTTTCATGAATGTGTAAATAAAAAAGGCGGACCATTACATCCGCCTGTTAAAAATAAAATAAATTAATTAACGATCAGCAATGTTAACATAATCGCGAACATTAGGACCAACATAAATTTGACGTGGTCTGCCGATAGGTTCTTTATTTGCAGTCATTTCTTTCCACTGTGCGATCCAGCCAGGTAATCGACCAACAGCAAACAATACTGTGAACATATCTTTAGGAATGCCCATTGCTCTGTAAATAATACCTGAATAGAAATCAACATTTGGATATAGTTTTCTCTCTACAAAATAATCATCATGTAGTGCCACTTCTTCAAGCTTTTTAGCAATTTCCAATACAGGATCTTTTATTCCCAAACGATTTAAAACATCATCACATGCTTTTTTAATAATCTTCGCACGTGGATCAAAATTCTTATATACCCTGTGACCAAATCCCATTAATCTGAATGGGTCATTTTTATCTTTAGCTTTAGCTACCCATTTATCCAATGATCCTCCGTCTTCTTTGATGCGATCAAGCATTTCGATTACTTCCTGGTTGGCACCTCCGTGAAGCGGACCCCACAAAGCAGTAACTCCCGCAGCAATTGAAGAATATAAGTTTGCCTGAGATGATCCAGCAAGACGAACTGTTGAAGTTGAACAATTCTGCTCATGGTCAGCATGTAAAATCAATAATTTATCCAATGCATTTACAACCACAGGATCAATTTCATAATCATCAGTTGGCATTGAAAACATCATATTTAGGAAATTTTCAACATAACCCAATTTATTTTTTGGATATACAACAGGATGACCAATAGAATTTTTATAAGCCCAAGCTGCTATTGTTGGAAACTTAGCAAGCAATCGGGTGATGGTTAAATTGATTTTCTCTTCACCACGATGTGGGTTAAGAGATTCAGGATAAAATGTCGATAATGCACATGTAACAGAAGATACAACACCCATCGGATGAGCAAATGTTGGAAATGCACTGTAAAAACGGCGCATATCCTCATGTATTAATGTATGCTGCTTTATGCTTTCAGAAAATTCATCAAGTTGCTGCTTGGTTGGTAATTCCCCATTAATTAATAGGTAAGCAACCTCAATAAAATCTGATCTTTCTGCTAATTGTTCAATCGGATAGCCACGATAGCGTAAGATTCCTTCTTCTCCATCAAGAAAAGTTATTCCACTAACAGTTGCCCCCGTATTCTTATACCCTGAATCAAGGGTAATATATCCGGTGTCTGAACGCAAATTGTTGATATCAATTGCTTTTTCATTCTCTGTCCCAACTACAACAGGCAGTTTGTATGACTTGCCTTCTAATAGTATTTCTGCTTGTTCTGCCATAAAATTTACACTAAATTTTGAAAGAATAAATTGTTTAATAATTAGCTCGCCGAATGTAAACAAAAAAAATATTCGAAAGTTTCTGAATTCAGTATTTTTTTTAAAAAAATCTGAAAATTGAATAAACGATCATTTTGTTAGATTTTTAAGTAAAGATTTGTATAAAATAAATGTATTACTTACATTTGCCACCTTGAATAATAAAAATAGTTGAAATGTATTTAACATCAGAAGTTAAAAAAGAAACTTTTAAGAAATACGGTAAAAGTGAAAAAGATACTGGATCTCCAGAAGGTCAGGTAGCAATGTTTACATTAAGAATAAACCATTTGACTGAACATTTGAAATCAAATAAAAAGGATTTCAATACTGAAAGGTCATTAGTTAGATTGGTAGGGAAGAGAAAAAAACTTCTAACTTATTTGGAAAATAATGATATTGAGCGTTACAGGTCAATTATTAAAAAGCTCAAGTTAAGAAAATAATCCCCTCTTAAAGGCAATCCAAAATTGCCTTTTTTTATTTTAAAATATTACAAAATATTATATGTCAATGAACGTAATTACAAAAACATTTGATATTGGTGATGGTCGTACCATTACCATTGAAACAGGGAAACTGGCTAAGCAAGCTGATGGATCAGTTGTAGTTAGAATGGGTGATACCATGTTATTAGCTACGGTTTGCGCCAAACAAGATGCAGGAGAAAATGTGGATTTCATGCCTTTAACTGTTGATTATCAGGAAAAATATGCATCTGCTGGAAAATTTCCAGGTGGATTTTTTAGAAGAGAAGCAAAGTTATCAGATTACGAAGTTTTAATTTCTCGCTTAATTGATCGTGCTTTAAGACCTTTGTTTCCAGATGATTTTCATGCAGATACTCAGGTATTAGTAAACCTGATTTCTTTCGATTCAAATGTATTGCCTGATGCATTAGCTGCTCTTGCAGCCTCTTCAGCGCTTGCAGTTTCTGATATTCCTTTTAATGGACCTATTTCTGAGGTTCGTGTTGGTAGGGTGGATGGTAAATTCATTGTAAATCCTACGCTTGAACAGATTGAAAAATCTGATATTGATATAATGGTCGCTGCTTCTGAACATGATATTAATATGGTGGAAGGAGAAATGAAAGAGATTTCAGAAGAAGATATGATTAATGCCATGATGTTTGCTCATGAGCATATTAAAATACAATGCAGAGCACAGAAGGAGTTAACAGAAATGGTGAAAAAAGGAAGACGTGAATATTGCCATGAAAAGAATAATGAAGAGTTGAAAAAAGCAATTTTTAATTTTTCATACGATAAATGTTATGCTATTTCTAAAGAAGGGAATCCTAATAAAAAAATAAGACAGGAAAAATTTAAAGCAGTTAAGCAAGAGTTTATAGCAACCCTTACTCCTGAAGTAGCTGAAGAAAATGCATTTCTTATAGGAAAGTATTATCATGATGTGGAAAAAAAGGCCATGCGCGATTGCGTGCTGAATGAGCGTGTAAGACTTGATGGTCGAGGACTCGAAGAGATTCGTCCAATTTGGTGTGAAACCAATTATTTACCATCTACACATGGTTCATCAGTATTTACCCGTGGTGAAACTCAATCATTAACAACAGTTACTCTGGGAACTAAGATGGATGAACAAATCATTGATGGTGCTGTATTTGAAGGTAAAAGCAGATTTTTATTACACTATAATTTCCCTCCTTTCTCAACCGGCGAAGTTAAAATGATGAGAGGTACGGGAAGAAGAGAAGTGGGGCATGGTAATTTGGCCTTGCGTGCTTTAAAGAAAGTATTACCATCGGATTATCCTTATTCGATTCGCGTAGTTTCTGATATTCTTGAATCAAATGGTTCTTCATCGATGGCTACCGTTTGTGCTGGTTCACTTGCCCTTATGGATGCCGGAATACAAATCAAAGAGCATGTCAGCGGAATTGCTATGGGATTAATTGCTGATACTACTACCGGAAAATATGCAGTACTTTCTGATATTCTTGGAGATGAAGACCACTTGGGAGATATGGATTTTAAAGTTTGCGGAACTTCTAAGGGTATTACTGCCTGTCAGATGGATTTAAAAGTAGATGGATTATCCTACGATATTTTAAAACAAGCCCTTGAACAAGCCAAAAATGGAAGATTGCATATTCTTCAGAAATTAAATGAAGCTTTACCTCAACCCCGACCAGATCTTAAGCCTTTTGTTCCTCGCATAGTATCTATTGAGATACCAAATGAGTTTATTGGTGCAGTGATTGGTCCAGGTGGAAAACATATTCAGGAGTTACAGCGTGAAACGGATACCGTTATTACAATTGAAGAAAAAGGTAATATAGGTATTGTAGAAGTTGCGGGTGCGAATAAAGAAATGCTGGATAAAGCAGTGAATCGCATAAAATTAATTACTGCAGTTCCTGAAATTGGAAAAGTTTATGAAGGAACAGTAAAAAAATTGACAGCATTTGGAGCTTTCGTTGAAATATTGCCAAAGAAAGAAGGTTTATTACATGTTTCAGAATATGACTGGAAGCGCATTGATGATATTGCTAAATATTTAAAAGAAGGAGATACAATTCAAGTAAAGCTGTTAGAGGTAGATCCTAAAACAAACAAATTGAGATTATCCCGTAAGGCATTAATACCTAAAGAAGGATAGTAATAATTCGATTTTATTAAGAAATATTGAAAGTTGCATGTATATCATGCAACTTTTTTTTTGTTCCGGCGTATTTATATACTTAATCCCTAATTATAAATATATGCGTCAATTAAAAATTGCAAAACTTGTTACTAAAAGAGATTCAGAATCATTAGATAAGTATCTGAATGAGATCAGTAAATTGAAAATGATTACCGCTGACGAAGAAGTTGTGTTAGCTAAAAGAATTCAGGATGGCGATGAAAAAGCACTTGAAAAGTTAGTTTATGCCAATTTAAGATTCGTAGTTTCAGTAGCAAAACAATATCAAAATCAAGGCCTTACATTACCTGACTTAATTAATGAAGGTAATTTAGGATTAGTAAAAGCTGCAAAACGTTTTGATTATACCAGAGGTTTTAAATTTATTTCTTATGCGGTATGGTGGATTCGTCAATCTATACTTCAAGCATTAGCTGAACAAGCAAGAATTATTAGATTGCCGCTCAATAAGATAGGTAATATCACTAAAATTAACAGAGCATTTTCTGAATTAGAACAGAAATATGAAAGAGAACCAACTGCTGAAGAGATTGCAGAAACCCTCCAGTTACAAGAAAATGAAATATTCGAATTGTATCAGAGTTCTCATCGTTATTTATCTATGGATGCTCCTTTGTCTGACGAAGATGGAGGAACCTTATATGATGTAATGGAAAATAAAGAGCTTCCTTCTCCAGATCAAAAATTATTAAAGGAATCGCTGCATCAGGAAATTCAGCGAACACTTTCTTTTTTATTGCCTAGAGAAGCTGAAGTAGTAAGTTTGTTTTTTGGCCTTACAGGTGAACCTGCATTATCGCTTGATGAAATTGGATTTAGGTATGATTTATCTAGAGAACGTGTAAGGCAAATTAAAGAAAAAGCACTTAGAAGACTTAAGGCCAATCTTCATACCAAAAACCTTAAGACTTATTTGGGTTAATCTTTTCTTTTTCTGTAATGGTGATTTATTCTTTACTTTGCAGTAAATCATTTAGCTATGAAACCGATTATTGCTCCATCTATTTTATCAGCAGATTTTGGCCATTTACACAGAGATTGTCAAATGATCAATGAAAGTGTGGCAGACTGGTTTCATATTGACATCATGGATGGGGTATTTGTTCCAAATATTTCGTTTGGCTTTCCTGTATTAAAATCAATACAAAAATCAGCCAAAAAACCATTGGATGTACACCTGATGATTGTTGATCCTGATCGATATGTAAGTGCATTTAAAGATCACGGAGCTTGGCAGTTAAGTGTTCACATAGAAGCTTGCACACACTTGCACCGCACCATTCAGAATATTAAATCGTTGGGCATGAAAGCCGGAGTTGCTGTTAACCCGCACAGTGCTGTTAATCAGCTTCAGGACATAATTCAGGATCTTGATTTAGTTATTGTAATGTCTGTGAACCCAGGATTTGGAGGGCAGAAGTTTATTGAAAATACTTATGCTAAAGTAGAAAATCTTAAAAATCTGATTATTTCTAAAAATGCACCAACACTCATTGAAATAGATGGTGGAGTAACCTTAGACAATGCATCCAGATTGATAAATGCTGGAGCTGATGCTTTAGTTGCCGGAAATTTTGTTTTTTCTTCTTCCAATCCTCAGCAAACAATTAAGGATTTAAAATCTATTGGATAATGTAACCACCGTCAGCAACAAATGCATGACCGGTTACAAAGGATGCTTCATCACTGCAAAGAAAACGAACGCAGGTTGCAATTTCTTCAGGACTTCCTAACCTGTTTAATGCATGTTTGGCTTCAAAAAATTTACGTGTCTCTTCACTTGACGTTATTCCTGATTTCTCCAATAAAGGTGTAACAATAAAACCAGGACATATCGCATTTACCCTGATACCCTGTGTTGCATATTCTAGCGCTGCAGCTTTGGTTAATCCAAGTACACCATGTTTTGATGCAACGTAAGCAGCTGAGCCCCCAAAACCTACATGCCCAAGAATAGATGAGCAGTTGACGATGGCTCCTCCTCCTGATGATAAAATGGCCGGAACCTGATAATGCATACCGTAAAAAATACCATTTAGATTTACATCAATTACATGATTCCAGTTTTCAATGGTTTGTTCATGGATATTTCCCGGCTGTCCTCCAATACCCGCATTATTAAATGCATAGTGAATAGCCCCAAAGGTTTCCATTGTTTTTTCTACTACAATCTTGTGATCTTCCGGTTTTTCAACATGACAATGAATATACAAGGTTTTTACTCCCAGATTTTTTATCTGCTGACATGTTTTTGATGCTTCTTCTTCATTAATATCAGCCAATACAACATGAACCCCGTGATAAGCAAATTCTAATGCTGTGGCTTTACCAATACCTGTGGCACCACCTGTTATGATTGCAATTTTGTTTTTCATTTTTTTTTCTGCAAAAATAATATACCCTTTTTCGGGTATTGTATCATTAATACTTTGTTTTGTTTCTTTGCTTTTAATTTAGAATAGTTCTAAATTAGACAGCTTTTATATGAGTGAAAAGATTAAAATATTGATTGCAGATCCACATTATTTAATTCGACAGGGATTGAGATTTATCTTTTCTGATAAGAAAAAATATAAAGTAGTTGCTGAAACAGAAGATTATACGGAGTTGAACAAATTAATTGATAATTCTAACCCTGATGTTGTTGTTATAGGTCTAAATATTCATGGTGTTTCTGCCGTAGAAAGTATTGAAAGTATCTTAACAACTCGACCTAATGTGAAAGTTCTCGTGTTAGATACAAATGAAAATACAGATGATATAGTAACCATACTAAGGTTGGGTGTACATGGATATATACTTAAACAATGTGATCATCAGGAAATTTTAGATGCAGTAAATTCAATAATTTCAGGAAAAAATTTCTTTTGCAGTAATGTAATTAATCTTAATAAAAAGAATGAAGATAATAGCTGTAAAGGTTATGAAACAATTTTGCATAATCACCCTGCATTAAAACTATCTTCCAGGGAAATGGAAATACTTGAATTAATCTCTCAGGGATTGACAAATAATGAAATTGGGGATAAAATTTTCATCAGTTCTCATACTGTGGCTACTCACAGAAAAAATTTGATGAAAAAGTTTAATGCAAAAAACAATGTAGATCTTGTGATTTGTGCCATTAAAGAGAGATTTATTGCCCCTTAAAATTACTGCTTTATAAACTTTTTAATTCTACTTCCATCTGTAGAATTAAATTGAACAAAATAAACTCCAGATGGTAGAAACGAAATGTCTATGTTTCCACTGTTTAATTTTGTTACATAATTTTTCCCCTGAACATCGCTTATCAATATAGATTGAAATGGATCAATTGAAGAGTAATACAGCACATCAGTTGCAGGAATAGGATACAACTTAATTTTTTCATCAGTATTTACTGAATTTATATTCATATTCTCACAATCCATAAATTCAATGGTAGATGCGGTAAAATCTATCTGATAGCCTAATGTATCCACAGGCCCAAGTTGAGATGTTGAAATATATAAGTAAAACTGTGTTGAGGTGTCAACATTAATAACAGGTGTATTTTGTCCTCCATTAATACCATTCGCACCTGTTGAGCCATTATTGTTATTTACACCATAAAAATTACAGGCAATTTCCATTGCCGGATCACTCCATATATCACTACAGCTCCTGTTATTCATATTAAACAAGCTCCAGTCCAGATCATAAGTTGTATCAGTCGGAACAATAGTGAAGTTTAATACGCCACTACCCGTTGACTTAAATTTATACCATCTGCCACTTGATTCTCCCTGACCGAGACAACTAAATGATGGATTGATTTCATTGGGAATATTATTGGGATCATCATTCAGTGATGCTGCCGTGTATATAGTATCGCATATTTTTATTGCATAGTCACAATCAGCAGGGCTCTGCCCAAAACAATGATTTAAAAATATAAATATTAAGAATAATGCACAGAGATGTTTTTTCATTCGTTGTAAATAATGTTTTTTAATAAATTCAACTCATCCAGTTTATATTGTAATCCTTTTGCTTTATAAGCAATCATCATATTATTGATCATTCTTATAATGATTTGATTATTGGAACAAGGTAAGTAATATTCTTCTTTTTTTTCAATCTGAAGTTGTGTTAAAAAGGCATCAATTTCTCTTTTGCTGAATATACTTCCTTTGGCAAATGGATTTAAATAAAAGTGAACTTCTTTAGGCAAATCAGCATAAGCTAGAATAAAGTGTTCAGGTAGATTTACCCCATAAATAGGGATGTTTAAAGCATTAGCCACAATAACATAAATGACAGATATTAGTAAAGGATTTCCGTTTTTAGTTTCAAGTACTTTATTTAAAAAATTACTATCTGTTGAAAGAAAATGTTTCTTATTTCCGACGATGCCATACACATCGAAAAGAATATGATTAATCACTTTTACCTTCTGCATGATTGTTTGCTCCTGATGGATTTCAACCTCACAATCTTTGATGATTTTATTGATGATTTTTTTATATAACTTATCATCGATATCAGGATACTGATATCTCGCCAATATCATGGCACCTTCAAATAAATCAATGGACTGATCTTTTTTCCATTTTTTCAGATCAGTAATGATAGTCTCAAACTGAATCGAATGAATAATCGATTCAATTTTGTTTTGAAAATCAGTATCTACTGAATGTTCCCATGCTTCTTCTAGTTTAGGAATGGCAGCCTTACCAATTAAAATGAGACGATCAGTAATAAGTTGAATAACTTCCTGATCTTTATCATCCAGCAATTTTATCATGGAATCAATTTCCTTCTCCTCATCCTTTAACATGATACAATTTTATAAAAAGTTTATGAATGATAAATACCATTTTTACTTGAGTTTAATAAGGATGAAATGAATTCGATAAATATTTTTTAAATCAATTGTAACTTTTATTTTTGTATCACGTTTAAAGAATTATAATTAAAATATACACTTATCGAATATACACATACGCGTTTTTTCATAGTTATTAACCTTTAAAACTTAAGCGTATGCGTAATTTAATGTTGTTTTCTGATCATGAGCTTGTTGTTAACTATGTTAATGGTGAACATGCATGTTTTGATGTTTTACTAAAAAGACATCGTACAAAGGTAAAGTCATTTATTGTTAACATGGTGAAAGATCATGAACTTGCTGAAGACCTGTTTCAGGATACATTTATTAAAGTAGTAAACACGCTTAAATCTGGCAAGTATAACGAAGAAGGTAAATTTTTACCTTGGGTAATGCGCATAGCACATAACCTGATTATAGATCACTTTAGAAAAGAAAAACGAATGCCGCGTTTTGAAACTAAAAAAGAAGATTTCGATATTTTTTCCGTAATTAAGCTAACCGATACCAATGCAGAAGATAAGCTGATGAAATCTCAACTGGAAAAGAGAATTCAGGTATTGATTGAACGACTTCCAAAAGAACAAAAAGAGGTATTATATATGAGACATTATGCTGATTTAAGTTTTCAGGAAATCGCTGATCAGACAAATGTGAGTATAAATACTGCGTTGGGTAGAATGAGATATGCTTTGATTAATCTTCGAAAGATGATGAAAGATATTGAATATCAGTTTGTAGATTAGATTTTTTGAGATTGATATACGAAGTTTGTTTTTTATTCGTTATTGATAAAAAATTTGCGAATGAAAATAAACTCTACTCCAAACAAAAAATCATCCGGCAATCATTCATCAAGGTTTACTTATCCTACTCATTTTATTTTAGGATATGCTGCAGCCTTGCAAGTAATAAAGTTTAAAAAAATACAAGACATGTATTTCATTAACAATTAAAAGGATTGAAGGAAAATTTAAAAGCGGCTAAGGCCGCTTTTTTTATGCATAAGTACATTGGTTTATTAATATATTTTGAAAAAATAGGTCTAAAAACGGAGGTGTTTTTATGAAAAATGAATAAAATATGTAATTTTGGGGTTAAATTTATACCTAAAATAATAAAAAATGTCTAAACACAGATTTCAGGCCATATCCGAAATTTCTAAAAGAGAATACTCGATTTATAAGCGTCCTGTTGGAAATATATCCAACTATTTTGGAGAAAATGTTTTTGGAATTGAAGAAATGCGCTCGCATCTATCCAGCGATGTATTTGAAAGACTTGTGAATTGTATTGAAAAAGGGGAGAGGATTGATCATGATACTGCAGATGCAGTGGCTACTGCAATGAAATCGTGGGCAATGGCTAAAGGTGTTACTCATTTTACACATTGGTTTCATCCGTTACGCGGCACAACTGCAGAAAAACATGATTCTTTTTTTGAGTTAAGAAACGGCAAGGCGATAGAGCGGTTTAAAGGTTCAGCATTGGTTCAACAGGAACCTGATGCATCATCTTTTCCACATGGAGGTATTCGATCTACTTTTGAAGCCAGGGGATATACTGCCTGGGATCCTTCTTCACCATCTTTTATTTATGAAATTGCAGATGCAAAAACATTATGTATTCCAACTGTTTTTGTTTCTTATACCGGAGAAGCATTAGATAATAAAGCTCCTCTTTTAAAGGCGATACACGCTATTGACAAAGCAGCTACGCAGGTATGTCAGTTGTTTGATAAGGATGTGCAGCATGTAACAGTTTCTTTGGGTGCCGAGCAGGAATATTTTTTGGTGGATAAAGCATTGTACTTGTCTCGTCCGGATCTGGTGATGTGCGGAAGAACATTGTTTGGCCATTCTCCTTCAAGAGGTCAGCAGTTAAGTGATCATTATTTTGGTTCAATTCCAAGAAGGGTCACTAATTTTATGTTAGAGTTTGAAACAGAAGCCCTAAGGCTGGGTATTCCTGTGAGAACAAGGCATAATGAAGTAGCACCGGGCCAGTTTGAAGTAGCACCACAATACGAAGAGGTAAATCTCGCTGTTGATCATAATTTATTGTTGATGGATATCATGGAACGTATTGCAGATAAGCATCAGTTCAAGGTGCTTTTTCATGAGAAACCATTTAAAGGTATTAATGGTTCCGGAAAGCATAACAACTGGGCATTGGCTACGAATACCGGTAAAAACCTGTTGATGCCTACCAGTAAGCCCAAAGAGAATTTGCAGTTTTTGACCTTTTTGGTTTGTACAATTAAAGCGGTACATGATTATGCAGATATTCTCAGGGCAAGCATTGCTTCGGCCAGTAATGATTTGCGATTGGGTGGGCATGAGGCTCCACCGGCAATTGTTTCAGTTTTTCTGGGAACGGAGTTGACATCAGTGCTGGAAGAACTGGAAAAGAATACCAGTGTAAAAATCGATAAAGGTGATAATCCATATCTGAAATTAGGAATAAGTAAAGTTCCTGAAATTATTCTTGATAAAACAGATCGTAATCGTACATCTCCTTTTGCTTTTACAGGAAATAAGTTTGAGTTTCGCGCAGTTGGTTCAACGGCAATATCCTCAGTACCGATGACGGTATTGAATACAGTGGTTGCTGAAGTCCTTACCGAATTTATCGCTGACCTGGAAAAAGAAATGCAGAAAGAAGAGAAGAAAGAAGTAGCCATCGTTAATATATTAAGACAGTATATTAAAAAGAGCAAGAATATATTGTTTGAAGGTGATAACTATAGTGAGGAATGGCTGGCCGAAGCTAAAAAAAGAGGGTTGAATAATTTTAAAACTACTCCTGAAGCGTTGAACGTGTATAACGATAAAAAATTTAAATCATTATTTGTAAAGCATAATGTTTTTTCTGAAATAGAAATGGATGCCAGAACAAATTTGATGCTGGATGAATATATTCTTAAAGTACAGATAGAATCGAGAGTAATTGGCGATTTGTCATTAAATCATATTATCCCTACGGCCATTAAATATCAAAACCAGTTAATTAGTAATTACAGGGGATTGAAAGAGGTAAGCATTGATACATCTTACGTTCAGGGTTTAATTAAAGAAATTTCAGAACATATCAGCATTATTCATCAACTGGTAAATGAAATGACCGAAGAGCGTAAGAGAGCAAATACTATTGATGTTGAATCACTTAGGGCGGATGTCTATTGTCTGAAAGTTCGCCCTTATTTTGAAAAAATAAGATATCATGTTGACAAATTAGAATTACTTATTGATGATGAGGACTGGCCACTTCCTAAGTACAGGGAATTGTTATTTATGAAGTAGAAGTAAAGTTTATGGTAGTTGTTTCAATCTTTTTTTAGCCAAATCAAAACCTTCGGGTATTAATTCATCGGCTTTTTTATAATTCTCTTTAGCTTTATTAAAGTTACCTGTTTTTTCATAAGCGTAACCTAAATGATAAAATGTGTTTGCTGCTTTAGGATTATATTTTGCTGATTTTTCAAACCATTGAATAGATGCCTGTGGATCATTTTTCATGAAAAGAAAAATATATCCAATATTATGATGAGTTGCGGCATTCTGTGCATCAATATTTAAAAGGTTATTATAGATTCGAATAGCATCATCCGGCTTGCCATTTTCCTGTAAAAAATAGGCGAGACCGTAATGGGCTTCAATCATTCCGGGATTTACTCTTATGGCATTATTATAATAGTCGATGGCAATGGGATTCTTTTTTTCACTGTTGATGTTTCCCAATTGCATATAAGCATCAAAGTAGTCAGGATCCTGTTCTATTGTAGTGGCAAAACTTGAAAGTGCCAGATTGGTATCGCCCATTTCTTTAAATGCCATTCCTTTTACAAAATAAATACGAGCATTAAATGGGTCTTTCTTTAAAGCCAGATCCAGGTAGGGAAACATCTTTGCATAGTCGCCAAGATAGTATAGTAATTCTCCCATTTTAATATTGGCGTCAATTCCTTCCGGATCTATTTTAATCGCTTTTTCTATAGATTTTTTTGCATCATCAATTCTATTATCTGCATAATAAAAATCAGCAAGCTGTAGGTGATATTTGGATTGTGTGGAATCAAAACTGATGGCCCTGATAATATCTTCCATTCCTTTATACAGCGTCTTCTTCTGATAATAAAGTTTTGCTCTTTTATAGAGTAGTTCAGGATTTTCCGGATCTTTTTCCAACTGTTGAGTAAGTACTGAAATTTTATATTCAACAGAATCTTTTATGGCTTCCTGAGGTGTATTCTCTTTTTTATGCTGACATGATACAATCGAAATATATACGATGAATATCAAAACAATATATTGGTAAAAATATATATAAGGGATTTTTATTTCTTTTGTTAGCATACTACAAAATTAATAAAAAAGTCCCGAAGCAATTGCTGCGGGACTTTTAAAAACTTTAGTGGTATTACTATCCGGCACTGCGTTCAACCACTGCTGCTTTGATTTTATTTTCCAATTCTTCACATAGCTCTGGATTATCCAGTAACAGTTGTTTTACAGAATCTCTTCCTTGTCCTAATTTTGAATCTCCGTAACTATACCATGATCCGCTTTTTTTAATGATATCCATCTCTACGCCCATGTCCACAATTTCACCATTTTTGCTTACACCTTCACCATACATGATATCAAATTCAGATGTTCTGAACGGTGGAGCCAGTTTGTTTTTTACCACTTTCACTTTAATTCTGTTTCCTGTGATATTGTCTCCATCTTTAATTTGTCCAACTCTTCTAATATCTAAACGAACAGTTGAATAAAATTTCAATGCATTACCACCTGTTGTTGTTTCAGGATTACCATAAACTACTCCGATTTTATCCCTAAGCTGATTGATAAAAACACAGCAACATCCGGTTTTACCAATAGTGGCGGTTAATTTTCTAAGCGCCTGACTCATCAGTCTTGCTTGTAATCCCATTTTTGAATCACCCATTTCTCCTTCCAGCTCACCTTTAGGTACAAGTGCTGCAACAGAGTCTATAATAATAATATCAATAGCTCCTGAGCGTATAAGGTTATCTGCGATTTCCAATGCCTGCTCACCATTATCCGGTTGTGAAATCAATAAATTTTCAGTATCAACACCTAATTTCTCAGCATAGAATCTGTCAAAAGCATGCTCTGCATCAATAAATGCTGCAATTCCACCTTTGCGCTGACATTCTGCAATGGCATGAAGAGTAAGTGTGGTTTTACCGGATGATTCAGGTCCATATATTTCAATGATTCTTCCTTTAGGATATCCACCAATGCCCAAGGCAAGATCTAATGTAATTGATCCGCTAGGAATTACATCGATAGATTCAATCGCATTATCGCCTAAGCGCATAATGGTTCCTTTACCATAGGTTTTTTCAATTTTATCTATGGTTAATTTAAGAGCCTGAATTTTTTCTTTGGCCTCTTTACTCATTTCTTTTACGTCTTCTTTTGCCATAAAATTTGTCAATTGTGATTGGCTTAAATATAAGATTACATTTTTGATATTGCCAAAAAAATTATCAAAAAAAACATATCAAATAAATTTAAAATACAGAATATCAGATAAATAAAATTTATTTTTCTGATAGTATTTGTTCAGTGTGATTTTTAGTATCCACCTTTGTAATGACATTTTCGATGACACCTTTTTCATCAATAATAAATGTATAACGGGCAGTTCCCATATACTTTCTGCCATACATACTTTTTTCCTGCCATGTTCCATATAGTTCATGTACATTTTTATCAGTATCAGCAATTAATGTAAAAGGCAATTCATATTTAGCAATGAATTTCTGATGAGATTTCTCACTGTCAGCACTCACTCCGAGTATAACAAACCCTTTCTTTTTTAAATCATTAAAATTATCCCTGAGGTTGCATGCTTCTGCAGTGCAGCCTGGAGTGTCGTCCTTTGGATAGAAATATAAGATTACTTTTTTTCCTTTAAATCCTGATAAGGTAACAGCATTGCCTTGTTGGTCGTTTGCTGTGAAATCAGGTGCTTTGTCGCCAATTTGTAATAGACTCATGATTTTCTTTTTATGTATAACAATATAATAACCTAAAGGTTATGAATTAACCGAATAATTCTTGATCCCGGATAACCATTAATATAGATGATTGAGAAATAATCATATACTTTTCGTTGCCAAGTTCAACTTCCAGTGCATTTTTTTGAAGATACAGTGCAAGGTCACCTTCTTTAATCTGCAAGGGAATATATTTTATCTCATCATTTGTTTGCTTCCATGGCTCATCTTCTTCCTTAACAAACGGAATTGGGAATCCCGGTCCGGCTTTGATTACATATCCTGATTGCACATTTTCTTTTTCAATTACTCCGGGAGGAAGATATAATCCTGAACTCGTTTTGTCCTGATGGGTTTTGGGCTTAATAAGTATTTTATCTCCCACCATAATCACTTGATTAATCACATTTTCTTCTTTCATGATTCGATGGTTTTATTTTTATATCCGCAATATGAAACGATTTGACATACACTGCATTTTGGACTTCTTGCGGTGCAGACATACCTGCCATGCAATATTAACCAATGATGTGCTATGTGTATTTCTTTTTCCGGAATATTTTTAATCAATACTTTTTCAACCTGCAAAGGAGTTTTAGCAGTTAAGGGCACTAATCCAATTCGTCTTGAAACCCTGAATACATGAGTATCTACAGCCATTGCAGGTTGCTGGAAAATTACACTGGCAATTACATTGGCTGTTTTTCGTCCGACACCGGGAAGGGTGATAAGATCTTCAACCTGTTGAGGTATTTCATCTTTAAAATTTTCTTTGATTCGTTGTGCCATTCCAATAAGGTGTTTGGCTTTATTGTTCGGATAACTTATACTGCGTATCATTTCGAAAACCTCTTCTGTATTAGCCATTGCAAGTGAAGCAATATCAGGAAATCTTTTAAACAAGGCTGGGGTAACCAAGTTCACCCGTTTATCGGTGCATTGTGCAGATAGTATTACAGCTACAATAAGTTGAAATGGATTGTCATATATCAATTCGGTTTCAGCAGTGGGCATATTCTCTCTAAACCATGCCAATACTGAATTGTATCTTTCTTTTTTATTCACCGGAGAAACAAATCAATTGGATTTATTTTTCAATTTAATTTTCTTATAGTTTTCTATAAATTCCTGAATTTGCTCTACACCTATTTTTTTTGCTATAATTCTTTTTTCTCTGTCTAGCACATAAACTACTGGATAAGTAGAAAGATCATAAGTATGTCTGAAATTCAGACTTGGCAAATCAGTCAGATGGATATATTTTTCAGGATTTTTATTGATTTCCGGGTTGTCAGAAACATTGATCCAGGGCAATTGATTTTCAACCATATATTTTTTCCATTCGCCGGTTTCCAATTCACCTTCTACCGCATAAACTGGAATGTTGTTTGGCTTAAGATAACTCTCATATAATTCTTTCAATTTGGGTGTATTCTTTTTACAATGTCCGCATGTAGCATCCCAAAAATATAAAATGGTAAAATCAGTAGGCAGCTGATGAAGATTATACCATACCATATTTGTATCCGGAAGAATCACATTCGGTGCTATTTTATTACAAAGCAGAGGTTTTAATTTTTCTGCTCTCTCTTTCATTTTATCTTTTGTTTTCTGATCCGTCCAAGTGGCAAGTCCTGTATTGTAATATTTCTCCACCAGATGAACAAACACTGCATCCATACACATTACCTGAGATCGCTCATAATTAAAAGTGAGGGTATGTACCATATATTTGAACATTTCTTTATTTGCTTTTGACTTTTCAATCAGTGGCTCGATGTTGGCAATGATGGAATCCGGTGTTTGTGGAATCATTTTTTCAATGTAATACATCAATTTCGGTTCAAATACCGGAGTGCGTAAAATTCTTGAATCAGAGAAGTCAAAATGATCAAAATAATGAGCTTTATAATACAGATATTGAAACGTTGAATCCTTGACACCGTTCGGTAACTTTGGTGCTTCCGGTATCTCAACATCCTTGATGGCATTAAATAAATAGGAAACTAAAGTTCCTTTGTTATTCTTGATGATGTTATTTCTGTAATCGTTGATTTCGTTGTTTATAGCTACAAGTTTATCTTCAAGTTCTTTAAATCGTTTGCTGCTTTTATCTAAAGAATCTTTTTCTTTTCTGAGTGGATCAATTAATTTTTGTTTATTGCTTACATATTTTAAATAATCAAACCACAACTGATTTTCTAAAGAACCCTTTACCTTGCTGTTGGAAATAAAATCAATTGTATCGGTTTCAATATAAAATGAAGGCTCGCTGATTACAACCTCAAACCATTTTTTATTGGGAAGAATAAAAAGATAAATACCACCGGGAATAGTATCATTTTTTTTTGAAAATTCTACTTCACCTCTTGAATTTACCCTGGCTGTATCTCTGATGAATTTTTTTTCGCCAAAATGGAAGCCTAGATAGCATTCTGTATCTTTCAGTCCGTTTATTTTAAACTTGTATGAATAATTGGTAATTCCTTGTGAATAGGTTTGTACAGATACAGACACTAACAATACAAATAGAATGAAAAACTTTTTACACATACTCAATGATTTTTCCAAAGATAATTAATCAATAAATAAATTTCGATTAAAAATCAGGCCACAATAATTAAAGTTTATGTTAAAACCCTATATTTAAAATCAATTAACAACTATGAAAAAAATTTTAATCCTTCTACTGATATGTAATTATGTCTGTATATCACTAAATGCTCAGTATTTAAACACCTATCAATTGTATGAGCAATTTACACTCCAGGAAGCAGTGGATTACCTGAATAATGAGGGAGTTCCGGCGGCATTGATTCCGATGAGTAATGGTTTAAAAAGTTATAAGATAACTTATAATACAGTAGGATGGGATAGCTTACCTACGCAGGCTTCTGGTGTGGTATTTGTTCCGGCTGGCGTTACTTGTCATTCGCCTTTGATGGTGTATAATCATGGTACTATTTTGAAAAAAAACCAGGCACCTTCGATGGGTGGTGGAGAATATGTAATCGGTGTTGCTATGGCTGCAGATGCAATGGTTGTTGCCATGCCTGACTATCTTGGATTGGGAACAAGTCCCGGAATACACCCATACCATCACGCACATTCAGAAGCAACATGTGTAATTGATATGATCAGGGCTACACGCGAATTGATGCAGGTTTTATCTTATGAATTGAATGGCCAGGTATTTTTAACCGGATATTCACAAGGAGGTCATGTTACGATGGCAGCGCATAAACTTATCGAATCTCATTTTTCAAATGAGTTTGATATTGCCGCCTCAGCACCTTTATCAGGAGCATATCAGTTATCGGGTGTTCAGGCTGAGGTAATTTCACAAGATAGCTCATACGGAGCACCGGGTTATCTGCCATTTATTATCAATACTTTCAATACTGTTTATCAATTGTATCCTTCTTATAGTGATATTTATAAGCCACCTTACGATGTAATTGTTCCGGGATATTTTAATGGTAATTTTTCAATTGGTCAGTTAGAATCGGTAATTCCTGATACACCTAATGTTATTCTGTTACCATCGGTATTGGCAGATTTTAATAATAATCCATCTAATGTGTTCAGACAAGCATTAGAAGATAATGATGTGTATGACTGGACTCCGGTTTCACCTACCCGAATGTATTATTGTGAAGCCGATCATTTGGTTACCTATCTCAATTCTATTGAAGCAAAAAATGCTATGCATGCCAATGGTGCAACACAGGTTGAAGCTATAAGTGCAAACCTGACGGCAAATCACCAGGACTGTGCATTATTTGCATTATTGAATACCAAATTTTATTTCGAAACATTTAGAACTGATCGTTTCCAATCTGAAATTAATGTTACCAATGCAAGCAGTCAGAATATGAATGATGCTGTTCTTACAGCATTACCATTGGGTGGTTTTGGTCCATACACTTTTCAATGGAATGGTGGTCAGACGGATTCTGTTTTGAGTCAACAAACACCTGGAAATTATACTGTATTAATTACTGATGCCAATGGGTGCACCTCAGAAGCATTTGCGTCAGTAGGAGTGATGTTTACCAATAATTATAAATTATCTGATGAGATTCATGTTTTCCCTAATCCGACAAATGGTTTATTTTATATAGAATTTACGATTCCTCCATCTTTTCAGGGGTTATGTGTTTTAACAACGTTAAGCGGTGAAATTGTAAAATATCAGGTATTAGAAACAGATGCTGATATAGTCCCTGTTGATGTGTCATCACTTGCCAAAGGCAGCTATTTACTTTCGGTATATAAAAATGGTATTCGCAGAGGTATGAAAATACTCGTGCAATAATTTTGAGCATAAAAAAGCCGGTAATTTACCGGCTTTTTTATAAAAATTATTTTTTAAATAGTTGGAGCTGACAAGTGTGCAGTATTCTCAATTGGATTCACACTCATTACAGCAATCATTGCATCATTATTAATAATATTAACTTCTATACTTCTAAAGAATAATTCCATAATGCTATTTTCATCCTGATGGGTAGAAATAACAATTAAATCAGCATTTATTGAAGAAGCATATCTGATAAGATTTTTTTCAAAACTGCTGCTTCCATCTTCAAGCACTTCTTTAAACACAATATTATTTTCTTTCATTACTGTTGAGGCATGAAACGCATTGAGTTTAATTTGCTTTTGCAAAAATTCATCAGAACTTTTCTCTTCGTATAAGTGCACTTCTGCATTAAAATATTTGGCAACTGATGCTGCATGATATATTTTGTTTTTTCCCAACTTATTGTAGTCAATAGTTACAATTATTTTTTTGTAACCATCTTCATCAATATTCTTTTTCTGAACAACGATAACCGGCATTTTACAACTTGCAATTACTTTCATGGAGTTTGCCCCAACGATATGTTGCATGCCATGTACACCATGGGTTCCAAGTACAATCAAACTGGCTCCTGCATCTTTTGCATATTCTGAAATGGTTGTAAAAATATCACCTTCTTCAGCATGATAAGAGGTCTCAATACCAGTATTTTTTTTATTTGTTTCAGATGCAATTTTTAATCGAGAAAAAATATCATCTTCATTTAAATTTTCTTTCTTTAATTTAGCTTTTGATTCTTTGTTAATGATATGAACCAAGCGTACTTCATCTTTACTTTGTGCAGCAATTTTAGAAGCATGATTTAATGCAGTTTCAGCTTCAATTGTAAAATCAAAAGGAACAATAATTAAATCTTTTTTGTCTTTGGATAACATAATATTTGAGATTTATAATTTGTAAATGTATATAACTTCAATATAGAAATCAATGATATTTATCAGTATTTTGTAGGATATTCATAATTAACCTAAGGTTCTCTAACTTTTTTGGGGTTCTGTATTTTTTAGAATAGGACGTATGATATTCATGTGTTGAAAGAAACTTTACCTGTAATTGATTCCATTGAATTTGATCTGAAATTATTCCCTGATATTCTAATTCTTTACACAATTCATTACCGTATTTTATAAAATAGTCTGTTCCAAGATAATCAAGATCAGCATCGCAAATGATTTGTTCCATTAGGTTATTGGGCATTTGTGGAACTTTTGTGCTCATGATTAAAGATTTTACTCTGCTTATTTCGAACTCAGTAAATTTAAAATCAGTTAGAATCGCTTCCGCTATTTTGCAACTTGCGAACTCATGGTTAATATGGCTTTCAATATAACCGATATCATGAAGTAGTGCAGCAGCTAATAAAATTTCTCTATCCTCGTCATTTACTTTTTCAAAATCTGCTATTTTATTTGCAGCTTCATATACATATAATGTATGCTCCAGGCTATGATAACTGTATTGCTTGTTTAATTTATGCGTAAGCAACTCAATGACATGTATTTTTAATTCTTCAAGTCTCATTTAATTGAACACTTATTCAAATAAAATAAATAAAAATTATAGTTCCAATGATATTTGAATACAGATGATATTTAATCGTTGTTTTTTTTGATATTTGTAAAAAATGTTCAAATGAAAGACAAGCCATTACATGAATTGTCATCTTGGGTTGATGTATCTCCTGTTTCAGATTTCCCTATTCAAAATTTACCTTACGGTATATTTTCTTACGGTGAAAAAAAACCTCGAATAGGTGTTGCTATTGGTCAGTATATTGTTGACTTGTCATATCTCTATAAAAAAGGATATTTTGATAAAATGTTCATGAATACCAATGTATTCAAATCTTCTTCACTGAATAAGTTTATCGCATTGGGCAAGCCTTACTGGAAGCAAACGCGTGAGAGATTAATCGAATTACTGAGTGTAGATTGTGCAGAACTCAGAGACCACAGAGAAGACAGAAATTTGGCATTGATACCAATGGCTGAAGCAAAAATGTATATGCCTTTAAATGTTCGAAACTATACTGATTTTTACAGCAGTATGGAACATGCTTCGAATGTGGGTAAGATGTTCAGGCCTGATGGAGATCCTTTATTGCCGAACTGGAAGCATATTCCTGTGGGATACCATGGAAGAGCTTCGTCTATTGTTGTTTCAGGTACTAATATTTACAGACCCAATGGTCAAACTATGCCTGACGGAGCCTTGACACCGGTTTTTGGTCCATCAAAACAACTCGATTTCGAATTGGAAATGGGGTTTGTAGTAGGTAGAGAAAATGAGTTGGGTTCTACTATTCCTGTAAATGATGCTGAAAATTATATTTTCGGGATGGTGATATTTAATGACTGGTCAGCAAGAGATATTCAGCGATGGGAGTATGTCCCGTTAGGCCCGTTTTTAAGTAAGAATTTTGCATCAAGTGTATCGCCATGGGTTGTAACTATGGATGCGTTGGAGCCATTTCGTTGCAATGGACCTGAACAAAATCCGGAAGTATTGCCTTATTTAAAATATCAGGGTCAAAAAAGTTTTGATATTCAACTAGAGGTTTACATTAAACCGCCGCATGGAACGGAGAATAAAATTTGTCAGTCTAATCACAAATACCTTTACTGGACTATTTCTCAGCAACTTGCCCATCATACCATTAACGGATGTAACATGAAGGTGGGTGATGTTTGTGCATCCGGAACAATATCCGGACCTACACCGGATAGTTATGGCAGTATGCTTGAACTGGCCTGGAAAGGAACAAAACCTTTAAAATTAAATGACGGCTCTGAACGAAAATTTATTTTAGACGGTGATACCGTAATCATGAAAGCATATTGTAAAAATGAGAAATACAGAATAGGATTTGGTAGTGTAGAATCCACAGTGTTGCCCGCAAAAAACCTTTAATTTATTTTGATAGATGCAGCAGGACCTTGAAATCGAAAAAAAGGAAATTCTTAAAAAATACAGAAATCTTTTACGATTTGCTTATCCCTTATGCAGTGATACATATGATAAAAAACAAATCAGAAAGGCATTTGATATTTCAGTTGAGGCGCATAAGGATATGCGAAGAAAATCAGGTGAACCGTATATTTATCATCCTATAGCCGTTGCTCAGATCGTCGTTCAGGAAATGGGTCTTGGTCCTACATCAGTTATATCAGCGTTATTACATGATGTAGTAGAAGATACGGAGATGACCATTGAGGAAATGGATAAATTCTTCGGACCCTCAGTTGCAAAAATTATTGATGGATTGACTAAAATTTCAGGTGTATTTGATAATACAAAATCTATACAGGCTGAAAATTTCAGAAAGATAGTGCTTACGCTATCTGAAGATATTCGTGTAATTCTAATAAAAATTGCCGATCGTCTTCATAATATGCGCACTCTCGACCACATGAAGAGAGATAAACAATTGAAGATTGCTTCAGAAACATTATTTCTGTATGCTCCGTTGGCTCATCGATTGGGCTTGTATGCCATTAAAACTGAGCTGGAAGATTTATGTCTTAAATATTTAGAACCGGAAGCGTATCATGACATCATTACAAAACTTGCAAAATCTCAGGATGTAAGAGAACGCTTTATTCGCCAATTTACTCAGCCCATTAAGAAATTAATGGATGAGGTGGGTTTGAAATATGAAATTAAGGGAAGGACGAAGTCTATTTTTTCTATCTGGAATAAGATTCATAAAAAGGGTGTTCCATTTGAAGAGATATACGACATTTTTGCCATCCGAATTATATTGGATGTTCCTTCTCAATTGGAGAAATCAGAAATATGGAAAACCTATTCAATTGTTACTGATTTATATCAACCCAAGCCTGATCGTTTGCGCGACTGGATTTCATTTCCCCGTGCCAACGGATACGAATCATTGCATGTAACAGTGATGAGTCCAACCGGTAAGTGGGTAGAAGTACAAATCCGATCCACCCGCATGGATGATATGGCTGAACGTGGGTATGCGGCTCATTGGAAATATAAGGAATCCAATGCTGAAACTGCTATTGATGAATGGATTACCAAAATCCGTGAATTCCTTGAAAATCGGGATGAAGAGGCTGTAGATTTTGTTGATGCCTTTAAACTGAATTTATATACGCATGAGATTTATGTTTTTACTCCTAAAGGCGAAGTAAAGACAATGCCTTCCAACTGCACAGCTCTTGATTTTGCGTATGAAATTCATACTGATGTTGGCGATCATTGTCTTGGTGCCAAGGTCAATAATAAACTTGTTCCGTTAAGTTATAAATTGAACAGTGGTGATCAGGTTGAAATCATTACCAGTCAAAAACAGACCCCGAAAGAAGATTGGCTGAATTTTGTGAATACAAGCAAAGCCAAATCAAAGATTAAGGCAGCATTAAAGGAAGAGAAAAAGAAAATTGCTGAAGATGGAAAAGAATTATTTGAACGTAAAGTAAAACGTCTCAATTATTCATATAATCCAAATGATATTCATAAAATATTAAAGTATTTCAGGGTAAATGATGAACTTGAATTCTTTTATAGGGTAGGCATAGGAACCATTTCCAATCAGCAGATAAAAACATTTTATAAAGAAGAAGGCACCAGAAGTTGGTACTCATATCTTACCAATAGACTCAAAAGAAAATCAACAGAGAAGAAAGCGGAAACTGAAACTTTCGATAATCTTGTTAAGAAATACCATCGGTCGGGTGAACAATTGCTCATTGGCGATAGTGGTGAAAAAATTGATTATACGCTGGCACAGTGTTGTAATCCCATTCCGGGTGATGAGGTTTTTGGTTTTGTTACCATCAATGAAGGAATTAAAATTCATAAAATTACTTGTCCTAATGCTATTCAGTTACTTTCCAATTACGCTTACCGAGTAGTAAAAGCCAAGTGGACAGGGGGCGAGAAATTATCATTCCTGACAGGTATTGTGGTGAAGGGCATTGACGATGTAGGGGTGGTGAATAAAATAACCAAATTGATTTCTAATCAAATGAAAGTAAATATGCGTTCGCTGAGCTTTGATTCAAATGATGGTGTATTTGAAGGGAAAATTACCCTTTTTGTTCAGGATACAAGTCATTTACAGGAATTGATTGGGAAATTAAAAGAAATTCCTGCTGTGATTTCAGTTGAACGAATCGATCAGGCATAATTAGTTATTGGATGAATAATTTTATATTTGTTTATATATATTTCTCATGAGTTCAGAACCCATTGCGGAAAAAGTAAAAAATATTTTTTCTTCCTACCTTGAAAAAAATGGTCATAGAAAAACACCTGAACGTTTTGCCATACTTGATGAAATTTATCAGCGATCAGAGCACTTCGATGTGGAAGAATTATATATAAGTATGAAGAACCGTAATTACAGAGTAAGTAGGGCAACTGTATATAACACGCTTGATTTATTGCTGGATTGCGATCTTGTACGCAAGCATCAGTTTACCGGTAATCTGGCACAATACGAGAAATCTTTCGGTAACAAACAGCACGACCATCTAATTTGTATGGATTGCAGCAAAGTGATTGAGTTTTGTGATCCGCGAATACATCATATTCAAAACGGGGTGGCTGATCTTCTTAACTTCGACGTGATGAATCACTCCTTCATCATTTACGGGAATTGCAAAGCAATTAAATGTGAGAATAAGAAAGTAAAGAATAATTAATTCTCATGTCATTTCAGTTTTCAATCATTAAAAAAAATACGCATCAGTTAGTTACACTTGAAGGGAGTTTGATGTCACGATATGACGGCGAAGAGTTTATTCTTCAAATGGAAGAAACTATCCCTACTCAACCCAACATAGTATTTGATCTAAATAGTCTTCGTTTTATCAGCAGTGAGGGGTTGGGGATATGTATTCAAATACTTACCAAATGCAGAAAACAAGGTGGAGATGTCTGGATCATCAACTTATCAACAGAACTCCAACAACTCTTCATTATTACCAAACTGAATTCTATTTTTACCATCCTAAACAACGAGGAAGCATTGACTAATCTTTGGGCTGCTTCCAAGTAAAGTAATTTGTTTTATGAAAAAAGCCGATGTATTACTTGGTCTTCAGTGGGGAGATGAAGGTAAAGGAAAAATTGTGGATGTTTTAACTCCGCATTATGATATGATTGCTCGTTTTCAGGGTGGTCCCAATGCCGGTCATTCTCTCGAGTTTGAAGGTATTAAACATGTTTTACATACCATTCCTTCCGGTATTTTTCATCAGGATAAACTTAACCTCATTGGCAACGGAGTGGTGGTGGATCCTATTATTCTTGCTCAGGAAATAAAAAAATTAAAGGATAAAAATGTAGATGTTACGGTTAATCTTAAAATTTCCCGCAAAGCACATTTAATCATGCCTACCCATCGCATACTGGATGCTGCTTCAGAGGCTTCTAAGGGATCAGCTAAAATTGGTTCAACATTGAAAGGTATTGGCCCCACGTACATGGATAAAACAGGAAGAAACGGTATTCGTGTGGGTGATATTGATCTACCTAATTTTCAGGAAAAATACTCCTTCTTACGCAACAAACATCTCGAATTGATCAAATTGTATGGATATACTGATTTCGATTTAAAAACGATGGAAAAGGAGTGGATGGAATCTTTGAATGTGCTTGCCACGATTGAGAAAGCAGACAGTGATCATTTGGTGCATCGCTACCTGAAAAATAATCAATCCATTCTTGCGGAAGGAGCTCAGGGAACATTACTTGATATTGATTTTGGAAGTTATCCATTTGTTACCTCCTCCAATACTATAACCGCCGGAGCATGTACCGGACTGGGACTGGCACCGGGAAATATTGGCGAAGTTTATGGAATTTTTAAAGCCTATTGTACTCGGGTGGGCAGTGGTCCTTTCCCAACGGAGCTGAACGATGAAACCGGAGAGAAAATGAGACAGATTGGTCGTGAGTTTGGTTCTACTACAGGTCGTGCTAGAAGGTGTGGATGGCTTGATATTCCTGCATTAAAATATGCCATCATGATTAATGGGGTAACACAGTTAATCATGATGAAAGCAGATGTACTAAGTGATTTCGAAAATTTGCAGGTATGCACTCAATATCGTTACCAGGGAGAACTTATTGATTATTTACCTTACGATGTATTGAGTGGTGAGATCCAACCTGTTTATACAAACTTATCCGGTTGGAAAACTGATTTAACGCAATGCACCTCAATGGATCAATTACCTCAGGCATTTTTAGACTACATTGATTTTATAGAAAAAGCAGTTGAAGTCCCTATCACCATTTTATCGGTTGGTCCGGATCGCAGTCAAACCATTATTCGTCATGCCGATTTCAAAAAATAAAAAAATGAAAAAATCAATCTGTATCATTTTAATTGCGACAACGATTCACTCTATTATGAATGCACAATCACCTATACCTCCTGTAGCTAAAAAGAATCCCAAAGTTTTTACTGAATACGGAAAGCAGCGTATCGATAACTATTATTGGTTAAATGAAAGAGAAAATCCGGAAGTCATCAGTTACCTGAATTCGGAGAATGCTTATACTGCGGAAGTATTGAAACATACTGAAACGTTTCAGGAAAAATTATTTGAAGAAATGGTGGGTAGAATAAAACAAACAGATCTTTCTGTACCCTACCAATTGCGAGGATATTATTATTACACCCGTTATGATGAAGGCAAAGAATACCCTATCTATTGTCGTAAAAAAGGAGATATGAGTGCTACTGAAGAGGTAATGCTTGATGTGAATGGATTGGCTGAAGGCAAGAGCTATTGCAACGTGGTGGGATTAACAGTAAGTGAAGACAATCAATTACTGGCTTATGGAGTTGATTTTGTGAGTCGCAGAAAATATACATTGTATATTAAAGATCTACGCAACGGAGAAGTAATTGAGAAAAATGTTGAGAACACTGATGGTTCATATGTTTGGGCCAATGATCACAAAACTTTGTTCTATGATGTGAAAGATGATGAAACCTTACGCTCCTTTAAAATCAAAAAACATAAATTGGGTGATGCATCAAAATTAGACAAGGATGTTTTTGAAGAAAAAGATGAAACATTTGGTTGCACTGTCTATAAATCAAAATCAGAACAGTATATTTTTATTTCATCTTATTCTACATTAACATCAGAAGTGAGGTATATCAAGGCTGATCAGCCCAATAATGATTTTAAAGTGATGCAGCCCAGAGAAAGAGATCACCTGTATAGTGCAGAGCATTTTGAAGATCATTTTTACATCCAATCCAACTGGAATGCTATAAATTTTCGGTTGATGAAAACACCTGTAAATAAAACAGACAAAACCAACTGGAAAGAAGTAATTCCCCATCGCAAAGATGTATTGTTGGAAGGCATGGAAATTTTTAAAAATTTTATTGTGCTTGAAGAGCGGGAAAAAGGGTTGACACAACTGCATGTAAAATCATGGGATGATTCGCTTGATTATATCATTGAATACACGGAACCTACCTATTCTGTGGGGTTACAGGTAAACGTAGATTTTGATACGGAAATTCTGAGATATAGTTATACATCATTGATTACTCCGAATTCTGTGTTTGATTTTAATATGCGTACACGTGAGAAAAATTTATTGAAACAACAGGAAGTACTGGGTGGATATGACGGAAGAATGTATGAGTCAAGAATGGTGTATGCCATGGCTGAAGACGGAACGATGATTCCAATGTCAATGGTATATAAAAAAGGAATCAAGATGGATGGAACACAGCCGACGTTGCTTTATGGCTATGGTTCTTATGGTGCCAGTATGGACCCGTATTTTAGTTCAGCCAGATTAACGCTTCTTGATCGCGGATTTATTTTTGCCATCGCACACATTCGAGGAGGGCAGGAGATGGGCCGACAGTGGTATGAGGACGGTAAACTCCTAAAGAAGAAAAATACATTTACTGATTTTATAGATTGTGCAAAGTATCTCATTAAATATAATTACACATCTCCTCAGCATTTATATTGCATGGGTGGAAGTGCCGGTGGATTGCTGATTGGTGCAGTGGTGAACATGCGTCCGGATCTTTTTAACGGAGCTGTTGCTCAGGTACCATTTGTGGATGTAATTACAACCATGATGGATGAATCTATTCCTTTAACTACCGGTGAATTTGACGAATGGGGTAATCCTAAAGACAAGAAATATTATGATTATATGTTGTCCTACTCTCCGTACGATAATGTAAAAAAACAAGCCTATCCGAATATGTTAATCACTACAGGTTTTCATGATTCACAGGTGCAGTATTTTGAGCCTGCCAAATGGGTGGCAAAATTACGTGAGCTAAAAACCGACAATCATCGTTTGCTGTTTTATTGTGAAATGGAAGCCGGTCATGGAGGAAAAAGCGGACGTTTTCAGCGATTGAAAGAAGTGGCACTGGAATATGGATTTTTGCTTGACTTGGAAGGTATTAAAGAGTAATTTTTTGATTAGTTCATTTCAATCGTCAATCCATCATAAGCCAGTTGGATGTGTGACGGTAATTCATTCTTAACATCATCGTGCTTGCCCAGTAAATGACTAATGTGAGTGAAATATCCCTGTTCTGGATTTACATAGTTCATGATATCTAATGCCTGAGCTAAATTAAAATGTGAGATGTGCGTTTCTTTTCTCAACGCATTTAACACAAACACTTTTGAACCTTTAATTTTTTCAAGTTCTTCATCATTGATAAAACTGGCATCTGTGATGTAGGTAAAATCATTCACCCTAAATCCAAGCACAGGCATTTTATAATGTAATACGTGAATGGGTTCAAAAGTCAAATCACCAATTTGAAACTTATCATTACCAATCAAATGAATTTTCATTTCGGGTACACCCGGATATTTTGTTTCTGCAAAAGCATAGTGAAAATCCCTGTGAATGGCTTGCTGAACGCTAGGTGTACAATAAATGGGCAGGTCGTTTCTTTGTTTAAAATTAAACGCCCTGATGTCATCCAGTCCTGCGATATGATCTTTATGTTCGTGTGTGAAAACAACCGCATCTAACTTTTGAACTTTTTCGCGTAACATCTGATATCGAAAATCGGGACCGGTATCAATTACTACTGAAGTAGTATCTGATTCAATCAGAACGGAACTTCTCAATCGGTTATCTTTAGAATCATTCGATTTACAAACCTCACACCCACAGGCAATCACCGGAATGCCTTGCGAAGTACCGGTGCCGAGAAATGTTATGCGAATGTTGGAGTGCATGTAGTATTATGCTGTAACAGTGGATGGAGAGTACATTTTTTTGATGATACCCACCACATGTTCAATTTCATCTCTTGTATTGTAACGGCTGAATGAAAAACGAACATTGGGCCTGTTCGGATCAACATTAAGTTCAGCCAATACATGTGAACCTACACTGCTGCCTGATGAACAGGCACTGCCACCTGAAACTGAAATGCCCATAATGTCAAGTTTCATTAAAAACATTTCACCGCCTTTAACCGGAGGAAAAGAAACATTCAACACTGTATATAGGCTGTCGTTACTGGCATCACCATTAAAACGGATGTCTTCAATTTCTTCCATCAGTCGGCGCTTCATATAATTTTTCAAACCACGCACATGCGTCTCATGTTCATGCATGTCTGCATAACTCAATTCGAGTGCTTTTGCAAGTCCCACAATACCATAAATATTTTCTGTTCCTGCACGCATATTACGTTCCTGAGCACCTCCGGTGATGAAGGGATGCAAACTTATATTGCTGCTTAGATATAAAAACCCAATGCCTTTCGGACCATGCAGTTTATGTGCGCTGCAGGTAATCATATCAATGTCTAACTGCTTAAGATCTATCGCAAAGTGTCCCATAGTTTGCACTGTATCTGAATGAAAAATCGCATTGTATTTTTTCTTTAGTTCGCTCACTTCTTTCAATGGTAACATAGTTCCTATCTCATTGTTCGCATGCATGAGAGTGATTAGTGAACGTGGATTTTCTTTTAACAAAGATTCCAGGTGATGCAAATCAACCCGGCCTTCTTCATCAATATTCACCCAGCTTACTTTTACATTTCGCTGATGTGCCATTTCTTCTACCGTATGCGTAACGGCATGGTGTTCAATCTTTGAAGAGATAATGTGTGTAATTCCCAAATCATCCACACATTTTCTGATGGCCATGTTATCGGCTTCTGTTCCTCCGCTAGTGAATATAATTTCTGATGGAGAAACGTTAAGTAGTTCAGCAATTTTTCTGCGCGACCTTTCCAGGTAAGCTTTAGCTGTTCTTCCATGACCATGTACTGAAGATGGATTTCCATAACAATGTTTCATAACATCGGTTATGATATCAATCACCTGAGGATCTATGGGCGTAGTCGCAGCATTGTCAAAATATATTTTCATCGGATAGAATTCTGTTTCAAATTTAACCTGAAAGCGTGGAAGTCCAAAATTTATATGAAAGAGCGAATATCATCCATAATTTTATGGGCGAGTTGATGTGATGATTCCATATTAACACTCTCAGCATAAATCCGAATGATCGGCTCTGTATTCGATTTACGAAGGTGAACCCACTCGTTACCGAATTCAATTTTAACTCCGTCTTCAGTATTGATAGGCTGTGAAGCATATTTCAATTTTACTTTTTCTAGAATCTCGTCCACATTCATGGAAGATTCGAGTTCAATTTTATTTTTTGAAATTACGTACGAAGGATATGAATCTCTCAATTCAGAAACTTTCATTTCAGTTTCTGCTAGGTGTGATAAAAATAATGCGATACCTACCAGCGCATCTCTTCCGTAATGAAGTTCAGGATAGATTACACCACCATTTCCTTCTCCTCCAATGACTGCATGCACCTCTTTCATTTTCTTCACCACATTTACTTCACCAACTGCAGCAGCGGTATATGTACCTCCGGCTTTTTCAGTTACATCACGCAGGGCACGGGTAGAGGAGAGGTTAGAAACGGTATTTCCATTTTTGTAACGCAAAATAAAATCAGCTATTGCAACCAATGTATATTCTTCACCAAACATGCTACCATCTTCGCATACAAATGCCAGCCTATCAACATCCGGATCAACAACAATTCCTAGGTGGCATTGATTTTTTTGTATGAAAAAAGATAATTCGGTGAGGTGTTCAGGCAAGGGTTCGGGATTGTGCGGAAAATGTCCGTTGGGTTCACAAAATAAAGAATGTATATTTTTTACACCCAAACGATCAAGTAATTTTGGTATGGCAATTCCCCCTGATGAATTCACAGCATCAATGGCAATGGTAAAATTGGCGGTGCGTATTTTTTCATCATCCACCAAAGGTATAGCGAGTATTTTATCAATATGTTCATCAATGTATCCGTTTTCAATGAAACGATATGAGCCAAGTTGATCAACTTCTGCAAATTCATGATTAGAATTTTCTGCGAGACCAAGTAACCTTTCACCGTCTTCAGCTGAAATAAATTCCCCTTTATGATTGAGTAGTTTTAATGCATTCCATTGTTTTGGGTTATGGCTGGCGGTGATAATTATTCCGCCCTGAGCCTGAAAATCAGGAACTGCCACTTCAACAGTAGGTGTAGTTGATAATCCCAAGTCGATAACATGAATGCCACATCCAATCAGTGTTTGGCAGACTATGCCGCTAATCATCGGTCCGGAAATTCTTGCATCTCTTCCCATTACTACTGTTAATGATTCGGACTGATAGGTTTGTTTCAACCATGTAGCATAGGCTGTAGCAAATTTTAATGCATCTGCCGGTGTGAGGTTTTCTCCGGCTTTTCCGCCAATGGTTCCGCGAATTCCTGAGATTGATTTAATGAGTGTCATACAAATAAATTACTATTCAAAAATAAGGAATCGTTCGGGTTGGTATCTCTCCTTATTTTTTATTTATTAACGAAAACATGGTGAAATTTTTTATTCAAATCTGATTGAAAAATAAATCATTATAAGGAATGCTACCATTATGTTGAATACTTTTCAATTTCAGAATATAAATCAAAACAGATACATCTTACATTTATGCATGATAAATTTTACACGTTTTGTTTTGGAAAATGGATTGCGTGTGATTATACACGAAGACCATACAACACCCTTAACTGCGATGAATATTGTGTATGATGTTGGAGCCCGTGATGAGCATCCCGAGAAAACTGGTTTTGCGCATTTGTTTGAACATCTTATGTTTGAAGGGTCTGTAAATATTCCCAGTTATGATACTCCGCTTCAGTTGGCTGGTGGTTCAAACAATGCATTTACATCCAACGACATTACCAATTATTACCTCACCTTACCATCGGCACATATTGAAACCGGTTTTTGGCTGGAGAGCGATCGGATGCTTGAACTTGCATTCTCGCAGGAAAAATTAGACATTCAAAAAAAGGTAGTAAGCGAAGAATTTAAACAACGTTACCTCAATCAACCTTATGGCGACTTATGGTTGGTGGCGCGACCATTCATGTATAAACAACATCCGTATCAGTGGGCAACCATTGGGAAATCACTGGAACATATCGAAAAAGCCACGCTCGATGATGTAACGCAATTTTTCTTTACACATTATGCTCCCAATAATGCGGTACTCGTTATCAGCGGAAGTGTGGAAACCGAAAAAATAAAAAGTCTTTGTGATAAATGGTTTGGTTCAATTCCAAGAAGAGATGTGCCCAAACGTAACCTTCCGGTTGAGCCTAAACAAGAGGAGTTAAAACGTATGCGGGTAGAAAGGAATGTTCCGTCAGACGCATTGATGATGGCCTATCACATGTGTGGAAAAACAGATGCAGATTATTATGCTTATGATTTAATGTCAGATGTATTGAGCGGCAGCAATTCATCACGTATGCATGAAGTATTGATTAAAGAAAAGAGAATATTTACTGAAGTAGGTGCTTATGTGTTGGGCAGTGTTGATCCCGGATTATTTATTTTCTTCGGCAAGCTCGATCATAATTTCTCTATTGAAGATGGAGAAAAAGCCATTCGTGAACTCATTGATGAAATTAAAACTCAGCCTGTTTCAGCAAGCGAATTACAAAAGGTCAAAAATAAGTTTGAAACTCAGGAACGTTTCAGTAAAATGAATGTATTGGATAAAGCGATGAAGCTTGCATTTGCAGAATTGCTGGGAGATGCAAATGAAATCAATACTGAACTTGATCGTTATCTTCAAGTTTCATCAAACGATATCCATCGCATTGCCAACGCATGTTTTACAGATTCCAATTGTTCCATTTTAGAATATAAAGCCATTCAGTCATGATGATCGACAGAACACATATGCCTCCGGTTTCCAATCAGTTTTCTCTAAAAATGATTACACCAGATCGGGAATTAATCGGCGAAACACCCTTTTATTTTATTGATGGTGGCGATGAAGAAGTGCTAAAAATAGAAATCATTTATCAGGCCGGAACTGCTTATGAATCGCTCTCTTTACAATCAAGTACGGTGAATGAATTGATAGGCGAGGGGACAGCAAAACATACGGCGCAACAAATCAATCAGTGGGTGGATGATTACGGTGCATTTATTCAACGGGATGTTAGTAGAGATCATGCTGCCTTTACGCTTTTTTGTTTACATAAACACTTGGATGCAGTATTGCCTTTTTTTGTGGAAATGATGAATGAAAGCAGCTTTCCTGAAGATGAAGTGATCATTAATATCAAAAACAGAAAGGCAAGGTTTGAAAGCCATCTGCAAAAAGTTGAATTTGTTTGTCGCAATGAATTTTCAAGATTATTGTTTGGTGCGCATCCTTACGGAAGGGCTGTGAAACTAGATGATTATAATCACATCACGAATGATGTATTGAAATCGTTTTATGCATCACATTATTTATCGGGAACAAAAACAGTTTTTGTTTCCGGAAAAATTAATGCTAAAGTCAAAGAAATTATTTCCAGACACTGGCATAGAGATGGAAAGGGGATTGTTCAAGAATCTTTACCTGAACCCGATAAATTTCAACCGGTGCAAGAGCATATCTCAATGCCTAATGCCATACAATCAGCCATACGCATAGGTAAACCTATGATTACTATCACGCATCCGGATTATCCGATGCTTAATGTAGCCAACACAATTTTTGGAGGATACTTTGGTTCGCGTCTCATGAAAAATATTCGGGAAGAGAAAGGTTTTACGTATGGAATCGGTTCTGCATTACATTCATTTCAACAAGCCGGATTGTTTGTAATTGCTACCGAAGTAGGAGAAGAATATACTGCTCAGACCTTAGAAGAGATTCAAAAAGAACTCCGAAACATGCATGAAACTTTGGTTCCGGAAGAGGAAGTGGAAGTGGCTAAAAACTATATACTCGGTAACTTTTTAAAAACTGTTGACGGACCTTTTGCCCAGGCTGAACTGATTAAATTAATGGTATTAAAAAATATGCCTTTTGATTTTTTTAATCAGTACCTGAACCAGATCCGAGAAACATCATCGGAACAAGTTTTACAAATGATGAATTCCTATCTGAAGCCTGATAGTTTGGCACAGTTGGTAGTGGGTAAATAAGATTAGGCGGGCAATTTTTCAAACCCTCTTGATTGAATAATTTCCTTCAATTCATCCGGACGTTGAGTTCCTATCAATATTTTTTTACCATTCACTTCCAATTGCAATCCCATGTCTCCAGATACGTTGAAAGCTTTACCTTTCCCGTTAAATGAATACCTTAATCCCCATCCACCAAATTCTCCTATTGGACTATATTTTCGAATATAAAGCAAGCTCATCTCGTTGTATGCAAAAAATTTATATTTCAAATGAAAAGGGAAGAGTTGTACATAAATTCCTTTATCTGTAATTTTTGTTTTGAGTTGTATAATAAACATAAGACAACTGGTGAGCAGAATAATGGATGTTCCGATGATGCTTCCCCATAAGTCTTCCTGTGTAGCCCTTCCAGCCTCTGCTTCACGAAAATACTCTGTCCATAGAACAACAGAAATGACGTTGGTCATCATTAATGGAATAATTACCCACGTCTGACGAAACATTTGTTTTTCAGTCAACAATACTTGCTCATTTTCCATTATCGAAGCCATTTAATAACTAGTATGATTAACCCAATTAAAAACATAAAAATACTGATGCGGTTAATACCATGCATCAGCTTGAGATTAATCCCTGATTTATTTTCGTCTTTTTTAAAAAGCGTTAGCGGATTGATGTAATGCAACATTTTTTTGAAAATCATCATTTCAAATTTTAAGAGTGTTTGAAAATACAAAGATTAATTAACATCATCAAGCAAATATTGTGATTAGATACATCATTAAAATAAATGTACTCCCAACTATCCAGCTTTTCCAGTGAGTGATACAATGCACAGATTGTTTCATTTGTTTAGTTACGTGCCAGGTTAAAAAAAGTTTGTCGGCCAGATAAGCAATAAATGTACCCCACGCCACACCTGTAATACCCAATACAGGTAATAACAGTAAACTTATAGAGATGTTCAGGATGAGTTCAATCGTGGCACTAATAAGGATGACGTGTTGTTTGCCCTTCGCAATTACTACAGATTGTGGAAACAGCATGCGAGGGATAAGTAATAAAAGATAAATATTAAAAATGGAAGCACTTGCTGTAAAATCATCATTGAAGAGAATGGGGAAAAGGGTAGGGGATAAAAGAATAAGTAAACCGGTTAGTGGAAACAAAATCATCGATAACCGCTTGGTTTCATCTTGTAAAGATAAATTTGCTGATGATGCTCCTTCGTTTGTAATTCTTTTAACATAACTCTCAGAAAATGCATTGGCCAATACCAGTGCAATGGGTAATTCACGGGCACCATAAGAAAATATGGCAAATGTAGCATCATCAAAAAAATGACGGATAATTATTCCATCTATATAAGGAGCATACCCTGAAAGAAGAATTGCTCCGGATAAAGGAATACAGGTGCGAATAAATTGTATGAATAAAGATCCATTGAATGCTATTACGGAGAGTTGAAATACGATACCTGTGGTAAATATGAATTTAAGGATACCAAGTACGGCCAATAATTGAAAGCTTACCTCCAGTGAAGTTCCCAACATGAGCGGTAAAACCATAGCAATCATTTGTAAACTGTATGAAAATATTCCATAGCCTACCAGCTTTTTATTTTCATCACGGATCATCAGAACATATTCAGATAAGAAGGACGGATTATTGAATATGAGAAAAATCAAATACCATGGCACTAATGCGGAGATGTCTGAAATATTATTATTTATTTCCGAATGAAACCATAAGCCAATGGCTGTGGCCGAAAGAATTGAAATGGAAGTAACCGCAATCCATACGTTGAAAAGTAATGAAGTTTTTTCTTTAGGGCGATATGTGCTAAGCAATCCCTGCATGGCGCCACTTACCCAAAAAGTTGAACCGATACTTCCGATTAAGAATAAAGTTTCAACCCATCCGATTTCCTTAGCTGACACCAGATTTTTTGTCAGCAGGATGTTGGTAGCAATCACAGATCCGTATCGCAGCAACTGAAACCATTGCCATGAACTAATCCTTGTTAGTGCTGAAATCGGAAATTTCATGAGGGAAAGATAAAAAAAAAGAAGGTCAATACTGACCTTCTTTTTACCGGGGAGGATGATGGGTTTCGAACCCACGACCCTCAGAACCACAATCTGATGCTCTAACCTACTGAGCTACACCCTCCGTTTAGAGGTGCAAATATACATATTTTTGCATTTCTGCAAACGGGTTGTCATTCATTTATTAGTATAGGATAGAAACTATTTTCATTTTCAAAATCTTATTTTAAGTTAATTTCTTAACCCAGTTTAAGATTTTTTAGAAAGTTGAAAAATACATTTGCAAAATCTTTAAACAAATTTGCAATCAAATAGTTAATTAAAAATTAAACAAGTAAACATTTATGAAAACAAATCACATGTTGGCAGGAGCCATGGTTGCTCTGGTAATTTTATCATCTTGCGGAAACAAGAATGAATCTGTAGATGCAAATGCACAGCAAGAAGCGGCTGTTGCTACTCCATTAAGCAAAAGCTTTAATGTAGATGCTACTACAAGTAAATTAGGATGGGCCGGTACTAAAGTAACAGGCGCACACAATGGTACAATCAATATCCAAAGCGGTACTATTAGTGTAGAGAATGATGAAATCAAAGCAGGATCTTTTGTGGTAGATATGAAAACAATTGCCAACACTGATTTGACAGATAAGAAAGCGAATGGTGATTTAGTTGGTCACTTATCATCTCCTGATTTCTTTGATGTAGCTAAGTTCCCATCTTCAAAGTTTGAAATTACTGCGGCTCAGAAATTAGCTGCTGCAGATTCTGCGGGTAATAATTACCAGATTACTGGTAACCTAACCATTAAAGATATTACTAAAAATATCTCTTTCCCTGCTAATGTAACCATGGATTCAACTCAGTTTGCAGCAACTGCAAAATTCACTATCGACCGCACAGAGTGGAACATTCAGTATGGTTCAGGAAAATTCTTTAAAGGATTGGGTGATAAAATGATCAATGATAAAATTGATTTCGATTTGAATTTGGTTGCTAAACCATAATTGTTAGTTAATCAATAAGGAAAAGGCGAAGCGAATGCTTCGCCTTTTTTATTTATGTTCAATTTGAGGGTTAGGAGTGAACTGATAGTCGTTAGCGGTGAATATTAAGCAGTATTTTCTCAGGCCTTAACCTTAATCCTTAAATTAGTCAGTTCGAGTAAGCCGTAGGCTTGTATCGAGAACTGTGCGGTGGCATGTCATTATTGATAACACCTCTCGATAAAGCACTTTTCAAGCGCTAATTGAGTTGACTATAGTGTTTTTCAACCCTCAATCTCAGTCTTTTTTTTACATTTACAATACAATTTGTTAATTAAATAAAGTTGGAATCAGCTGTAACTTCATTTCTCAATGCTGTTATATTACTTTGTCCTAAAGTGACTAAAAATGAATTAGATTATCTTAAATGTGGTCTTACGATAACAGAGTTTAAGAACAAACATTTTTATATTCATGCCAATACGATCCAACATCAGCTAGGATTTGTTTATCAAGGACTACTACGATCTTTTTATATTGATTCAAAGGGAAATGAAATTACTGTAAATTTCATTCGTGAGAAAAGATATGCTACACATTACACTGCATTTATTACTCAAACACCCAGTAATTATTACTTTCAATGCATTGAGCCCACTGTGATTTTAAATCTTTCTTATCAACATATTCAGGAAGGCTATAATAAATTCCCGAATATTGAACGCTATGGTCGTCTAATTGCTGAAGCAGTATTGCAATTTCAACAAAAGCGTATAGAAAGTTTTATTTTTCAAACAGCCGAAGAACGGTATATTGATTTCATCAAAGTTAATCCCGATTTATATTCAAGAATTTCATTAACCCATCTTTCATCTTATCTTGGTATAGAGAGACAGACATTAACAAGGATTAGACAGAGATTAGCACATGGCAGTTAACACTTATGAATAAGTTTTTCATTACATTTATCATTTCCATGATGGTAGTCATTAACAGTATTGGTACAAGAGGATATTTCCAACCCTTTTCGCACTTAGCATGGCTTTTAAGAAAGTTAAGAGGTAATAATTCGTAATTCACAAAATGAAGAAACATTTGTTAAAAAATTATGTCCATAATTTTATACTTTAAGTTTAGATATTCAGGAATTACCTCCCCCCCCCCTTTATCTTTATTAAAAGTATTTGAAAGGATTAGAAAATGTAAAAAAAATTATGATTGATTCGTATTTTTGGTTTCTATTTTAAGTAAAATGATGAAAAATTTAAATTCATTCATATTATTATTTTTTATTTTTTTTCTAACGTTTCCTGCAAATGGCCAGTTACAAAATAATTTTTGGACTTTTGGGTATAATTGCATGGTTGATTTTTCAGGGTCGCTTCCCAATGGCTCATTGAATTCAGAAGTATATAGTAATGAACAATGTGCTACCGTTTCGAGCGAAACATCTGGAGACATTCTTTTCTATACTGATGGTCAAACTGTTTGGGATTCAAATAATCAGCCTATGCCTAATGGATCAAATCTGTTTGGCGGCGCATATTTATCTTGTACACAAGGACCGGTAATTGTTCCTTTTCCTCATGATGTGAACCGTTATTACATATTTACACTTGATGATCTGGAATATGACATACCACAGCTTGACAATGGCTTAAGATACTCTATTGTGGACATGACATTAAACAATGGATTCGGAGATGTTGATCCGATGACGAAGAATGTATATCTGACCAATTTCCTTACAGAAAAAATTACTGTTGTTAGAAGCGAAGCAATCAAGGGTTACTGGGTGATTGTTCATAAGAGAGAAAGCAATCAATTTCTTTCATATAAGGTTACTGATTGTGGCGTGGATTCTGTTCCGGTAATCAGTAATATAGGGACACCTCTTTTATCAGCAAATTCGCCATCAGATCCTAGAATGCCTTTTTATGGATCAATGAAAGGAAATTTTGCCGGTACACGTATTGCCATGCCAATAGATGCAAGTAAATTAATTGAATTCTATTCATTCAACTCTGCTACCGGTCAATTGGATAGTGCACTTACTATCGAGGTGAATGATAATACTACATCGCTTCCTATTCGTAAGTATGGTTGCAGTTTTTCTCCAGACGACAGCAAGTTTTATTATACAAATACCATTTCTGTTTACCAGCTAAATCTATCAGTTTATGATTCATTATCAGTGGCTATCAGTAATATACTTATCAATACACCTGCATTCCCCACATTCCAGATTGAACAGGCATCTAATGGCAAATTGTATGTTGCCGTAGGTGGCAGCATGGTTCTTGATGAAATTGATTCACCAAACAATCCAGGAACAACTTGTAATTATATAAATAATGCCGTTCAACTGAATGGAATGGCATTATTAGGTTTGCCTGCCTATGTTCATGAGCGGAATTTTCTAACAGATCAGATATTATCCCAACCCGACACATGCCTGGAGAGTTTGATTTCATTTCAACTTCAAAACACAACACCTGTTGTTCAAGTTAACTGGAATTTTGACGATCCCTTGAGTGGTGTAAATAATATATCCTCGTTACTAAACCCGGTTCATCAATTCACTGCACCCGGAAATTATATCATTACTGCTATTGTTGAATATGAATGTTATATTGATACTGTTAAAAAAAATATTTTTATTTATGATTGCCCCCAACCATTAGATTCATTACCTTTTCTTGAGTTTCCTAATGTAATTTCCGCTAATAACGATGGCTTAAATGATGAATTTGAGATTCTTGATCTTCCTGTAAATACTGAACTAGTAATTTATAACAGATGGGGTAAAAAAGTTTTTATATCAGAGAATTATCAAAATAACTGGGATGGAAAAGATATTTCAGGAAATGAACTTGTGGAAGGTGTTTACTATTATACCTATTATATTTCAGAGAATCTTAAAGGTCAAGGATTCATACATCTAATAAGGTAGTTTCGTTTTATTTAGTTTTACTTTTTCCCTTTCCCTTAAATAATAATTATCATTAATTCAAAAGCATTTATCATATATTGATTTGCTTTTTTTCTGACGCATTTGTGTCAGGTTAAAAACTAAGGTCTTTATCATATTTGTGATGAGTTAAATCAACACAAATGAAAGTAATCATCTTCGGTGCTACCGGTTTTTCGGGTAAAGCCATATTAGCAGAAGCAATTCAACAAGGTCATCAGGTGACCGTATTAGTCAGGGATGCTTCCAAGGTTTCCATCAAGCATAAAAATATTACCATTGTTGAAGGTAATGTTTTGAATCCTCAAACAGTGGCCTCTGTTTTACAACATCAGGAAGCAGTGATACAATGCCTAGGTGTTGGAGGTAAAGGAAATGGAAAACCTTCAACTTTTATTTCTGATGCTACTAAAATTATAGTAGATGAAATGCAGAAGCAACAAATAAAAAGATTGATTGTGATGAGCAATGTTGGTGCAGGAAACAGTATTGTTTTTTTACCATGGTTTTTCAGGAAGCTCATTTTACCTTATTTAATGAAATGGCTACAAGTTATTATTGATGATAAAAACCGGATGGAACCCATCATTATGAACAGTAATCTCGATTGGACCATCGTCCGCTGCCCGAACATTATTGATCAACCATCTAAAAATTCATGCCATGCAACATTAGACGGTAAAGGACTTCGAATGTCTGTTACATTGCCTGATATGTCATCGTTTATGATAAGTCAGTTAACAGAAAGAAATTTTATCAAACAAGCTCCATCTATTAGTAACTGATATGAATAAATTATTTTTCATTATTTCATTTTTCTTTAACATCATGATCGCATCAGGACAAGAAAAGCAACAATTCATAACAACAAAAATTGGAAACATTTCAGTTTGTTCAAACGATTTTCAATCATCTGAAATCCCAATCATTTTTCTTCATGGTGTTTATTTCGACCACCACCTTTGGGATGAGGTCATTGATTCGATTCATGATAGAACGATTATAACCATTGATATGCCTTTGCATGGTTTAAGTAAGGAGATAACAAAAGCAGACTGGACTTTGACCGATTGTGGAGATATGCTTATTGAAATTCTTGATAGTTTGCAAATTAAAAAAGCGATAGCTGTTGGTCATTCATGGGGTAGTATGAGCATTCTGCGCGCAGCATCAAAACAACCTGATCGATTTGAAAGTGTATTGTTATGCAATATGCCTTTTCAGGCTGTATCCAAAAAACAAAAAAATCTTTTTAAACTTCAGCACAGTATGCTTGTTTTTAGAAACTTTTATATGAAACAGGCTGCGAAGGCTTTATTTGGTGAAAGTACCCTGAAAGAAAATCCAACATTGGCAGATAAACTAATGCTGACAATGAATATTCTTTCCAATAGGGAAATCAGAGAGATTGACCGCAAAGTGATTGTTGAAGCTGATGATGCTTCGGATATGATAAAAAAAATAAAAGTAAAGGCCATTGCTTTAAAAGGAGAGGATGATTATGTGCCAGCTCCACCGGGTATGGAAACAATCCTTGTGAAAGGCGGACACGTGAGTCCCATAGAAAATGCGAAAAGTGTTTTTCATGCATTGAATAATTTAATTACTTTGTAAAATAAAACTGTAAATGCATTGTATATGAGAAGCTTAGATTCACTGTTAGATGAGATACATTCATTCATAATACATAAAGATAAAATACAACCGGCTGTTTCATCTGTATCTGTAGGTTGGCATTTAGAACATATTCTTCTAGTTATTGTGAAAACTGTTGAAGCAGTTTCTAAATCAAATCCTAATAATTATCAAAGGAATTTTAATTTTATAAGATTGATTTTATTTACTATCAACAGATTTCCGAGGGGTAAGGGAAAGGCACCAGCGGTGGTGCAACCTTCACTAACTGTTCAATCAGATTTGAATGCGCTGCTCGATGATGCAAAAAATGCATTAGAAATATTAAAAAATACGCACCCCAATCAGTACTATAAGCATCCTGTTTTTGGAATTCTCAATAAAAAAAATACTTATATAATGACGGATATCCATATCAGACATCATTTATCTATCATCAGAGATATTGTTTCATCAGTTGCATCGTGATTTTTTACGAAAAAAAATTAGATCTGTAGATATGAAAATAATTAACACAGAAATCAATATAAATACACCTGCTACAAAGGTTTGGAATGTTCTGATGAGTTTTGAAAATGATGATCAATGGAATCCATTTATTATTTCTATATAAGGATAACAAAAGGTTGGTGGAGTAATAATTGTTTCAATCAATCTTAACTAGAGATCAGTGGAATATTTGACGGAGAACATTATTTTATTTTAGAAAATAAACAATCATCAAACAAAATTTATATATGTTGATAATTTTAGTGATGTTCTGGTTCCTTTGTTTGGCAATGCATTGAACAAAACAAAAGAAGGGTTTGAATTAATGAATAAGGCATTATAAAGTACATGTGAAAAAGAAGAATACATTCTGATCTTATTTGTTTGGGTTGTATTTTAAAACATCATAAAATGAATTCACTTATTATATAGAATATTAAATAAATGTCAAGCTTAACTCATTTACTAATTAGCATCATCGAACAAAGTATTGTTAATTTATTGTTGTATGTTTTATTTGCTGGACTATCCTTCTGGATAGTTTGGAAGTTACTAAAGAGCACATGGCGTTGGCGAAGAATTCAACCCAAGAATGAATTTCGCAAGCATTTTTTCAGTCACGACATTCTGTTTTCTTTTGGTTCCGTGCTATTATTCGGATTGCTTACCGCATTAATTAATATTCTAAATCAAATGGGCTATATGAAACTCTATTGGGATTTCAAATCTCATAGTGTCCTTTGGGGATGTTTACAACTATTTTTTCTCATTTTATTTTATGATACTTATTTCTATTGGACTCATCGCTGGATGCATCATCCAAAGATTTATTCATGGGTACATAAAACCCACCACAAAAGCACTGATCCATCTCCGTTGACTATTTTTTCCTTTCATCCGTTAGAAAATATTATTGAATTTATACCTTTTTTAATGATACCTATGCTGATTCCAATATGCTGGCCTATATTTTTTATTTGGCAAATTTTCGATTTGATGAATAACCTTTTTGCGCATTTGGGTTATGAGATTTATTTTAAAAACTGGAATCAAATACCTTTCTTTAAATTTAAAACGACTTCTACTCACCATAACATGCACCACGAAAAATTCAATGGAAATTACGGCCTGTATTTTACCTTCTGGGATAAAATAATGAAAACAGAGTTCAAGGATTATAATGATCGTTTTAATGAAGTTTATTCAAGGAAAACATCTTAGATATTAATCATTTATCAAGTAGTGTATAAATTTTCATCAAATATTTGGAAACATAATTCTCCGGGTGGCTGGTTCTTTATTTCATTGCCAATTGAAATGTCTGATGAAATTCGTCAACATTTGAAATGTGAGGAGGAGGGATGGGGTAGATTAAATGTAACTGCTGTAATTGGAGATACTCAATGGGATACTGCAATTTGGTATGACACCAAACATCATACTTATTTACTTCCTATTAAATCTGAAATCAGAAAAAAAGAAAATATTATTTCAGGTAGTAGTATTGAAGTATCCTTGTTGTTTAGATAAAGATTTTTAAATACTATCATCGAACACTCAAAGACCAGAATTTAAAATACATTGCCCTTTGCCTTCGAAAGCCAAAGGTGCAGGGCTCAACCCTCAATCTCATCCTATTGCCTGTAGTTGGTGCTTTCACCAACAACGAATAGATTTACTAATCTAATTACAATGATAAAAACGTTATTGTTGCAAATGCATCGTTCTTTGCCTTCGAGAGCCTCATGCGTCGGGCTCAGCCCTCAAATTCAACCTGTCAAAATTGCAATTATCCCGACTTCATATACAAACATCCTTGATTTGTTTACTTTATACTCTGCAGAATCATGCAGTTTTGTAGTCTAAATAAACGATCATGAAACAAACAATTTTTATTACAGGTTCGAGCAGCGGAATAGGAAAGGATGCAGCCAAATATTTTCAGTCAAAAGGATGGAATGTGGTTGCTACCATGCGAAATCCGGAAAAAGAAACTGAACTGAATACATTGGAAAATGTATTGGTTACCCGATTGGATGTATTGGATATGAGCTCCATTGAAAATGCAGTGAATGAAGCAAAGTCAAAATTCGGCAAAATAGATGTGCTTGTGAATAATGCAGGATACGGTGCATATGGTCCGTTAGAATCATTCCCAAGAGAGAAAATATTGAGACAATTCAACACAAATGTAATCGGTTTGATGGATGTAACAAGAGCGATACTTCCGCATTTCAGAAAGAATAAAAGCGGTATCATTATCAATATATCTTCTATGGGAGGAAAAATGACATTTCCTTTAGGTTCGTTATATCACGGAACTAAATTTGCAGTGGAAGGGATTTCAGAATCCATGAGATATGAGGTGGAACAATTTGGTGGTAAGGTGAAAATCGTTGAACCAGGTGCAATTGCAACAGATTTTGCAGGTCGCTCCTTTGATTTTAATCACGACGGAAACATGAAAGAATATCAAAACATTGTAGATAAAATTACTACGGTTCTGCCTAAGATGGTAAAAAATACATCACCGGCGAGTGTGGTATCAAAAGTAATCTATCAAGCTGCAACAGATGGAAAAAGTAAATTACGCTATATTGCAGGAAATGATGCCAAAATGTATCAACTGCTGAATAATTTATTGGGATATAATTTTATTGTGAGCATGAATAAAAAGTTTTTTAAATTATAAATGATGAATAACGTAATAAGATATTTTACCGGAGAAAAAGATGAAAGCTATATATTTTTAACCTTAGGTATTATAGGTTTAATTATGGCTGTTTATTTTTTATTTGCATTAAAATCGTCCTTCTGGCGAGGTGTTGCTATTCCATTAATACTTGTTTCAATACTTGAAATTGTCGTTGGAGTTACATTAATTTTTAGAACTCCCAAAGACATTATCAGGGTTGAACATTATGTAAATAATGAACCTGAAAAAATTAAAACGGATGAAATACCCAGAATGAATCAGGTGATGAAGAACTTTGTAATCTTTCGATATTCTGAAATAGTATTGATCATTACAGGGTTAATACTCTATTTTGCCTGCTCCGGTTTTGATTTTTGGAAAGGATTGGGGATTGGATTGTCGATTCAGGCAAGTATTGTTTTATTGCTCGATTTTTTTGCAGAAAGAAGAGGTGCTGTTTATCTGGAATATCTAAACACTCTTGTCAATGGCTGATATCTTACATTTAAAAACAATATCTGATTTATACAGGTTTTTAAAATTAGGTCATGCAGACCATCCATTGATTGCAGTAGTTGATTTTAGTAAAGTGATAGACCATGCCAACGAAGAAATCAGTATCAACACAGATTTTTATTCGATCATGTTTAAAAACTATTGCCGCAATCATATCCGGTATGGCAGAAAAACACTCGATTTTCAGGATGGAAGTCTTGTATGTATAGCACCGCATAGAATCGTGACTATTGATAATGATATAGAAATTAAAGAAGATATGATGGGTTGGGGATTATTCTTTCATCCTGATTTAATCAGAGGCACAACGTTAGGTTCTAAGATGAAGGACTATTCATTTTTTTCTTACGAAGTCTCAGAAGCATTGCATCTCTCAGAAAAGGAGAAACAATTATTATACGATTGTATTGTTAAGATTCAGGGTGAACTTTCACAGAATATTGATAGTTATAGTCAGGCATTGATGGTTACCAATATTGAATTGTTGTTGAATTATTGTTCAAGGTATTACGGACGTCAATTCATTACAAGAAAAACAGCAAATAAAGATATTGTTTCCAAAGTTGAGAGTGTTCTGAAGGGTTATTTTGAAAATGAATCTATAAGGAATGAGGGTATGCCAGCTGTAAAATATATTGCAAGTAAAGTGAATTTATCTCCGGGTTATTTAAGTGATTTATTAAAAAAAGAAACTGGTTTAAGTGCGCAGGATTATATACATTATTTTGTAATTGAACAGGCTAAAAACATTCTTGTCCAATCCAATCATTCAGTGAGTGAAATTGCATATTCATTAGGATTTGAATATCCTCAATACTTTAGTAGGCTATTTAAACAGAAGACCGGTAAGACGCCGTTGGAGTACAGAAGTATGAATTGATATAAATTTACTTCCCGCAGATTACAGATCCGGAGGTGAAATTGAATAGAGATCATGCAATAGAATTTCATTTTTTTTTGGAAAATGGAAAAATATACTACTTTTGCCCTCGGAGAGTTGGCAGAGTGGTCGATTGCGGCGGTCTTGAAAACCGTTGAACCGAAAGGTTCCGGGGGTTCGAATCCCTCACTCTCCGCCAAAGAAAATGAAAAGCCCCTGCCGGGGCTTTTTTTATTTGATGAAAGCAGAAAAGCGCTGTGTGATTAGCTGATTGAAACAAACAAAATAATGAGCAATGGGAATTATCATTTTTTTTGAACCGCTCTTCTAATTATTTGTTCATTTAAATAATCAATCAATTTCCGGCAAAGAAAATGAAAAGCCTCGGCTAATTTTTCGGTTATTTTGTTTGATTTTGCTCAGATATGCTCAGCTCAACACTCACCACATCCCAAATATTTCCGTAGGTATTAGAAAATACTTTTTCAAGTTTTTCTTCTTTAATCCATTTAATCTTTGTTATGCCTTCTGCACGTTGAGGAATAAGTTCTTTATCTTCTGAATACATCCTGAACCAACTCGTTTTTTTTAATTTTCTGCTATCCGGAGTTCCATAAGTATGATAGGTGTCTGTTAAATGACCATGACAAACTAAATTTTCAATGCCACATTCCTCTTGTACTTCTCGTATGGCAGTATCTTCAATTTCTTCAAAATCTTCTACTTTACCCTTTGGCAAATCCCATTTACCATGACGATAAATAAATAATATTTTATTTTTTTCATTTCTAACTACGCCACCTCCTGCATTCACCAATTTGTAATTTTTTCGGAATTTTCTCCACATCATCGGAACATCTTCCCCTGTTATACAATAGCATGATTTTTCAATATTTCCGTTTTCAAGTAATTCAATCAATGGTAAAAAACCTTCCTCTTTTTTAAATGTCAGTTGATGTACCATCTGAAAGCCAGCCATTTCCATGACATGTTCATGATGTATGATGATCAGGTGTTCATTAATAAAAACTTTGTACATTTGTCGCTATGGTTTACAATGAAGAAATCGCGCTGAAGGTAGCTGAATTTTTATTACAAATTAAAGCAATTAAATTAGAACCTAATCAACCTTTTACCTGGTCGTCGGGTTGGAAATCTCCAATTTATTGTGATAACAGAATAACATTATCCTTTCCTCAAATCCGGACATTTATCCGCCAACATCTTTCTTCTGCTATTCAGGAGAAGTTTGAAATGCCTCAAACCATAGCCGGTGTTGCTACTGGTGGTATAGCACATGGTGTATTAGTAGCGCAGGAACTGGGTGTTCCTTTTGTATATGTTAGACCGGAATCAAAAAAACACGGATTAAAAAATCAAGTAGAAGGTCAATTGTCATCAACTGCAAATGTAGTAGTAGTTGAAGATTTAATATCCACCGGTAAAAGTTCGCTGGCCGTTGTTGATGTATTGCGTGAACAAGGTTGCGATATTAAATACATGACCGCTATTTTTGATTATGGATTTCCTGAAACTACACAGTTGTTTAAGGAATATAAAGTGGAACTCGTTACCCTGTGCGATTATGCCCACCTTATCAAAAAGGCACTTGAATTGGATTATATAAAACAAAATCAACTGGATCTGCTCATGGAGTGGAGAACAAATCCATCCGGTTGGGGGAAATAAATATTGTTTATGACCAGAATTGAAATTGAAAAAAGAGAAATAGAAACAACACAGGAAAATGTTTTTGCATTTTTATCTGATTTCAATAATTACAAAGAACTTATGCCTGAGTCAGTGAGCAACTGGCAATCTTCTGTTGACCATTGTTCATTCAAAATGCAGGGCTTGGCAAATATTGGTATGCGTATAGAAGAACGTATTCCGCATTCTACCATTTTCGTTAAATCACAGGGTGAAGGTCCTTTTGATTTTACGCTTACCATTCACATGGACAACCATGGAGAAGGTCATTGTTTGGCAGGTATGGTGTTTGAAGCAGACATCAATCCATTCATGAAAATGATGGTTGAAAAGCCTCTGGGCAGCTTTTTCGGATACATGACCAAGCAAGTGCAACAAAAATTTGATCAGCCTTAATTGTAACTGAAAATTATCTCCTTAAAGGAATATTTATTGGTTTCGCCCACTTCGTTTTCGGTAATTAAAAACCCCTGAGAATCAACACCTGTAATCTTTAATCTTAATATACCATCTTTTGTTTGGTAATCATGCCATGCTTCAAATCTCCATAAAAGATCAACGTAATCTTTATGAAGTTTTTCAAAACGTTGTTGCATCAACTGCTGATAACGCACATCAAGAAAAGAAGCCAGCGAACAAATCGTTTCTTTAATATCATAATTATTCCCATTCACCATTCGAAGTGATACCGCATGAGGTAAATCTTCAGGAAAAGATTCCTGATTGAGATTGATACCCATTCCAATGATAGATTGTGTAATTTGCTTACTGTTAATTGAATTTTCAATTAAAATACCAGTGCATTTTTTTTGATGGATAAGTATATCATTGGGCCATTTGATACGTACAGTTGTAAAATCTTGTGAGATTAACCAATCTGAAATACCTAAAGCAATACACATATTAAGATAAAACTGCTGGGTGGGAAGTAGAAATTTTGGCTGTAAGCAAAGGCTGCATGTCAGTGATTGATGAGGAATACTATGCCATTTTGTCCCCATTTGTCCTCGGCCTGAAGTTTGATTAAGTGTAAATAGAATTGTTCCCTCTTGTAGTTTTTTTTCAGTAAGCATTGATGCCAATGCAAGATTGGTGGAAGTTGCAGCAGGAACTTCGATGATGTTATTACCAATTATTAACGGTTGATACATAGACATTAATTGGTATATAATTATAAATTTGTAATCATATTAAAAATGGCTAATGGCAAAGAACAAAAAGAATAAAGAAGAATCAAAACTTTTAGACTACATCATTAAAGGAATTGAAGAAAAAAAGGGTACCGATATTGTAATCATGGATCTGGAGGCGATCCCTAATTCCATTTGCGGTCATTTTATTGTATGTACAGGTAATTCGTCAACACAAGTGGAAGCCATTGCTGATTCTATTGAAGACGAAGTTAGAAAAGGCATGAATATAAAGCCTTGGCACGTGGAAGGATATGAAAATAAAGAATGGATTTTGATGGATTACATTGATACTGTAGTTCATGTTTTTCAGCCTGAAATTCGTGAGTTCTATGCCATTGAAGACCTTTGGGCTGATGCAGTGTTAAAAAAACATGTAGCACTGGCCACGTCTTAAACAAATATTTAAACAACGTTGTTGAACAAATTGAAATGAACGAAGAAAAAAATAAGTCAGGAATGAACGCAGGTAAAAATAAAGAGACTTCGGGTGGTAGTAAAAAACCCCGTTTTTCTTTTAATCTCTATTGGATATATGCAGTTATTGCAATCATTTTTATTGGGATGCAGATTTTCAGCAGCTTCAATACTGCCATTAAAAAGGTAGATAAAAATGAATATACACAAATGCTCATAGAGGGTGATATTGATAAGATTGTTATTGTAAATAATGAGTTTGCTGAAGTTACCATCAAGAAAGACAGTCTTGCGAAAAAAAGATATGAAAGTATCAAAGATCAAGCGTTTGGTGGTGAAAATAAAGGTCCACATTTTAAATATAACATTGGATCTATCGAGCTTTTTTGGGATGATTTCAAAGAATTAAAAACTCAGTATGGTCATATCAATCAGATATCCATAGAAAATGAAACCCGCACTAATGTATGGGGCGATATACTCGGATGGGTAATACCCATTGCGTTAATGATTGTGGTTTGGTTATTTATTTTCCGCAGAATGGGCGGTGGAGCAGGTGGTGGACAGATTTTTAATATTGGAAAATCTAAAGCTAAATTATTTGATAAAGACACGCATGTATTGGTGACTTTTGATAATGTTGCCGGACTGGATGAAGCAAAAGTTGAATTGAAAGAGATTGTAGATTTTCTAAAAAATCCAAAAAAATATACCGACCTGGGAGCAAAAATTCCAAAAGGTGCGTTGTTGGTAGGACCTCCGGGAACAGGTAAAACCTTATTGGCAAAAGCCATAGCCGGTGAAGCAAAGGTGCCTTTCTTCTCATTATCGGGATCAGACTTCGTTGAAATGTTTGTTGGTGTTGGAGCATCGCGTGTTCGTGATTTATTTAAACAGGCTAAAGAAAAAGCTCCGGCAATTATATTTATTGATGAAATTGATGCTATCGGAAGAGCCCGTGGTCGTTCGATTGCACAAGGTGCTAATGATGAACGCGAAAATACGCTGAATCAGTTGCTCACCGAAATGGATGGATTTGAGGCCAACACCGGAGTTATCATTTTAGCGGCTACCAATCGTGCTGATATCTTGGATAAAGCGTTGCTTCGTCCAGGAAGATTTGATCGTCAGATTTTTGTTGATCTACCGGACCTCAATGGCCGAAAGGAGATTTTCAAGGTGCACATGAAGCCATTGAAAAAATTAGATAATACAGTTGACCTGGATTTACTTGCCAGACAAACACCCGGTTTTTCAGGAGCAGATATTGCCAATGTTTGTAATGAAGCGGCATTGATTGCAGCACGTAAGGGAAAAGATCATATAGACAGACAAGATTTTAATGATGCTATCGACAGGGTGATTGGTGGGTTGGAAAAGAAAAATAAAGTGATAGCTCCAAAAGAAAAACGAACTATTGCTTATCATGAAGCAGGCCATGCAACGGTGAGCTGGTTACTGGAATATGCCAGTCCACTAGTTAAAGTAACCATCATTCCAAGAGGTCAGTCGTTGGGTGCTGCATGGTATTTGCCTGAAGAACGTCAAATCACGACCAAAGAACAACTGATTGATGAAATTTGTGCTGCACTTGGTGGAAGAGCCGCTGAACAAATTGAATTTGGAAAAGTATCAACAGGGGCATTAAGTGATCTTGAAAAAGTAACGAAACAGGCCTATGCGATGGTAACCATTTATGGTTTGAATGAACGCATCGGTAATCTGAGTTACTATGATTCAACCGGTCAGTCGGATTATACTTTCTCCAAACCATACAGTGAGAAAACGGCTGAAATTATAGATGAGGAAGTGAAGAAATTAATTGAAGAATCATACCAGCGTTCAGTTCGCATTCTTGCAGAAAATAAAGAAAAGCTGGATATGCTTGCACAGCGTTTGCTGGATAAAGAAATGTTGTTCAGGGAAGATATGGTGGAAATATTTGGAGAACGTCCATGGGGCGACCATTCTAAAGATTTTTCAGTAAAGCCGGAAGAAACTCCATCTGAAAATAAATCAGAAACAGCAACTCCTGCTGAAGAGAAACCTGCGGATACTTCAAATGATCAGCCTCCGGCTGAACCGCCAACAGTATAATTGAAAAGGGATGCAAATGCATCCCTTTTTTTATAAAATTAATTTAGAGTAGAAAGAATAAAATCAGGATAAGTAAACCGATATATCATCGTTGATTTCTACTGAAACATGTTCCTGAAGATTAGTGGATAATGCCAATCCAACAAAATCAGCACGAATTGGAAATTGCTTATGGTCACGATCAATCAATACCAGTGTTTGTAATTTTTTTAATGGAGCATCCAAAAAATATTTCACTCCGTAGATCATAGTTTTACCGGTATTCAACACATCATCAACCACAATCACACACTGATCTTTTACATCAATCGGTGTATTAGATTCAATATGTACATTATGTTGTAATGGATTTTTTTTATCTACTGTAAGTTTGATAAGTTGTATTTCAATTCCTGAGATATTTTCTAAAACTTCTTTTAATCTTTCAGCAATTACATAGCCATTAGGAGCAATTCCTGCGATAATAATTTTCTTTTCATTATAATTCGACTCATACACCTGATAAGCCAGTCGATTTATTTTTTGAATAATCTGTATGTTCTCTAATATTAATGTTTTCAAGGCTTATGTTTTAATGGGTTTGTAATTGCTTGTATTTTTCTTTGTTGTAATACACATATTTTTTTGATACATCCACTGTAAATCTTTTACGAAGAAATTTTCTTCCCAACAAAATGGTATGTTTCATAGAACTTCGGTCTGACAATGAAAATTCAGTATCTATCAACCATCCCGCCAGTTCAACTTTTAAACTAACAATGTAACGTTCTTCAGTATGCCCAGAGGAACTTTTTACACGTTTACGTTTAGTGATGGGTACAGTCATTTTACCGGCATTTCTTGCTTTATATTTTTTAGCCAGCGGAATAAAAGTAATGTGTGGCACCCCACCAATTTCAGTTTCATTCAGAATTCGGCAATGAATAGAAGATGAATATGCACCCGTATCAATCTTGGCATCAAGGTGATGTAACCCGAAATCAGGAAGGTCAATTTTTTCTTTTCTTCCAATCATCTGCACGACGCGTAGAGATTTCTTATTTTTCAATTTTTTTCCTTCTGCCATTTCAATTGAACTGACTAAAAGTAATTAATAAATTTTATTTTGTCGTTCTTCACATATTCGTAATTTTATCACATAAGAATAGGCATGCATTCCAATACATTTGGACATATATTACAATTGACCACATTTGGCGAATCGCACGGTAAGGCAATGGGTGGTATCTTAACCGGTTTCCCTGCAGGTATAGATATAAATGTTGAATTTATTCAGCAGGAGCTGGATAAACGTAAGCCTGGTCAATCAGCATTAACGACGAGTCGAAATGAATCTGATACAATACAGATTTTATCGGGAGTGATGAATGCAAAATCGTTAGGTACACCGCTTGGTTTTATCATTCCTAACGCAGACCAGCAATCGCAGGATTATGATGTATTAAAAGATGTTTTCAGGCCTTCTCACGCTGATTATACGTATGAAAAAAAATACGGTATTCGCGATCATCGGGGAGGAGGGAGATCATCGGCAAGAGAAACAGTTTGTAGAGTTGCAGCCGGTGCATTTGCCAAACATATTTTACAATTATCAGGTATTGTCGTTCATGCTTATGTTCATCAGATAGGCAGTATTCATATTCCTGAGCACGCATCTTTTGATTTATCAGAAACTTATCATAACGCTGTTCGTTGTCCGCATCAAGCAACAGCTGATCTAATGGAAGCGGCTATTCAAAAGGCAAAACAATCGGGCGATACACTGGGTGGAATCATTTCTGTTGTAATCAGTGGTGTTCCCGCAGGGCTTGGCCAGCCTGTGTTTGCCAAATTGAATGCAGATTTGGCACATGCCTGTATGGGGATCAATGCAGTAAAAGGCGTTGAATTTGGTGGTGGATTTGATATGGCATCCAAACAAGGATCGGAAGTAAATGATCGCTTTGTAAAAAGTGAGTCGGACGGATCAATTCAAACCCAAACCAATTATTCAGGTGGAATACAAGGCGGTATATCTAACGGAATGGAAATTAGATTTAATGTTGCCTTTAAACCGGTGGCAACCATTCAGCAACCCATAGAAACCATAGATAAAGAAGGGAATACAGTTATAATGGAAGCTAAAGGAAGACATGATCCCTGTGTACTTCCACGTGCCGCAATCATTGTAGAATCTATGTCTGCAATGGTAATGGCAGACCATTATTTATGGTCGTGTCTTGATAGCTGGGATAAAATAAAAGAAATACATTCATCCAAATAACAGTTCACATGTCAAAAAAAAGAATTCCATTGTACTTGCAGATTCTTATCGGAATGATTGCAGGTGTTCTTATTGGTTTATGTTCCGTTCAATTCGGTTTTCAGCAACTTACCTTAGATTGGATCAAACCGTTTGGAACCATCTTTATGAAAATGCTGAAAATGATTGCCATGCCTTTGGTATTAGCTTCATTAGTAACCGGTGTGGCAAGCCTAAAAGACATTAACAAGTTATCACGTATTGGTGGAAAAACATTTGTTTTATATATCATCACCACAGTTCTTGCCATCAGTTTAGGATTGATTGTAGTGAATGTCTTTAAACCCGGAGAATACCTTTCTCAGCAAACAAGAGATACATTGCGAACAAAATACGCTACTGAACTTGAACAGAAATTAGGCGATGCCGGTGAAAGTATCAAACAATCAGGTCCGTTACAGTTTTTGGAAGATATGGTGCCGGATAACATTGTAAAAGCCGCTTCAGATACGAAACTAATGTTGCAGGTTATTTTCTTCGCAGTATTGATTGGAATTGCTTTAATCATGTTGTCTGAAAAAAAATCACAGCCGTTACTTTCATTTTTTGATTCGCTGAATGAAACGATATTAAAAATAGTAGATATTATTATGCTCTTCGCACCTTTTGGTGTAATGGCTTTGATAGCAGGTGTATTGGTTGATATTGCAGGAAATGAACCCGCCGCTGTATGGCAGATATTATATTCACTCATGATGTATAGCGTCACTGTGATTATTGGATTGTTATTAATGTTGATCCTTGTTTATCCGGCAATGATATGGACCATGGCAAAGCGGTTTTCACCTTTAAGATTTTATAAAGCGATTGCTCCTGCCCAAATGATGGCCTTTTCAACAAGTTCAAGTGCGGCCACGTTACCTGTTACTGTAGAAAGGGTAGAAGAACATTTAGGAGTTTCAAAAGAAATTTCAGGATTTGTATTGCCCTTAGGTGCAACTGTAAATATGGATGGTACCAGCCTATATCAGGCGGTGGCTACAGTATTTATTGCACAGGCTTATGGAATTGATTTGAATTTAACCCAGCAACTTACCATCATCTTAACGGCAACACTCGCATCTATTGGTTCTGCTGCTGTTCCTGGTGCCGGTCTGGTGATGCTGATTATTGTATTGAATTCGGTTGGACTTGATCCTGCGGGTATTGCTTTGGTTATGGCACCAGACAGATTACTTGACATGATGAGGACAACGGTTAATGTAACCAGTGATTGTGCCGTTTCAGTGGTAGTGGCCAGTGGTGAAAATCAACTTACTCCTATCACTGATGATCAGTCTGATAAAAATGAGGAGGTTAACTTATGATGCAGTTCCTGAATTATCAGAAACATCCTGAAAAAAAAGATTACAGGGTATTCTATTACCGCAATGCACTTGTTTTTGAAAGCATGAAAGAAGGGTTAACTCATGCCGGTATTCCATTCGAAACTGAAATAGAAAATGATGGCACAGAAACATTTTATGTAATTGTTCATGCAGATCAATTCGACAATGCTACTGAATATAATAATCAGTCGTTGATGAAAGTAAAACGCCCTTTTCTTGAAGATAAAGGATTGCGATATTTCATTCTTGCCATATTTTTTATTTTTACATCTATTGCTTTTACAGGTTATATTGTTACACATTTTTTTTAATGAAGATGAAGCAGGAAAGATTATCTCTTTTGATGTTGTTTTTTTTCTCAGTTGTATTAATTGTTTTTGTTGCTCTATTACCCAATTTTATACAACCGATATCTCTGGCTTACCAGGAAGAATTGAAACCACTGAATATTTATAGACAATCATCAATAGATGATGCCATTTCTATTCGAAGAGAAAAATTGATGTTATCTGCGCTTGATATTAAATTTCAGAAATACGGACTCGTTAATATTCAGGACTCTGTTCCGGAAGTATTGGTATCACTCAAGTATTCTTCAACTGATAACTTCATGAAAAAAGATATGTATGGAACATTATTACATTGTTATCTTCATCCTGATGTAGTTAAAGCATTGAAAAATGTAGTGAATGCTTTAAAGAAAAAAAGTAATGACCTAAGACTGATTATCTATGACGGTGCAAGACCCAGATCAGTTCAACAAATGATGTGGGATTCTATTTCTAAAGTTGATCATTTAAAAAAATACGTTGCAAATCCCAATGAATTTTCAGCTCATAATTACGGACTGGCTGTGGATATTACCTTGTGTGATACTTTAGGAAATCCATTGGATATGGGAACTCCTTATGATTATTTTGGAGAGGAGGCGAACATCACCAACGAAAAAGAACTGGTAGCCAATAAAAAAATATCGCCCACAGCTTATGAAAATAGATTGCTACTGAGAGATGTGATGACCATTGCTGGCTTTCAAACCATATCCTCAGAATGGTGGCATTTTTCGTATCCTCCCAATAAATGTAAATCTCCTGTATCCCTCATTCCATGATTTATGTGGTGATTTTACTTTCATTTCTATTGGTCCTTTTAATCCGATGGTTATCTAATAAATTATCATTTTTTAAATTCATAGGTCCGGTGATAACGAGTTTTTTAGCCGGATTGATATTAAGTAGTTTTATCTCCATTGAGCTAAAGAGTTCAACATTATTTCAGCAGTTTTTTCAGTTTACAGTTCCCATCGGTATTGTGCTAATGCTTTTATCAGCAGATGTTATAAAATCATTCAGGTTTTCAGGGAAAATAATACTCTCATTTTTTTTGCAGATAATTTCAGTAGTTACTATGTCTGTGACGGCTTATTTTTTGTTTAGTAATCAAATTACTCATTCTGAAGATTTATCGGCTCTATTAACCGGTGTATATATTGGAGGAACCCCCAATATGTCAGGAATAAAAATGGCTATCGGAAGTCCTGATACAATTTTTCGCCAGGCTTTTTTATCTGATATTTTTCATAGTTCCATTTATCTGATTCTAGTTATGGTTGTAGCAAAACGATTATTAAAAAAAATATTGTCTCCTTACAAAAATGAGTTGAGTGCTTTTTCTTCTCACCAGCAAAAAGATAAAAAAAATATAAAATGGAGTGTTTATAGAATGTTTCTGAGTATTGGTATAGCATTGATGATTTCTGCTATTCCTATTGCTGTTACATTTATTATTGATGGAAATTTATCTCACCTGAGCATGTTATGGATGATGTTAAGCATCACGGTTGTTGCTATATTTTGCTCATTTATTCCATCCATTCGATCTATTCAGGAAAGTTATCCCACCGGTGATTTTTTATTTACCCTGTTCTTTTTATATCTCGGTATGAATACTTCATTTTCTGAACTCATGCAGATGGAATCAAATGTTTTGATGTTTACCGGAATGGTATTGTTTGGTTCATTTATCTTGCATTTGATATTTGCTTATATTTTTAGGATTGACACTGATACTTTTTTAATCACATCAGCCGCAGGAATTATGAGTCCACCGTTTATACCTTCGATGGCCAATGTTTTGGGAAATAAAGACATTCTCGTTCCTGCCATGGCGGTATCGATTATCGGACTTGCAGTTGGGAACGTATTGGGTACAAGCGTATTTTTAATCTTATCAAATTTGTAAGCATGATAAATCTGGATGAAAATTACTGGACCAACCGATATCAACAAGCAGAAACGGGATGGGACATTGGCGCCCCAAGCAGACCGCTCAAAGAATTTATAGATACTTTACAAGATACATCCATTAAAATTCTGATACCCGGTGCCGGTAATGCTTATGAAGCGAAATATTTATTTGATCAGGGATTTAAAAATGTAGTTATACTGGATATCTCAATCATTCCATTGCAACAATTCAGTCAGCGCTATCCTGACTTTCCTTCGAATCAATTAATACATCAGGATTTTTTCGAACATCATGGAAAATATGATCTGATTCTTGAACAAACATTTTTTTGTGCACTTACTAAAGACTTACGTCAAAGTTATGCAAAGCACATGGCTGAATTGATTAAGCCCGGAGGGAAATTATGTGGAGTGTTGTTTGATGCACCGATGAACGAAGACCAGCCTCCGTTTGGTGGATCAATGGATGAATATCGCACCTATTTCTCTCCTTTTTTTGAATTTGAAAAATTTGAATCTTGCATTAATAGCATTACACCTAGGGCAGGTAAAGAAATGTGGATGGAACTGAGAAAGAAAAATTAATGATCTGTTTTTTCCAAATGGGCCACCGTGATTTTGATTTCAAAATAACTGTAATTATCTCCGGCAATTGCTTTTAATTCACCCAGCTTTTTTCCGGGATTGGATTGAATAATTGCTACCAGAGCAGCAAAAACATCTTCGTCAATTATTTCAAAAATATCTATTTTCTCCTCACTGATTAATTTAGCAATATGACTTTCAATCGTAGAAACAGCCATATCACGGTTCTTTGCAATCATTTCCACATTCATTCCCTGCTGATATAATCGCAAGGTTTGTTCAAATGTAGTTCCAAGATTCACAGTATTTTCTTTATTCTCTTCTTTTTTTATCGGGCTCCATTCAATGTATTGAAAAGCCTCCAGCAGACTTTTATTTTCAATGTAATTATGCAAGAGTTTTTCTGTGCGTGCAATTTTATTGAAATGATGAATGAAGAGTTGTTGTAAGGTTTGAAGTTCCCTGATTTTCTTCTTAGTCCGTTTCAATACTTTTAATTTAATAATTACATCATCAATGCTGTGTGTTATAGCCTGTATCTCTTTGGTGAAATAAGGTATGGCCGCTTTTAACCGATCGAGCGCATGCTGGTTCTGTGCTACAGGCATTTCGTTGCTATTGAAAATACCTTTTAACTGTTGAATGAATGCATTCCCAATTCTGATTAATTCAGTTCCTTTATCTTGAATGGTACTCAATACATGCGCTGTACTGTTTTCATCATCAATCAATACCGGTCTTTTCTGAAAAATAAATTCATTCACTTTGGTCATAGTTCCATACCATGAAAATGTTTCCATGATGATGTTCCGAATGAATTCAAGTTTTTTTGTTGCTAAAAATTCGTACAAATTGTCAGGTGTCAAAACTTGATTTTTTAGCTTGTGGATACGTTCATCTGTTTTAATGGCTTCTTCATGTATAGGTGTACTTAGAATTAATCCTTTGAGTCCGGTTAAGCGACTGAGTGCCACATATACCTGTCCCGGTGCAAATGCTTGAATACTGTCAATCACTGCTTTTTCGAATGTTAATCCCTGACTTTTATGTATTGTAATAGCCCAGGCCAACCGAATGGGGTACTGCGAATACGAACCAATGATTTCTTCTTCCAGTGCATCTTTTTCATGATTGTAAACGTATCGGATGTTATTCCAGACTTCTTTTTTCAAATCAATCATTTCTTCATCTCCTTCGCATTGCACACTAATATTATCATTACTGATTTCTGTAATGATTCCGATTTTTCCGTTGTAATATCTTCGATCATCACCGGTGTCATTTCGCACAAACATCACCTGTGAACCCAGTTTTAATTTGAGTTGCTGATCCACCGGCAATGCTTTGTCATTAAATTCATTGGTGATTTGACCTTCAAAAAGAAACTCTTCGTTGGGCAGGTGTTGCAAGGCTTTCTGATTGATCTGCTCGGCTTTGTAATTATGGGTGGTCAGCACAATGATGGGCTCGTCGGGTGAAGGATGAAAGTATGGATCATACCTACGATTGAGAAAATTAATATCATCACTGTGCACCTCATTGTTGCGAATATTGTTGAGCACTTCAATAAAACCGGTATCACTTTGACGGAATATGGTATTCAGTTCAATGAGCAGGGGAGGAGCTTCCTGTACAACTTGTGCACTGAAGAAAAATGGCGTTTCATAATAGTTACATAAAACATTCCATTCTTCATCGCTTACTACCGGAGGTAACTGATAGAGGTCGCCAAAATAAATTACCTGCACTCCGCCAAACGGAATGGTATTTTTATTTCTTACTCGTCGAAGAATGATATCGATTGCATCCAGCATGTCTGCACGCACCATACTGATCTCATCAATAATAAGAAGTTCCAGTTCCTGCAGAATATTTTTTTTAACGGCAGAAAGTTTAATGTTTTTAAGTAGTCCCTGATGCGTAATAAATTTACTTGATGATGCATCCCAGAAGTTATCCATGGTAGGAATAAAAGATCCGGGTGGGAGTTGAAAGAAGGAATGAATGGTAACCCCACCTGCATTTATCGCTGCCACCCCTGTGGGTGAAACAATGGCCATTTTTTTTGTACATGATGCTTTGAATTGACGCAACAGCGTAGTTTTTCCCGTACCAGCCTTACCCGTAATAAACACATGCTGATTGGTAAAATATACAAACTCGCTCGCGAGATTAACCAGTTCGTTATCGTCAACGTAACCTTGTTTCATTGGATCGTAAAAATACACATCAGTAAACGAAAAAAGATACGTGTGTATAACTTATTCCCTCCACTTATCTATATCGCGGCGTTCTTTTTTGGTAGGACGACCTGTGCCTCGTGGTCTTTTGATTACCGGTCGATAGGAGAGGTCATTGATTTTTAGTAATTCTGTTTCAGGGGTGATGTTCTCTAAATATGTATTGACATCTTTTGCACTGATCCTGTTGTTGGGAATAGCCAATACCTGATACTGATAAGTGATGACTCCTTTTTTAATACTGATAATATCATTGATGTGAATAGATTTTGAAGGTTTTACAGCCAGGCCATTGAGTTTTATTTTGCCTCCGTTACATCCTTCAGTAGCCAGCATCCGTGTTTTATAAATACGAACACACCAAAGAAATTTATCAATTCGAACAGGTTCTGACATAAGTTAACACAAAGGTAATGAATCATTGTGTAGGATAATTTTTAAAAAATTGTAATTCACTAGTTTGGCTGAGGAGCAGATACATTGCAGGAAGAATAAATATAAAACCTATGGATGAAAATGTTGCGAGGGAAGAAAGCATATCCTCAAAATGAGATGATGATGTTTCTGATTCAATATTAAATAATTGAGATTGATATGACCCCAGGTAATTGATTAAACTGTGAACGGTGATGGGAATAAGTATATTCCCATACCTGAAAAATAAACTATGAAGCAATAGTCCCATAAAAAAAGCAAAATAAACCTGTGATAAAACTGATAAAGGATGATAGAGTGTATTAATCATATTTACAGTATGTACTATTCCAAAGAGGATGGAAGTGATGAACACAATTTGATATTTTTTCTTTGGATTACATTTATAATGTTCAATTAAACCAAAAGTAAGTACACCCCTGAAAAGTACTTCTTCGAAAAAACCGGTGCTGATACAAAAAATTAAAAATTCAATATTTTCTTTTAAAGAAATGGAATGTTTCAGTCCTTCTTTTTGAATAAAATCAAAAGATAAATAAATGGCTGGAAACATTAAACACATTGCCCAGAATAAATCGGTAGTGATGAATTTAAATGAGAATCTTTTCCATCGAATCAGATAAAATAGGAGTACAATTACCCAAAAAGTTTTGGAAATTGTGATAAACATTTGATAATCATTAAAGAATGGAAAAATGATACATCTATTGGTAATTATATATAACGCGAATACAATGAAGGCTAAATAAAAATATTTTTTCATTAGGTTGATTTCTAGAAAATTAAATTTCTATTTAAAGAAAGCCTGCTTATTGATGAATGTCAAGAATTATTTGAAAATTCAATGGATTGCGACATGATATAGAAATATTTTGAATGTTACAAATATCATTTTTTAAATATATTTGGCACCTAGCTTAACACTCAAAATCAACCCTCAAGCACCTGAGTTTTATTTTAATTCCTATTCTCGCCAGTTAACGTATCTACAATATCTTTTACCGAGCGAATGTAATGTACATGTTCAATCGACGGACCGGCACACCACAACGTTTGATAGGTAGCACTGAACGCCGCTTTCTCCAACGCTTTCATCCCTCTGAAAAAGGTAATCATCTTTGCCCATTTTTTTAAGCGCTTGTTTTTATTGAGGATTCGTTCAATTAAATTTTGTTTTGTGCCTATGGATTGCACATACGGTGTATTGATTACGGTACAAGGTGTTCCTGAGAGTTTGGTGGTCATTACAATATCTTTTTCTCCGTATTGAATGATGGCTTGTTTATAATCATCAGATACTCCTGATTCTACTGATGCAATAAAAATACTTCCTACCGATACACCACAGGCACCGAGGTCAAGCATCTTTTGCATCTCTTCATACGTGCCAACACCTCCAGCTGAAATGATGGGTAAACTACAATTTTTTTTCAGTAAAGGAATCAATTCTTCTGCTTTCATATTGCCTGCATGTCCACCTGCATAAGAGTTTACCGCAATGAGTGCATCGGCTCCCAACTGTTCTACTTTTTGTGCGTAGGTTACATCCACCACATCACAAAATATTTTAATTCCTTCAGGTTTACATCTGCGTATTACCTCTTCAGGACTGCCCAATGAGGTAATAATAAAATCAACCTTATATTCAATACATGCATCAAGTTGTTCTTCCAATCGGATGTTTGATTTATTTACAATTAAATTAATGCCAATCGGACCGGCATTCGCTTCATTCATTTCACGCAATGCATTTTTAAATTCCTTGATGGTTCGGAAATTAAGTGCAGGAATACATCCTGCGATTCCGGCTTTACCGGCCGCTATCATCATGCGTGTATTGCTGACCAAAAACATGGGTGCCATGATGATGGGAAATTTAATTCCGAGCATTTGCGTGAGTGAAGTATCGAAAGTTGTATTCATATTAGCTGATGTTTGACCAGTTGGTTTTTCCTCTATTCATTTCTTCCAATGTCTGCAACAATAATCGGTGCTGAGGTGCAGACAATTCAGGATCTTCTTCTACTATTTTTTTTGCGGTATCTCTTGCAAGTACTACAATGTTTTGATCTTTTACAATGTCGGCAATTTTAAAATTCATTAATCCACTCTGACGTGTACCTTCCATATCGCCCGGTCCACGCAATTGTAAATCTACTTCTGCAATTTCAAATCCATCATTGGTGCGCACCATTGTTTCCATACGTTTTCTGCCTTCATCAGATAATTTGTAGGGTGTAACCAATACACAATAGGATTGTTCTGCACCTCTGCCCACTCTTCCTCGTAATTGGTGTAACTGCGATAGCCCGAAACGTTCGGCACTTTCAATAATCATCACAGAGGCATTGGGAACATTCACACCCACTTCAATAACGGTAGTAGAAACCATGATGTGCGTTTCGCCTTTAACAAATCGATGCATCTCAAAATCTTTGGCATCTGGAGTCATTTTTCCATGCAATATACTCACGTGGTGTTTTGGAAAATTTTCTCTCACCTGATCAAAACCGTCCATCAGGTTTTTATAATCTACTTTTTCAGATTCTTCAATCAAAGGATACACCACATAAATCTGCCGTCCTTTATTGAGTTCCTGATGCATCAGGTCATATACTTTTTGTCTGCTGGCATCAAAGCGATGGATGGTTTGAATGGGTTTTCGTCCCGGTGGTAATTCATCAATAACCGATACATCGAGGTCACCGTAAAGCGTCATGGCTAAGGTTCGGGGTATGGGAGTTGCCGTCATCACCAGGATATGCGGAGGCTGATGGTTTTTGGCCCAAAGTCTTGCGCGCTGAGCCACACCAAAGCGATGCTGTTCATCAATAATGGCAATGCCCAGGTTTTTGAACTGCACTTTTTCTTCGAGTATGGCATGTGTCCCGATTAAAATATGCAGCGATCCATCTTGCAATGACTGATGAATTTGGTTGCGTTCAGATTTTTTGGTAGAACCGGTGAGTAGTTTCACATTGATTCCCATAGGTTCTAACATCTGACTAATGCTGTTGAAATGCTGAGTAGCTAAAATTTCAGTTGGTGCAAGTATGGTAGCCTGAAATCCGTTATCTAAAGCCATCAGCATGGTCATCAAAGCCACTACAGTTTTTCCGCTTCCAACATCGCCTTGTAGTAAGCGGTTCATCTGCATACCGCTCAATATATCTTTTCGGATTTCTTTAATCACCCTCTTTTGTGCGTGGGTTAAATCAAACGGACGATGATGATCGTAGAAGTCCATGAAATATGGTTTTATCTTTTCAAAAATAAAACCTGGTGTATTTTTTTTACGGACACCAAGTGTTCTGATTAATTTAAGTTGAGTAAAAAACAGTTCTTCAAACTTTAATCTGAAGCGAGCTTTTTGCATCTCTTCAATGTTATCCGGAAGATGAACTTGTCTCAGCGCCCTGTTGCGGCTCACCAATCGCAACTGATGAATCAACTCAACAGGAAGGGTTTCATGAAATTCTTCAGGATGCTGTTCCAGGAGTGTTCTTACAATTTTCAGGATACCTTTTGAATCAAGACCTGTATTCTTTGCTTTTTCTGTTGAATTGTAAACAGCCTGTAGTCCTTTTTTTATTTCAATGGCATGTTCTTCAACAGATTCCATCTCAGGATGAGCAATGTTATATCTGCTATTAAAAATAGTTGGCTTGCCAAATACTATATATTCCTGATTGAGCTTGATATTATTCTTTATCCATTTAACTCCCTTAAACCATACAAGATCGAGAGTGCCAGTATTATCAGCTATTCTAGCATTTAATCTTGATGTTCTGCCTTTTCCTTCAATAACTTCAATGGAAACAATTTTCCCTTTGATTTGAATGTATGGTAAATCCTGATTGATTTCAGAAATATTGTAAAACTTTGTTCGGTCAACATATCGAAACGGGAAATAAGTCAACAATTCATTGAATCGAAATATTTCAAATTCAGATTGAAATATTTCAGCCCTTTTAGGTCCAACACCTTTCAGATATTCAATGGATGTTTCTAATTTTTTCAAAAAAATAAATTTCAATACTAATATCATTCAATTTTGTGAAGTTTTTTAGGAACAACTTATTATTTATTAACGTGTGTATGGTTGAATTCTTCAGATGATGATAGTATGATATAGATATACTATGTTTGCACCCATGAATAAAAATCAGCAGGTCACGACCAAAGAAATATTAACGCTGGCTATTCCTATTTATATTGGATTGTTATCCAATACATTTGTAGGGATTGTTGATACTGCATTTTTAGGAAGAACAGGAATTGAAGAGCAAAGTGCTGCCGGTTACGGTTCATTGTTTTATTTGATTTTTTATTTAATTGGATATGGATTTGTATTAGGGCCTCAAATTATTATTGCCAGAAGAGTAGGGGAGAGTACATTTTCATCAGTGGGTAAAATTTTTATGCATTCAGTATGGATCATGATTATTTACTCGCTGATTCTAATACTATTTATTCACACCGGAGCTCAATTTCTGTTCTATGACATACTTCATTCTGCTTCTCTGGCATCTGGTACTACTTCCTATTTATCCATTCGCTCAGCAGGTATAATTTTTACCATGTTGAATTTATGTTTTATGGCTTTTTTTGTCGGTATCGGAAATTCAAAAGCCATTGGTGTATCATCAATCATTGCAGCACTTGTAAATGTAGTGCTGGATTATTTGTTAATTTTTGGCTATGCAAATATTGAACCTATGGGACTGGAAGGAGCAGCCTGGGCCAGTGCCATTTCTGATTTTTCAGGTACGTTGGTGTATTTCATCTGGGTGTATATAAATAAATCTTTCAAACCGTTTGCAGTTAAGTTCAGATTTACATTACAAAAAAATATAACTAATGAATTGTTTCAGATTTCAATTCCACTGATTTTTCAAAATTTTTTATCCATCACTGCATGGTTCATCTTCTTTACATTTATTGAAAAAACAGGAAAAGAGAATTTTGGAATTTCCATTATTATTCGAAGTATTTATTCAGTGTTTATGATATCTGCAATTTCGCTGGGTTCAGCATCTAATTCGCTGGTCAGTAATTTAATTGGGCAGCATCGCACCGATGATGTGTTGAAAATACTTTATAAAGTTTCACGTATTGGTATTGTAGCCATGATATTATTGACGATTCCTCTGTGGTTTTTTCCTGAGTACATGTTTATGCTTTTTACCAACGATGAAAGTATTATTACAAAATCATTGGGGTCATTAAGGGTTATTATTTTTGCATTGTATTTTTTCTCAGTTTCCAATGTGTTTTTTCAATCAGTTTCAGGCACCGGAAATACAAAAATTAGTTTATGGATTGAGGGTGGTTGTATTTTCTTATACCTGATTTATGCCTATTACTTTTCAATCTTCAATTATCAGGGTTTGCAAGTAATCTGGGGTGCTGAAGTACTATATATGTCAAGTTTTGGAACTGTAGCGTTTATTTACATGCATACAGGCAAATGGAAGAATAAAAATATATGATCTTACATTTTATCATTTTTTCAGCAACTATTTTCGTCAATTGTAGTTATATTTATAAAAAGAAAATATAATGAGCACATTTCGGTATTTATTACTTTTCTTATTTATTTCAGTATTACAGTTTGCTTCTGCACAGGATCAATTATTTATGAGGGATGGTTCTGTAATGGATGTGAAAATTCAATCTGTTTCTGAAAATCAAATATCGTATACTGTTCCATCTGATGAGCGTTTACAAATCAATTATATTTCAACTGATAACATAAAGAAAATTCTTTTTGAAAGTGGTATTGAGCAATCATTTGAATCAAGCAATGCAAAAGAGGAAGTAATCATTCCAGTCTATGAAGAGAAACAATCCACAAACGATTGGATCTATTTAAGAGACGGAAGTATGATTGCATGTAATATTACTTCTAAAAATGATTATGGATACAGTTATATGCCGTTAAAAGGCGGAAGAGGTTTTGCTGAATATATACCCAATTCGAAAATTTCTAAAGTGGTATATGCCAATGGTGAAACTGACTTTTTAAACAGTTCAAAAGATAAGAAAGGTGGCGAACGCTCACCTTTTGATTTTACAAATTTATCACCTCATTACATTCAGTTAGGTGTCGGACCATCTATACCCTTTGGTGCATTTGGTGTGGGACAGATTTCAGGCGGTGGTGGTGCGCGCATAGGATTGAATATTTCGGCAGATGCAACCTATTATTTATTTAAGGGATTGGGTTTTAACCTGATGGCAGGATATTCATACAATCCATTCGATGATAGTCAATTCAGAGGATTTATAAATACAAATATATTGCCTAATTCAAAGATAAATAATCTGAATATTGGTGATTGGAATACCGGTTATATAATGGGTGGATTGGGATATTATAATGATTTTGGTCGTTTTATGATGGATTATAAAGCATTTTTGGGAGTTGCCTTTATTCAGTATCCATCGGGAACAGTATCGTTTTCTCAAAGCAACAATGAATATAATTATCAGTATTCATCGAATGCAACAAGTTTTATGTTAGGAGGATACACCGGCATGCGCTATTTTATTACCCGTAAATGGGGTGTTTCAGGAGGAATTACCGCTTTATTTTCAAGAGCTACGTTTCAACCACTACAACGAAAAGAATATGTGAATGACGCATTAGTTAGCACATCTCAGATTACAGCAGAATTTGGGCAGAGCTTTTCTTGGTTAATGATTACTGCAGGGGTAACTTACTCGTTGGGTAAATAATTATTCGTATCGCAGCGATTCCACCGGATCGAGTTTAGCAGCTTTCATGGCCGGATAAAATCCTGAAGCCACACCCACTACAAAGCAAACAATTACAGAAACAATAATCCAGTTCCATGGAATAACAAATGATCCACCAATGATGGCAGTCATACTGTTTCCAATCAGTATTCCAAAAATAACACCCAATACACCACCCAACTGACAAATTAAAATGGCTTCAATTAAAAACTGATTGGCAATTGACGAACGGGTAGCACCAATTGCTTTTCTCACGCCAATTTCACGGGTTCTTTCAGTTACTGATACCAGCATTATATTCAATAATCCAATCAAAGCACCCAGCAAAGTAATCAGCGCAATAATGATTGATCCCATGGATATGTATTGAGTCATGCCGAGTAATTCGTTAATCAGTGTGTCACTCTTTTCAATATCAAAAGACTCTTCTTTTCCTGGCTTGTCTTTACGAACCACCCTGAACAGCCCTGTTGCTTCACCCACTGCATTTTCCATGAGGTTAGCATTGGGACATTTCACTGTGATGGCAAAAGAAGTTTTTTCATTTTTGTAATTCATTCGAAGGTTGTTGATGGTAATTATGGCAATCCGGTCATTACCCATGCCAAAGCCTGAACCTTTCTCTCTTAATACACCAATTACCCTGTATCTTTTAGAACCTACCCATATACTTTCATTGATTGGATTATTCGGTCCGAAAAAATTATTCTTTATTTCTGTTCCAATCACAACAACATTACTTCCCGATTGGACTTCTTCCGGAGTAAAATTTCTTCCGATACTAATTTCATAACCGGAAGCATTCAGGTAATTTTCATCACCGCCAATCACAGGAATATTAGGATGCGTTTTTTTAGAACCATATTTTAAGACTCCCGTACCTGTTGCGTTTGCAGAGATACTTACAATTCCAGGGAAGGCGTATTCTTTTTTAAATTGGAGGGCCTCTTCATAAGAAATTTCAGGATGTTTCTTTGGTCGCTGACCGCCTCTTCCAAACTGCACGCGCATCCCCCTGTTTTTGATGGAAAAAGTATTTGAACCTAAAAAAGAAAAATTTTCATTGATACTTTGTTTCAATACATCAATGGCAGTAAGCATTCCTACTAATGACATAATACCAAATGCAATAATTAAAATGGTAAGTGATGTTCTGAGCAATTGCCCTTTTATTGAGCGCCATGCAATGGTAATATTTTCGCGTAGTATTTTAATCATCTCTTCAAATGTAAAATCAAATTTTTGATTTGTGAATAAATCAAATCTACACTTATGCTGCTTAACTTAATTTAACGCTGTGGCATAAGTTAATGTAAACAATACTTATCTATTTGGGTTATTTTTGTTAAGAGTTTATGAGTAGTTCAATATCCAAAACATTACAAACCGGTAGTTTCGCACCGGATTTTGTGTTGAAAAATCAACACAATGAAATTGTTCGTTTATCGGATTACAGAAATAAGAAAAATGTAGTATTATTCTTTTATCCAAAGGATGATACCCCCGGCTGTACCGCTGAAGTGAAGTGCTTCAGGGATAAATACGAGCAATTTACAGAACTGGGCGCAGAAGTAATTGGTATTAGCAGCGACAGTATCGCGGATCACATTAAATTCGCTGATAAGCATAAGTTACCATATACTTTATTGAGTGATCATTCAGGTAAGGTAAGAGAACTGTATGGAGTAAGTAAAACATTTTTTCTGATTCCGGGCAGGATGACTTTTGTGATTGATAAGCAGGGCATTATTCAATATATGTTTTCTTCTCAATTCAACCCTACCAAACACATTGAAGAATCACTCGCAATCTTACAATCAATTTCAGGTTAATTACTTTTTTGTAATTCAATCATCTTTAATGCAGTAAACGCTGCTTCATCGCCTTTGTTACCATGCTTACCGCCGCTTCGATCAATGGCCTGCTGCTGATCAATTGTAGTTAATACTCCAAAGATTACAGGTTTTTTGTATGTTAGGTTAAGTTGCATAATTCCATTTGCAACAGCATCACAAATAAAAGTAAAGTGTGGAGTTTCACCTTGTATAACACATCCCAGGCAGATGACAGCATCAGTTTGTTGAGCTTCCAGTATATTCAATGCACCCAATGTTAATTCATAACTTCCAGGCACATATTGAATATTAATATTTTCTTTTTTTATTCCGGCTTGCAGAAGGGTATTAACAGCGCCGTCGCGAAGTGCAAAGGTAATTTCATTGTTCCATTCGGCAACAACTAAGCCAATTACAACATCATGAAGATGAGGAATGGATGAAGTAAATGATGAAAGATTCTTATTCGCAGTTGACACAATATATTAATTGCTTTGCGAGAATTCAATACGGGCAATGTATTTTTCAATATCATTAGCCACTTCTGTATTCGCAAACTCTTTTTGAATACGCTTGTATAAGGATAAAGCCTTTTCGTTATTTTTTAAATCTTCTTCAAATGTCAATGCAGCTTTTTTTAAGAAAAGTGGTGTTGTATAATTATTGACATTATTATCAGCTGCTTTTTCATAAAATTTGACAGCTTCTTCAGAATTACCTAATTCACGATACGCATCACCCATACAACCCAATGCCATTGAAGATAAGATAATATCATTAGATGAAAATTTTCCTAAATGATCTATAGCTTCCTGAAATTTACCAGTATTCAGATAACAAATACCTGCGTAATAATAAGCCAAATTGCCTGCTTTGGTATTTCCATATTCATCAATTACCTGAATAAATCCGTAGTATTCTCCTTCTTTTCCGTTTAATGCAAGATTAAAAGAATCTAATCCAAAATAGTACTCAGCAGTAAAAATTTCTTCTTTTGCTTTCTCTTCATTTGGTTTCTGAATCATTTCCATGTAGTAAACAAAACCACCTGCAAGTACTACAATAGCAACTAAGCCAAATGTTAGCGCTTTTTTATAGGTACTGAAGAAATTTTCAAATTTAGAATAAGATGATCCTAAATCTATAATATTTTCATCGTTGTCAGAATGCTTATTAGCCATGTTTACATGAATTTAGAAATGCAAAAATATACTTTTTTTCCTTGTATGGCTATTTTTAATAAAATTTTGAATTCAGGGTAACTCCTCCTTTATTTGTAAAATGTTTTTACAGCAATTGCATTTATTGGGTTTTAAAAATTATCAGGAAGGTGAATTTTCATTTATTCCGGGCATCAATTGTGTAGTTGGACCCAATGGTAAAGGCAAAACAAATTTGTTGGATGCGATACATTATCTCTGTATCAGTAAAGGTTTTTTAAATCCTGTAGATTCACAGAATATAGCCCATCAACAACCTTTCTTTGTAATTGAAGGAACCTTTTGGATGGAGGGAAGGGATGAATTGATTTACTGTGGATTAAAGAAAGGAGCGAAAAAAATTCTCAAGCGAAATAAAAAAGAGTATGAGCGATTGTCTGATCATATCGGATTGTTTCCCGTAGTGGTCATTTCGCCCCTTGATTCCATTTTGCTTACTGGTGGCAGTGATGAGCGAAGGAGGTGGATGGATAGTCTTATATCTCAATTTAGCCATACATATTTAGAAAATCTGATTACTTATAATAAAATTATTGTACAGCGTAACGCATTGCTAAAGCGGATGTATGAAAGCAGAATGGTTGATAAGGATACTCTGCAAATATACAATGAACAGTTAACTCCGCTGGCTAATCTCATACACGAGGCAAGGTCTGCTTTTATGAGTGATTTTATTCCAATGTTTAATCAGATCTATCAGATGCTTTCAGCCACAGATGAAACGGCTTCAATTCAATATGAATCTCAATTGAATACCCTGCCAATTGAAAAATTACTTGAAGATGCTTTTGAGAAGGACAGAATACTGCAATACACTACAGTTGGTATTCATAAAGATGACCTTGATTTTATACTGAACGATTATCCCATTAAAAAATTCGGATCGCAGGGACAGCAAAAAACATTTTTAACTGCTCTAAAACTTGCAGAACACGACTATCTGAAAAAAAGTAAAGGATTTGCCCCCATCCTTTTACTGGATGATATTTTTGATAAACTTGATACAG
>JBILKR010000055.1:0-4322 GCA_044376575.1 Flavobacteriales bacterium | reverse complement strand
CATTTCTCGGATCAAAACGAATAGAATTGCAATATTGTCCTGAGGTTTCAAGTGAATTGGTTCCCCTAATTGTTATATTTCCGGAACGCGATATAATTTCCGTAGATCCTCCAATTCCTAACCCTTCTTTATCATCAACAGTTGCCGCAAAATATGCATTTCCTTCTATTTGTATATTTCCCGAAGTCGAAGAAATTATTGTTTTTGCAGTCGATAACGAACCAGTAATAACTGCTCCAAATCGGTAACCATTATCGTTTGGGGAATTATCAGACCCTGTCCCCCTAATACTTATAGATCCCGTTGTGGTGGTAATCGACGTTGCTGTTGTTGTTGTTGATTGTATGCGGGTGCCATTACCAATTTGATATCTACCCTTTAATTCTCCGTTAATTTCAATATTGCCACTTACACTTGAAATATCTGAGTTTACCATGTGAACACCATAATTTTCTCCGCTGTTTGCAGAAGAATTATGAGAAAGGCCGGCTAAATATACATTCCCGCCATTTGTGTTTAATGTGGAGTTTTCAATCCATAATCCGGGCACATCGTCCGACCAGGTTCTTGCGAAATGATTGCCTACGGTCAAACCATTCCAGGTAACATCTACAGAACCGCCACCAATCCATAGGTGACCGCCGTTTGTGTTGATTGTGTTATTTTGTCTAATGGAGATACGACCATTATCTGGTGAAAAACCACCTGAGTTGGCAGCTCTTAAAACCACATTCAACGCACCACTACCGGTGGCTGTTATTGACTGATTAGTTGATGTCATAAAAATGTCATTGGCAATTAAAAAGGTTAATGTTCTTGTTGCCGACCCTGTGTAAGTTATAGTACCATCGATGGAGCATTGTCTGATTACGCTAATTTGCCATGGCAGAACCACGGTGAGATCTCCAACGCTGTTCAGGTGGTTAGAAATCACATTCGGGTGTATATTTGCCGAACCTGAAGCAGCCACATTCAGGGTATTACCTGAGATACTCCAATTGGTTCCGGAAGTTCCGGATTCTCCACCGATTGAAATAGTGAGGTGTTGTGCGTTGATTTGAGTTGTACAAAAAATTGCACACCATAAAATTCCTAAGCGAAAACAAAAGTTTGTCATAGAATATATTCTATGACAAATTTTAATTTGAAATAGAGATATTCCTATTAAATCACCTCATGCTTATCTCATGATCACAAACTAAAGCACTCATTTAAATCTCATGTTTTTATTCTAAATACTTATAAATTAATATTTAAACAAATTACAACTCCATCAGGTATTGCTGCAGATTTGTGCTTTCATCCAACCTTAATTTTTTACGTATTGAGCTACGGGTATTGTCTATGGTACCCACTGTTCGGTTGGTGAGCATCGCCATTTCCTTGGTAGAAATATTGAGACGCATTAAAGCACAAATACGAACCTCATGCGGCGTTAAATCGGGAGCAACAGCTTTAATTTTAGTATAAAACTCTTCATACACCCCTGTAAATCTGGTTTCAAACTCTTCCATAAACGATTGCGTATTTCCGGTTCTCAGTTTTCGATGCAATGCTTCGAACTTCTGCTGATGTACCTTTGGCAACTCATTGACAATCTGATCCAACTCTTCTTTTACCCATTCTTTCGTATTCTGGATTGATATGTTTTTTAGAGACTCTGATAACAGCTCCTTGGACTTCATTTCCAGTTCATGTGCAATACGTTGCTTTTCCAAATGAAGTAATTCTCTCGAACGGATATTTTTTTTATTGATCACATAAAATATCAACGTCAGAAAAAATAAACCCAAGGCAGCAATGAAAGCAATCAAATAATTGGTTTTGATTTGTTTCTGTAAGGATAATTCGTATTCTGTTTTGGTGGTGTTTATCTTTTCTCTTTCCCGGCCCAACTCCCATTCAGAAATAACGCTACGTGGCAAGTCGCCGATAAATTTTTCTTTATTTTCAATATATAAACGATAGTTTAAGTTAGCCTTGTTTTGATCACCAATGGAATCATATATCTTGTATAAGAGCCCATAATAATCCATATTAAACACAGGATCATTAAAAGAAAAAAGGAATTTTTTCCCTTTTAGAAGCTCATCCGATGCATATTGAAAATTACGCTGGTCATAAAATAACTCCGCACGGTTAATTTGATTGATAAGTATTCCAACATCTATTTTCAATATTTCGCATAAGGAATCTGAAAGTTGCATATACCTTAAAGCTTCACTATACTTTTTTTCTTTCCTTTTCAGGTTGCCGTAATTAGCGTAACTCTGGGCCAATAATCCAGTGACTGCATTTTTTTTAGCATATTCTATAACCCTAGTAAACGACTGTTCTGCCTTGTCAAATTCTTTGATTTTAGATTGAATGATACCGAGAAAATTCAGCTGATGTACCGGATATTTTTCCATTCCGACCATATCAACAGATAAATCTAAATATTTAGCTGCTTTTTCAATGTCTTCCAGACTATAATATGTTGATGCAAGATCATGATACATCACACTCAGGTTGGTAGAATCATCTGCCGGAATATATTCAATGGCTTTATGATAATACACGATGGCTTCAAAAAACTTTCCGTTTAGCTTAGATAAATAGGCTTTGTTAGAAAAATAATTAATCTTGAGCCAACCGGCTGTATCTATCTCAATGGCTCTTTCCAAAAGAGGAATGTATATTGCCATGCTATCTTTATTTTGCAAAAAATTATAATGTTTTACAAGTAAAGCAATGGCTGTAGCATGTGCATAACTATAGGCTTCTGAATTAAAATCTTTTAATGTACGTTTGGCTAGTTCAACAGCTGCTTGATTATAATTGGTTTGATACAATTGAAGGTTAAGCTCACGCAACGCATCTACAGATATTTCTTCTTTCTGTGAGCATAGGATAGGTAAAACAGTAAATAACCACTTCTCTACTTGGTCCGGATTTGTGTATTTATTTTTTACAATGGTTGTTACATATTCCCATTGCTTTTCAGCATTTTTCAATTGCAGATCGGCAGTTGCAATGGACGGATTAAAAGAAACCAATTGCTCAACTGACTTATCCTGCTTTATCGGACTTTTGCAAGCAATACCCAATATCAGGAACAAGAGTGAAAAACGAAGAGTTAAAATCAACCGGTTCATTGCATTATATTTCGGGAGTGCCTGCCAAAAGTAACTAAATTTTTAAAGTGTAAAATTACAATGTGTTGATGTGTTTTCACCAACCTAAATCAGTTTACTTAAACACATGTAATATTCCTTTTTGTGGTGATTGCAATGGGAACGTCACGACATAAAAATAAACGCCTCCCGTCAACCCTTCTGCTGTAAAATTATTGGGATATGCATCTGAGTCATAAACTCTAAATCCCCAGCGGTTATAAATAATAACAGATGTTCCCAATGGGATATTCTGTATCTCCCATACATCATTCGCACCATCACCATTCGGTGAGATCACGTTGGGTATTACATACGGACAAGACTCCTGCATATATATTGTGATACTAACAGTATCAGGCAACACTGAAGCAATGGTATCATCTACAATTACGGTATAGGTAGATTGTTGCGTCGGGCAAACCTGTACAATCGAATCCGGAGCATTGGAAAGCTGTATCCACTGATAGGTAAACGGACCATTACCCAGTACATCTACCGACAATAATGTACATTTTCCCGGACAGATGGTGTCATTCAATGCATCAATCGAGGCTACCACCTGTAACGGACAATCTTTTACCTGAATAAAAATAGAGCGTGTAAATGTTGTGCATGCCACACTGATCTGCACCTGTAATAAAGTATCTGTTGTAAAAACAGCAGTAATGGTTGAAGCAGTATCACCGTTAGGCCAAAGGTATTCACTTCCACCCTGTGCGGTGTAGACAGAAGGCTGACCTTGACAAACCAATGTATCACCCAACAATTGTACTGCTGAATAATCTACTGGCACTTCTTCAACCTTTACATCATCCACATAATAATATACCGTTGAAAAAAGCGAACCACAATTGGCGTCAGTCAGTGAGGTATTTCCATCATTCTTGAAATTACCGATAATAAAATATTGTTCTCCTCCTGTAGCTGTATAATTCCATTGCAGCTGTACCCAGTTCGTTGTATCTAACAAAGGTGCACCGGTATATTCCAGTTGAGGAACCACTGCAATTGATCCCTGACCTGTACAAAAATTTTGTTGTGTGGATGTATTGGAAAAATATACACCAATATCATCGGTTCCCCATTTTGAACTATTGGCGAGTGAGATATAAAAAGAAACACAATAAGTTTTTCCTGCAACCAATGGTTGTGTAAGACTTCCCT
>JBILKR010000038.1:0-13205 GCA_044376575.1 Flavobacteriales bacterium | reverse complement strand
GTCGTTTCAAGGATGACATTGTACCATTGAAAGTGAAGGAAAACTACCTGGATGAAAAAGGAAAAAAACAAACACGTGAATATATTTTTGATACGGATGAAGGTCCACGTGCAGATACTACATTAGAAGCACTGGCAAAATTAAAACCCGTATTTGACGCTAACGGAACTGTTACTGCAGGTAGTGCATCTCAGACTTCTGATGGCGCAGCCTTTGTGCTGGTGATGTCAGAAAAAATGGTGAAGGAATTAAACATTCAGCCCATTGCACGTATGGTATCTTACGGATTAAATGGATTGGAACCCGCCATCATGGGAGTAGGACCAATTTATGCCATTCCCAACGCATTAAAAAGAGCAGGTTTAAATCTGCAGGATATCGACCTGATTGAGTTGAACGAAGCATTTGCATCGCAGTCAATTGCTATACACCGTGAATTGGGATTGAATCCTGATATCGTAAATGTAAATGGTGGTGCGATTGCATTGGGTCATCCACTTGGCTGTACAGGAGCCAAACTCACCGTTCAGGTGCTCAATGAACTCAGAAGAAGAAAGAAAAAGTACGGTATGGTTACCATGTGTGTGGGAACCGGCCAGGGTGCTGCAGGAATTTTTGAATTACTTAATTAATTATAACAATACGAACAGCAATAAAACAGAATACCATGTCAACAAATGAAATGAAAAAAAATGCATTAAAAGGTGGTGAATGGATCATCAAGGAAACAGATTATAAAGATGTTTTCATCCCTGAAGAATTTGATGAAGAACAACGTATGATCGGACAAACTTGTCTTGATTTTATTACTTCAGAAGTGTATCCTCTGGTAGAAAGACTGGATACCATGCAGGAACCTGAACTGATGCCTGAACTTCTTAACAAGGCAGGGGAATTGGGTTTGCTGGGAATCACCATTCCTGAAAATTACGGTGGTTTCGGAAAAAATTTCGTGACAAGTATGTACACTACGGAAGTACTCGGTGCATCTCATTCTTTTGCAGTAGCTTATTCCGCACATACTGGGATTGGTACACTGCCGATTTTGTTATATGGAAATGATGAACAAAAAGCAAAGTATATTCCTAAACTTTCTACAGGTGAGTGGAAAGCCAGTTATTGTTTAACGGAACCAGGATCAGGATCTGATGCCAATTCCGGAAAGACGAAGGCCATGCCAACAGCAGATGGTAAACATTATATCATCAACGGACAAAAAATGTGGATTACCAATGCAGGTTTTGCCGATATTTTTATTGTGTTTGCAAAAATCGAAGACGACGAAAATTTATCTGCATTTATTGTAGAAAAATCATTCGGAGGTATTCGTTTGAATGCAGAAGAAAAAAAGATGGGTATTAAAGGCTCATCAACACGTCAGGTGTTTTTTGAAGATTGTAAAGTACCTGCCGAGAATTTATTATCATCACGTCAGAACGGATTTAAGATTGCAGTAAACATATTAAATATCGGTCGCATCAAATTGGCTGCTGCGGCTAACGGTGCATGTAAAAAAATTATATCAACCTCAGTTAATTACGCCAACGAAAGAAATCAGTTTGGTCGTCCTATTTCCAAGTATGGTGCTATTCGCCATAAATTGGCGGAGCAGGCCATTCGTGTATTCGGAACGGAGTCTGCTTCTTACCGTGCTGCACAGAACATTGATGATCGCATCAATGCATACATTGCAGAAGGCATGGACCATGCGAATGCAGAATTAAAAGGGGTAGAACAGTTCGCTATCGAATGTGCAATGATGAAAGTGCATGGTTCTGAAACGTTGGATTACGTAGTGGATGAGGGAGTACAGATATATGGTGGTATGGGATTCTCTGCTGAAGCACCTATGGACAGGGCTTATCGTGATGCTCGTATCAACCGTATTTTTGAAGGTACCAATGAAATTAACCGTATGCTAACGGTTGATATGATTTTAAAACGTGCCATGAAGGGAGAAATTGATTTGATGGGTCCTGCACAGGGTGTGGTGAATGAATTGATGGGTATTCCTGATTTTGGTGATGAGTCCAACGAATTGTTTGCTGCAGAGAAGAAAGCCATTGTTAATTTTAAAAAAGCAATCCTTCTTGTGGCCGGTGCTGCAGTTCAAAAATTAATGATGCAGTTGGCCAAAGAACAGGAAATACTCATGTATATCGCTGATATGGCTATTCATACTTACGTGGCAGAATCGGTAATGCTTCGTGTAGAGAAGTTGGTGTCAATGAAAGGTGAAGAAGCCTGCAAAGAATACATCGATATGATGAAAGTAACTTTCAATGATGCTGCAGATAACATGTGGGTGGAAGGAAAGAATGCCATCAATGCATTTGCTGAAGGCGATGAACAAAAAATGATGACCATCGGGTTAAAGCGCTTCACTAAGTTTGAAGCTGTTAATACCAAAGAAGCTCGTCAGCGCATCGCACAGAAGTTAATCGCAGAAAATAAATACTGTTTTTAAATATAATGAAAAGAGGGTTTCGAAAGAAACCCTCTTTTTTTATGCTTTAATTCCGTACTTTTGAACTGAATTATTTGAAATGCATACACTGTTGAATATTTTATTATTGTTTGATGTAAGCGGTGGCGAAATACTCGTTATTGTGTTATTTGCATTATTGTTTTTTGGCTCTAAAAATATTCCTGATTTGATGCGAGGACTGGGTAGAGGTATTCGTGAATTTAAAGATGCCACCAATTCTATTCAGCGTGAGATACATGAATCCTCAGAAAAAGTAAAGCAACAGATCAATGTGCCGTTAGACCAGCAAACCGACATCATTGAAAAAGAATTCAAGGAAATAGAAAAGGAAATCAAGCCTTTGGATCAGCCTGATAATACAAAACCATAATCTTTAAATTTCAATCGAATCTCCAAGATCAGGTATAACAATATTTTTGTATCCGACGTGTCGTAGCTTTGTTTTAAATTCTAACTGAGCCTTATAATCGCCATGAACGAGGTAAATGTTTTTTACATTTTCGGCTTGCTGACAAGATAAATAATGGATCATTTCTTTATAATCTCCATGTCCGCTATAGCTTTGAATATATTCGATACGTGCTTTTACTTCCAGCTCTCTTCCGAATATTTTTATTTTCTTATATCCTGCAATCAATTTTCCTCCCAGCGTGGATGGTTCGCAATAACCTACAATCAGCAATGTATTGATAGGGTTATTGATGTTATTGGCAACATGGTGTCGAATGCGTCCTGCTTCAAGCATTCCTGAAGCACTAATGATGATGCAGGGTTCACGTAAATCATTCAGTCGTTTGCTTTCGTTGGCATCTTCAATAAAATGTAGCATGGGAAATGAAAATGGATCCGGATCTTTTTTTAAGTATTCCTGCATCCTTTCGTTAAAGAGTTCAAGGTGATTTTTATATATAAAAGTACTTTTGGTAGAAAGTGGACTGTCAATAAAAACCTTGATGGGCGGAAGTTTACGCTCATTGTATAAATAATCAAGAGCAAAAATAATTTCCTGTGTTCTGCCTACACTAAAGGCTGGAATAATCAACTTGCCTTTATTTTCAACACAAGTTTCACGAATAATTTCAATAAAATCATTCAGCGTATATTCATCTTCATCATGTATCCTGTCGCCATACGTTGATTCACAAATGATAAAATCGGAAGGTGGAAACTCTTTCGGAACTCTAAGCATTTGAGGTTTCACTCTACCGATATCTCCTGTATAGGTAATTCGTTTTACCTGTTGGTCTTCCTTGATTTCCATATATACGCAGCCGCTTCCCAGCAAATGCCCATTCTCGATGAAAGTAAAAACCAGGTCATCAAAAATGCGTGTAGGGATATCAAAGTTTACTTTTTCAAAACTTTTCAGTGATTCGTATGCTTCATCAGATGTGTATAGTGGCTCGATGATCTTTTTCCCTTCCTTAATTCTTCTCTTGTTTTCGTATTGAGCATCCATTTCCTGAATAAACCCAGAATCGGGTAGCATGATGGAACATAAATCAAAAGTGGCCGGTGTGCAATATATTTTTCCTTTAAATCCTTCCTTAACGAGTTTTGGTATCAGTCCCGAATGATCAATATGTGCATGCGAAAGGATTACAGCATCAATGCTTGAAGGGTCAAAACCCCAGTGTTTGTTAAGCGGCTCTGAAATTCTTCTGCGACCTTGAAATAAACCACAATCCAGTAATATATTTTTCCCATTTTTTAAGGTCAGCAGATGTTTACTTCCTGTTACCTGGCGGGCTGCTCCGTGAAAACTGATTTTCATTAAGATATTTTAATAGTTGATTCGAAACTCAAATGTCGTAATATTGTTTCATAGTTAACAATTAATTTAACTCATTATGAAAATTTACGCAACAACGCTGACCCTTGTTTTTTCACTTTTAATTTTTGGATGTAATGCACAAGAACCTACAAAAAAATCAACAATGAAATCATTTTACGACTACACTGCAAAAACCATAGATGGTAAAGATTTTTCAATGAAAGATCTGAAAGGAAAAAAAATCATGATAGTAAATGTAGCATCTGAATGTGGCTATACTCCTCAATACAAAAAATTACAGGAACTGTATGTAAAATACAAAGACAAAGGTCTGGTAATTATTGGTTTCCCTTGTAATCAGTTTATGGGTCAAGAACCCGGAAATGAAGCAGAAATTAAATCATTTTGTGAAAAGAATTATGGTGTTACTTTCCCATTGTTTTCAAAAATTGATGTAAAGGGAAAAGAACAGTTTCCTTTGTATCAGTGGTTAACACATAAAGATTTGAATGGAGTAGAAGATTCAGAAGTGAGCTGGAATTTCAATAAGTATTTAATCGATGAAAACGGAAAATATGTAATGCACTTGAAAAGTGGCGTTGATCCGTTAGATAGTAAAGTAATTGAATGGCTGGAGAAAAAATAATCCACATAAAAAAGGGGCAACATTTGTTGCCCCTTTTTTTTAGTATAAATCAATAATTATTTAGCAGGATTCTCTACCTTAACTCCGCTCATCGTTGCAAATACTTCTGCAGCTTTAAATTTTTTAGCGTCTTTACCCACACGGATAATTTTAACTTCAGTGATTTCGTCTCCCTGTTTGATTTTATCAACCACATCTTGTCCTTCAATTACTTTTCCGAATACAGAATGTTTGTTATCCAGCCATGGTGTTTCTTTATGTGTAATAAAAAACTGACTTCCATTCGTACCAGCTCCGGCATTGGCCATTGACAGGATGCCTGGACCATTATGTTTTAAGTCAGGATGAAATTCATCTTTAAACTTATAACCCGGACCGCCGGAACCGTTACCGGATGGATCTCCACCCTGAATCACGAAATTTGGAACCACACGGTGAAATTTCAACCCGTTAAAATAAGGTGTTTTTAATGGCTTGGCAGTGTTTGGAATGGTTCCTTCTGATAGCCCTACAAAGTTAGCCACCGTCATGGGTACTTTATCGAAATACAATTGAATAAGAATGCTACCTGCCGGAGTAATGATTTTCGCATACAATCCGTCAGCCATTTTTTGTTTAGTTTCTTTTTGTGCAAAAACATTTCCCAGTAAAAGCATACCGAGAATCATGAATGAAATTTTTTTCATATACATTTTTTATTTACCACTAAAGTATGAAATATTGATTAAACTAATGAAATGTCAATTACAAACTACTATTTTATATTTTTGTCATGTATCGGGGTTGAAGTTTACTAAAGTGAATGTATGAAAGATATCAAGTATAAAAATCTATATGCTGTTCCTTCTGAAGAAGTATTGCTGAAAGCCTGGGGCTTGATGTGCACAGCCAAAGCCATGGCTGAACTGTATGAAAAAAACAGTTCTGTTACGGCTAAGTATGTGCATGCTACCAGTCGCGGACATGAAGCCATTCAGTTGGCTGCATCTATGCAACTCTTTCCTCAGGACTATGTGTTTCCATACTACAGGGATGATTCCATGTTGCTGGGCATTGGTCTCACGCCGTATGATTGTATGTTGCAGTTGTTGGCGAAAAGAGATGACCCATTTTCCGGAGGACGTACCTATTACAGTCATCCTTCATTAAAAGATGATGATAAACCAAAAATTCCCCATCAGTCGTCTGCTACTGGAATGCAGGCCATTCCAGCAACCGGTACGGCCATGGGTATGCAATATAAAGAACTGAAGGGATGGCATAGTGAGTATGGAAATAATTTGCCGGTTACCGTATGTTCATTGGGTGATGCGAGTATCACTGAAGGAGAGGTGGCAGAAGCTTTTCAGATGGCGGTATTAAAAAAATTACCCATACTTTATTTAATTCAGGATAACGAGTGGGACATTTCGGCACATGCCGAAGAAATCAGGGCAATGGATGCGACCTGGTATGCCAGGGGATTTAAAGGATTGGAAGTACGTACGATTGATGGTTCAGATTTTTTGGAATCCTACGCAGTTTTGAAAGAGGTATTGGATACGATGCGTAAGGAGAGAAGACCATTTCTGATTCATGCAAAAGTACCATTATTGAATCATCACACTTCCGGAGTTAGAAAAGAATGGTACCGCCATGACCTGGAAGCACAGCAGCAAAGAGATCCCATCGTTTTATACCGAAAAAACTTACTTGAACTTGGTTTGGCTGAATCAGTATTGACTGAAATAGAAACAGAAGCCACACAATGGGTGGAAAAAGAATACCAGCGTGCATTGCAAGCCGAAGATCCTCGTCCTGAAGATTTAATGACACATATTTTTGAACCCACACCAATTACAGAAGAAAAAGGGGAGAGGGAACCTCATGGAAAGCAACCTACCGTGATGGTTGACAGTGCATTATTTGCCATTCGTGAATTGATGGAAAAACATCCCGAATGTTTGTTTTACGGACAGGATGTGGGGCGCAGACTGGGTGGTGTATTTCGTGAAGCTGCAACCCTCGCATCACAGTTTGGCGATGAGCGTGTATTCAATACACCCATACAGGAAGCATTTATTGTGGGTAGCACAGTGGGAATGAGTGCCGTTGGTTTAAAACCCATTGTTGAAGTGCAGTTTGCAGATTACATCTGGCCGGGCCTCAATCAGTTGTTTACAGAAGTGAGCCGTTCGAATTATTTATCGAATGGCAAATGGCCGGTAAGCATGATTCTGCGTGTACCCATTGGTGCATACGGTAGTGGTGGCCCTTATCATTCTTCGAGTGTTGAATCGGTAGTGTTAAATATACACGGTGTAAAAGTTGCGTATCCTTCAACAGGTGCAGACTTGAAAGGATTGCTTAAAGCAGCCTATTATGATCCTAATCCGGTGGTGATTTTTGAACACAAAGGATTATACTGGAGCAAAATGAAAGGTACTGAAGAAGCCCGTACCATTGAACCCGATGAGGATTATGTGATCCCCTTCGGTAAAGCAAGAATAGCCTTGAAAGCCAACGATGAAATGATAGCATCCGGCAAAGCCGCCGTAGTTGTTACTTATGGAATGGGGGTGTATTGGGCAAAAAATGCGGCCAAGCAGTTGGATGGACAAATTACAGTGGTTGACTTAAGAACCCTGAATCCATGGGATGAAGAAACGGTAATGCATGAAGTGCAACAACATGGACGTTGTCTTGTATTAACAGAAGAAGTATTGCGCAACTCATTTGCAGAAGCCGTTGCCGGCAGGATACAGCGGGAATGTTTTGCATCTCTTGATGCTCCGGTAGATATATTGGGTGCTGAAAAAACACCGGCAATACCTTTAAATTCTACGTTAGAACATGCCATGTTGCCCAATGCCGATAAAGTGTATCAGCATCTCAGCTGGTTATTAAGTTATTGAGAGATTTTACAGCGAATGTTTGACAAGTTGTGAAAATCTTAATTTGACACTTTCTGAGATTCGCTTATTTTTGTGACCACTAAATTCCAGAAAGATTATGAATATACATGAATATCAGGCGAAAGAAGTATTAAAAAAATACGGAGTACGCATACAGGAAGGTATCCTGGCCAATACGCCAGACGAAGCTGTTGAAGCAGCCAAGAAATTAACCGAGCAGACAGGTACTAACTGGTATGTGGTAAAAGCTCAGGTTCATGCCGGAGGAAGAGGAAAAGGCGGAGGAATTAAGCTGGCAAAAAATCTGGATGAGGTAAAAGAAATTTCTTCCAAAATTATTGGAATGAATCTGGTAACCAAACAAACCGGTGCAGAAGGTAAAAAAGTGCACATGGTATTGATTACCCAAGATGTGTTTTATCCCGGTGCTTCAGAGCCCAAGGAATATTATATGAGTGTGTTGCTAAACAGAAGTACAGGAAGAAATATCATCATGTATTCTACGGAAGGGGGAATGGATATTGAAGAAGTAGCAGAAAAAACTCCTCATTTAATTTTTAAAGAAGAGATTGATCCTAAGGCAGGTTTAATGCCTTTCCAGGCGCGTAAGATTGCCTTTAATTTAGGGTTGAGCGGAGATGCATATAAAGAAATGGTAACCTTCGTTACGAATTTGTATAAAGCTTATGAGCAAACAGATTCAGCCATGTTTGAGATTAATCCGGTGTTGAAAACATCTGATAATAAAATCATTGCGGTGGATGCGAAAGTGAACCTGGATGAAAACGCATTGTATCGTCACCAGGATTTATATGCATACCGCGACGAAAGAGAAGAAGATCCTACTGAAGTAGAAGCCGGTAAGTTTAATTTGAATTATGTTAAACTTGATGGTAACGTAGGTTGCATGGTGAATGGAGCCGGTTTGGCGATGGCAACGATGGACATGATTAAGTTGAGCGGCGGAGAGCCTGCCAATTTCCTTGATGTGGGTGGAACAGCTGATGCAAAAAGGGTAGAGGAGGCTTTCCGTATCATTTTAAAAGATCCGAATGTAAAAGCAATTTTGGTAAATATCTTCGGTGGTATTGTTCGTTGCGACAGAGTAGCACAAGGTATTGTGGATGCCTACAAAAATATCGGAAACATTCATGTGCCGATTATTGTAAGGTTACAGGGAACAAATGCTGAAATTGCCAAGAAGTTGATTGATGAATCAGGATTGGAAGTGCGTTCAGCCATCTTATTGCAGGAAGCCGCCCAAAAAGTAAAAGAAGTATTGGCTTAATATTTTTTTGATTTATTTTAAAGAGCTCATCATTTGATGGGCTCTTTATGTTTCTATATTTTCAAATAATTTGAATGCTTTATCTTTCTTAGTTGTATTGATAAATCAGATATTCGTACTTTAGCTTTTCCTCATAAATAATGTAAGTAAATGAAAACTCTAATCTTATTTCTATTCAACCTGTTTTTACTAAATATATCTTTTGCACAACAGAAAGCTGTAACAGAAAGTGGAGAAGAAGTGATTCTTTATAACGACAAAACATGGAAATACTTAAATGATCAGGAAAATAAAGAAAATATTATTTCATTAAATTCAAAAAAATTTACGAAGGACGAAAATTCTACTTTTTTATTGAAAAGTAAAAAACTAAATGTAGGCTTCTGGTTAAATCCTAAAGTATGGTCTTTTAAAAAATCTACCAATAATCCTGATGCAGAATATGAATTTCAATTAAAGGATGGAGATTTATACGGCATGGTGATCACAGAAAAAGTTGAAATTCCTATCGAAACATTGAAATCTATTGCCTTTGAAAATGCTAAATCAGCAGCTGCAGACATTAAAATTGTGAAGGAAGAATATAGAAATGTAAATGGATTGAAATTACTTTTTCTACAAATGGATGGTACCATACAAGGAATTAAATTTTCTTATTATGGCTATTACTTTTCGAATGCCAATGGAACAGTTCAGTTTTTAACCTATACTTCACAAGTGCTAATGAATACTTACGTCAAAGAATGTGAGGCATTGTTGAATGGTTTAGTTGTGTTGAATTAAAATTGAATTATTTAGATTCCCTCAATCAATCATCCTCGCATCTGCGGAAATATCCAATGAAGCAAAATCTTTTTCAATGTATTTGAAATGGCCAGCCATGGCAATCATTGCGGCATTGTCGGTACAGTAAGAGATATGCGGGATAAATACTTTCCATTTTTCTTTTCCTGCTTCTTCCATTAACCGATAGCGTAAGTAAGAGTTGGCTGAAACACCACCTGCAATGGCAATTGCTTGAATATTTAATTCTTTGGATGCTTTTTTTAACTGATGTATCAAGGCATCTACAATGGTGTGCTGAATGGATGCACAAAGGTCTTCCAGATGATCTTGTATAAATTCAGGATGGATTTTCACTTTGTCTTGTAAGAAATATAATACGGATGTTTTTAATCCGCTGAAACTAAAATTCAATCCTTTCTGGCTCGGCGTGGGAAAGGTAAAAGCGAGTGGATTACCTTTTGAAGCGTATTTGTCAATTAAAGGACCGCCAGGATAGGGTAGTCCCAACATTTTCGCTGTTTTATCAAAAGCTTCACCTGCAGCATCATCAATGGTTTCACCAACAATAGTAAAATCAAAAGGAGAACTCACCTTCACCAGTTGGGTATGTCCGCCCGAAACCGTAAGGCATAAAAATGGAAATGTAGGAGGTACATGTTTGCCTGTTTCAGCCACATTACTTCCTTCAATAAAATGTGCAAGGATGTGTGCCTGCATGTGATGTACATCAATCAGAGGAATCTCTAATGATTGTGCAAGTCCTTTGGCAAATGAGGTGCCTACCAGTAATGAACCCAATAATCCGGGGCCTCTTGTAAAAGCAATTGCTGAAAGCTCATTCTTTGTTATCTTTGCTTGTGTGAGTGCTTCATGTACAACAGGTATAATGTTAGCCTGATGAGACCTTGATGCCAGTTCGGGAACAACACCACCGTAACGCTGATGAACAGCCTGTCCTGCAATTACGTTCGACAGCACGGTGGATCCTTTCAACACCGCAGCTGAGGTATCATCACAGGACGACTCTATACCAAGAATGTAAATGTTGCGTTCACTCACTGTTTAACCATTAAAGCACAAAGGTATCAATTCTGAAGTACAAGACATCGAAAAGTCATCATCTCCGGCTCCTCAAAAGAAGCGGGGTGCTGTTGTATTCAGAATACTGAAATACACAGTGATTTCTTTTATTTCATTACTCATTATTGTTGCCATACTATTCCAGTTTCCATTTATCCAGACCCAATTGGCTAAGCTTGCATCTGCTTGGATGAAATCAAATTATGGAATGGTTATCCAAATTGATCAACTTAAAATTAATTTCTTTTCTCAATCTATCACCCTGAAAAAAGCACTGGTGCTTGATCATCACTCCGATACTCTTATATATGCTGATGCCATTGATGTGCAGATGGAATCATTACCCATCAACAATAAAAACTTTATTTTAAACAATGCCTTTTTGAATCAGGCATTTGTCAATATTCGCACATATCCCAATGAAGATTCACCCAACATTACGCAGTGGATAGAAAAATTTTCTTCACCCGGTAAAGCAAAAACCCAAAAAGCATTTGAAATGCTCATTCGTGAAGCTTCACTAAACAATTGCAGGGTCTGGGTAAGAACAGATGCAGAAGGTATTCCGGATGCTGCATTTCAACCCAATGATATTCGCATAGAAAGTATTTCCGCCAACCTGTCTGACTTTGCCATTCACGGCGACAGTATAATGATGAACCTTAATACCATGAAAGCCAAAGAGAAGTCTGGCTTAGCACTGGAAGAATTAAAAGCCAGGGTGTTGATATGTTCAACCGAACTTGATTTTCGTGATCTAAAACTTCATACACCGCAAAGCAGACTTTCAGGATATTTCTCTATGCGTTATACTGACTGGTCTAAAATGAGCAGTTTTATTGACAGTGTTACGATGGTTGCTGATCTGAATCTATCAAGTATTCACTTTAATGACATTGCTTACTTTACCAATGCGTTAAAGGGTACTGATGCGAGTTTTCGTATCAAAGGCGGTATCAAAGGTCCGCTCTCAAAACTTAAAGCCAAAGGACTAAGTGTGTATTTTGGAAGTATTACGCAGATTGATGGAGATGCTGTGTTATCCGGCTTGCCTGATATTAAAAATACACTGATTGATTTTAAGCTAAAGAAAATGATAACGAGTTATTATGATCTCGAAATGATTCCTGTGCCTCCCTTTGACAAAGGGAATAAATTACAAATACCCGAAGAGATTAAACGCATGGGTGTGTTGAAATTTAATGGTTCTTTTTTTGGTTTTATTAATGATTTTTATGCCAATGGAAATCTGGTGACACAGGCGGGAAATATTATTACAGATATTACACTTCGACCTGAAGGTAAGACATTGAGTTATGATGGTAAACTAGAATTACAAGAATTTGATTTGGGTAAGATACTTGATATTCGCCCGGCATTGGGTAAAGTGAGTCTCAATGGTGAGCTACATGGTATTGGTTTGGATGTGAAGGAAATCTCAACCACCTTTAAAGGAAATATTTCATCGCTTGAAGCCAATCAATATGTGTATCATAATATTAAAGTAGATGCAGGTTTTACAGATCAGGTATTTAAAGGTGCCGTTCAACTTCGTGATGCAAATGCCGGATTGGATTTTTCAGGTTCCATTAACTTTAAAAATTCTCAATCACCGGTTTATAATTTTACTTCAAACATCAATCAGGCTGATTTAAAAACATTGAATTTAGTTTCAACAGATTCGCTTGCATTGCTCTCTGCATCTGTTAATGCAAATTTTTCCGGCAAAACAATTGATGACCTGGTAGGATATATTTCCATCAATGATTTCTCATACACTGCATCCCCCAGTAAAAAAATTCAATTGCCCGGTCAACAGGGAGTATATCTGAATGTATCTGTTAACACTGATTTATCAAAACAATTAATGTTGCGTTCCGCTTTTGTAGATGCCAATGTAAAAGGAAACTATCAGCTGATTAATTTTATCAATGATGTTAAAAGCAGAATCAATCAGATTCTTCCTTCTGCAAAACTAAAAGTTGATGAACAACTTCAATCCATACCTCAAAAATTTAATTACGATGTACATTTAAAACAAATTGAACCTGTGCTCAATGTATTTCTTCCTGAGTTATCTGTGAGTAAAGGGGTGAAACTGGATGGAGTATATAATTCACAGGATAACGAGATAACCCTGCATTCATCAACCATTAAAAGCATCGAATATAAGTCATTGAAAATGGTGAACTGGAACATTGAAATGAATAACAGTAAGGGCGGATTTAATCTCAATTCAAATGCGGCTG
>JBILKR010000037.1:0-13489 GCA_044376575.1 Flavobacteriales bacterium | reverse complement strand
CCTTCTTCAAAGATCCTGATGGCTTCACCATAATAAGGTCGGGCAATTCTATTTACAATAAATCCGGGAGTATCTTTTGCCAGTACCGTTACTTTATTCCAAGAATTAATTATATTTCTTGCGTCTGTAAGCAGTTGATTATCTGTTGCTATGCCTGGTATTATTTCAACCAAAGGCATAAGTGTAGCGGGATTAAAAAAATGAATTCCCAATACCCTTTCCGGATGCTCACAGGCTGATGCAATAGACGCTATGGATAAGGAAGATGTATTGGAGGCAAGGATACAACTCGGTATTGTAATATTATCTAATGTCTTGAAAACTTGTTTTTTAATTTGAATATCTTCAACAATGGCTTCAATAATAAGATCGCAATCAGCCAGGGCATTCATGTCTTTTACAAAATGTAACTTAGCATGAATTTCCTGTTTTCTCTCTTCTGTAATTTTTCCCTTTTGCACTTGATTCGATAAACTTTTTTCAATTCCCTTTTCAAATTTATCAAGCGCCCCAATGGCATTATCAAACAACCGGACTTCATGACCATTTGTTGCTGCCACTTCTGCAATTCCTGAGCCCATAGATCCGGCTCCGATAATTCCAATTATTTTCATAGAATACTAATTATCAATTTTAATAAATAGTTTAATTTATGTTTTACTTACCTGTAAAAACAGGTTCTCTTTTTTCTAAAAATGCCAACACTCCTTCTTTATGGTCAGCTGACTGAGCCGATTTTTCCTGTAGTTCTGCTTCCACTTCCAACTGATCTTTTAGGTTATTATTTAACCCGGCATTCAATGCTTTTTTAGTTAAGCCTAATCCTACGGTTGGTAGTTGTGCTAATTTTTTTGCCAATTTCATAGCCTCATTGAATACTTCATCAGGAGAAAAAACTTTATAAATCAATCCGATAGATTGCGCCTCTTCGGCAGTAAGTTTATCTGCCAGCATCATCAGCGCAGTTGCACGTTGCATACCGATGAGTTTGGGTAAGAAAAAAGTACCTCCACTATCAGGAATCAAACCAATCTTACTGAATGCCTGGATAAAAGAAGATGATGAAGAAGCGACGGTGATATCACATGCAAATGCAATATTTGCTCCGGCTCCTGCCGCAACACCATTCACAGCACATACAACAGGTTTTTCAATATTTCTGATTTTTAAAATTATAGGGTTATAGGTTTCATTTACAATAGTTCTAATATTTGGCGCATTTTCAGCAATAGCTTCTTTCAGATCCTGACCGGCACAAAATCCCCTTCCTTCTCCGGTTAAAACTATTGCCCTCACCTTATCATTACCTGCTGCTTCATCCAATGAATGTTGAAGCTCTTTGGCCATGGGCATGATAAAACTATTCAATGCATCAGGTCGGTTGAGCGTAATGATCATTACCGAATCTTCAATATGTTGTTTTATAAATTGGTAATCCATATAAATTCTAATTAGGCTGTGAATTTACAAATTATGTGAAGTTATTTATTTCTTTCATGCAACCTTTCTTTTATTTCTATGCTCTTATAGATTGATACATGTTTTCAGGACACAATTTCTCTCGTTGATTTAGGTTAAGGGTTAAAATGGGTGCAAAATCAATTTGCACCCATTTTTTTTAGTTATTTCCATATATCATCACACTATTGGCTGATAATCGTATTTTTGTTGAACAGATATTGAAGTATGTCAGCATTTCATCCACTCAGAGTAAAAAATATTACAAGAGAAACGAGAGATACAGTTTCCATTTCATTGAAGGTTCCTGATGAATTAAAAAGTGAATTTAGTTTTAAGCAGGGACAATATTTGACTTTTCGAATGCAAATGCAGGGAGAAGAAATCCGGAGAAGTTATTCCATCTGCAGTGCGCCACACGAAGGGGTGTTGAAAGTGGCTGTAAAAAAAATTGAAGAAGGTAAGTTTTCGACCTATGCCAATGATGTATTAAAAGAAGGCGATATTCTGGAAACCATGTCACCCATGGGAAATTTCTTTACCACACTGGATAGCAATCAATCCAAAAACTATCTTTTTATTGCAGCCGGAAGTGGTATTACACCAGTTATTTCAATCATTAAATCAGTATTACATACTGAAAAAAATAGTACCTGTACGTTGTTGTACGGTAATAAAGGATCAGCAACCATCATTTTTAAGGAAGAGCTGGAAGCCATTAAAAATATGTATCTCGAACGCTTCTCCCTGTATCATATATTTACCAAAGAAAATACAGATATTGAATTGCTGAATGGACGTATCGATGGCAATAAATTGAATGCCTTATCATCTAAATTGATTGATTTCTCAACGATAAATGAAGTATTTCTATGTGGACCGGCAGAGATGATCGAAAGTTCTGTGGAGGCACTTCATTCACTAGGAATAGATAAAAAGCATATTCATAAAGAATTATTTACTGCGCCCGGAGCTAAAGGAACTGACTTAAGGAAAAAGACGATTGTTAAAGAATTTGCAGGAGATATCAGTCAGGTGACGGTTATATTAGATGGTAACCAAACGCATTTCCCATTGGCAGTGCAGGGTGAAAGTATCCTGGATGCATCATTGCAATACGGAGCGGATGTTCCTTTTGCATGTAAGGGAGCCGTGTGCTGCACATGTAAAGCCAGGGTGATGGAAGGCAAAGTACAGATGGAATTGAATTATTCCCTTACCGATGAAGAAATAGCAGAAGGATATGTGCTTACATGTCAGTCGCATCCAATTACAGAAAAAGTAACGGTAAGTTTTGACGAAGCATGATAAAAAGATTGTTTTTAATTTCAATTTTGTTGATTTCCATCATCACCTCTTGCACTCAACAAGATCGTCAACAAAGCGTTGCTGAAACTGGTGATTCATTATCACTGGAACAACTGGAGGAACAATTACTCAAAGACTCTACCAATGCACAATTATGGTACCAAAGGGGAATTATTGGTTATGAAAATGGTGATTTCACTTCAGCCATCAATGATTTTAATAAGGCTATTCAATTTGACAGTTTAATGGAAGAGGCATGGCACGACCGTGGATTGTCAAATCTTCAGTTTAACCGCTTAGATACTGCGTTGTATGATTTTAATCAAACATTGCTTATCAATCCGACATTTATTGAAGCCTATAATAATAGAGGATTACTCTATGAAACCATGGGATTACTTGAAAAGGCTGCCATGGATTTTGATCAATGCATTCAGTTGAATCCCCGTTTTGCGCCTGCTTATTTTAACAGAGGTGCATTATTGGTGGATATTAATCGTGAACAGGCCTGTGTTGATTTTAAAGCAGCCAAAGAACTTGGAGATAAAGATGCAGAAAATGCATATCTTCAATTTTGTAATTCTAAAGAATAATGAAGCACCGGATATTTCTTGTATTTTCTTTATTAATAAGTAAGATTTGTTTCTCGCAGATTGAATTCAATTCACAGGATCCTAATTTTTTTCAGTATTATGGTGCTCCAAATTCAACAGTTTATAATACAATTCAAGATGCATTGACTGAAAAATATGGGGTATATAAATTAAAATCGGTCAATGAAAATCTGCAAAAATCCATTTCTAAAATTAGTAAGCTAAGAGAACTTCAGGTATTGTATCTGGAGAATAATCAACTAAATATGTTGCCAACAGAATTGAGCACACTTGGTAACTTATTTATTTTAGTGAGTAAAAAGAACCCAATTCAATATGTTTCACCCATGTTATCGGAATGCAGGAGTTTGATGTATGTTGAACTCTGGGGAACAAAGCTTGATTCTTTTCCATCAGTATTTCAATTTATGCCAAGTCTTGAACTAATCAGGATTCTGGGAAATGAAAGTAAAGATACCATGCATGTATCTGATTCAATTAAAGCCATCCGGGGGTTGCGTTCACTGCAATTAGCAGAAGTTCAGTTATATGAATTTCCTTCATTTATTTCAGAATCAAATGAACTTGAAGTAATCGATCTGGTAAACTGTAAATTGGATTCTCTCCCCTCCTCTATCCAACGCCTCTCCAGATTAAAATCATTAAATCTTACAGAAAATCAGATTGTGCAAATTCCTTCTGAAATTTATAAAATGAAAAACCTTGAGGTATTAAACCTCAGCAAAAATAAGTTAAGCAATATTGCTGAATGGGTAGCCTACATGCCCAATTTACAAGTATTAGACATTACAGGTAATATGATTCCGTTACAAGAACTTGAAATTTTACATCTGCTTTTTAAAGCAAAAGGGAAAATGCTTTACAGTGATCTTGAAAAAATTCAAGGGAAAGATTTACAAAAGAAATAGTTTGTTTATTTAAACGAAGTAATTTTAGGAAATGACCCTTTCTGAATTACTTCTACAGCTTTTAAAAACGTAGGATCAGCACTGTTCCATATTCTAAAGAATTCTTCCCGACCCCACTGATTTTGAGCAATAGCACCTTTAATACGTACTTCAAGAAATTTTCTTGAGGTTTTTACTTGCTCTTCTTCTTTTGCTTTTACTTTATTTTTTTCAGCATAGTTGATGAACGATTTCCATAAATCTTCGTTAATAGAAAATTTCTTTTCAAACACTTCAAATGATTGATATTCCTGTTTCAGCTTTTCACGATTGGCATCTACATATTCAATACAAAATTCATTGATAATATTGTTTCGGGTGATATCCATTAAAAAGTCAGAATAAAATGATGTATCGAGTGGCATAAACAAATCAGGCATGATACCTCCTCCTCCATATACAGTGCGCTTATTTCGGGTAAAATATTTTAATGAATCTGGGAATTTGATGTTTTTATCATCTGTCAATTCTCCGTTTTTATATCGGCTATATAAATCTTCGTAATATTTTTCTACTCCGTTTTCATAAGGAGCCTGAATGAATCTTCCTGACGGTGTGTAATAACGGGCAGTGGTTAATCTCACTGCAGATCCATCAGGGAATGGAAATGTATTTTGAACCAATCCTTTACCAAAACTTCTACGACCTACAATAATTCCGCGATCCAGATCCTGAATGGCACCGGATACAATTTCAGAAGCAGAAGCAGAACCTTCGTTGATCATTACCACCAATCGGCCTTCATGAAAATTTCCTTTGGCAGTGGCTGTATAGTTTTTTCTTGGATTGGTTATTCCTTCTGTATAAACAATCAATTCACCGCTTTTTAAAAATTCATCAGCGAGATCAACCGCTGCATTTAAGTATCCACCGGAATTATCTGACAAATCAAGGATGAGATTTTTTGCACCCATGGTAAGCAGTTTTTCAATCGCTTGCTTATATTCATCCATCGTGGTTCCTGAGAATCGATTAATCTTAATGTATCCAATTCCAGGAGCAGCCATATACGATGCATCCACACTAAATACAGGTATTTTATCACGTATTATTAAAAAATCAAGAAGTTCTTTTTCTCCTTTTCGTTTGATTCGCAAATTTACTTTTGTGCCTTTTTTTCCTCGCAACCATTTGAATACATCATTATTGGTAATTTTTGTTCCGGCTACGAGAGTGTCATCAATCCGAATAATTTTATCACCACTGCGAATTCCTACTTTTTCTGATGGCCCGCCACTGATTGGGCTTACCACCATGATGGTATCATGAAAAATATTGAATTGAATACCGATTCCTTCGAAATTTCCCTGTAAAGGTTCTTCACTTTCTTTCAATTCTTTCGCTGTCAGATAATACGAATGTGGATCTAAATCTTTCAAAATTCCATTGATGCCCGATTCCACAATTTTATTCTCCTCCAGCGAATCTACGTAAAAGCTTTCCAGATAATAGACCAATGCATTTAGCTTGTCAAGTGGTCTTGTTGTATTGTTTTGAGTAAATACAGAAGTGTGAATTGAAATAACAATTATGAAGAATAATAGTGTTTTTTTCATGTATAAATTATAGATAACTAAATTAATCAGATTTCATGAGGAATGCTTACCATTCACTTTTTTTAATAACGATTTGATGATGTTATTGTTTTGTTTCATTATCGAATAAGTGAAAACTGAAAAAATGATAATGAAACTTCCCAGATAAAAACCAGGATTCAATTCTTTGTGTTCGTTGAAAATAAATGCAGCAAGTATCGTTCCGTAAACAGGTTCGAGATTTATAGCCATAACAACGGCATAAGCCGATAGTTTCTTTAATACAGTAACCGTGCACCAGTAGGCGAAAGCAGTACAAATTGTTCCTAAAACAATCAGCCAAATCCAGTCATTTGAAGTCACCGGAATTGAAAAAGTTGAAAAATCGGAAAAAACAATATAAGCTCCAACTGTAACAAATGCACCAATCATTTCATACCATGAAATCACAAATCCATCATATTGGTGTGTTATTCGTTTATTTAAAATCGTAAATAGTCCGGATAAAAATGCAGAAGTCAGTCCGACCAAAATCCCCGGTAAATAGTTGAATTGTACATTGCCAATTAACCATAAACCTGCGATAATAATTGCACCCAAAAAAACTTCCAAAAACGAAATTCTGGTTTTGAAAAACAAGGGTTCAATTACTGAAACCACAAGGGTTGTAACTGAAAGGCAGGCCAATGTTATACTTACATTAGATATTTTGATGGCATGAAAAAAAGTAACCCAGTGTGCTCCCACGATGCCTCCAATCAATAATAATTGAATTGCTTCTTTCACTGGTATGCGAAAATTAGTTTTTCGCCAGATTAAAATCAAAAAAATAGTAATCACTGCAATGAGCGTGCGATACCACACCAGTAAATCTCCCGGAATACTAATTAAACGGCCAAGAATTCCGGTAAATCCGAAAATAAATACGGTGATGTGAAGTAATAAATTATATGTAAACAAAGAAGTACTCAATCAAAATGAATTATTTTGTAGCATGAAAAAAATTAAAAACCTGGGTTGGTTGTTTGTTACATTATTGTTGATAGCTTGCCAACCCAATGCAACAAAAGTAGAAAATAAAAATGGTGAAGTAAGAATAAACGATCCGCACAGTTATTCCAATCCATTTGAGTCAGTGCAGCAACACTTACAACTCGATATTCAGTTAGATTTTGAGAGTAAAACTATTAAAGGGTTGGCCAGCTGGAACATTAAAAATTCTGATTCGGCCAAACAAATTATTTTTGATATTCAACACCTTAATATTTTGCGTGTAACGCTTGATTCCTTATCTGATAAAACCAAATTTACCATTCGAAAAGGTGAACCTTTTTTAGGTGATGCATTAATTATTCCGATACAACCACATACCCGTACTGTTCAGATATATTATGAAACTACTGATTCTTCATCCGGCCTGCAATGGCTGACTCCGGAACAAACCCACGATAAAAAATTCCCGTTTTTATTTACTCAAAGTCAGGCCATATTGGCTAGAACATGGATCCCAATACAAGACAGTCCGGGAATTCGGTTTACATACAATGCAAAAGTAAAAGTGCCTAATGGTTATATGGCTTTAATGAGTGCGCGTAATCCTACATCAATTAACAATGAAGGATCTTATCAATTTGAACAGCCCTACCCTATTCCTTCCTATCTGATGGCATTGAGTGCCGGCGTCATCAACTTTCAATCTATCGGAAAAAGAACAGGTGTATATGCTGAACCGGGAATGATGAAACGCGTATCATATGAGCTTGCTGAAATGGAAATGATGCTTGAAAAAACCGAAAAAATATTTGGTCCGTATGCATGGGAAAGGTACGATGTATTAGTATTGCCACCCAGTTTCCCTTTTGGGGGAATGGAAAATCCGATGTTAACCTTTGCAACGCCTACCATTATTGCCGGAGATCGCTCATTAACATCACTGATTGCACATGAACTGGCCCATAGTTGGAGTGGAAATTTAACGACCAATGCTACCTGGAATGACTTCTGGCTGAATGAAGGTTTTACGGTTTACCTGGAGCGAAGAATAATGGAAGAAATGTACGGAAAAGATTATGCTGACATGTTGAATGTACTGGGATATGGTGATTTAAAGCTAACCATGGAAGATATGATCAGTAGTGGCAATGAAAAAGATACACGATTAAAATTAGAACTAGGCAATAGAAATCCTGATGATGGAATGAATGATATTGCTTATGAAAAAGGATATGCACTATTGGTTACACTCGAAAATATTGTTGGGCGCAAACGATGGGATGCATTTTTGAAAAATTATTTCAAATCACATGCTTTTCAATCGCTCACAACAGAAATGTTTATTGATGAAGTATACCAGCATTTGTTTGATAAAGGAAGTGCTCAGAATCATAAAATACAACTGAATGAATGGATCTATGAACCGGGTTTACCTCAGTCTTATGCTGAACCTGTATCCCCCCGTTTCAGATATTGTGATTCCTTGGCAACTAAATTTGTTACAAGTGGTGAAATAAAAAATGAAGAAGTAAAAAAATGGACATCGCATGAATGGCAATATTTTTTAAGAAAAATAAAAGCAGAGGTTACCGTTGCTCAAATGAAAATTCTGGATCGGCAATTTAATTTAACTTCTACAGGAAATTCAGAAATATTGGCTTTGTGGCTGGAAGCTTCCATCATTCATCAATACGAAAAGGCATATCCTGTACTGAATAATTTTTTAGGTTCAGTGGGTCGAAGAAAATTTTTGTTACCGTTATATAAAACGATGCTGAAGTATCCACATTCAAAACTTATGGCAAAAGAGATGTATGCAAAATACAGAAATACTTATCATAGTGTAAGTATGAGTTCGTTGGATGAAATTGTTTTAGGAAAATCAAATTGAAAAAGAATAGTAAAATAGCTGCCGGAATTATTCTTTATCATGTAGAGCAGGATGAACCAAAGTTTTTACTTTGTCATCCCGGTGGACCATTTTATCAAAACAAGCAACATGGTGTGTGGACTATACCCAAAGGAGCACCGGAAGAAGGAGAATCGCTGGAACATACTGCCATACGTGAATTAAAAGAAGAAACCGGAATTGCATTGCCCGAGAACATATCCATGCATTCATTGACACCAGTAAAATACAATAAAGGGAAAGTGGTTCATGCCTGGGCTGTTGAATACACATTCAGAAAAGATTGGAATTTTAATAGCAATACATTTGAGTTGGAATGGCCTCCCCAATCAGGAATGATGGTGACTTTTCCTGAAATAGATCAGGTTCAATACATGAATATTGAAGAAGCAAAAGAAAAAATACATCCTGTATTATTTCCTTTATTAATAGAAATAAGAGAGAAGTTAATTACCAGGTAAGGGTAACTTTTCCATCCGTTGTGTTTATACCTCCAGTAAAAGTTAGGTTTGTTAAGAACCCTGCAGCCCATGAAGATCCTCCACCTGCACCTCCGGAATAACATTGCCCCTGAGCACTTCCACCGCCGCCATAATATCCGCCACCACCACCACCACCTGTCTGTGTACCACAAGAACCATTAGTACCAGTGTTTCCACCTATACCTAATGTTCCAGTTCCACCACTTGTTCCATATCCTCCATTATTTGCACCCGTACCACCACTCGTTAATCCACCTCCACCGGCTCCACCGGTAAAACCTCCATAAGAATATCCACTGGCACCTCCTGTTGTACATGTACCGGCTCCGCCCATACTTGTATATGGGGCACACGGACCACCACAATCAATTCCTCCGCCTCCACCGGCTCCGTTACTACAACTGCTGCCACCACCACCGGCACCACCTGATCCATAATTACCTCCATATCCACCACCGCCACCGCCGGCAACAATAATTCTGTCTGAATAAGAAGTACCTACAACCCTCACATCTGAACCGCCACCGCCATTATAACCTGATGCTCCTGTACCTCCTCCATTATATCCGTTTCTGCCACCAACATAAATATATAGCGTTGTACCGGGTGTGGTTGCATACGTTCCTTTTGAATAACCACCATTTCCACTGGATGCACTTTGTCCTTTTGCTCCCCAGCATTCAATCTGAATGGATGTAACACCTGCCGGAACGGTAAACGTATATGCACCCGGCGTGGTATAATTTTGTGATCCCGGAGTATAACATGCTCCTGAGGTTTGTGTAAATGTTGATACAGTTGAGCTACCACATGAATTTTCAGCCCATACATACAAAGTATAATTTGTATTACATGTTAGTCCGGTTTGCGTAAATGAAGTATTAACAGTGGAAGTTGCTGTAGCAAAATTATTTACCGTATTGTATTTGTATCCGGTTGCTCCGGCAACAACATTCCAGTTCCAGACTATTTGTGTTCCTGTTGCTGTATGTGTTGCAGCAACAGGGTTAGTTGGTAATCCTGTTACTGTTACATTTAAAGAGTTATTTGCACTTGTTCCGCATGCATTTTGAGCATTAACGGTAATTGTTCCATTCTGTCCTGCGGCACCTGCTGTAACCGTGATTGATGTAGTACCTTGCCCAGAAACTATTGTCCATCCAGCAGGAACTGTCCAGTTGTATGTTGATGCATTGGCAACTGAATTAATGCTGTATGTAAGACCATTCGCATTGGCACACTGATTGGCCGAACCTGAAATACTTCCTGGCGATGCAGGAATACCGGGTGTACAATTTCCACATACTTCATTCCATGTTGAACCATTGTAATAATTCAAACAATTGGTTGTGGTGTTATATATTACCAAACCAGCGGATGGAGATAGAATCTGATTACGCTGTATGGTTGTTAACCGTGGTGGTAAAAATCCCTTGTCATTACTTTCCAATTCAAATATAGCATTGCTGTTAATGGTATTCGGATTGGATCCAATTTTAACTTGTGCATTGAGTGTAATTGATAAACAAAATGCAAACAGAATAAATGATAATTTTTTCATAGTAAAAACTAAAAACCTTAAGTGAAATTAATAAAAAAAGGCAAGCCCGTAAGCCGGGTTCTGTTTTATCCGGTCATTTATCTGCTCTTGTTGTTGCCAACAAGATGAATCAACCTACCCTCCCCGATAGCCCGAGAGCTTTTGTCGGGCCGACAAAAAATCGGGGTTTATTTGGTCTTTCAGCACACAGGGTTTACCCGTACATCATGTTACCAAAACATACCGGGAGCTCTTACCTCCCGTTTTCACCCTTACCTCAAAGAGGCGGTTTAGTTTCTGTGGCACTTTCCCTCATTCTTGCGAACGGCTTCCCGTTAGGAAGTGTGCTGCCCTACGCTGCCCGGACTTTCCTCCATGAATTTCATAGCGACCAGTCGACTTGCCTTCGTTCAAAAATACGAAATATGTACGCATAGTGTAGAAAATTCCTCATTTTTACACAAAATTAATTTTGTGGTAAAACTCGATATACTCGCATTTGGAGCACATCCTGATGACATAGAACTCGGATGTGGCGGTACTTTAATATCACATGCCCAGCAAGGAAAAAAAGTAGGTTTGGTTGATTTAACTTATGGTGAACTGGGTACCCGTGGTAATAAAGAAATTCGATTGCAGGAAGCAGAAAATGCCAAAATAATTATGCAGGCTGAAATGCGTATGAACATGGGTTTTTCTGATGGATTCTTTACAAACGATGAGAAACACCAACGGGAACTTATTCGAATTATTCGTCATTTTAAACCTGAAATTGTGATTTGCAATGCTGTTTCTGATCGACATCCTGATCATGGTCGTGCTTCGAAATTGGTTAGCCAGTCGTGCTTTTATGCAGGATTATCAAAAATAGATACACAATGGGCTGGCACGCATCAACAAGCCTGGCGACCTCGGGCAGTTTATCATTACATTCAATATCATGATATTCAACCTGACATTTTGGTGGACATTAGCGAAGCAATGCCTCTAAAAATGGAAGCCATCAAAGCACATCATTCACAATTTTATGATCCTAGAAGTAAAGAGCCGTCAACCTTAATTTCTCAACCAGAATTTTTGGATAACATCATCAATCGTGCTTCGTATTATGGACAATATATTGGTGCCAGATTTGCTGAAGGATTTACAGTAGAAAAACCAATGGGTGTAAAAAATTTATTTGAATTGCAATAATGGAATTGAAACCAATATTTTTAAAGAAAGGAAAGGATCAGTCCATTCGCAGATATCATCAGTGGATATTTTCAGGTGCATTGCAACAATCACCGGCATATCAAGACGGAGAACTGGTTGAAGTTTTTTCGCACGAAAAGAAATCATTGGGTTGGGGCTATTTTAATAATGGATCCATAGCAGTTAAAATGCTTGACTTTTCATCGACCAATAATACACATCAAATCATTCAAAAAAAGATTCATCGGGCATTTGAAGTTCGAAAAAACATTGGATTAACTGATCACCCTAAAACCAACTGTTATCGACTGGTACATGGTGAGGGTGATGGACTGCCAGGATTGATTATCGATTATTATAATGGTTTTCTGGTGATGCAAATTCATCATATCGGAATTACTCATTTTATTGAAACGATTAGCAATACTTTACAGGAAATATACGGATCTGCTTTTCAGGGACTCATTAAAAAATGGGTAGATAAAAAATCATCCGATAAAAGTTTTGAATACATCATTGGATCAACACCAAATACTGTTGTTACCGAAAATGGGATTCGGATGCTGGCTGACTGGGAAAAAGGTCAGAAAACAGGATTTTTTATTGATCAGCGGGAAAACAGAAAACTTGTTGGTGAATATGCAAAAGGAAAAAGTGTATTGAATACATTTTGTTATACAGGCGGATTTTCATTGTATGCAGAAAAAGGAGGAGCTACTTCTGTACATTCTGTTGATTACAGTCAGTGGGCCATTGATCAGCTCAAAGAAAATTATGCGTTGAATGATATTCCTGTACATCATGATCGCTTGATTTGTGGTGATGCCTTGTCATTTTTACAGCAGCATCCTCTCGATTTTGAATTAATTATTCTTGATCCTCCGGCATTTGCCAAATCAATAAATTCAAGACACAATGCCATTCAGGCATATAAGCGAATCAATCAGTTGGCCATACAAAAAATAAAACCCGGTGGAATTTTATTTACCTTTTCCTGTTCACAGGTAATTGATACGCACATGTTTCGTCAAACAGTAATGTCTGCAGCAATCGATGCAGGAAAGATCGTTCGAATACTGCAAAAATTAGGTCAACCGGCTGATCACCCCGTTCAAATTTTTCATCCTGAGTCTGAATATTTAAAAGGATTGATTCTGCATATTGAGTGATGAAATTGAATAGAAATTCGGCTTTACTGGTTTTATTCATTACCATTTTTGTTGACCTTCTTGGGTTTGGTATTGTCATTCCGATTTTACCTAATTACGTAAAAGAAATTGGTGCCAGTAACTGGATGGTAGGTGTGGTTACCGCTGTTTATTCGCTTATGCAATTTCTGTTTACGCCCATCTGGGGAAGCCTCAGCGACAGAATTGGCAGAAGACCTGTAATTATAATCAGTATTGTGATTACTATTTTTTCTTCGCTGATGTTTTCACAAGCAACAGGACTTTTCGTGTTGATAATTTCAAGAGTATTAGGTGGCATTGGCTCAGGAAATATTTCTGC
>JBILKR010000054.1:0-4629 GCA_044376575.1 Flavobacteriales bacterium | reverse complement strand
CCACCCCAAGAGCAAGCCAGCAAGAAGTGATGCAATGCATCACAAAAGCGTTCTACTCCAGAAAAATTATCTGTTTTAATCTGTATTGAAAACATTCCTCCACATCCTTTCATTTGCTTTATTGCAAGTGCATGCTGAGGATGCGAGTTGCTCATCGGGTAATGTACTTTTTCTATTTTGGGATGAGATTCTAAAAAAGCTACTACCTTATGTGCCGTTTGAGTAACCCTTTCCAACCGAATAGGTAACGTTCTCATTCCTTTAATCAATTGCCATGCATCGTGCGGACTGATAATTGCACCTAATGTCATCAGTTCTTTTTGAAACAATTGATCAATAAATTCTTTTTTTCCGCATACTGCTCCTGCAACAACATCACTGTGTCCGGAAAAATACTTGGTGGCAGAATGACAAACCACATCAACACCCATCTGAATGGGTTGCTGATTTAATGGTGTGGCATAACTGTTATCAATCATGGTAATGATATCATGTTTCTTTGCAAGTTCTACAACTGCAGGAATGTCTTGCAATTCAAAAGTCATACTGTTAGGAGACTCCAGAAAAATTAATCGGGTATTACTGCGAATGGCTGATTCAAAATTAGCGATGTTAGTTCCGTCAATAAAATCAGTTTCTACACCGAAACGGGATAATAACTGATGAAATAAAGTATGTGTCCAACTATATGGTTTACGCACACAAATTACATGATCACCCTGTTTTAAAACAGAAATTACCGCTGAGGATACAGCAGCACTTCCACTTGAAAAAACCATACAATCTTCAGCACCTTCAAGGGCTGCAATTTTCTTTCTTAATATAGCGACAGTTGGATTATAACCTCGCGTATAAAACGGAGCACAGAATTCATTTTTTAATCGTTCGCGCATGTCACCCACCGTTTTAAAACAAAAATTTGTGGACTGAACAATGGGAGGTGAAACAGCACCAAAATAATGGTCTCTGTCTTCACCCAACTGATTAATGATAAATGATAATGATTGCTCCATAACTTAATGAAAGCATAAAAATAAGAGAAATAAAGAAACCTTTTTTTAATCTATTTTACCAAAATTGGCAACAAAACCAAAACCCACGGAGATATTGATGGATGGTCCGTCATCATTGAGGTTATATAATGCTTCATCAGATAAAAGACCGGTATCTTTTAATTTGAATTCATGAGAAAAATAGGTGGCACCCACAATCAATCCTACTCCTACCCTTTTATTCGGTCTCACATAATAATAAAAACCATTGTTCAGATTTACAATGGCACCCCAGTCAACCAGTGTGGAGGGTGGCTGATGGTCAACTCCTTTGGGAGGAAGTAGTAAATTATTATAATAAATTACACCAACGCCTGCATTTACAGCAGGAATATATGCAAACTGAGAACCTATATTTACTTCATATTTAATATCCAACGAAGCAATAAATGTTAAGTTAAGCGGATTGGATTGATTAAAGCGAGGATTATAAATATTAAATCCAGTAAATCGCAACATGGGGCCAATGCTAAAGTTCTTAAATAACTTTACATGAAAGCCGGCTCCAACATTTCCTATGGCTTCAAAAGCACGGGCATTCGCCGGATTGTAAACATAATGAGGAACACCCATGTCCACCATAAAATCATAGCGATATCCTTTCTTTGGAGGAGGAGAAAAATCTTCTTCTTCATCCTGCGTCCAAGCAAAAGATGATAAGAAAATGAAGAATGTAGCAAGCACATATTTATTCCAATTCATGATGCTTATTTTTCTATAAAACGATTTTCAAACGAAAATAGTTGCTTCCAGTTTTTATTTGGTAACAAGAATACAATGATAGTAACGAAAATTGAAATCCCAATGATAGATTCAACTACCATATAATTAGGATCAGGCGAAGGTGTCATAAATAACGCCGGAGTATTTAATGAACTGCCCGGAAATGTTTTAACCAGTGCTACATATAGGTTATTCACCAAATGAAATCCCATCGCAATTTCTATTCCTTGGGAAACAATGGTTACGAAGCCTAAACCCAGTCCAAGTAATATATAGATGAATAACATTTTAGCCAATCCAAATTCGGATACTTCAAGATTAAAACTATGTGCCAGTCCGAAAAGTACTGAGGTCAGTATCCATGCAAAAATTATATTTCGCGACCGTAAACCAACTTGTTTGAAAAGGTATCCCCTAAAAAACAGTTCTTCGAAACCGGTTTGAATTGGGAACATCAAGAATGCAACACCTAGAAAGGGAAAGAATTGTTCAGCATTGAATTGCCATTGGAAATCAACGGGATGCATAACGTAGTTGATGAGGTCGGATATAATAATAATAAATGCAGAAACAATTATTCCTTTCAGCCAGTAATTCCAACGAAATGAATGAAAACCATTAAAAAGTGAAATAATACGTGAGTGATGAAAAATATAATTTGAAATCAGTAAACCGAATAACCCTGTTACAAAAGGAATATTCAGCATTATAAAATAAACCGAATAAGACACTTGCTGAGAGATACCTTCATTATATAAAATGCTGGTTTGACCTGAATTAGCAATCAATAAAGAAACAGGTATCTGACCTAAAATAAAAAAACCTAAAGTGATAAAAACAGTGGCTATAAATGCAATGGAATTCTTTGCTTTTACTGAATCATTCATTATTTCAACACCACTTTTGAATTATAGATACCGTCTATTGTTTTTAACTGAATAACATACATTCCATTGGCTATCCCATTCAAATTTATCGGGTATTGAGTTTTTCCTTTTTCAACAAGGAATTCAAATGACTGCAAAACTTGTCCATCCATAGTAATGATACTTACCTGTAAGGGTGTTTGAGTTTTACTTTCCAATTGCAAATTCATTTCACCAAATGAAGGATTAGGGAATATGCTGAATTGTTGAATGGCAAGAGATGGCATAGAGAAAATTTCACAGGCATCAATTACTTCAATACTTGTAGAATCAATTCCCGTACATCCATTATTGTCTGTAAAACTATATATTACCTGATGTGTTCCCAATCCGGCCAATGAAGGATCAAATGAATTTCCGTTTACACCAGGACCAGACCAGTTTCCACCTCCGATATTTGCCGTTAAGGTAAATGCAGTAGAGTCGATACAATATAATGCAGGTGCATATAAAATATTAACGGTTGGTGAAGGCGGAACTGTCATCATTAATGTGTCACTACCCACACAACCATCTGCGTTAGAAATTGAATAAACAACAGGAAACACACCCACCCCAGAAATGGCAGGATTAAACGTATTGCCTAAAACAGCAGTACCTGATAATGACCCACCGGAAGGTGAAAATGAAAGTGTAACCGGACTACCATCCACACAAATTATAGAATCTGAAGCCGTTAACTGAACTGATGGCGTAGTTGAAACACCTACTGTGAACGATGCAGATGTATTTGTACATCCTGGTGTTGATGTAACCATTACACTATAATTCCCTGGCTGTGATGCATACAGTATATTTGAATTAGTACCAACAGGAGCTGAATTATAATACCACTGGTAAGTAAACCCATTTCCAAGCGGAGAAAATAACTGTAAACTATCACCAGAACAAATCACACTGAGATTATTTTCTGAATGCACAAAAGCAACAGGATTACAGTTATTTGTTGACTGTACTTTGAAAATTTTATCTTCCAACAAATCGGCTACATATATTTCACCATAATGATCCTGTCCAAAGGTTGAGAAATAGCGATTGGTAAATTGATTGAGTTGATTTGTAATCCATCCACCACTTGGATTGGGATAAGTTTGCCAGAAATAGCCACTGCAATAATCTGTATTAATGTATTTACCATATAAATCAGCAAAACTTGCACCTCTGTAAACGTAACCACCGGTTACAGAGCAGTGTATATTATTATGAGAATAAATAGCAACAGGAAAAGCATAATTAGAGAGAGATTGACAACCAGAAGTATTATAGGTCGTATTGGCTTCATAACACCTCCAACCATAATTTTTTCCTCCCGGATTACCGAAGTTCTCCATATTGATTTCTTCAAAGGCATTCTGTCCTACATCAGCAATCCATAAATTACCATTGATCATATCAAATCCAAACTTCCATGGATTTCGCATTCCCATTGCCCAAATTTCAGGTAAAGTATCTGTTTGTCCGTAATAGGGATTACTTGTAGGAATAGTATAAGCAGAAGGTCCATCTACATTGATACGTAGCATTTTACCTAATAAATTTGTTGGATTTTGTGCACGGTTTCCCGGATCTCCTGCACTTCCCCCATCGCCCATACCAATATATAACATTCCATCTTTTCCAAACCGGATACATCCTCCGTTGTGGTTTGAATATGGTTGAGCAATTTCCAATAATACCAACTCAGAAGTTGGATCACCAATTAATGGATTCGTCGCACTTCTTGAAAAACGGGAAATACGAGTTGAACCATTTGTTGAACGAGTATAATTCACATAAAAATATCCGTTATTCTGATAGTTGGGATGAAATGCCAACCCTAACAACCCTGTTTCACTTCCACTCTGCGATACCAGTGAAGATAGATTAATATAATCTGTTGCATTGATTATGCCATTCACATCCACCATTCGAATTCGACCACGTTGCTG
>JBILKR010000006.1:0-108945 GCA_044376575.1 Flavobacteriales bacterium | reverse complement strand
TGGTGTAAGCAGTTCTTCGCCCCTTGACCAGATGAAAATTTCATTGCTGCGGTGTATGAGTTGTGCACGTATTCCATCCCATTTATATTCTGCAATCCAGTCGGAAACAATTTCCTTTTCAAAAAAATCTTTTTCAATCGCTGATGCTAAGAAAAATGGAAAAGGAGCTGCATATTGATCAGATGAATTTTCATCGAGCAATAGTTGTTGTAATGTAATATTTCGCGGGTCCCAGTTGCCCATTAAGCGTGCAGCTACAGTGTTGTCATCTATTGAAAAGGCTTTAGATAATGCCTTTATGAGTATTCCCTGCGAAACACCTACGCGAAACGATCCGGAACTTAATTTATTAAAAACAAAACGTTCTGATTGTTCAAGGGTTTGCCAGATGCGTTGTAAGTGTGGTTTTCGTTCTTCCGGATCTAAAGACTGAATATGATAAATTTCTTCAATCCATTCAGATAATCCCTGATTGTTTGAATAAATAGGTGCCGGTAAAATTCCTGCGATGGTTTCACTCAGATCGCCCACTTGATGATAGGTCTCTTCAAATAACCATTCAGGTATATTTGCAATTTCAGCGGCCCATTTTCGCATCAGTGAAGTGCTGACTATTTTAGGTGGTGTTCTTCCACTAAAAACGGCGATGGTCCATAAGCAATCGTTAGGTTGTTCAGTAGATAAAAACGAAGCCAGTAACGAAATTTTTTCATTCGTTTTATTTGTTTGATCCAATTGTTCAAATAATGCAGCAAACGCTTTCATCTGTTTTGTGTTTCATCAGTTTCTGCTTGCTCTTTTATTGTTTCGCCTTTGAATACTGTTTGAACCGGTCGTGCACTAATTCCCTGTTCGTTTAACCACTTGCTGAATGAATCTGAGTATCCATGAGTCACAAGCACCTCTTCTGCACCCGTAGATTTAACAGCAACATTTAATCCTTTCCAGTCCGCATGATCACTTAATACAAATCCTGCATCGGCCGCTTGCCATCTTCTTGCACCGCGCATGGCCATCCATCCACTGGCAATAGCTGTTGCATAAGGGTTGAATCGTTTCATCCAAGGTGTATTTTCTGCGGATGAAGGTGCAATTACCATAGCACCTTTAAACATGTCTGGATCCTGAACATCAGAAACACGATATGTTTTTTTCATAGGTATTCCTGCTTCCTGATAGGCTTCGTTCATCGTATGTACGGAACCATGCACAATGATTGGGCCGATGCTCTCTTCTAAATGTTGAATAATTCGTTGAGCCTTGCCCAGCGAATAGGCAAACAGTACCGACGTAATTCCCATTGATTTATTTTTCATCCACCACGATGTAATCGATTTGAAAATTTCAGACTGTGGTTTCCACTGAAAAAAAGGTAATCCAAATGTTGATTCTGTGATAAATGTATGGCAAGAAACCGGCTCAAATGCAGTAGAGATTCCATCGAATTCAGTTTTATAATCTCCTGAAACCACAAATACTTTCCCTTTGTGTTCAATGCGGATTTGAGAAGACCCTAGCACATGTCCAGCCGGATGAAAAGAAATTACGACATCGTTGATTTTTATTTTTTCGTTGTATGCAACTCCCTGATATGAATGCTGGCCAAGCCTTCGCTGAAGAATAGGGATGGACTGATGATGACATAAATAATGTGAAGATCCGCTCCTGGCGTGATCTGAATGCCCATGGGTAATAATGGCTTTATGTACACTTCTCCATGGATCAATATAAACGTCTGCCTGCGGACAGTACATTCCTTTCTCAGTAAATACAATTAAAGCATCATTAATGGGCATATCATTTAAACAAGCAAGATGAAATATTGTTAAATATAATACGAATGTTTACCGAATGAAAAAGCAAGAGCTGAGTGAACAAGATATTGATCGTATCATTGAAATGGCGTGGGAAGATCGTACACCATTTAGCGCTATTGAATTTCAGTTCGGATTATCAGAGCAGGAAGTGATTCGCCTGATGCAACGAGAACTTAAGCCTTCTTCGTGGAAAAGATGGAGAAGAAGAGCGCATCAACAATCCATTAAACATGAAGCCAAGAGGCCTGAAGGGGTATCCCGGTTTAAATGTAGTCGCCAAAGAACCATTTCCAGAAATGGAATATCGAAGCGAAGTAAATAGATATATTCAATAAGAAATCAATCAATTAAAAATTTCTTATTTTATCTTTATACAGCAACAAATTTTCTCATGGATAATATTCCCTATCAACTTCATTCGCTTGAAGCCTATAAAAAGGCATATAAAAAAAGCGTTGATCAACCTGAAGCATTTTGGGAAGACATTGCCTCGCATTTTGTATGGAAGAAAAAATGGAACTCGGTATTAAAATGGAATTTTGATGAACCTAATATTCAATGGTTCGCTGGCGCTTCACTCAATATTACAGACAATTGTTTAGACCGTCACCTGGAACAGAATGCTAATAAACCGGCCATCATCTGGGAGTCCAATAACCCAAATGAGCCTGCTCAAAATATTACCTATCATCAATTACATCAAAGGGTAATGCAGTGTGCTCAGGCATTAAAAAATAATGGAGTAAAAAAAGGTGATCGGGTAATTATTTACATGGGCATGATTCCGGAGCTAGCTATTTCACTATTGGCCTGTGCCCGCCTGGGAGCGATACATTCTGTTGTATTCGGAGGGTTTTCAGCACAAGCCATAGCAGATCGAATAGAAGATGCAGGCGCAACTTTTATTATCACAAGCGATGGTGCATATCGGGGTGAAAAATCTATTGCTATTAAAAGCGTTGTGGACGAAGCCATAAGGAACATTCATCACATTAAAAAAGTATTAGTAGTACAACGTACGCAAGAATCAATTGTCATGCAGAGTGGAAGAGATATATGGTGGCACGATGAAATGAAAAAAACTGAAAATGTATTTTTCCCTTCTGAATCCATGGATTCAGAAGATTTGCTTTTTATTCTCTACACCTCAGGCTCTACAGGTAAACCTAAAGGAGTTGCACATACTACAGCCGGATACATGATATGGGCAAACTATACTTTTCTGAATGTATTTCAATACCAACCCGGAGATATTCATTTCTGTACTGCCGATATTGGTTGGATTACAGGCCACTCTTATATGGTTTATGGTCCGTTATCTGCAGGAGCTACAACACTTATGTTTGAAGGTATTCCTACCTGGCCGGATGCTGGCCGCTACTGGGAAATTGTTGAAAAACACAAGGCCAGTATTTTATATACTTCACCTACGGCCATTCGAAGTTTAATGGCTTTTGGAACTTCTCCGCTGGAGGGAAAAAACCTGTCGTCTCTGCGTGTGCTTGGATCTGTTGGAGAGCCCATCAATGAGGAAGCATGGCAATGGTTTCATCACCATGTGGGGAAAGGAAGCTGTGCAATTGTAGATACCTGGTGGCAAACCGAAACCGGTGGTATCTTGATTTCTAATCTTGCAGATGTAACACCTGCTAAGCCATCTTTTGCAACGCTTCCTTTGCCAGGTGTACAGCCTTGTTTACTAGATGAACATGGAAATGAAATTCATGAACCATATCAACAAGGCATGTTATGCATTAAATTCCCCTGGCCGGGCATGATACGTACCACTTACAATGATCACGAGCGTTGCCGTCAAACTTATTTTTCTGCTTTTCCTCAGAAATATTTTACAGGCGACGGATGTTATCGTGATGAAGCAGGAAACTATCGCATTACCGGAAGAATTGATGATGTGTTAAATGTGAGTGGTCACCGGATTGGTACAGCTGAAGTGGAAAATGCAATTAACACGCATCCATCTGTTATTGAAAGTGCTGTGGTGGGATATCCGCATGATATTAAAGGACAAGGCATTTATGCATTTATTATATATCAGGGACAAGTCAATGATGACGAACAGACTAAAAAAGAAATTCTACAAACGGTATCAAAAGTGATTGGTCCGATTGCCAAGCCCGATAAAATTCAGTTTGTTCCTGGGTTGCCTAAAACACGCAGTGGGAAAATTATGCGAAGAATGTTGCGAAAAATTGCAGAGGGAGATGATTCTTCATTGGGAGATACAACAACATTACTTGATCCTCATTTAATTGAAGTAATCAAACAGGGGAGGAAATAATCAGTTATTTTTTTGTCATTTCACAGAAATAAAAACCATCTCCACCATTGGATTCGCAGTTGAGTCGTTTTTCTTGTGTGATTGTAAATTCAGGATGTGTAGTGATAAATTCGATCGTTTGTTTTTCATTCTCTGAAGGTAGAATACTGCATGTAACGTATATCAATTTGCCTCCGGGTTTTACACACATGGCATAATCTTGCAATAACTCTGCTTGAATAAGTATTAGTTTCTCAATTTCTTCTTCATCTAAAAACCATCTGATATCCGGATTCCTTCGTAATACGCCTGTTCCGCTGCACGGGGCATCAATCAAAACGATGTCGGCAGATTGCTCCAGTCGCTTCAAACTCTTTTTACTTTCAATCGCTCGTGTTTCAATAATATCTGCTCCTGCTTTTTTTGCCCTTCGTGATAATTCATCCAGTTTTTTTTGCTGAGTATCAAGCGCAATAATTTTCCCTTTATTTTTCATTAATGCAGCCAGATGTAATGATTTTCCACCGGCGCCTGCACATCCATCTATGATGCGTTGTCCGGGTTGTGGATGAATCATTCTGCTGATGAGTTGCGAATGTATATCCTGTACTTCAAACCATCCGTCATAATATGCCTTTGATTTGAAAAGCTTGCCCGCATCTAACACATGTATGGCTTCCGGTTGACTTGTAGGTTGGATGTTTAATCCTTCATGATACAAAGCTTCGATGAGTTCGTCAACTGATATTTTTAATGTATTCGTTCGAATAAAAACCGGAGCAGGTTCGTTTAGTGCTTCCATCATTTCATGAAATGATTCCCCGATTTCTTTTATCCCTCTTTCATACAACCATTGAGGAAGTAAGGATTTTATTTCGGGAGATAACAATGCTTGTTTTGCTTTCCCTTCAATATTTTCTCCCCGAACTTTATCAAATGCTTTTCCTGGAGGAAGTTTTTCATGTTTGAGTTTGCAATATATTCCAATAATTCGATGCAGATTTACTTCGTCCAATGATCCGTTTTCATTGTTGATATGTAGAATGAGTCGCCAATGTCTTATAATATCATAAACGGATGTAGATAGAAATTTACGGTCATCACGGCTTACTTCAAATCGTTTAAAAGCCCGAAACATTACCTGATCGGCATGGTATCCCTGCTGAAAAATATCTTTCAGCATAAAAGAAAGAAGTTGAAGTTGTGGTGTTGTCAATGGCGAATTGTTATGTCCGCAAAAGTAGGCAAAACATTGATACCGCCTTTTTTATTTATACCTTTATCCTATGCAATCAGAAAAAAAGAATTATCGTCCACGAAAAAAAGTCGAAGGCATTGTATATGGAATTCATCCGGTGATGGAAGCATTACGTTCAGGTAAAATTCCTGATAAGGTATTAATCAAAAAAGGGCTACAGATTGATGAGTTGTTTTCATTAATGCGCAAGCATCAGGTAGTTCGACAGGATGTGCCGCTTGAAAAACTCAATAAGATAACAAATGCTCCACATCAGGGAGTAATAGCATTTATGCCTGCCATCGAATATCAGCAGATTGATGATATTGTTCCTTTCCTTTTTGAACAGGGAATCAGTCCGTTGATTGTTGTGCTGGATCGCATTACAGATGTGCGTAACCTTGGCGCTATTGCCCGTACTGCGTTTTGTGCCGGTGCACATGCCATTGTTATTCCTTCGCGTGAATCGGCGATGGTGAATGAGGATGCGATAAAAACTTCAGCAGGTGCACTACATCATATTCCGGTTTGTCGGGTACATCATTTATACGAAACATTGACCTATTTGAAAGATGCGGGTATTCGTTTGATCAGTGTCACTGAAAAAGGTAAAATCAATCATTTCGATGCCGACTTTCAGGGACCTGTTGCTTTAGTGATGGGATCGGAAGATGAAGGTATCGCCAAAGATATATTACGTTTATCCGATGAGCGTGTGCGCATTCCGATTCTTGCTGATCTCGATTCATTAAATGTTTCCGTGGCTACAGGAATTGTATTATACGAAGCGGTAAGACAACGAGGATTGAATGAATAAATTTCCTGAGTCGTTTCAACAGCGAATCACTTCTCTATTGAAAGAAGAAGCAGATGCTTTCTTTCATTCTTTGCAATCGCCCGCTCCTGTTAGCGTTCGACTTCATCCCGTAAAATTTAATTTTAATTCTGCTCATGCTTGGCAGAGCGCCGAACAGGTGCCTTGGTGCAAAGAAGGTCGTTACCTTTCGGAAAGACCATCATTTACGTTAGATCCGATTTTTCATTCTGGAGCATATTATGTGCAGGAAGCGAGTTCCATGAGTATTGATGTTGTGTTACGACAGTTGTTTGATAATGACAGGGAAATTTCTGTGTTGGATTTGTGTGCGTCGCCCGGAGGAAAATCAACATTGATAGCTTCTTATTTGAACGGAGAAGGTTTGCTGGTAAGCAATGAAGTAATTCGTTCACGCGTTGGTGCATTACAAGATAATATCACCAAATGGGGTTATGATAATGTAATTATTACCACCAACGATCCGGAAGATTTTTTATCTGTCGGTATCGAATTTGATGCTGTTTTGGTTGACGCCCCCTGTTCGGGTGAAGGTTTATTCAGAAAAGACGCTGCCGCAATTGATCAGTGGACAGAAGACAGTGGTATGCATTGCTCTCAGCGACAACACCGCATCCTTGAATCTGCTGTTGAAGTGGTAAAAGAAAATGGATATTTGATATACAGCACTTGCACTTATCATCCAATTGAAAATGAACATCACATTGAATGGATAAAAAGCAAGGGATTTGAGCCGGTGAGAATTCATTTTCATAATGATTGGAATGTAGTTGAGGAGAAAGAAGAAGGTTTTGCCTATCGGTTTTATCCTCATCGTATGAAAGGAGAAGGTTTTTTTCTGATGGTATTTAAGAAAACAGACAACTCAGATTTACAAAAACAAAGAATAAAAAAATCATCGCTCTCAAGAATAAAATCATCCGAATGGAACGGAATGATAAATATTGTAGAAGGACGATGTTTATTAGATACAGGAAAGGGGCAAACCATTATTTTTCCTGAAAATTATTTTGAAGAGTTGGTGCATGCCATGTATGCATTGCGTGTGGTTCAGGCCGGAATTAATGTAGGAGAAAAAAAGGGTAAAGACCTTATTCCCTCTCATGCCTTGGCTTTGTCATTACAAACTTTGATTGCCATTCCCCGGTTGAATGTTGACCGTGAAGATGCATTACGTTTTTTATCAAAAGAAGTTTTTGTTGTTCCTTCAGGTACACCTTCCGGATTCGTGTTGATTTGTTATGAAGATCATGCGTTGGGTTGGATAAAAAATATAAGCGGCAGGGTAAATAATTACCTGCCGCCTCATTTACGTATTCGAATGGATTGGAAGAAATAATTATTTATTTCCTTGCATCATTTTAAGCATTTCAGGAAGACCTTCTTGTTTCTCGTAATCAGAAGGTAATTCAAATTCAGCATCTGCAGGTGCAGTTGTAGAAACATTCACAGCAGTCATTATCATTTGCATATTTATACCTTGTCCTGACATATTCAATTCCATTTTTAATGCCATTCCATCTACTCCTTCAAAAGAATATTGTCCTGCGCCAAACTTACTGCTCTTTTGCGATGCCGGTTTTAGGTCTTTACTTGCCCAGATAAACATTGCCGTTTCTTCTTTTTTTCCGGGATTGGTAATGATTTTATATTTCTGACATTTATACCCTAATATAGTTACGGTTTCTTTTTCTTTTACAATGGTTGGTTTTTCTATTGAACCGGTATTCATACTTTCAGGAGTAAATGAATTTACAGTTTTCATCATGTGATTTACAAAATAGGTTTTCCCGTCATTCATATTGATGATGTCTCCCATCATTGCAGCCATCATTCCTCCTTCCTGAATAAATTTTGAATTTCCTTGTTTAAATATCATACGGTAATGCGTAGGTAAAAATGATTTTTGTTCTTCAATTTGCTTATCGCCTGTAATCTGAATGCTGTATTTAATCTCACCTTCAAACTGTGCATAAGAGAAAACTGAAATTAAACTTAATGAAATGATTAAAATTAAATTTTTCATGGATGTAATTATTATATGATAAAAATAGGAAACTAAATTGAATTCTCTTTTATTGTTTTATCTCTTCCACTGAAATGTTGATATCATCTGGTCCATATCTTTTTTCAGAAAATCTAAAATGGGTTGCAGCGAATCATAATTGGGTTTATAATCAAAATACAATGCTGCCCTGAAAAAATGCTTACTGCTGTCGGTAAGATAGAATTGGTAGGGGGTTGCAGGATCTCCTTCCAGATTGTATAAGGTCCCGAAAACGTGATAAGAAGTATCAATAATCATTGATTCTTGAATTCCGGAAGACTTTACTGCATGCTTATACACCAATGCATAGGCATCGTCAATGTATTGTTTTAAATTACCATTAACGGGATCATAACTGCAATGAATGGTGGCTTTAAATTTACTGTAATGAATATCAAACCAGCAAGGTATATTTTCATTGCTACGCTGAAAAGGTTGTATAGTAGCATGTTTGGAATATTCAAACTGATAGGGGCATGTAGTATCGTATTTTTGATACGTTGCTTCCGGAACATCTAACCGAATATATCCACTCGGCTTGGGAGTAAAATTTTCTGTACTGCACGAAAACAGAATACTACAAATAATAATAAAAGTGATGTTAGTTTTCATTTGGTTCTACCTTTTTCTGCAAAGTAACTTTTACTCTTTTTATTCTTCTTCTGTCAACAGCTTCTATTTTAAAAACAATTTGATTGATTGTGAATTCCTGATTGCGCTCAGGTAATGTTCCGTTGATTTGTAAAATGAGTCCGGCAATAGTATCAGCATCGCCTGCGAATGATTCAATATCTTCGTATGAAAGATCAATGATCCGGCAAAGATTAATCAATGTTGTTTTGCCTTCAAAAACATAATTTTCATTATCCAGTTTTGAGTAGATTATATCTTCGTCATCAAATTCATCGTTGATTTCACCTACAATTTCTTCAATCACATCTTCAAGCGTAACAATGCCCGAACTTCCGCCATATTCATCAACTACAATGGCCATGTGCATTTTTTTGGTCTGAAATTCTTTTAGCAGGTCATCAATCATTTTATTTTCCGGAACATAGAATGGGGCGCGAATCAATTGTTGCCATTCAAAATCATCTTTTTCTCCAAGATGAGGAAGTAAATCTTTGATATATAAAACGCCTGAAATCTGATCAAAATTTTCTTTATAGACAGGAATTCTTGAATAGCCGGCATTCAAAATAAAAGCAAGCACTTCAGGATATGGAGTTGTGAATTCAATCGCCATTACATCTGTTCGTGGTCGCATGGTTTCTTTTACAGAAATAGTACCGAATTCAACCACACCTTTCCATATTTTCTTTTCTTCTTCATTAACGTTTTTATCGTTTGTTAAGTCAATTACTGTATTTAATTCTTCAGAAGAGAGGGATGAATATTTCCTTTTAAATAATTTATCCAGCAGTTTCCCAAATAATAAAAGCGGATAACTCAGCCATGAAAAAATGATATTCATATAATGCATTGGCGATGCCATGGTTTGGGCAATGCGCATGGGATAATATGTTGAAAAAACTTTCGGAATTACTTCGCCAAAAAGTAAAATAACAAAAGTAACGAGCACCACCTGAATAATAGTTTGTAGCCAAAGTGGTGTTGGGAAAACAGTGAATAAATCAGTAATCAGTTTACCGGAAATAATAACGATGGAAATATTCACCGTGTTATTGGCAATGAGAATGGTAGCCAGTAATTTCTTAGGATGATTAAGTAATCGCTGAATAACTTTCTTTAAAGAAGAGCGTTCAATTGCATCAATATTTTTTTGTCGCAACGAAAAAAAAGCAACTTCAGATGCAGAAATTAATCCTGAACAAATTAAAAGAATAACAATGGCAAGAAGAGTATATATCATTTCTTGCGTGTCAAAAGCAACAATTGATGTTGTTGACAGGTTTGCGGGATAGGGATCGTCGTCCAAAAGAAGGTGAATTAATTTTACAATTAAAAAGGAAGGTTGTGATCTTTTTCTGATGAAGTGTCCGCTGGAATAGAAGTAGGGGTAGCTGTAGGAGTAGTTCCACTATTTATTGTTGTGTCAGAGCCATCTGTTCTCTCCGGTTTCCCATCTAACATTAATAAATTATCTCCTTCAATTTCTGTAATGTATTTTTTATTTCCGTCTTTATCATCATAGCTTCGCGTACGAATTTTTCCTTCAATATATACCTTACTTCCTTTGCGAAGAAACTTTTCTGCGATTTCTGCAAGCCCCCTCCACAGCACAATGTTATGCCATTCTGTAGTTTCTATTTTTTCGCCGTTTTTATTTTTATAGGTTTCGCTGGTTGCTAATGGAAATTTAGCGACGATAGATCCATTTTCAAGGTTTCTGACCTCCGGATCTTTTCCCAGATTTCCTAATAAGATGACTTTATTGATTCCCGCCATAATTTAATTTACTTAGTTTATTAATATCAACAAATATACATTTTAATCGCGAATTCACATGAGTGAAAACAGCGTATCAGTTAATTGCTTGATATTATTTCGAACCTCACTGATGTTTGCATGCATCATATAGCAAGGAGCTGTAACAATCTTATTTTCCTTGTCAATTGAAATTTCATGAATCGTTTTCATTTCGGCATGCGCTCCTGTTTTATTGATCCCCTCACTGATTGCTTGAATTTCATAAGGTGAGCCGGAGCTGGTGCTACCTACGGTTAAAGTAGCATGAATGTTACTTCCCTCAAGTGCCTTCGCCACCGCAACGGGAGCCATACACATGGCACCTACAGGCTTTCCCTGTTTAATCATGGAAACAATCGCATCTTTTACTTCGGGCAATACATCTCCTTGTGGTCCCTGAAAAGCCCATTGGGTTAAGTTTTTAGCTGCTCCGAATCCTCCCGGAATGATTAATGCATCAAGTTGTGAGGCATCAAATTTATCAAGTGATTGTATGTCTCCGCGTGCAATTCTTGCGGCTTCAATTAGCATATTTCTTTTCTCCTGCATTTCTTCTCCGGTTAAATGATTCACCACGTGATGCTGATCACGGTTGGGTGCAAAACAAACCGCAGTGGCATTGTTTTCCTGAATAGCAAGTAAAGTAAGCACGGCTTCATGAATTTCAGCGCCATCAAAAACGCCACATCCTGAAAGTAAGACTCCTATTTTTTTCATTATAAAACAGAATTAAAAGCTTGTTTTAAAATTACACTAAATTTATAAACATCAGCATAGCTGTTATACAAAGGAACGGGTGCAATGCGAATTACAGAAGGTTCTCTCCAGTCGGCAATAACACCATGTTGAGAAATAAAATCAAATATTTTTTTCCCGCCTTCTACTTCCAGAGAAAGCTGACATCCCCTGTAATTTTTATCCGTAGGTGTTAGTATTTTTATCTTTGGCTGATCAAATTGCTGGTTGAGATCCTCCATTAAAAAATGGATGTATGCAGTTAGTTTTTCACTTTTTGCTCTTAAAGAATTCATACCCGCTTCATTAAAAATTTCTAATGCAGCCCTATGTGGCGCCATAGAAAAAACTGGTGCGTTACTCAATTGCCATGCTTCTGCTGTGTGGAATGGATCTATTTTTCTGTTCATTTGAAAACGACTATCAGATTTATTTCCCCACCATCCTTCAAATCGAGGAATATTATTATCATGACAATGTTTTTCATGCACAAAAATACCTGCAACACTTCCGGGTCCTGAGTTCAAATATTTGTATGAGCACCATGCTGCAAAGTCAACATCCCAGTCATGAAGTTGTAATATTACATTTCCGGCAGCGTGTGCAAGATCAAACCCGGCCATTGCACCGGCAAGATGGGCCTCTTTTGTGATTTGCCTAAGATCAAAAAACTGACCGGTATAATAATTTACACCACCCATCATTACCAACGCTAAAGAATCTTTATTTTCTTGAATACAGGTAATAATATCCTCATGACGTATCATAGTTTCTCCGTCTCTTGGCCCAATTTCAATGATAGCATCTTCAGGGCTAAACCCGTGAAAGCGAACCTGCGAGTCGAGGGCGTAATGGTCTGACGGGAAACTTTTTTTCTCACATATTATCTTATATCTCGCAGGTGTTGGACGATAAAATGAAACCAGTAAAAAATGAAGATTGGCTGTTAGTGAACCCATTGCCACCACTTCATTTGAATTGGCACCCACTATGGGAGCCAATAATTCAGAAAAGGGTTCATGGTATGAAAACCATGGATTTTTTGCGTGAAAATGACCTTCTACGCCGAACCTTTTCCAGTCTTCTATTTCCTGCATCACATATTCTTCAGTCTTTAAAGGCTGAAGACCTAATGAGTTGCCTGTAAAATAAACACACTCTTCGTTTTGAAAACGGGGAATAAAAAACTGTTTTCTGAATTTACTTAATTCATCATAATGATCCTGACTGACCGCAAATGATGCTGAATTTTCAAAATGCATATATTATTTAATAAGAAAATGATTAATCAATATTCCCCCTGCAAGTCCCGGCAGTGCACCTAATACAGAGTTCAACCATTTTTTTTTGGTCGCCTGACGCTGATAACCGGCAATAAACAATTCATTATTCAGATAAGGTGCATCCTCCGGACCTGTATGTTTTACCCGAGGTTTAATAACCCCGTTGATTACAGTGTAAACCACCGCAGGAATTGGCGAATAAAAAAGATTAATCATCCCCCCCCCAAATCCGGAAGCAACACCTCCCAGCGTAGAAGCAATTGATTTGAAATATTTCCTTGCCGACCGTCTTCCCATCACCCATGCTTTCATTTCTTCTTCGGTGTAAAAAAAATCAGGATTGAGGGTGTCCTGCCAATACATTACCTTTTCGTTCATTGATATAGATATGCTGTCTTCGTAGGGCGAAAATGGTTCAAAATTTTTGATTTGGCATGAGAAAACATCCCTTTTTTTTACCCGTTTTTCCTTTAATTTTTTGTGGAATCGTAATTCAGAACTTTTTTTATCAAACTGATCCATTACTAAAACCAACTCTTCTTTGTTCACCGGAAATATAGTAATATCCGTTTTTCTTATCTCCAGTATATCAGATTTATCCCTCCGAAAAGGGCTGCTTAATGCTGTGTAGTAAATATATTCTTCATCTTCCCTGTTAATTATGCCTGAAATTTCTTTGCCATTCAATAATAGTATAACATCCTGAGCCATAGATTGAAATGAAAAAGAAAAAAACAGTATCAACATCAAATAGATGCTATAAATTGAAATCCGTTTATAATAGAATTTTCTATTCATTTTACAAACCTAATTGAATTTTTAAACACAACAACGGAAAGGTTGTTAATCATTCATGTAAGATTAGATTTTTACTCTCCTAATATTATTTAATTTTGCATCTAATAAATTATTGAAATATGCCAAGGAATCAGTTTGAAAAGAGACATGTAGGACCAGATGCGGAACAGGTTGCCACCATGTTGAATGTATTAAATGTTTCTTCTGTTGATGAACTTATCAATCAGGTAGTACCTTCAAAAATTATGAATACCTCTCCGCTGAATATAGAAGAGGGGCTTAGTGAAAGACATTATTTAAGACATATTTGGGAGGTTGCACAAAAAAATAAATTGTATAAAAATTTTATTGGTCAGGGTTATTACGGCACATTTACGCCGTCTCCGATTCTGCGAAATATATTTGAGAATCCGGGGTGGTACACCGCATATACTCCTTATCAGGCAGAGATTGCACAAGGCCGAATGGAAGCCATCCTGAATTTTCAAACGATGGTTCTTGATTTTACAGGAATGGAACTGGCAAATGCCTCTTTATTGGATGAAGCAACAGCTGCTGCTGAAGCAATGGCAATGAGTTTCCACATGCGAAGCAAAGAACAGGAAAAAAATAATGTAGTAAAATATTTTGTAGCTGACTCTTGTTTTGCTCAAACAATAGATGTTTTAAAAACCAGATCGGCTCCGTTAGGTATTGAGTTGGTCATTGGTAATCCGAAAAGTTTTACCCCTGATGAATCATTTTTTGGAATGATTGTTCAATATCCTGATGCCAATGGTGAAGTTCATGATTTTAAAGGATTAACAGAACAGGCACATGCTAAAAATATTCTTGTAACTGTTGCTACTGATTTATTGAGTTTGGTATTATTAACGCCTCCGGGAGAATGGGGAGCAGATATCGTTGTGGGCAGCTCTCAGCGCTTCGGAGTACCGATGGGTTATGGTGGGCCGCATGCCGCATTCTTTGCAACTAAAAAAGAATATCAGCGATTTATTCCGGGAAGAATTATTGGTGTTTCGGTTGATGTGAATGGCAAACCGGCGTTGAGGATGTCATTGCAAACAAGAGAACAACATATTAAAAGAGACAGGGCCACGTCAAATATTTGTACAGCACAGGCACTGCTTGCCATCATGGCTTCTATGTATGCTGTTTATCACGGACCGAAAGGAATTAAAGAGATTGCAGAACATACACATAAAAAAGCGGGTGTTTTGGCATCCAAACTTCAGACACTTGGCTTTGCAACCAGCAGTCAGCTTTTTGATACAGTAAAAGTATTATCTGGCCCTGCGAATGCAGAAACCATAAAGAAAAAAGCGTTAGAAAAAGAATGTAATTTCTTTTACTATTCGGATGGAACCATTGGTATTTCTGTTGATGAAACCACAGATCTGGCTGAATTGAATTTGATTCTTTCAGTTTTTGCAAAAGCCGCCGGATTGCAACCCAATTCAATCAGTGATGATGAACTCGAAAATCAAAACAGCTTGATACCTGCTGGTTTACAACGTAAAACGCCATATTTAACCGCACACGTATTTAATTCTTATCATTCAGAAACAGAATTGATGCGTTATATTAAAAAGTTGGAAAGCCGAGATATCGCGCTCAATTATTCAATGATTTCATTAGGGTCATGCACAATGAAACTGAACGCAGCATCAGAGATGATGCCTCTTAGCTGGCCCGAATTTAATGCAATACATCCTTTCGCGCCTGTTGATCAGGCCAACGGATATACTCAGGTAATTACAACTCTTGAAAGAGACCTGGCTGAAGTAACCGGATTTGATGCTGTATCTCTTCAGCCCAATTCCGGAGCTCAGGGAGAATATGCCGGTTTAATGGTGATACGCGCATATCATGAAAGCAGAGGAGATGTAAAACGTAATGTTGTATTGATTCCTTCTTCTGCGCACGGAACAAATCCTGCGAGTGCTGTTATGGCGGGGATGCAGGTAGTAGTTGTAAAATGTGATGAACTTGGAAATATTGATCTTGCTGATTTGAAAGAAAAAGCTGAAAAATACAGCGAAACATTAAGTGCATTAATGGTTACATATCCATCTACTCACGGGGTATATGAAGAAACCATTATGGAGGTAACAGATATTGTGCATCATCATGGAGGACAGGTTTACATGGATGGTGCAAACATGAATGCACAGGTTGCATTAACCAGTCCGGCAAGAATTGGTGCAGATGTTTGTCACTTGAATTTACACAAGACATTTGCAATTCCTCATGGCGGAGGAGGTCCAGGTGTTGGGCCGATTGGTGTTAAATCACATCTTGCGCCATTTTTACCATCACACCCTTTGGTAAAAACGGGTGGGGATAAAGGTATTCCGGCAATTTCTGCAGCACCTTGGGGAAGTTCACTGATTTTACTGATTTCTTATGGTTATATTAAGATGCTCGGCGGAAGAGGATTGAAGAAAAGTACGGAGATGGCGATATGTAATGCCAATTACATGAAAGAAAGAATTTCACAGGCATATCCAATTCTTTATACAGCTGAAAACGGAAGAGTAGCACATGAATTTATTGTTGATTGTCGCCAATTTAAAAAATCGGCAGGCATAGAAGTGGTGGACATTGCCAAGCGTTTAATGGATTATGGATTCCATGCACCAACGGTATCTTTCCCGGTAGCAGGTACATTAATGATTGAGCCTACAGAAAGTGAATCTTTGGCAGAGCTTGATCGTTTTTGTAATGCATTAATCAGTATTCGTGAAGAGATCAGAGAGATTGAAATGGGAATTGCAGATGCAGAACACAACGTATTAAAGCATGCTCCTCATACTGCTTCAGTGATTACTTCAGATGAATGGGATCGTCCGTATTCAAGAAAAAAGGCGGCATTCCCAATGAAGAGCCTTGAAGAAAATAAATTCTGGCCGTATGTATCTCGTGTAGATGATGCCTATGGCGATCGCAATCTGGTTTGTTCTTGTTTGCCGTTAGAAGCTTACCTGGAAGAAACAAAATAAATTTTTAATGAGCCATTTTGAATATGATTCCCCAGACATTTTTGATATTATCAGAAGTCTTCATTTTGATGAGTTAGAGGCAACGTATATTCCTTATCGGCTTCATTTTAAAAGACCTGCAAAGACATCCAGAGATACATTACAGTATCGAGACGTCTGGTATCTAAAAGTATCAGAAAAACATCATCCGGATGTGATTGGTTGGGGAGAATGTGCTCCATTATCAGGACTGAGCATCGAAACTCCTACACAAATTACAAAGGCATTACCGGATTTATGTCGTTCAGTTAATCAATATCCGAATCTACTATCAGGAAAATTAGATCATCTCCCTTCTTTAAATTTTGCTCTTGAACAGGCATTGATTGATTTATCTAAAGGCGGTAAAAGAATTCTTTTTCCATCTAAGTTTACGGATGGTAAGGAGCAAATCACCATCAACGGATTGGTGTGGATGGGCTCGCCTCAATACATGATTGATCAGATCAATGAAAAAATTCATCAGGGTTTTAAAACCATTAAATTAAAAATAGGAGGTATTGATTTCAGAGATGAGATTGCCATTCTACAGGAATTGAGAAATACCTTTGGTTATGATGAAATTGAAATCAGACTGGATGCAAACGGAGCATTTGATATAGATGACGCGTTGAATAAGATGGAGACCTTGGCTGATTTTCATATTCATTCTATTGAACAGCCTATTCGTGCAGGACAATGGGAAGAGATGGCAGAATTGTGCAGATACAGTCCGATACCCATTGCGTTGGATGAAGAATTAATAGGACTAACCGACCGAGACGAAAAACAAGAGTTGCTGGAAACCATATTGCCATCTTATATTATTCTTAAGCCTTCTTTGTTAGGTGGATTTCAGCATTGTGCCGACTGGATTGAAGTAGCAGAATCAATAAATACAGGCTGGTGGGCAACTTCAGCACTCGAAAGTAATATTGGATTAAATGCAATTGCACAATGGGTATTTACATTACAAAATCCGATTCCACAAGGTTTAGGAACAGGACAATTATATGAAAACAATCCCGACTCCCCACTAGTTATCCAAAGAGACAGTTTAATGTATGCTAACGATCAAGACTGGAATCTTGAAATTATCTGATGAACAAATTCATCAACATTAATCAGCAGGTTTTATCACATGCCGAACTTTTTGAAAAGAGTCAACAGTGTTTTGGCTGGCAAAAAGATGCATATAGTTTTGCGGCCTGGCTTACCGATGATAACGATACGAATTATGAATTTTACACATCAGGAACAACCGGGCCTCCAAAAATTTTAGAATTTTCAAGAGCGCAGGTTTTGCAATCTGCTCAGCGCAGTATTCGATATTTTCGATTAAAACCGACAGATCATTTTTTACTATGTATTCCTGCAAAATTTGTTGGAGGAAGTATGATGATTGCACGCGCTTGGGCTTTGGGAGCACCAATTACTTTTGCTGAACCAGCTTTAGACATGTCTGAAAATTGCAGCGAAACAAATGCAAATATAATATCATTTTCACCGGCTCAAATTTCTAAATTACTGAATCAAAAAAACGGATATAAAATTTTATCTCAGTTTTCAATTATATTGATTGGTGGCGGAGTTTTAAATCAAGAGGATAAAAAGAAATTAAAACTATTTTCATCACAAATTTTTCTTACCTATGGGATGACTGAAACGTTATCGCATGTGGCGGTTCAAAGAATAGCACCAACGTATGATGATTCTTTTCGTTCCATTTCAAAGCATATTGTTTTTTCAACAACTGCTACTCAATGTTTGAAAATAATGATGCATGACAAAATTATTATAACGAAAGATCTTGTTAAAATTCAAGATCCGTATTCATTTCAATGGTTGGGTAGAGAAGATGATGTCATTAATTCGGGCGGAGTAAAATTATACCCTGAAAACATAGAAAAAAAAATTATAAATGCAGGACTTATGAAAGAAGGAGAGTTTTATATTACATCATTTAAAGATGAATTATTTCAACAGGCTCCTGGTTTACTTTCAATTACTCCGATTTCTGAGAACCTAAAAGTCAGTGTTAATCAACTATTAGACAAACACGAAAAAATTAAATACTGGATTTTAAAAAACCAATTTGAATATACAGATACCGGAAAGTTAAGAAGAGAAAAAAATATTATTCCGGAATAGTAGATGTAAATGTTTTTTGATATTCATCCCACTTGGTAGAAAGGTGGGAATTGGTTCCAAAAAATTTTAGAACAGGTTCAATATCTTTAGGTTTCATAAAGCCGGGAACCGGAGATAACATGCCTAATTTTTCATCTAAATATACAATGGTTGGGTAACTTAATTTGCCTTGAAGAATTTCTGCCGCGAATTCATTATACCCATTTCTTCCGGAGGCAACAAACTTGTATGTTTTTCCTTTGATAACAATATCATTTTTTTGTTCTGCATTCAATTTTACCGGATGATAGTATTGATTAATCATAGCAGCAATGGCTGGGTGTTGAAATGTTTGTTGATCCATAACTTTACACCATCCACACCAGTCGGTATATACATCAATAAAAAATTTCTTTGGCTGAGTTTCGTTTAATGCTATAGCTTCTTCAATGGTTAGCCATTTGATATTTTGCTGTGCAAATGTTGATATACTCAGACAAGTAAAAAATAAAATTATAAGATGTTTCATACGAATAATTCTTATGCTAAATATAACGAATTTAATTGCGAATTTTTTTCAAATAATTCCAAACAATGATATAATGTTTTGTTAATTATTATTTGTGGTTACATCCATCACCAATTCATCAAATAATTTGGATGCACCAATTCTAAATAAATCCGGTTGAATCCAATCTGGTCCTAACAAATTTCTTACTTGATCTATGTATTGCAAAGCGGCTGTTTTATTCGCAATTCCACCGGATAGTTTTAAGCCTCTTTTATTACTAGTTTTTTTATAATGTTCAAGAAGCACTTCGCTCATCCATTGTGCAGCTTCTGGTGTGGCTCCAATCGGCACTTTACCTGTAGAAGTTTTTAAAAAATCTGCACCGGCATCTAAAGCGATCCTACTGGCTTTTTTTATTAATTCTTCTGTTTGCAATTCACCGCTTTCAATAATTACTTTTAGAATCTTATTACCACAGGTTTCTTTTACTCTTGTAATTTCATCCAATACAAAAGCATCTTCACCTTCCATTAATTTACCACGGTTAATTACTATGTCAATCTCATCTGCTCCTTGTTCCAATGCAAATTTAGTTTCTGCACATTTGATATCTGTAGGTGTCAACCCCGCAGGAAAACCACCGGCAACACTGGCCACACGAATTTGATGTGATGAGTGATGTACAATATTTTTTACAAGCGTTGGGAACACACAGATGCTAGCCGGTAAAATACCTTTTTCTTTTAATGCCAATCCTTTAATAACAATTTGCTTTGCAGTTAAATCATTATCTGTTCCCTGGAGGGTTGTTAAATCAATAAAAGGGATAAGTGCTGATGAGTTCATTGGGTATAGAATAAAAAAGCATCGCAAAATGCGATGCTTGAATGATTATTTAATAATTACATTATTTAAGTGTAAATGAAATCGGCAAACGATATTGAACCCTTGCCGGACGACCTCGCTGCTTACCGGGAGTAAACGTAGGTAATTTTTTGATTACACGTTCTGCTTCTTCATCGCAACCACCACCGATACCTCTTAAAATTTCAACATTAGCTACCGATCCATCTTTCTCAATCACAAAGGATATAAATACTTTTCCTTGTATTCCTAGCTCTTTAGCCTGTTGTGGGTATTTAATATTTTGTGATAAGAAACCATATAGTTTTTCCTGAAAACATTTTGCCGCGTCCTCTTCATTTCTTTCTTTTTCACAACCTTTAAATCTCGGCATGTCTTCAACCACCTGAAATACTTCATTATCATCAGATACAACTTCAGTTGATTCTACGATATCAGTATTTATGTTTTCGTTTTCGTTGGTTTCAACATCTTGCACCTGCATTTCATTTTCTACTTCAACATCATTTTCTACGATTTCCAATACCTCAACAACTGTTGGAGGAGGTGGTGGAGGAGGTGGTGGAGTAGATGGCTGAACTGCGAAAATCTTTTCTTCAATCTCCTCGTCAATCGCCATATCCATTACCTGAGCAAGCTTTTCTTCAAATGTTCTCCATTCAAATGCAACTAATCCAATAGATAATGCAATCACCAAACCTATGCCAATAAACATAGGACGTTGTTTATTTAAGTCGGCTTCCGGATTTTTCCTGATTTCCATAATTCTATAAATCTAGGTGTAAATTTAAAAATTAATTTATTTAAACTTTACTACTTCAACGTTAAATCTAATAATTAATTATGCAGATGTTTCTTCTTTTCTAGGATGATATACCCAAACAAACAGTCCCCAGCCGATAAAAGCACCAATACTGTTGGCAATCACATCGTAAATATCAGCAATTCGGTCACTCAGCATAAACCGCTGAAACAACTCCATGAGTATACCATAAACAATACAAAAAATCAACACAATTCTAATGGTGAGGTGCTTTAGCTTTACAAATGAATATTGCTTTTTTAAGCCTACAATCAATTGGAAAGAAAGTATAGCGTAAGCAATGATATGAAAAGCCTTATCAAAACTTACAAAAGGTCCGTCCGGAACATCTTTTCCAGGAAGCAAACATGCACAAAAGATAAATAGCATCCATAGGATGCCGATGGCATTATGGCGAAGAAACATGGATATTAATGTCCGATGTGTGCCTTATAGGCATCAGCATCCATCAATTGATTTATTTCATCCGGATTGGACATTTTTATCTTAATTAACCATCCTTCACCATAAGAATCCTGATTAACTAATTCTGGTTGTCCGTCTAGTTTGGAGTTAACTTCCAATACTTCTCCTCCCACAGGCATGAACAAATCTGAAACGGTTTTTACCGCTTCTACGCTTCCAAATACCTCATCTTTTGATTTTGTTTCGCCGACAGAATCGATTTCAACAAAAACGATATCACCTAATTCTCCCTGAGCAAATTCAGAAATACCAACGTATCCGAATTCACCTTCAGTGCGGATCCATTCATGATCTTTGGAATACTTTAGATTTGAAGGAATATTCATGTTTCTCTGTATTAAAATTGATGCATCAAACCTACGTTTTTTTTAAAAATAATCACGGAGATTCTAAAAATATTTTTGAATTAATTATTGTGTCAATGTAAATCGAACACTTAATCCGGCATTGGTATTGGCTGTGGGGAATTGATTTGCAACAAAAGGATTATTGATGATCTGATCAACAAATAGTCGCACACTTAATGAGGTGTTAATGGTGTATTCTGCAAATCCTTTTATGGTAATGGCTCGCTGACCTGCCGTAACCTGTTCAACTACCGGAGAAATTTTTCTGATTACCGTTGAGTTGTCTTTTAACCCAAAATCAAATCGGATGTTCAGGTTGTTTTTAATTTCTTTACCTCCAATCCTGAATGGTAATTTTACATCTTTAATGATATAGCCGGCACCTGCAATTATTTCAAATGTATTATTCTCTGTGATTTGCTGGTTAGGGAAATTCAATGAAATATTTCTGCTTGATTTGATTTCCACATTTGCCGTTAAACTATTATTGAAGGTCATATCAATTTTAATCAATGGATTGTATGACTCAACAAGTGAAATGCTGTTTAAGAAATACCGGGAGATGAAATTCCCATTGTCATCTCTCAAGGTTTGATCCCATGGGTTATTCAGCCAATCCTGAGGATTTTTGTCGTTATATACATAGTTTGACTGGAACCCGGCTAAACTATAAGTAGATTGATAGGCATGAGACAATACGATATTCTTCATTACTTTTTTAATGAAAGGAATATCTTTTAATCCGTCAAATTGTATTCTCCAGTTTGGAATAGGAATCATCGGGAATGGATTTAGTTCCATAGATCCCGGATCTCCTCCTGTATATGCAGAAAGGAAAGAATACATTAATACATCTTGCTGAGTTTCCTGATAACCCGACTGGTAAAGCGATCCATTTACCGGATTGGCATTGGGATTGAGTAGCGCCAGTCGATTTGAAATAACTGAACGAGAATTCAGCATATTGCTAAACCAGCGCGAACTGAAATTCTGACCATCTCCACCAAATGATGTCCCTATCATCATGTAAGACATGGAGAAGTTACCCATAGATAATGGATTTTGTGAAATAAAATCTCCCACACTCGGGATGTATCTGTAATTCGACTGGAAATTCTCTACATAAGTGCGATTGGCAGTAAACGTAACCCTGAATCCTTTGAAGGGCTCGTAAGTAGCATTTGCTGTAAGATTGGAAGAGTGTGTGCGCATAAACAGCACATTCATTGTACTGTCTCTGATAAGCCAAGCATTCTTTACTACATTGTTGACAAGGTCCACATCGCTGAACTGTCGTCCCATCACAAAATCAAATCCGAGTGAAGGATTATACATATCCATTCCCAAAAGTGTTGTACCTGCTTTATAGCCTGGAAGCGTAGTTCCATTGGATTCATTGTAGCTTACTGAAAAGTTTTTGAAGCCGGTTACAATTCTTGCAATTGTTTCAGGAATCACCATCCAGCGGAAAGGCTTCTTCTCAATTTTTCCTTCAATAACAACCATTGCGTCTTTTGCATCTTCACTCGCAATAAATCTCGCTTTTTTCTTATCCACCACTTGTGTCTCTCCCTTAATTACTTTTCCATCAGGTGTAGTTACTTTAAATGTAACATCTTCTGTTTTTAGGTTATGCTTGAATAATTTTTTTCTTCCTGCTTTAAAGTTAACTCCTGCTTTTTCCCATTTTACAATTTTAATTTTCACTTTTTCTTTTTCCTCTTCTTCATCCTCTTCTCCTTCTTTCTTCTTTTCTTCAGGTTTTTTTCCTCCGGCCCCTTGTTTCGTTGCTTCTTTCTTTTGTCCGCCCTTGGCCTTATTCAAATCTTTAATCCATGGAATTTTATTGTAAAGCGTAGTCATGTTCAATTGCAAATTACCTTTCAGTGTATTTGCGTTTTGGGCAATATTACCCCATCTTCCCATGGTAAAATCACCATTTGGATTTCGCTCCATGTTCCCGGCCGTCCATTTGTAATTTCCACTGTAGCCAATGGAAGCAGTAATCCAGTCAGTAAGTGGAATTTTACTTAGTGGCAACGAATAGCTTACGTCCCAGTTGTGCGTATAACCGGTATTTCTTCCAAAAAACTGTACACGAGGGGTCACGGAAGAGTCTAACTTCATTTCAGGTTCATCAATTCGTGAACTGTTATTTGCACTGAATGTAAAATTCAATGATTTGAACGGGCTGTACTGGAATTCGTATGTTCTGGTCCAGGTAAAGTTTTTGCGATATGTCGGTATGATTAATAGAGGATAATCCGTAGTGTTGCGTAGTAAAAATTCATTGACATCACGAACAACATTTGCCCTGAATGCAAGTCTTTTGGGCGACCAGGTAAAGTTGAAGTCTTTTACCCATTTCAGCCATTTTGATTTCAGCCCTTTTGATTTTTTGAAAGGTTCCCATGGTTGAGGTTGCGGTGTGAATGTATATCCAAGCGATGCCCTTTGTTCAGTTGTATTGTTGTATTCAGTTCGGATATCACGAAATGTTTCTTTTACATAAGAGTATGAGGCATCCCAGTTTTCAATATCCCATATCTTTGGTTTCCGCTTATTGTCAGTGCGGGTCTTTTTCATATTGGTAATATTGAAAGTTGTTTTTGTTCCGAGGGTTTGCGACATCTGTTTCAATGAATCTCTCGCCTGATCAGTTGGCAATACATCCAAAGCATCGCGGAACAATACATCGGGATCAAGGGGGTTGAACTGAGGATCATCAACCTTAGTTGAATACCCAAAGAATAAAGGAATGGTAACACCGGATTTAGAGCCAAAGAATTTTCCTAATTCGAAGCTGGTTGTAACATCAAATGTAGAAGTGTTGTTTCGACTGCGTTGCTGAGGCTTTTGATCTATATTCCCAAATCCAAAAGTAGTATGTGATACTGCCATTGATACTTGTCCGAAGTCAGCGAGATTTACTTGTCCTCTTGCCTTTGCAGCCCAGCCGCCGGCTTCAAAATAATCAGTAAGTCTTAATTCGTTTACCCAAACCTGTGCTGTTTTAGATTGACCGTCATCTTTTTTTGTTCCGTTTGCACCTGTTTGCCATGGATTATGTTTCTGATGCGGGTTTCTGACTCCAATCATCATCGACCGAACATTTGCAATGTTAGGGTTACCAACAACAGTAATTCTTCGTCCGTCAACGGTATCTTGGAATGGCAGGTTAGAGGGCAGACCAAGTGAGTTTCGTTTTAATTTTAAATCAGGGAGACTTTGCAAGTCAATCACCAGATTATTTTGTGCTAACCAAAGGTTTCTTTTATACACAGGATCATCGTTGGGAATCTGATCATTTGGATTCGGATCCACTGGCTGGATGGAAGGATCAGAGGGCGTTAGCGGAACTTCAACTTCATAATAGTTTTCGGAGGCATCCATTCCCAGGCGAACAAACAATGTTAGGTCGTGACTGTCGAGCGGATTATTTAAAACCTGTTCTTCGTGTACAAACATTTTTAAATACTTGTATGCACGCATATCATATTGTGTGTTCTTATATACACCTTTTGCTTCTCCGTCTTGCAAGCCATTTACATTTAACACCAGTGACTGTTCATTCAACTGCTGTAACTGAGGATTCGCCGGATCAATTTCACGGGTAATTCCCGGAGGGAGTGCATAAGGGAATGGTTCTTTCCTCGTGTTCTCTTCAATATTTACTGTAGTAGAATTAAAAGATGATGCATTTGGCGTAATGAAAGCATCCGGATCCCATAGTTCTGAAGTGTAGGTTCTCCAATCTGCGCGCACCAGTTGTAAGGTCGCAAGTCGTACATAAATATCATCCGGGAAACCTTGAAGCAGCATACGCATAAAACGAATCGATCTGAAATCGTTGATAGTTCCAAATTGCTCCTTATCTTCAGTTCTTACAGGTATTCTGAACTGAATCCATTTTACATTTTTATTTTGAATCTGTCCGTTAATGTTTACAGGAACAGTAGTGTTTAAGATATCTGTAATAAAATTTTCTCCAATAGTGTTCAAATCACCGGGGCGGAGACTTACGGAATATTGATAATAACCTTCAGGTTTATCGAGTGTAAAGTTATTGTTTACATCTTCTGTGTTGGGAACCTGTCCGTATGAAAAATTAATGTTGCTTGCAGGAGAATTTTTTTCAGGACCGATAAACTTTTTATATCGTGAATGTGGATAGTTGAATCCTGGAACAAAACCGCCAACAGAGTTAAAAGATTCGGCATTGTAGTGAGAAAAATTATCTCCTGACGGATCGGCTGCGATGGAGTCAAATACTGGATTTCCTGGTCCGCCGAATTTATTTTGAACATCTGAAATAAAATTAGTGAAGAAATCTTTTTCATCCACATCGTTTAGTCCGTCGTATCCAATGTCTTGCAATTCGCGGGTTGCAGGATCATTATCAAAATTCTGATTGATGGGTTGAAGCAGCGGAACTTTACCCCACGCAGTATTAATAAGCGGTCGGTTCGGATCGGTTGGTGTTGGCATCCCGTTTTCGAAACTCATTCTTCCATCTTTCAGGATATCCTCATTCATGTTTCCTATTTGAATGATAAAGTCACCTCCTCCATCACCGGTAGTATTTTGATTGGTAGATCCAATCCCGTCTTCCCATTCTTTCATTTGATTTAGGTCATTTTCATCAAACGGATCCATCATCCAGAATTCTATATATGATACATTCGCTGCGTCCCAATCTGTTGTTTCCATTCGGCGCATCATTGAGCCAAAATTGGTTTTGGGATTTTTCAATTTTAATTTATCGAGAAACGATTCATCAAAATTATTTACGTCGTAGTTGTAAGGTCCTCTTTCATCAGGATAATAATGCATATCCAATACGAGCTGTTGAGGCTGAATACCTTGCTGTAATGGCGGCTGATAACCAGGAAATACTTCGGTAACCTGAACTTCACGAATATAGTTATTGGTCATAACCGTCGGATTATCTTTAATCGCTTGAGGCGTTAATGTATTAAATCGATAAAACAGCGGATCCATGGTAAACCAGCTCAGTCGTGCACGGTTGAAGTTGTATTGTAAATTATTAAATACATCACCATTGGGAAACCTTGGATTTCCTTCAGGAACAGAACCTAGCTTCCACATGAATGGATTACGAATATCAATTGGTGTTTCTGCACCTTCAAAATCATCTACATAAGAAACTCCATTCTCCCCATTCTGATCAATCACCGGATTATATCCGGGAATCATATGAGCAAACTCTCCGTTTAATAAAATCTGTGACGGTGCTTTTGTATTAATTCCTGGAATTTTATCAACGAGGCGGGTAATAAAATTTGAAGTGGTTGAATAATTTACATCAAATCCCCAGATGGTATTATCAACAGGCTCATTTCCCAAATCCACTTTTTGAGTAAGTGGCCTTTCCTGAAGATTCATGATGGTTCCACCAATCTGAAAATTCTTATTGAATTTATAATCAATATGTGTTCCGATTAATCGTTTTTGCTGAATATTGAATGTTGCATTGTTTTCAAGAGAAATGTTGATGGGCAGTCCTGAATTTAATATACTTTCATTGATGATGCGAACCCTGCCTGCAGCGTAATCTACAGTATAGTCCACATTTTCTGATAAAGTTTGTCCACCCGCTGTAACTGTTACAGAACCTTGCGGCACATTAAAAGCGTTGAGTGAGATTTCACTTCCAGAAGCACCTTTATAACTTCCGGCAATATAAAATCGATTCTTTTCCTGATTTAATTCTGCTAATTGTTGTTGTACTTTGTATAGAGTATCAAATGCATAACGATCAGCATATTCTTCCGGATTGAAAATTGGGTTCGAGGCATTGGCTTCCTGAAAAACATTAGACAAGTAATTTTTGCTGAAAGGCTCTCGAACAGGGAAAATAATTCTTCCGTTCTGTGCTTTAATTGTTCTGCCTTCAATAAAATCGAAGAATCCATCAAACACTAAATCATTTTGCTGATTTAAACGGTCAAGATTAAATAAACGAATCAGAGGAATACCACTTACACCTGTTGCATTTGGGAAGTAGTTTACTTTTACTCCGGTTTCGGTATCCTGATATAAAATGTTCAACGTAAAATCATCCTGCCCGATGTTATAACCTCCAATAGAATAGATATTTTTCATCATCCATGGAAAGTTGGGCTTGGTTACATCAAAATTGGACGCCTTTAATAATTTTACAACAAGTGCATTGGGTGCTTGCAGGTCTGTTCCAAATTCTCCTACCTGATAGGTTTTTCCGCCAGCGGTATATTGAAATGCTACTGCTAATACCTCGTCAGCATTGAGCGACTGATTTAATGAAATGTATCCAAGGTAGGGATCAAAACTAAATTCATTTGCGTTCAGTAATCTGGCATTGGCCAGTTTTTCTATTTCCAGCCCGTTTTGCAGTTGGTTGAATAATGTTTGTGATGTGATATCACGAATACTTGGTGGAAGGGATTGAGGGTTATAAGTTGATCCTTCATTTTGAGGAAAAATATTGGTGTTAGGCAAAGATTCGCCAAGAGGTAAAATGGCAACAATGTTTCGAACATTCTCTGTGGCATTGATTCTGTTAGTTACCCAAACCTCAATACGTGTGATATACACAGGCGATGTTACATATGGTAATGTCTTGTTGGCATTATCAAACTGATGCATGAAATAATCTCCCAGAAAATAGTGTCGGTTGGCTTCGTAGTTGGCACAGGATACTTCAAATTTGGTAATTTGTGCTCCGCCTTCAACAGTAATATTTTGTTTTTGACCTTGCTGTTGTGTAAAAATAGAAGTGATTTCCAGCTTTCCAAACTTTAGTTTATTCTTTACTCCAAACAACGACTGACTACCCTGAATCAATGTTCCGGTAAGAGGCAGAGATACATTACCAAACTCAAGCAATTGAAGGATATCATCTTCCCCACCTTCATATTTTAAGTTCATCTGATTCTCAAAATTGAATAAGGCCTTGGTATTAAAATTCGCGTTTAATTGAATTTTATCACCAATTTTCCCCAATACATTTAACTGGATATTCTGATCGAAATTGAATGTGGTAACAGTTCGCTGTTGTAATGGAATATTGGGATTTTCCGTTTTGTTGACGCGAACACCTAAAATTAATTCTGCAGATCCCTGAGGCCTGATTTCAATTTTATTGCTTCCGAAAATTCCTTTAAACAATTCATTTTTAATGTTGATTGGTGGAATCAGGCTGTTTGCATCGTTTCCTCCGGCCCTACTTTTTTCTTTTTCTCTCCAGTAATCAAGTGCCGACTGATTCAACATTTTTTTTCGATAATCTTCTGCAGAGTAATAATCAGTGCTTAATAAGATATTACCTACTTTTTTTAAAACGATATACTGATTGTTGGATTCGTCAAACTGAACTTCTTCTGTTATGTTTGAAGGATTTGTAACACCGATTTGATCATGATTAGTGGTGTCTGTCTGAGCAAATGAGGTTAAACCACTCATCAATAATACCAATACAAAAAACGAACAGAAAAGTTTCTGTTTCATTTTAAATATATTCAAGTTTGATATCATTAATTTTGGCTGAAGAAGTTTAAAGATATTTTAATGCACATTTGATTTGGTCTTCCACTTTTGAATCTTTGCTCAATTCAGACTGAACTTTTTGCATAGCTTTTTCAATAGCCGCTTTATTAAAGCCTAATGCAACCAATGCCAGGGTTGCTTCCTGAGTATGTGAAATTGTGGTTGTTCCCGACCATGAAACCTCAGTTGATCCGGATTTACCAACCTTATCTTTTAAATCTATAATAATACGTTCTGCTGTTTTTGCCCCGATTCCTTTTACCTTTTTTAAAGTAAGTACGTCACCGGATAGAATAGCCATTTCAGTATCTGATGGTGTTAAAGAAGAGAGAATCATCCGGGCGGTATTTGATCCTACACCTGATACGGTTATTAAATGACGAAATACGTCACGTTCATGTTCCTCTGCAAAACCAAATAAAACATGCGCGTCTTCTCGAATCGATAAGTGTGTAAGTAGTTTCACCTTTTTCAACTCTTTAATCTTTGAAAAAGTATGCAAGGAAATATTGGCTAAGTACCCGATACCGTTACAGTCAATCACGGTGTAAGTGGGTGTTATTTTGTCGATGTTACCGTCTAAATGATCTATCATAAACTATAATAAACAAAAGTGTTTATCGGCATTAATCCGAAAAACTTAAATCAAAAAATAATTTAAAAACAATGTAAAGGTTTATCTATAGACGGAATTTTTATTATTACAAGGTGTCAAATATAGTTTTTATAACCATAAAATCAAAGAGGGAATGAAACGTTGAGTGGTTGCATGGGTGTAAAATTTGAAAATCCGTTTAGGAGCAATATGTTTGTATTTATAATGAATTCCCTATTTATTGATACCCATGCCCATTTATATGAAGATTCCTTTAAGGAAGAATGGGATATGCTGTCACAGCAAATCCTGTCTTCAGGGGTGTTCCGGGTATATTTACCGAATGTAGATACATCTACTATCGGACCATTAATTGAATTAACAAAAAAGAATCCGGAGTTTTTTTATCCGATGATGGGAATTCACCCCTGTTCTGTGAAAGAGAATTATAAGGTAGAATTATATGCCGCTGAAGAGGCTTTTAATAATAAAGAAGTTAAGTATGCGGCGGTAGGGGAGATTGGACTGGATTATTATTGGGATAAAACCTATATCCAGGAACAAAAAGATGCATTTAGCGTACAAGCATCATGGGCAAATGAGTTGAACTTGCCTATTATTATACATTCGAGAGATTCGATGGATGACTTGATTTTATTGTTAAAGCACTTGCCGGAGGTGAAAAGGAAGGGAATTTTTCATTGCTTTACAGGTACCCTCGAACAGGCTAAAGAAATTATAGAATTGGGATATTATATCGGAATAGGAGGGGTTGTGACTTTTAAAAATTCACATCTTGCTTCAATACTTCCTGATATTGGATTAGATCGAATTGTTCTCGAAACAGATGCGCCATATCTTGCACCTGTTCCATTTCGTGGTCAAAGAAATCATTCTGTTCATCTTATTCATATTGCCAGAAAAATGGCAGATATATTTCAAATTTCATTAGCTGAACTGGCCAATATTACAAATCAAAATGCGATGTCTGTTTTTGAAAATAAAAATTCATGAAATCAAAAATTTTATTGATATATACGGGAGGAACAATTGGAAGTTTTGAGGATGCAGAAACGCAATCCCTTAAACCGGTAAATTTTGACCAATTGTATTCGTACATACCTGAATTGAAAATTGTAGATGCAGATATCATCGTTGAGGCATTTACCCAACCCAAAGATTCGTCAGATATGCACCCTGGCGATTGGATTAAACTCGTTGAAATTATTGAAAAAAACTATGAACTTGTTGATGGGTTTGTTGTGTTACATGGTACTGATACCATGGCATACACTGCTTCTGCATTAAGTTTTATGATTCAGAACTTGAGCAAACCGATAGTATTTACGGGATCACAATTGCCCATAGGAAAAATAAGAACAGACGGGAAAGAAAATTTAATTACAGCGATTGAAATTGCTGCGACTAAAAAAAACAATAAACCTCTGGTTCCTGAAGTTTGTATTTATTTTGAATATAAATTGTATCGCGCTAACAGAACTTTTAAATTTAGCGCGAATCATTTTAATGCGTATCTCTCTCCGAATTATCCTGTGCTTGCAGATGCGGGTGTAAACATAGAGTTTAATGAAAAGGCCATTTTGCCATTGCCATCTTCATTGCCTGTTTTTAATAAGAATCTGGATTCATCCCTTGCTGTTTTTACTTTATTCCCCGGATTTAGTAAAGTGGTATTTGAAAATATTTTAAATACTCCGGGTTTAAGGGCGCTGATAATTGAAACATACGGATTTGGCAATGGACCACTACTCCCCTGGTTTTTTGAATTGATTAATGATGCTCAGCGCCGTGGAATAGTAATTATTAATATTACACAATGCCCTCAGGGAGCAGTACAAATGGGTAAATATCAAACCAGCAAAGCATTAAAAGATGCCGGTGTTTGCGGAGGAGCTGATATTACCAGAGAGGCGGCAGTTACCAAGTTGATGCATTTGCTTGCAAATTATAACTCGCTAAATAAGGTTAAAGAGGCTTGGGGCAAATCAATTAGCGGAGAAGTTTCATTATAATACATCATCCGCATTATATTTATTAAAAATTAATTTGGGTTTCTTTATTTTTTTGTATTTTCGACCCGTTTTGTGAATGGAGCAAACCTTGATGGAGAGGTGCAGGAGTGGTTGAACTGGCTACCCTGGAAAGGTAGTATACTCGTAAGGGTATCGAGGGTTCGAATCCCTCTCTCTCCGCCACTGCTGAATCCAAAAGCAAAACAAAAAAATTAAAAATTAATATTACATTGAACTATCAAAAATCAAAAAGATGAAAAAAGTAATTGCTCTTTTTACTGTTGTGTTAACTCTATCTGTAAGTTCTTACACAATGTTGAATGCTCAAGATTCCATTCAGGCCAAAACAGATTCTGCTGCAGCCGCAGCACCTGATTCTGCTGCCACTGCAGCTACTCCTGAAGTTGCTCCGGTAACTGAGGTGGGTTTTAGACAGGGAATGAAAGATAAATTTATTGAAGGAGGTTACGAGTATATGGTGCCAATCCTTTTGGTGTTTATTCTTGGAATTGCTTTGTCAATTGAGCGTATTATCTATTTGAATATGTCTTCAATCAATACTCAGAAATTTTTACAGAATGTTGAAAGTGCATTATCTTCAGGTGGTGTGAATGCGGCTAAAGAAGTTTGCCGTTCAACTAGCGGACCTATTGCCGGAGTTTTGTATGAAGGATTGAACAGGGCTGATGAAGGAATTGAAATTATTGAGAAATCTATCGTTTCTTACGGTGGTGTTGAAATGAGTAAAATGGAAAAAGGAATGTCATGGTTAAACTTATGTATCGCCCTTGCTCCGATGTTGGGATTCTTTGGTACGGTTGTAGGTATGATCCTTGCATTCGACGCGATTGAAGCAGCAGGAGATATTTCTCCAAGTATCGTTGCAGGTGGTATGAAGGTAGCCTTGATTACTACTGTATTCGGTCTTGTTGTTGCGATGATTCTTCAGGTTTTCTATAACTATATCGTATCTAAAATTGATTCATTGGTTGGAGATATGGAAGAGGCTTCTATCGATTTCATTGATATCCTTGTTAAAAAAGGTGTAGGTAAAAAATAATTATTTTAAGAAATTCATTTATGAATACATTTAAATATGCCAGTCTTGCAGGCAGAATTCTTGCGGCTCTGCTTGTTGTCATTGGTCTTGTTGCAAGTATAATGATGTATGCATCCGACATGGATTCTTTAGGAAATAAGGTCATATTTGGTCTTGACTTATCCTACGTTGGTGTTGGATTGATATTACTTATTATTCTAGGTTTTATTATTCGCGGTTTATTAATGAATCCAAAATCTGCGTTAATGTCTGTTATTGCAGTCGGTATTGTTCTGGTTATATTCTTTATTGGTTATGCCATGGGAAATGATCATGTAACTTTGGAAGGCAAATCAGTGGATATGGTAGCGATGGTTAAATCGATTCCGTCCACCACCTTAAAAATGATTGATGGAGCCTTAACTACTGTTTATATTCTTATCGGGTTATCGCTTGCTGCAATTGTTGGAACAGAGGTTTGGAAAATTTTTAAATAATTAGCTTCATGGCAAAGAAAAACAGAACAGCACCAGAAATTAACGCAGGGTCTATGGCAGACATCGCCTTCCTGTTGTTGGTGTTTTTTCTTGTTACAACAACCATGGAACAGGATACCGGTATTCAGCGTAAATTACCTGAAAAGCAACCGGAAAATATTGATCCGCCGGATGTAAAAAGAAGAAACGTATTCATCGTTCTTGTGAACCGTAATGACGAATTACTGGTGAACGGAGAACCGGGTGACATCACCATCTTGAAAGATAAAGTGAAGGAGTTTATTTTAAATAAGAATAACTCATCTGAACTACCTGAAAAAACGGCAACTGCCATCGAGGGTATCGGAACTTACAATGTATCTAAAGGTGTAGTTTCCCTGCAAAACGACAGGCTAACTTCATTTGATAAATACATGGCAGTACAGGATGTGTTAACCCGTGCTTTTAACGAGTTAAGAAATGACCTAAGTCAGGAGAAATTCGCAAAGTCATTTGATGAATTACAAGCGTTAGCTAAAACAGATACGAAATATGAAGACCAGGCAGAAGCAATAAAAAAAGCGATACCGGTTTCAATTTCAGAAGCTGAACCAAAACAAACAACGAAGTAAAATAACTTTATGTCAAGGTTTAAAAAGAAAAAAGCAGCCGGTGTTCCGGCCATATCTACAGCGTCACTTCCTGATATCGTTTTCATGTTGTTGTTTTTCTTCATGGTAACCACGAAAATGAAAGAAGTAACATTAAAGGTTTTAGTTAGAAAACCGGATGCTACCCAAGCAACAAAACTTGAAAACAAGTCTTTGATTAGTAACGTTTATATCGGAAAACCATTGAACCGTTATCAAGCTCAATATGGTGATCAGCCATTACTTCAGCTTGATGATGCTTTTGCCAAACCAAAAGAAATTGGTCCATGGGTATTACAGGAAATTGAAGAAACGGCTGAATTTGAAAGATCAAAAAGAACTGTTTCTTTAAAAGTGGACAAAGAAGTAAAAATGGGAATTGTTACCGACGTGAAAGAAGAATTAAGAGAAGCAAAAGCTTTAAAAATTAATTACTCCGCTCGTAAGGCAGCTATCCTGGATTAATATCCCGGATATATATTTTTTACAAAAGACGATCCCTGTGATCGTCTTTTGTATTTTTGTATGAAATATGGTAAAAATCGGGAACATAGAACTAAGTGAGTTTCCCATTCTTCTGGCTCCTATGGAAGATGTGAGCGATCCGCCGTTTCGTGCACTTTGCAAAAAACATGGTGCTGATTTGATGTACACAGAATTTATTTCAAGCGAAGGATTGATTCGTGATGCCATTAAAAGCAAACGAAAACTTGATATTTTTAATTATGAACGTCCGATAGGCATTCAGATTTTTGGCGGTGATGAAGAAGCCATGTCTTTATGCACAAAGATTGTAGATGCAGTTCAGCCTGACTTGGTCGATATTAATTTTGGATGCCCGGTAAAAAAAGTTGTATGTAAAGGCGCAGGTGCAGGAGTACTGAAAGATATTGACTTGATGGTAAGGCTTACCAAAGCAGTAGTAAATGCTACCCATTTGCCGGTAACGGTGAAAACGCGACTTGGCTGGGATGATCATTCTATTAATATTCTTGAAGTAGCAGAGCGCCTACAGGACGTTGGAATCAAAGCACTTACCATACACGGACGAACAAGAGCACAAATGTATAAAGGCGAAGCCAATTGGGATCTTATCCGTGAGGTAAAACTAAAGTCAAATATCCATATTCCTATATTTGGGAACGGTGATATAGATTCACCGCAAAAGGCTCTTCAATATCGTCAGCGGTTTGGAGTTGATGGTATCATGATAGGAAGAGCTGCTATTGGAAACCCTTGGATTTTTAATCAGATCAAACATTATTTCAATACAGGTGAAATATTGCCATCTCCATCCATTGAACAACGAGTTGAAGCTGTTCGTGAACACCTTGAAAAAAGTATTGAGTGGAAAGGAACAGTTGAAGGAATTTTTGAAATGAGACCTCATTATTCAAATTATTTTAAAGGTCTTACTAATTTTAAAGAATTCAGAATGCAATTGGTAACGAACAATGACCCCGATCAACTGTATCGAATTCTTGATTCAATTGCTGAGCATTATTCTACTGCATTACTTGATCAATGATCTATTTTCAGCAGTATCAAGTAAAAAACTCTTCATTCTGATCCACGAAGCTGTAAAGCCAATAAATATTACAGTGAAAAAGACAAGTATAAAATCAGTCCACACAAACAGAATAGGATAGGGTTGGGCACCTTCAAAATTTCCAAGTTTAATCCAACCCAAAGACATTTGTAATAATGATAAAATAGTTCCAAGAAGTATTCCAATACATCCTCCGATAAACGAAACAAGCGTGCCTTCCAAAATAAAAATACGCTTTAGTTTTTCAAAAGAACTTCCCATGCTCCACATCACCATCATGTCTTTTTTCTTTTCAACCAACAACATTGACAACGCACCAATGATATTAAAACTGGCGATAATCAATACAAAACTGATAATTAAAAACACTGCTAATTTTTCTGAACGCATAATTCTGTACATCAGTTGATGTTGTTCATACCGATCTTTAATGACGACCTGATTTCCTAAAATATTTTTCAATTCAGTTTTAATAAAATCAATATCTGCATCATCATCAATATCTATTTCTAAGCTACTGTATTCATTTTCTTCAATACCCATAAGTTCAGCGGCCCATTCTAATGAAGTTATCGCAAGAATCTGGTTGTATTCGTGATTGATGGAGAAAACGCTTTGCGGTATTAAAACAGATTCATTAAACGGACTATTAATATTTATTTTCCCTTTTTTAGGATAATAAACTTCTAATGGAATTGAAAAATCCATGATGTTGATTCCCATTGACGATGCAAGTCCTTCTCCCAATATAACCTTGTCCGGAACCTGATGCAAAAGCTTTGTATTCCCAGCAATCAAAATATCATCCATCTTTACCAGATCAAAGTATGCATCATCAACTCCTTTTAATAAAATAATCTGTTGCTTGTTATCATAAATGGCAAGCACATGTTCTTCGATTATACGAGAATAATGTTCAATTCCTTTCAGCGATTTTATTTTATTCAGTTGTTGTTCTGAAACAGCAATGGTTTTTCCTTGTGTTGCTGTAACCTGAAGGCTTGGATCAAATGCATTGAATAAATCTTTTACCGTTTGTTCAAGCCCATTAAATGCAGATAATAGTATAATCAATGCTGCGCTAACCACCATAATGGTAGCCATTGAAATACCGGTTATCACATTAATGATATTTCTTGATTTCTTAGAAAAAAGATAACGGCTGGCTATGAATAATGTGAAATATCTTTTCATGCAGAACGCTAAGGTAAAAACTTATTGTAAAACCTTTTCAGATTACTTCAGTTTCGTAATTGCTGATGTAATAAAAAGTTGCTTTGGACTTCTTAACTATTGTCGCTACATTCGTGCATCAAGTGAGTCATGTGGCATAAATTCTCTACGTTGATTTTTAGATACAGGGTATTGGGATTAATCCTGATAGCCCTTGTTACCATTTTTATGGGTATTCAGTCGCGCAAAGTGGAGATGAGCTATCAGATGGCTGAAATTTTACCTCGAACAGATAAAACTTATTCGGATTATCAGTATTTCAGAAAAATCTTTGGGGAAGAGGCTAATGTGCTTGTTCTCGCTGTTCAGGATTCCGCTTTTTTTACATCTTCTCATCTCAACAGGTGGGTTGAACTTGAACAGAAAGTTAAATCCCTTGAGCATATTGAATGGGTTTTATCTCCCTCATCTGCAATGACGCTTTCAAAAAATGAAGACTCATCCAGGTTTGAAATGAATAAACTGGTGAATAGTAATTTTATCAATGATTCAATTGTAAGTGGAATCGAAAATAAAGTTGCAGTCTTAAAGTTTTATGATGGTGTTTTATGGAATGCACAAACAGGCACATACATCATGCTTGCCGGCTTAAATAAGAAAGTTGTTCATTCCAAAGAACGTGTTGCTGTTATTGAAAATTTTAAACAAACAGTTGCTGAATTTGAGAATAAAAGTGGATTGAATGTTCGTGTATCGGGATTACCTTTTTTGCGAACTGATTCAATTGTTAGGGCGTCTAAAGAAATTACAATATTTGTAATACTGGCTGCGGCTATAACTTCGATAGTGATGTTTCTTTTTTTTCGCTCACTTTCGGTGTTGCTGGTTGCGCTTATCAATGTTGCTATTTGTATTGTCTGGTCATCAGGAACCATGGCGCTTCTCGGATACAAAATCACCATTCTTACAGGATTACTACCCCCGCTGTTAATTGTTATTGGTATTCCGAATGCCGTTTACATGATTACACGCTATCAGGTTGAATTTTTAAAAGTGGGAAACAGAATCCGCGCCTTACATAAGGTGATTGAAAAAACAGGGAAAGCGATTTTCCTGACCAACCTAACCACTGCAGTTGGCTTTGGTACGATGATTATAACCAACAGCAAAACAATGGTTGAGTTTGGAACCGTATCGTTTATCAATATTATTTCTTTATTTATTCTTTCAATAATTTTAATTCCTATCCTCTTAAGTTATCTGCCACCTCCAGGGATAAGACAAACCCGGCATTTGAAAGGGAAAAGATCAGGATTGTTTTTAAACTTTATCGAGAATATTGTCAAGACACATCGTGTAAAAGTGTATGCCGTTGCTTTTGTGCTCCTCATTTTTGCAGTGTTTGGAATTTTAAAAATCAAAACATCGGGGAGGGTTGCAGATGATGTTCCAAAGAATTCGAAAGCATTTACAGACCTTTCTTTTTTTGAAAAAGAGTTTAATGGAGTAATGCCTTTTGAAATATTAATTGACTCTAAAAAAGAAAAAGGAGCTTCGTTTCTAAAAACAAAACTTTGGAAAAGAGTGAACGAACTGCAGGACTCATTGCAAGCGATGGAGATTTTTTCAAGACCAGTATCAGCAATTGATCTTGTAAAATATGCCAATCAGGTTTACTATAATGGAGATGCCGAAGAATATCGTATCCCGAATGAAATGGATATGGGCCGGATAGCAAAATATACCTCGGGGGTATCTAAAGGCGATTCATTAATGTATTCTTATGTTGATTCAAATCAGCGTTACATCAGAATTAGGGCGCAGATGATGGACATGGGAACTTACGAAATGAAATCGGTTACAAAGCGTGTCGAAGAAATTACTAATCAGGTTTTTACAGACATGGATGTGGATGTAATTTATACCGGCGCAAGTATTATGATTATGAAAGGTACAGACTACCTGGTAAAAAATCTGATTTCAAGTTTATTACTGGCCATCTTTCTTATTGCCGTGATTATGGGTTTTATGTTCAGGTCATTTAAAATGGTTCTGATTTCGATGTTGCCCAATATGCTCCCATTGCTTTTTACTGCTGGTATTATGGGATACATGGGTATTCCGTTGAAAGCATCCACCAGTATTATTTTTAGTGTTGCATTTGGAATTTCTGTTGATGATACCATCCACTTTCTTGCAAAATATCGCCAGGAATTAAAACGATGGCAGGGAGATGTTAAAAAAGCAATTGAGACATCTGTTCAGGAAACAGGTTTAAGCATGACCTACACTTCTATTATTTTATTTTTTGGTTTCTCTATATTTATAGCTTCCGATTTTGGAGGAACAGTAGCATTGGGTATATTGGTTTCCATAACCTTGTTATTGGCAATGTTTACCAACCTGTTTATGCTGCCGTCACTGGTTCTTTCTTTAAATAAAAAGAAAATAACAGCGAAGGAATTAGAAGAAATTGAAGAAGATAATTTATAATTAATAATGTGATGAAAGGTATTATTCTTGCCGGCGGATCAGGTACAAGACTTTATCCCATAACTATGGCCATCAGTAAACAGTTGATGCCTATTTATGATAAACCAATGATTTATTACCCACTTTCTACATTAATGATGGCAGGCATCAGAGAGATTATGATTATTTCTACCCCGCACGACTTGCCTTTTTTTCAGCGCTTGCTTGGTACCGGCGAGCCGTTAGGGATGAAGTTTTCTTATAAAATTCAGCATGAGCCGAATGGTTTGGCACAGGCCTTTGTATTGGGAGAAGAGTTTATAGGAAACGATGCTGTTTCGTTGATTTTGGGTGATAATATTTTCTATGGTACCGGGCTTGCAAAACAGCTACAATTGATTGGTAATCCTGAAGGGGGGGAGATTTTCGCATATCACGTATCAGATCCAGAGAGATATGGTGTAGTTGAATTTAATGATGAAAACATAGCAGTTTCGATCGAAGAAAAACCGGTTCAGCCAAAATCTAACTTCGCAGTTCCTGGACTTTATTTTTATAATAATTCAGTGGTTGAATTTGCTAAAAAACTAAAGCCAAGCGCCCGCGGTGAATATGAAATTACAGATATCAATAAAATTTATTTAAATAATAATTCCTTACGAGTTCATGTGCTTGATCGCGGAACTGCATGGCTGGATACAGGGACTTTCCAGTCGCTGATGCAGGCAAGTCAGTTTGTACAGGTAATTGAAGAACGTCAGGGTTTAAAAATCGGATGTATTGAAGAGATTGCTTATCAGATGAAATTTATTGATAAAGAGCAATTGCATCATCTTGCAAAACCATTACTAAAAAGTGGTTACGGTCAATACCTAATGAAAATCACAGAGTTATAAAAATGAGTGAGAAAAAGAGAATTTTAGTCACCGGCGGAGCCGGATTTATCGGGAGTTCCATGGCAGAGAAATTATTGTCGGATTCTTCCCATGAAGTTGTAATCGTTGATAATTTTAGGACAGGAGATATTAATCATTTACCCAACCCCAAAAAATATTCTAACAGTCATTTTATAAAGTGTGACGTTAATAGATTTGAAGAAATTTCAGGTGTGTTTTATGCATACAGGTTTGATTATGTTTTTCATTATGCGGCCCTGGTTGGTGTACTAAGAACACTAAGCCATCCTGTGAGTGTATTAGAAGATATTAAAGGAATTGAAAATATACTTTCATTATCTAAAAATACCGGTGTTAAAAGAGTTTTCTTTTCATCTTCTTCAGAAGTGTATGGAGAACCTGTGGAGTTCCCTCAAAATGAAAAAACAACACCACTAAATTCAAGATTACCCTATGCCGTTGTAAAAAATGTAGGAGAATCATTTCTGAAATCTTATCAGCAGGAATATGCTCTTGACTATACAATTTTCAGATTTTTTAATACCTATGGTCCTAAGCAAAGCCCGGACTTCGTTGTGTCCAAGTTTATCAATATGGCTTTAAAAGGAGAAGATATTACCATATACGGAGATGGAAGTCAAACCAGAACTTTTTGTTTTATCAATGACAATATAGATGCATGTTATGAAACACTTGTATCGGAATCATGTATTAATGATGTTGTGAATATTGGAGGTAATGATGAAATAACCATTTTGCAGTTAGCAAAAGAAATTATTGAAATTACAGGATCGTCTTCAAACATCATTCATCTTCCGCCTTTACCTGAAGGAGATATGACAAGGCGACTTCCGGATATTTCTAAAATGCAGACGTTGTTGAAAAGAGAAAGAACCACTTTCAGAGATGGACTATCAAAGGTTATAAAGTATTTTAAGGAGCTAAAATAACGCAACTACAATAAAAAAGGGATTGAAATTTCAATCCCTTTTTTATATCAAAATAATTTGTTACAAATTTGTTTTTACCTCATTGTAAATTCTGTCTGAACCTGACATTTGTTCAACAACATACATTACATATCTGATATCAACAGCAATGGTTCTGTTCTGAGATGGTTCCCAGTATAAATCACCAACCATTCCTTCCCATACACCATCAAAAGCGATTCCAATCAATGAACCGTTGCCGTCAATTACAGGACTACCGGAGTTTCCGCCGGTAATATCTAGATTACAGATAAATGCAACAGGAAGATCTCCACTGGCATCTGCATATTTACCAAATGATCCCTTTTTTAATGCCTGACTGAATGATGAAGGAACATCAAATTCAGGATCACCTGGTTTCTCCTTTTCTAAGATCCCTTTATGTGTCGTGTACCAGTTGTATTTAATACCATCTTTCGGACTATATGGTTTCACCTGACCATAGGTAATGCGCAGTGTTGAATTTGCATCCGGATAAAAGAATTTATCACCTTTAAATTCTCTTAATCCTTTTACATATACCTTCATGAGTTGTTCTTCTTTTTCATTTATCCCCCTGAAAGTAGCAGATAATTCACTCATCATTTTTACAACATCTAATACGTATGCAGCTCCGGGATCTTTTTGTAATCCAGCCAATGATGGTTTTTCAAGAAACTTGAAGAATTTTACAGAGTCAGCAAGCATCGAAGAATTCAATACATAAGCCGCATAGCTCTGGAAAGAATCGCCTTTCATTTTTGAAAATTCTTTACTTCTTAAATTACTCACCCAATATTTTTCTTCAAGATTTTTATGAACAATTCGAAGCATGCTTGCAAATACTTTTTGTTCTACAGGTTTAATGAAGTATTTGAAATATTCGCGTGAATTCTCTTTTATATTTTTCTTTGCTTCAGCAAGTTTTGTCATATCTATTTCTTTTGCTGACAAAAGTGTTTTTAACTCAGTAAGCGCACTTCCCATTTCTGCAAATTTTACGCCGTTGTATGCCACACGCATATACTGGCTAAGTCCCGTCATGGTTTTATTATCATCATATAATTTTTGTAAATCTGAAATCACAGATCCATATTGTTTCTTTTTTTCTTCGCTTGAATTTACCCATGCAATAAAATCAGTTTCAAGCTCGGTTTTATTATTCAGACATGGAGATGATTTTAATGCGTTCATTACTCCGTCAAAATATTTTTGACTATTTGCTAATGAGGCATAATCGCCCGATAATGTTAAACGAACATTTACATCTTTAGACATTTCACTCCACCATTGCTGAAGCTTTTCTTTTAGTACTTGCGATAAAATAGGATATCTGTTATATGCAACATTTTTCACTCCTGCATTGGTTAAATAACGGGTTGTTCTGCCCGGGAATCCCATAATCATGGCAAAATCATTTTCTTTAATTCCTTTTAAGTTCAGCGGAATAAAATGTTTCGGCTTATATGGAACATTATTTACACTGTATTCAGCTGGTTTGTTATCGGCAGATGCATAAATTCTGAATATGCTGAAATCGCCGGTATGTCTTGGCCACATCCAGTTGTCGGTGTCGCCTCCAAATTTTCCAATGTTTTGCGGTGGAGTTCCGACAAGACGAATGTCTTTAAACACTTCATATACCAACAGGTAATATTCATTCCCATAGAAAAATGATTTTACATCAGCTTTATAGTGATTACCTGCAGTTGCTTCTTCTTTTATTTTTTTAATTTCAGCTGCTTTATCAGTGGCGTTAGCCATACGCTCAGTTACATCACTCATATATACAAGCATAGAAGCAGTTAACCCTGGAGCTGGAATCTCTGCCGCAAAATCTGTAGCCCAAAATCCGTTATCCAAATGGTTCGCCTCAGCCGTGCTTAATGTGGAGATGGCATCGTAACCGCAGTGATGGTTGGTAAATACCAATCCCTGATTACTTACAATCTCACCTGTACAAAATCCTCCAAAATGAACGATGGCGTCTTTCATGGAAGATTGATTGGCATTGTAAATTTGATCGGCCGTTAATTTGCAGCCATACTGCTGCATGTTGCCCATTAATTTATTGATATAATAGGGCAGCCACATTCCTTCATCTGCAAACGAATTTGCGATAAATGAAATTTTAATTAGAAGTAACAGTGTGTATTTTTTCATGTTTATAAATTATCGTTGAGCAAAAATAGTCAGGAGGTCCGGTTATACAAATTTGAAAACAAAACATTTTGATATTCTTTACATTAAAAATAAATCAAGCCCGAGCCCTTATTTAGAATTGTTTTAAATAACGATGTGGTGATAAAATTATGACTCATAAGGCGGTTAAATCAGTGAAAAATGTAAATTTGCCTCTTGAAAAATTTGACATTAGTTAACAATTATATTTCTTTGCGGAGCTTAATTAAAGCGATTATGACGAAAGCTAAGTATCTTAAAAAATCTTCGTTGAAAGCAATGACATTTGTCCTTGTTTTCACTCTTTCTCTATTCAATCAGCTGTATGCACAAGGTGATGCGGTGAAGGGAAAGACGCTTTTCAAAACGAATTGTGCCCGTTGCCATAATGTAACGGACCAGAAAATGATTGGGCCTGGTCTTGCAGGGGTGCGCGATCGCTGGCCGGATGAAGCAAACTTAAAAGCGTGGATCATTAATTCTTCTGATTTTTTAAAAACAGGTGATAAATATGCCAACGATTTGTATAAAGAATATGGCGGTCAGCAAATGCCGGCATTCACTAATTTATCAGAACAGGATTTAACAGACTTATTGGCGTATATTGATAATCCAGTGGAAGATAAACCCACTGCAGATTCTACGGCTAATGCTTCTGGTGGCGCCGACGGTTCATCTGAAGGTGGTGGCTTTTCAGATACGCAGTTAACTTTTATTTTAATTGGTATTGCTTTTGTTTTACTGGTACTGAGCTCTGCACTTCGCAGTGTTTCAAAAGCCATGGAAAAAGTCGCCAATGAGAAAGAAGGAATAGTTCAGCCTGAAGAAGAACATGTGTCATTCCTGAACAAAATCGGATCGTGGATGGTGACACACAAGAAAATTTCTTTTGTAATTATTCTTGTGTTGATTTCATGGCTTTCTATGAAAGGATTTCAGGCGCTGAATGATATTGGAGTATATGGTGGATTTAAAGATGATGAAGGGAATGTTACTGGATATATGCCGGATCAGCCTATTGCTTTCTCTCATAAACTGCATGTTGGTCAAAATAAAATTGAATGTACATATTGCCATAGCACTGCTGAAAAAAGTAAGCATGCGAGCATCCCTTCTTCCAATGTTTGCATGAACTGTCATAAAGCAGTTGAAGTAGGGCCTAATTATGGTAAGAAAGAAATTTCTAAAATTTATGCAGCCATCGGATGGAACCCGGTGAAAAAAGAATACTTCCAAAATTATCAGTCAATGGATAAGGAAGAAGTGAAAAAAGTTTTCGCTGAATGGTTACGCGATTCAGAAGGTGCATTTGATGAAGTAGAAAAACAAATTCAAAAACCTGTTGAGTGGGTGCAAATCCATAATCTTCCAGATCATGCATTCTTTAGCCACCAGCAGCACGTTGTTGTGGGTAAGGTAGAATGTGCTACTTGTCATGGTGAACTTGGAGAAATGGAAAAAGTTTATCAGTATTCTCCATTAACGATGGGATGGTGTATCAATTGCCACAGAGAAACAGAAGTTCAGTATGCAGATAACGGATACTATGAAAGACTGCACAATTATTACAAAGAGCACTACGGTGAATATGAAATGAAAAAAGGTCAGGCATTTACCGTTGAAAAAATTGGTGGTCTTGAATGTTCAAAATGTCATTATTAATAGATTATATTAATTAGTTCCTAATCGGATTCAATAACCTATGAGTAAGAATAAAATATACTGGAAAGGATACGAAGAACTGGAAAACGATCCTCAGTTCATTAAGAACAGAGAGAATGAATTTGCAGAAGATCTTCCGATGACGGAGTTTTTGGCAGATGAAAAAACATCTGTTTCTAATTCCAATCGAAGGGATTTCCTTAAATTTTTAGGATTCAGTGTAACAGCTGCAACGCTGGCTGCTTGTGAAACGCCTATTAAAAAAGCAATTCCTTACGTAATCAAACCGGAAACGATTACTCCCGGTGTTCCCAATTACTATGCTTCATCATACTATGATGGTTCAGATTATTTTTCAGTATTGGTAAAAACCCGTGAAGGTCGTCCGATTAAAGTTGATGGGAATAAATTGTCAGGCGTTACCGCAGGTTCTTCAAATGCTCGTTTACAAGCATCTGTTCTTTCTTTATATGACAGTAAACGTGCTAAATCAGCATTAAAAGCCGGTGCTCCGGTTGCCTGGAGTCAAGCTGATGAGGAAATTTCTTCGAAGTTAAAGGAATTAGCTGCTGCCGGAAAGAAAACGTATCTGGTAACTAATACTATCATCAGTCCTTCAACTCAGGCTGTAATTAATGACTTTATCGCAACTTACAATAATGTGATTCATGTTCAGTATGATGCTGTTTCATACCAGGCGGTGCGTCTTGCCAATCAGGCATCATTCGGTAAATCAGTAATTCCTTCTTATCAGTTCCATAAAGCAAACGCGATTGCCTCTTTCGGTGCCGATTTTCTGAATGGCTGGTTGATGAGTGGTGTTTATGCTAAGCAATATGCTGAAACACGCCGTCCTGAAAATGCAAATATGTCTCGCCATTATCAGTTTGAATCTATCATGTCGCTGGCAGGGTCAAATGCTGATTACCGTGTGATGTTAAAGCCATCTCAAATCGGAACAGCATTGGTTGCATTATATAATCACATTGCAAAATTAGCGAATGCCCCATCTGCAGGTTCAGTAACCGTTCCGTTTGCGGAAGACATTGCAAAATGCGGAGATTATTTGTGGAGTAAAAAAGGAAGTGCACTGGTTGTTTGCGGAATCAATGACGTGAATGCACAAACTATCACAAATGAGATTAATAAATTATTAGGTAGCTACGGAAATACGATTGATATTAATCAATCGGTTAATTTGTTTAATGGTAATGATAGTGCAATGGCTGAAATGTTTAATAACATTTCAGGTAACGCTGTGATTCTATATGGTGTTAATCCTGCATATACATTACCTAACGGTACTGATTTTAATAAAGCACTAGCCTCTGCCGCTATCTCTGTATCATTTGGAGACAGAATGGAAGAGACGACTGTTCAGTATTTGATGCCTGATCATCATTATTTAGAATCATGGAATGATTTTAATCCGGTTGCAGGTCAATACAGCTTGCAGCAACCTACCATTCATCCGTTGTTCGATACAAGAGCTGCACAGGAAAGCTTGTTGGTATGGGCGGGCAAGGCATCACGTTCAGATAAGAACAGCAGTACTTACAGAGAATATATTAAAAATACATGGAGAAATACCTTGTTTGCTTCTTCAGGTAAATTATTGTTTGATGAATTCTGGAATACAAGTTTGCATGATGGCGTTTACAGTATCGCTGTAACACCAACTGCAGAGACAGGTTCAACTGCAAATATTTCTGCGTCTGCTCAGGCAATTAATGCCGCTGCATCCAATGCAAAAGGATGGGAAATTACATTATATGAAAAAGTAGGAATGGGCACCGGTATGATGGCTGCAAATCCTATACTACAGGAATTGCCTGATCCAATCAGTCGTGTAACCTGGGATAATTATATTACCATGTCTCCTGCCGATATGGACAAACAGGAGTTTGGATTCAATAAATTAATGGGTCAGAACCAGTGGGCAAATGTGGCAAAAGTAACCGTGAACGGTAAAACTTTAGAATTGCCTGTGCTGGCTCAACCTGGTCAAACGCCCGGAACTATTGGTATTGCGATAGGTTATGGTAGAAAGTTTGGTAAAAATGACGAAGTCATCGGAGCCAATGCTTTCCCATTGCTGCAGATTGCAGGAAATAATTTTTCTACCATCGTAACCGGAGCATCCGTTGAAAGTGCAGGAAAGAAACATCAGTTGGCAGGAACACAAACCCATCATACCATGATGGGTCGTGATATTGTTAAGGAAACATCACTGAAAGAATTTGGTAAAGATCCGAAATCAGGAAATCCTGATAAGGTGATGCATACCAATGTTCAGTCATTGACCAATGGTGGTCACGAAGCACCAATTGATAAAATTGATTACTGGAAAGATTTCAAAATGGTAAATCACCGTTGGGGATTATCCATTGATTTGAATAGTTGTAATGGTTGTGGTGCATGTGTTGTAGCATGTCATGTAGAAAATAACGTACCTGTAGTTGGCAAAGATGAAATCAGAAGATCAAGAGATATGCACTGGATGCGTATCGACAGATATTATACTTCTGACGCTGATCCTTCTACCCGTTATGAAAAAGGTAACGATAATTATAGAAAGAAAGAAATACCTTCAAACAGTCCGAAAGTTGTGTTCCAGCCGGTAATGTGCCAGCATTGTAACCATGCTCCTTGCGAAACTGTTTGTCCGGTATTGGCTACTACGCACAGTTCAGAAGGTCTCAATCAGATGACTTACAATCGTTGTGTCGGTACACGTTATTGTGCAAACAACTGTCCATACAAAGTTCGTCGCTTTAACTGGTTCCAGTATTCTGAAAATAAGAAGTTTGATTATTACATGAATGATGAATTGGGTAAACTGGTTTTAAATCCTGATGTTACTGTTCGTGCTCGTGGGGTAATGGAAAAATGTTCAATGTGTGTTCAGCGTATTCAGGCCGGAAAACTTGAAGCGAAGAAGCAGGATCGATTAGTGAAAGATCAGGAAATTAAAACTGCCTGTGCCGAAGCCTGTCCTACTAACGCAATTATTTTCGGAGATTACAATGATGAGGCTGCAATGATTGCCAAGTTGGAAAATGATCCAAGAGCTTATCATTTACTTGAAGAAGTGGGTGTAAAGCCAAACGTTATTTATCAAACAAAAGTGCGTAACGTTGAGGAAGAATACGGTCATCATGCGCATGCTGAAACCCATGCGTCTGAAGGTCATTCAAATGAATCAGCACATCATTAAGATAAATTATTAAAGAATTAGAAGTCGAAAGATATGCATATAGAATCACCAGTAAGGGAACCGTTAATTTTAGGAAATAAATCCTATCATCAGATAACGGAAGATATTTGCAAACCGATTGAAGGTCGAGCGAATAAGCTGTGGTACCTCGTGTTTACCATTTCTGCCATGTGTGCATTATGGGGATTAGGATTAATCGCCTATACATTTGGTACAGGAGTTGGAGCCTGGGGGCTTAATAAAACGGTAGGATGGGCGTGGGATATTACCAACTTCGTATGGTGGGTAGGTATTGGTCACGCAGGTACACTGATTTCAGCAATCTTATTATTGTTCCGTCAAAAATGGAGAATGGCGATTAACCGTTCTGCTGAAGCCATGACCATCTTTGCGGTAATTTGTGCTGCAACGTTTCCCGGAATTCACGTAGGTCGTGTGTGGGTTGTTTATTGGTTCTTCCCAGTTCCTAACCAATTCGGATCTTTGTGGGTAAACTTCAACTCTCCACTTCTTTGGGACTTATTTGCAATTTCAACGTATTTCTCTGTTTCCTTAGGATTCTGGTATATTGGTTTGATTCCTGATTTTGCAACTGTTCGTGATCGTCAGATCATCCCATTCATGAAAAAAATATACAATGTGGTAAGTTTTGGATGGTCAGGAAATGTAAAAAGCTGGCAGCGCTTTGAAGAGGTATCGTTGGTACTTGCCGGTTTATCAACTCCGCTGGTACTTTCAGTTCACACTATCGTATCTATGGACTTCGCAACTTCAGTAATTCCTGGCTGGCACACCACAATTTTCCCTCCATACTTCGTTGCGGGTGCAATCTTCTCAGGTTTTGCAATGGTTGCGACCTTGTTGATCATTATGCGTAAAGTATTGAATCTGGAAGAATATATTACGATTAATCACCTTGAATCCATGAACAAAATTATCGTGGTTACGGGGTCTATCGTTGGTGTTGCTTATATTACAGAGTTAGTGATTGCCTGGTATTCAGGAGTACAATACGAACACTATGCGTTCCTGAACAGAGCAACCGGTCCTTATGCATGGGCATACTGGATCATGATGAGCTGCAACGTAATCAGTCCACAGCTTTTCTGGTTCAGAGGAATACGCAGAAGCCTGGTTGGTACTTTCTTGTTATCATTGGTCGTAAACGTAGGGATGTGGTTTGAGCGTTTTGTAATTATTGTTACATCATTGCACCGCGATTATCTTCCTTCTTCTTGGACGATGTTCTATCCAACGTATGTAGATATCGGAATTTTTATAGGAACACTTGGAATTTTCTTTACGTTGTTTTTATTATTCTCCAGATCATTCCCTGTAATTGCAATTGCAGAAACCAAATCTATTTTAAAGGTTTCAGGCGATGGATGGAAGAAAAAGACAGAAGATTTATATGAAAAAGCAGGTGATGATCACCATCATTAATCAATAAAGAACAGACTAACATCATTTTGATATGAATAAAAAGACAGTATTGGCAGTTTACAATGATCCGGACGAAACGTTAGCCGGAGCCAAGCATCTGATGGAAAAAGGAGTTACAATCAGAGAAGTATATTCTCCATTTCCAATTCACGGGATTGATAAAGCCTTGGGTGTAAAACCAACAAGAATATCAACGGTGGCATTCTTCTATGGATTATTGGGTACTTCTTTAGCGTTACTCATGATATGGTACATGAATATTCAGGACTGGCCAATGAATATTGGAGGTAAACCAAGTTTCTCTTTAAGTCAGAATCTGCCCGCATTTATTCCGGTTACATTTGAAATTACGGTATTGATTGCAGCTCACCTGATGAATTTTACATACTTATTCAGATCCAGATTGTTTCCCGGATTAAAGGCGATGAATCCAGATCCGCGTTCAACAGATGATAAGTTTGTAATGGAAATCGTATTGGATGATAATCAGAAAATATCTGAAACTGAGATTAAAACTTTCATCAGTCAAACGGCTGCTGATGAAGTGAATTCATCTGAATTGAAATATAAAGATTAATAAAAATTGATATTGTTCTAAAAATGAAAAACATCAATAAGCATACAATACTCGGTTTTGCAGCAGTTGCTGTGATGCTGACCTCTTGCGTAAAAGATAAAAACAGTCCCGGATATCAATACATGCCAGACATGTATTATTCGCCTGCATCAAAGGCAGGAGAAGCCAGTGTGGTTTTTGCAGATGGCAAAACCAATCAGGATCCGGTTACAGGAACTATTGCACATTCATTTGACCGCGAAAAAATGGTGAATTCTTTTCCTTATCCATACACCAATACCGCTGCGGGAAGAGACTCAGCGATTGCACTTTTAAAGAGTCCGCTGGCAAAATCTGAAGCACATTTGGAAAATGGGAAAAGACTATATAATGTTTACTGTATCGCATGTCATGGTGCAGAAGGTAAAGGAGATGGGTCAGTCGTTAAAGTTTTATTGGCTAAAGAAAACTATGGGTTACAGCCGCCGGCATATAACTCAGATCAATTAAAAAATATTTCTGAAGGACAAATATTCCATGCCATGCAATTTGGAAAAGGAAATATGGGGCCTTACGCATCACAACTTTCAGCGTATGAGCGCTGGCAAATTGTTCAGTTTGTACAAACCTTACAACAATCAGGAGCACCAGCAACTGCTGCAGCAGATTCAACTAAAATAAAATAATTCGGATATCAACCAGAAAAGAAGAATAAGATGAATTACACATTCACAGGAAAAACAAAAATGTTAACACTGGCCCTGATGGGAATAGGTGTTGCGGCGATTGCCTACGGTTTTGTGATGACACCCGAAAGAATCTGGGCTAACTTATTACTGAATGGATTTTTCTTCCTGGCCATTGCATTGGCAGGAACCTTTTTCATTGCTGTAAGCTATGTGGCAGAAGCTGGATGGCATTCAGGTTTCAAAAGAATTCCAGAAGCAATGAGTACATATTTACCTATTGGAGGAATTGTGATGCTCGGATTAGTTGTTGCCGGTATTTTAGGTGTTCATGATATATGGCACTGGATGGATCATCATTTCCAGACAACGGATGAAATCTACATGAATAGCGGAAAGAAGGTTTATTTGAGCAATACATTTTATGCAATCCGCACAGTAGTTTATTTACTGGGATGGATTTTCCTTGCAATGCAGTTCAGAAAAATTTCATTGAATGAAGATGCAAATCCCGGATTTAAAAATCATAATAAAGGATTAATGTTTGGTGCAATTTTCCTTGTGTTTTTTGGGGTTACTTCTTCTATGTCTGCATGGGATTGGTTAATGTCTATCGATGTTCACTGGTTTTCTACACTTTTTGGATGGTATATTTTTGCTGGTTTGTTTGTGAGTGGAATCATCATGATGTTATTAATTCTTTTGCATTTAAAAAGACAAGGATTAATGCACTGGGTGAATGAAAACCATATTCATGATCTGGCAAAATTTATGTTTGCATTCAGTGTATTTTGGACATATTTATGGTTCTCTCAATACATGTTGATTTGGTATTCAAATATTCCTGAAGAAATTAACTATTTCCTTGAGCGTTTTGATACAGACTATAAATACATCGTTATTCCTATGCTTGTGATCAATTTTGCGTTTCCATTACTTATTCTTATGCATCGTGATGCGAAGAGAACACCTTGGTTGCTATCTGTAGTGGGAGCAATATTACTGGTAGGACACTATCTGGATTTATTTCAGATTATTATGCCGGGAACTGTGAAAGATAAATGGAATATAGGTTTCACTGAAATTGGAATGGTTTTGGGATTCCTTGGTCTTTTCTTATATGTGGTGTTTACAGCATTAAGTAAAGCGCCGCTGGTTCCTGCGAATCACCCCTTCTTAAATGAAAGTAAACAACATCATATTTAATAATAACTAACTAATCGAAGGCATTATGTTGATGAATATTCTTCTCCTCGCTGTTATCATTCTGACAATCTATACGGCAGTCAGATTACTTAAGGTTTTTGAATTTGCTTCAATATTGAGAGGAAAGCAACCTTATGAAATTTCTGAAAAGGAAAACAATACCAATGCACTGTTGGTTTTAGCATCGCTTGTTGGATTATTTGGCATGTTCTTTTACTTCTTTAACAAGTATTATAACTACAACTATATGTTGCCTCCTGCAGCTTCTCTTCATGGAAAAGAAGTTGATGATTTGTTAGAGTTAAATTTCATTATCATTTCTCTTGCCTTTTTTATTACACAAACATTGTTGATGTGGTTTGCTTATCGATACAGATACAATAAGAATCGTAAAGCATATCACTATGCGCATAACAATACATTGGAAATGGTATGGACTATAATTCCTGCGATTGTAATGGCTGTGTTGGTTTTGAAAGGATTAATCGTGTGGAATCAATCTACTAAAAAAAGTGAAGATCCTGATAAAATTATTTTTGAATTATATGCTCGTCAGTTCGATTGGACAGTTCGTTTTGCCGGTGAAGACAAACAACTGGGAGATGCTAACTTTACCATGATTTCTGCTACAAATTCATTGGGTCTGATTACTGCTGAACATATCGAACAGCAATTGAAAGCACTGAATGAAGAAAAAGCAAGACTTGAAAAAGAGTTGGCTGATTTTCCAAATGAAGAAGAAATGAATGACTTGAATAAAGCATACAAAAGATTAAAAAAACAACTTCAGCAAGTGATTGAATTCAAAAATAAATCAGCTCAATCTCCATATCAAACAGCGTATGATGATATAGTTTTTCAGGATACTATTTATATGCCTGTAAATAAAACGATGGAGCTTCACTTGCGTAGTCAGGATGTAATTCACAGTGCATACTTGCCACACTTCCGTGTTCATATGTATTGTGTACCTGGTGTAAAAACAGGTTTTACATTTACACCGACAATCACTACAGCTGAAATGAGAACGAAACTCAAAAACCCAAACTTTAATTATTTGTTATACTGTAACAACATCTGTGGTTCTGCACACTATAATATGCAATTACCAATAGTTGTTGTAACAGAAGAAGATTATACCAAGTGGTTAAAGAATAAGAAAACAATCAAAAGTCAGTTAGCATCTGAAACTCCATCTGCTGAAGCAGCAATAGAGGTAAAAGATACTACAGCAGTAAAAGATACAACATCAACTAAAAATATTTAATATTCATAAAATATAACTGTATGAGCGAAATTCATTCAACACACACGGAAGTTCACAGCCATACCGCACACGATCATGATCACGGACATCATCATAAAGAGTCCTTCATATCGAAGTACATCTTTAGTATGGATCATAAAATGATTGCCAAGCAGTTCCTGATTACTGGAATTTTTATGGGATTGGTTGGAGGATTATTGAGTTTGGTCTTTCGTATTCAGCTAGGATGGCCGGGTCAACCGATGCCTATCCTTGAAACATTTTTAGGCAAATGGGCAAAAGATGGTATCCTTGATCCAAATTTTTATTTGGCAGCAGTAACCATACACGGAACAATCCTTGTATTCATGGTATTAACTGCAGGGCTGAGCGGAACATTCAGTAACCTTTTGATTCCACTTCAAATTGGTGCGCGCGACATGGCGTCTCCATTCTTGAACATGTTATCCTACTGGTTCTTTTTCTTATCAAGTGCATTGATGCTTATTTCTTTGTTTGTTGAAACAGGTCCTGCAGCCAGCGGATGGGTTGTATATCCTCCATTAAGTGCATTGCCTCAGGCTTCTCAGGGATCTGGTCTTGGAATGACATTATGGTTGTTAAGTATTGCAATGTTTATTGTTTCTGTATTAACGGGTGGATTAAATTATATTACTACAGTAGTTAATTTGCGTACTAAAGGCATGTCGATGACTAAACTGCCTTTAACAGTATGGGCTTTCCTTATTACAGCAATATTAGGTTTACTTTCATTCCCAGTTCTTCTTGCAGCAGCATTATTATTGATCTTCGACAGAAGCTTTGGAACAAGTTTTTACCTTTCAGATATATTTATTTCCGGACAAGCCTTAGAGCAAACAGGTGGAAGCCCGATTTTATTCCAGCACTTATTCTGGTTCTTAGGTCACCCGGAGGTGTATATTATTCTGGTACCTTCTTTGGGTATTACCTCTGAAGTAATTGCAGTAAATTCAAGAAAACCAATTTTCGGGTACAGGGCAATGATTGCTTCTATGTTAGCGATTGCTTTCTTGTCATTCATTGTATGGGGTCACCACATGTATATTACGGGAATGAATCCATTCCTTGGTTCTGTGTTTACATTTACTACATTATTAATTGCGATTCCTTCTGCAATTAAAGCGTTCAATTACATCACTACGCTTTGGAAAGGGAATATTCGATTTACTCCGGGTATGTTGTTTGCAATTGGTGTTGTATCTCTATTTATTACCGGTGGTTTAACAGGTATTATTTTGGCAGACTCTGCTTTGGATGTTAACCTTCACAATACATATTTCGTAGTGGCTCACTTCCATATCGTAATGGGTGTAGCATCGATGTTCGGAACATTTGCCGGTGTTTATCACTGGTATCCTAAATTGTTTGGACGTATGATGAATAATAAACTGGGTTACATTCACTTTTGGGTAACATTGACTTCAGCGTATGGTGTATTCTTCCCGATGCATTACTTAGGTCTTGCTGGCGTACCAAGAAGATATTACAATTATACGGCATTCGAAATGTTTAATGGCTTTGCAGATTTGAATACCATCATCAGTATTTTTGCTATCGTAGGAGTATTGGTTCAGTTTGTATTTGTTTTCAACTTTATTTACAGTGCTCTGAAAGGTCCTAAAGCACCACAAAATCCATGGCAGTCAACTACATTAGAATGGACAACCCCTGTTGAACATTTACACGGAAACTGGCCTGGAGAAATTCCTGCAGTTCACCGTTGGCCTTATGATTATAGTTTGCCGGATAAAGAATCTGACTTTATTCCTCAAACAGAACCTTTGGCTGCAAATGAAAAAGAACACGCTCATTAATTTTCTTTGAATATATAACAACGAAGCCTTGCAATTGCAAGGCTTTTTTTGTTTTTATTAAAAAAAAATTATTTTTGATTTAATATTATCAATCTATAAACATGTTAACTATTGTTATGAAAAAAATTCCATTCATTTTAGTCGTTTTTATTCTGTTTTCTTGTGGAGGAGAAAAAAAGTCTGATGGATTAATGCCCACAGATGGTCAAGTAGAGGCAGCTAAGGTTGAAGCCAATGCCCTTAGCCAGTCTATGCCTACTATAATGGTATTGCCATCGGATGCGATGTTGCTTCGAATGGGCTTTTTAAAGGAAGTGGAAAATCAGGGAACAGTTGCATATGAAAGAAATTATCAGCAAGCTTTCATTAAAAATCCTGACTTGAAATTTGCTGTAGCTGCTATTCAGGAAGAATTTGCCAAGGCTGGATTCCCAATGGAAGATTTAGAACAGCAATTAAAACAGATTGCTAATAATAATGCAATGGATGAAATGGATGATATTGCACGTGATATGCGTGCTGAATTATTAAATACAGCACGTCCTGACTATGTAGTAGAATTAGATTATGAATTAAAATCTGATCCGTCCAGCAGAAACTTAAATAAGTCAGTAACCTATTCTGCAAAATGCTTGGATGTATATACGAATAAAGCTGTAGCCTCAGTTTCAAAGGCAAATGTTGGCAAAGAATCTAAAGAAAACGACATCCCTTCTTTGATTAAACAAGACTTCCCGTCAAGCATAGGGGATATGAAAACACAAATCACATCTCATTTTGCCGGTTTATTAGCCAACGGAATTGAAATTACTTTACGCGTTGCAACTAAAAAAGAGGGTGATGTTAAGATAGATGATGATTGTGGTGATACAGAAATAGGAGAAAAAATTAATGAGTGGTTGAAAGATAATACAGTAAATCAGTCTTTTAAAATGGTAAAAAATACTTCTACCGAAATGTATTTTACTAACGTAAGAATATTTGCAAAAACAGAAGATGGTAAAAAGTACACGGCTTATGATTTTGCTAAGAATCTATCTAAAGCCATGAAGAAAGGATGTAGTCTAAATGTAAAAAATAAAACACAAAGCCTTGGCGATGCTATGGTTGTGATTGAAGGTACTAAGTAATTAATATACCTCTTATGAAAAAAATTATTTTAATTCTGTTAAGTATTGGTTTTCTTTTCTCTTGTGGAAAAAAAGAAACTCCAAAGCCTGAAGCCAAGTACGATTGTGAAAACGTAGACGATTGTATTTCAAAGTATGATTTTGTGGCGGCAAGAGCTTATATGGCAGCAGATGAATCATTGGGAGCATACTCACATCTGCAAAAGATAACAGAAGCAGAAAGCATATATCTTGCAAAAAATGGAGAATTTGATGCGGCATTGAATGTGATTAATGAAGCAAGCCATACAAACTATTACGACCATGAAAAAGAAAAAGCAAAGTATGTAGTTATAGAGATGGCAGTTAATAATTTCTTAGAAAAAGAAGATTATAAATCAGCCAAGAAATGGGCATTAAAGGCATCTGATTTAAGGAATGTAGAAGGCTGGAATGAAAGTGATACTCGTGATTGGAAAAAGGAAGAAACCCAGCAAAAATTGTTGTTAAAAAAAATAGCCGATTACGAAAAAATAGTGAAGTAAAAATTGAATTTATTAAAATGAAAAAAATTAACCTGCTAATCATCGGAACGATCTTTGTTTTATTCTCCTGTACTAAAAAAGAAGATCCCTTAACTCAAGGAAAAAATGAAGAAGGTGCGTTTACCAAGCAAGAAAGTACAGATGCGTCCGGTAGTAAGTCTTCGTCTGGTAGCGCAATAACAGATTTACAATTGTCTATAAAGCTTACCCCATTTGTTCCTGATTATCCGGATTTGGGAGCATCCGGAAGACAAATACTTTCCACAAGAATCAATGCTGCAGTAGCAAAAGTTGGTTTTGGCGGAGATGGAGCAAATCCACGCTTTATTATTGGCCCAGACATTAATTTGCTTTCCAAAAATTTAACAGGAACAGCACCCACAAAGTATGCGAATACTTACGAAGTAACATTATTATCTGCGGATGTTGTTACAGAAACCATTTTTGCTTCGTATACTTTTACAGTTAAAGGCGTGGGAGATAGTCCGGATAAAGCGTTTATTCAAGGATTCCGGGATTTTAATTTTGACAACGAAGAATTCTATGATTTCTTAAAAAAGACTCAAGATAAAATTGCTCAATTCTATGAATCAAACTGTAATAGCTTTTTACAACAGGCTGATTCAGAAGCAAAAATGAGGAAATATGATGCAGCTTACACTATCTTAAATAACATTCCAATAGAAGCAAAATCCTGCTTTGACCAGGCAATGAATAAGAAAGCAGAGTATTTTCAGCTATCTCTAAATACAAATTGCCAAAGTATTTTGGCGTCTATGAAAGCAGAGTTAGGAAAGGCGAATGACCCTTCTGCTTCCGGATTTAATGAAGCAGCCATGTCATATTATATGTTAATTGATCAACAATCTTCTTGTTATTCAGAAGCTGAAAAAATCTATCAGGCATACTTGAAAAAATTAAATCCAAAAGCAAAACGTGACTGGGAATTTGAAATGAAAAAGTATCAAGATCAGGTGGATCGAATTAATAAACTGGATCAGTTCAAACAAGATTCTGTAGTAATGAATTTTGATTACCTGAAACACAAAGATGAAATGGAAACCAAGGCTGAAATTGAAGGAAATAAAAAATTACTTCAGAAATATCAGTACGATGAATTACCATGGATACGTAAGATATTTCATTTGGGTAAATATGATCCGTTTGATAGAATTGACAAATAATGGGACTATTAAGTAAAATTAGAAGGAGCTTGTACTCTACTGCTAAAATTTTAGGTGATGTGGATGCCGTGGCTAAAGGAAATATTGTGAAGCGAGTTAGAAATCGTATCACAGGGAAAATTGCTGGCAAGATTTTAAAAAAGATAAATAAATAATATGGGTGGTTGTTTTGCTGGCATAGGAAAAATGTTTGCTTATATTATTTTATCTATTGTTGTGGCCATGACAGTTATTGCTGTTATTGGAATGATTATTCAATAACAATTAGCGTGTTTCATCATCTGATGCGTTGTTAATATTTTCATTAATTTTACGCATTCAAATGATAGCAAGGATTATTATAGTACTGGTTCAGATTTTTATGTTTTCTTCTTTGTGCGCTCAGGTTCAGGAAACAAGAAATCTTACTCTATTTACCAAAGTAAAAGTATCTGATAATATCACTGTAACACTTATTCCCGCTCAGGAAAATAAGATTGAAATTTTTCCTAAAAACATCATGAACGAAAAGATCGTTACATCGGTTATAAATGATGAATTCGTGATTAAAACAGAAGGAATTTTAAATGATGCAGATATAAAAGCGATTCTTTATTACACTCAGCCGATTGTAAAAATAACACCCACGTTTGGTGGTTTGGCTAAATGTGATATTGAATTGAATTCAAATGAATTAATCATTGACGCCAATCTTGATGGGTTTACAAATCTGCTTGTAAATACTAAAAAAATAACTGTGTATGCCGGTCAGGGATCTGATGTATATGTATCCGGGAAATCAGAAGTGGTTAATATCGATGCCTCTTCCGGTTCTAAAGTAAAAATGGAAAAGTTGGTATGTACTGATGCTACAGTGAAATCAATCCTTGGAGCAAAAGTATGGATAAGCCCTTCTCAGCAATTTGATGCAAAAGCGGTATCAGGCGGAAAGATTTATTATCGTCAATTACCAGCCGGAAATTTTTCAAAGAACTATTCGCTTGGCGGACAAATTCTAATCGAATAAGATGAGTGAAGATAAAGAAATGTCGTTTCTTGAGCATCTTGAAGAATTGAGATGGCACATCATGCGTTCTATTATTGCTGTGCTTGTTGTGGCTATTATTGCCTTCATATTTCCTTCTATTCTTTTTGATAATATAATCTTCGCACCAGCTCAAGAGGATTTTATCACCTATAAATGGTTTTGTTCATTAGGTAAATTTCTGGGGATCGATGCGCTGTGTTTTGGAGCATTACCTTTTACAAATTTTGTCAGCCTGGATATGGGGGCACAATTTACATGGCATCTGTGGGGATCATTTATTGCCGGCTTTGTTGTAGCATTCCCATATATTGCATGGGAAATGTGGAGCTTCATTAAACCGGCATTGCATCCGGATGAAAAAAAGAAAATTACAGGTATCGTTTTTTATATATCCATTTTATTTATGATGGGAATAGGTTTTGGATATTATCTTTTGGCACCTTTAACCGTTAATTTCTTAGGGAATTATGATGTAATGGAGCAGGTGAGCAACACTCCTGCATTTACTTCGTATATATCAACCATTCTCACCGTTGTATTAGGTTGCGGTATTTTATTTGAGCTCCCTGTAGTCATTTACTTTTTAGCAAAGACCGGGATTGTATCTCCTGCTTTCTTAATGCAGTATCGAAAACATGCCATTATTATCATTTTGTTTTTGGCAGCCATTATTACGCCTCCGGATGTGGCCAGTCAAATACTGGTAGCAATCCCCTTGATGGGGTTGTATGAATTGAGTATTCTCATCGCAAAGCGGGTTTACAAAGAAGTTTAATGTGAAAGAATTGTTCGTTTAATCCACCCTAATTCATAGTTGAGCACTTCATCTTTTTCCGGTTCGTTATGAATTTCGTGGTATAACCCCTCCCAAATTTTTAATTCAACATTTTTATCAGCACGTGCTGCAAATTCTTTGGTTGCTTCGCAGGAAGTAAGTCGGTCTGCACCACCGTGCATAATCAACATTGGCAATGTTATATCAGCAGCATGTTCAATTGCAAATGGACCGGCGAAATGAACACTTACGAAAAACGAAGATGTAATTTTATCATGCACCAGCGTATCGCTTTCATATTTCTTTACAACATCTGTATCTCTTGAGATAGCTGCTGTTTCGAGACCGGTAGGTTGCGTAAGTGTTGGAATAATACGTGCGCTGATTTTTCCTAATGTTGTTTTCCAAGCCGGTGGACTAAATGCTAATCGGAGATATGGACCTGTAATAATAGCTCCGGCAAGTTGTGGTTTTTTCCTCAAAATAAAGTTTAAAGCTACATTGCCACCCATGCTGTGTCCATATAAAATGACAGGAATACCCGGATACAATTCTTTTGTTTTTGTAATAAACAATTCAATGTCGTTGAGTAAGGCATCTAAACTTGGCGAATGTCCCCGCTGCCCTTCTGATTTGCCATGCCCTCTGTGGTCCATGGCTGTAAAAGCAATGGATTGATGATTGAAGTAATCTGCAACATGCGCGTAACGCATGGCATGTTCTCCCATGCCGTGCAATAATGCAATTACCGCAACCGGCGTTGATGCTGGCTCACCTGTATAGCCCTGTATATTTATACCGTCAGCAGACTTAAAAGTAAAGGAAGCATTCATAGATGATGATATTATAAACAATGATAATCAATTTCATGTATTTGATGATAATGAAATGATATATTTGTTTAAATGATTACCATAATGAAAATACTAAAAATTACGCTAATTATAGTTGCTACTCTAATTGTGCTGTTTCTTTCTTTTCTCGGTTTTATGACAATTACGGAATATCAACCGGATGCTATTGAGAAGATAGAGGTGCTTGGTAAGCCAGCTGAAATACAATTAAAAGATACACTCACGTTTGTTACTTGGAACATTGGCTACGGCGGATTGGGAAAAGAACAGGATTTCTTTTTTGACGGAGGTAAAGGAGTGAGGCCAACAACAGAATTATCACAAAAATATTTGAAGGGAATTATTAAAACCATTCAGTCTTTTTCTAACGATGATTTTATTTTACTGCAGGAAGTGGATCGTGATTCAAGACGGAGTTACTATATCGATCAGGTAACTTCTATTGCAAATGATATGCCTGGATTTGCGTATTCGTTTGCAAAAAACTATCATTCACTGTTTGTTCCTCAGCCTGTATCTAATCCGTATGGCAGGGCAGTTGGGGGTTTAATGTCACTCTCAAAATATGCACCAACAATTGCACAACGCCATGCCTTGGCGGCTGATGCTTCATGGCCAACAGGAATTTTTATGCTGAAGCGGTGTTTCATGGAATGGCGATATCCCATGTTAAACGGGAAAGAGCTTATTGTTATCAATCAGCACTTGAGTGCCTATGATGATGGTTCGGTTAAACAACAACAAATGGATACGCTTAAAAAATATTTGTTGAATGAGTATGCAAAAGGGAATTATATTGTTGTGGGTGGCGACTGGAATCAATTTCCTCCCGGATATGTTCCTCAGTTGAAGGGACCTGAAAATGTAGTGGCGATGAATGTAGATAAGGAATATCCTGCAACGGGATGGAATTGGAGCTACGATACCGTTGTGAATACTAATCGTAAGTTAAATGTACCTTATGTAAAAGGGATAAATGATGAAGTAGTGATTGATTATTTTTTATGCTCCCCAAATATTCGTGTAATAGATGTGAAAGGAGTGCAATTGAATTTTGAAAATTCAGATCACCAGCCGGTCCGATTAAGCATTTTCTTAAAAAATAATTAGATGGTCAATATTAAAAGGGATTCAAGTCTCAAAATGGATTTATACTTTTGAAAAAATTTTGATATGATATTAAGCGGGAAAGAAATAAAAAAATGTCTGGGTACTAAGATTAAAATAGAACCATATAACGAATCTCAGTTAAATCCGAATAGCTATAACCTGACACTGCATAACGAAATGCTTGTATATGATAACCATGTGCTTGACATGAAAAAAGAAAATACAGCATCCCAAGTAATCATCCCGGAAGAAGGATACGAATTGCAACCTAATAAACTTTATCTCGGCCGTACAATTGAATTTACAGAAACCAATGCGTATGTTCCTATGTTAGAAGGTCGTTCATCTATTGGAAGACTTGGTCTTTTTGTACATATTACCGCCGGTTTCGGAGATGTTGGTTTTAGCGGTTTTTGGACACTTGAAATGTTTTGCGTACAACCCATTAGAATATATCCGGGCATACAGATCTGTCAGATTTTCTATCACAGTATCGAAGGAGAATATGATCTATACAGAAGTGGGAAGTATCAAGGGAATAAAGGCATTCAGCCCAGTTTGCTTTTTAAGGATTTTGAAAAGTAATACTATCTGATCAACTGCAACATCCCTTTAAGATCTCTTTCTGTTCCATCAGGCATTATCAACCATACGCTGTACACATACGTTCCTTCAGGAACTAAATTGCCTTTGTAGGTTCCATCCCATCCCTGTGTTTCGTCATCAGTAAAAAATAATTCTTCTCCCCAACGGTTAAAGATTCGAAATTCAAGGGCTTTAATACCTCCGGTATATATATGAAATTTTTCGTTTTTACCATCTGTATTAGGCGTAAAAGAATTGGGAATAAATAAATTACATTCCACTTCAACAATCACTGCATATTGATTATTGCATCCGTTCTCATCATTAACAGTCACTACAAATTGCATTGACCCCGGAGGCGTAGCTACAGGATCTTCGCAGGTTGAGCAATCCAGAAAATCTATGTTGTTCCATTGATAATTCAATATTCCGGAACCACCATTGGCTGTTATGTCGAGCGAAACTGCTTTCCCGCAATACATGGAATAATATGTATCTCCAGTAATTGATATGGTATTGGGATTAATCAGTAAATAACTGCCATCGACCACGCAGTTGTTTGCATCGGTAATAGAATAATTATAATTTCCGGGAGGAAGATTTTGTAAATCCGGTCCTGTACTAAAGATATATGGAGCTATTCCTCCTGCTGCACTTAAATGAATTTCTCCGTCTATAGCACCTCCACAAGAAATTGGAACCATCATGGAAGCATCTGTAAGAGCAGTGGGAGAGGTTAGTGTAATGTTTACACTTTGTGATTGTCCTGAAATGTCTGTAATAACAACGGTGTAGTTACCGGCAATCAGATTGTTTGCATTAGGTGAATTATTTGCGGGATTATTACTCCATGCATATTGATAAGGAGCACAACCTCCGCTCACCTGTAATTGAATAAAGCCATCGTTACCCTGATTACATGATACTTCAAAACCATTGTAAGAACTGATGGTCTGTTGTATTAATATAGGAGGAGGCAGTACCGTAACCATTAACTGGCAAACACTGCTGTTTCCTGTTAAGTCAGTAACTGTAAAATCAACAGGTATATTTCCAACATCAGCACAGGTAAATTGTGTTTGGCTTAGGGTCATTTGTGCAATCTGGCAATCATCTGAACTTCCATTGTTCGCCTGCTGAGGAGTAATACTTCCAAACCCCTGCGCATCCAGTTGTACCTGCAGATTTTGGCACAAGGCGACGGGCGGTAGTGTATCACCAAAGTTAATATTGAATGTAAATGTTGAGTCATTGTTGATGGTTTGTCCGTCATTCAATGTAATTGAAATAGTAGCAGAGCCAATGGCGGGGGGCGTTGGTGTAATTGTAATAGTGCCGTTATTCCCTACAGTAGAAATATTAATGTTGGCATTGGCAACTACAGCAGGATTGCTGGAATTAGCAGTAAATGTTATACTCCCTGGAGCCTGTTCCAGGTCATTGAAAGAAAAATTTATCTGAACATTATTTGCATTGGCACAGATATTTGTGTCCGGAATTTGATTGGTAAGATAAGGTGCTGTATTTAAGTTCTTTCCTCTAACCGCAAAATTGTATGGATTAGGTGGTGTACAGGCAGAAAAATTATCGCTGTTTGGAATATTAATTGTTCCGTTGAATGTTCCGGCAGACGGAGGTGAAAATTCTACAGTAAATGGTACGGATCCTCCGGCAGGAATCACATTGGTGGCCGGTTGGCTAAGAATTGTAAATCCTGTTCCGGTTGCAGTAACGTATGGTGTGCCTGTGAGCGTGAGCGGTGCTTCTCCGATATTGTGAATAAAAAATGTTTGCGTGGTGGATTGTCCGATAGGAACCTGTCCAAAATCAGTTCCGTCTGCTATAATCGGCGTAATATCATTGTCAGGAATAATGATAGCATTACCTTGCACTTGTGGTATTGCAACACTTACAATATGGATATCATCAATTGTCCATCCTCGGTCAGCCAATGCTTCATCTGAATGAAAAGTAAATCTCAGCCTAAACGAAGGAACATTGTCAATGGCAGAAATATCAACCAAAACACGAGTCCATACTAATTTCGGATTAAACCATGCCGGTGTATTTAAGGGATAATAAGGAGTAGAAGAAGCATTTTGAGACATTGGCCCGTCAAATGGAATACACATTTGAGCTGCAGTAATTTTTGTCCAGGTTACTCCATTGTGCGACCATTCAACATATCCACCATCCCAGTTGCCTGTTTCGCTGCGCATCTGCATCCAGAACTCTAATCGTGTATTATTAAATCCGGTTAAGTTTATTGATGGAGATACAAGTTGATAAATAATGTAACTGCCACCACCGGCTTGCAGATAATTGTTGTTCCCGTTTACATAAAAGCAATTTCCTCCTCCTGTATGATCATCTGTCGGAACAATGGGATCCACTGAAAACCAGTCATATCCGGGTAAATTCGCAGGAAAAATTCTTCCAGTGTTTGTCCATCCTCCCAAAACATTACAATTATCCATAAACACTGTTGTCTGTCCATGCAATACAACAATTGCATGTATCCAGAAGATGAAAGACAGAACGATGGAATATTTTGATTTCATAACTTGATAATCAAATATATGCAATCATTGTCATATTGTAAAAAAAATAGTTCGATTAATTGGGAAAAATAACGGTACTCAGCTTTTCAAATAGTGTTTTCTTAATCGTTTCCAAATGAAGAATAAAGGTTATGGTTTGGTTGAGTTCTTCTTCGTTTTCAATTGCATTGAGTTTTTTTCTCTCTGATTCAATAAGGTCATTCAGTTTGCGCAACTTTAATTGATGAATAGCTTCAATTACCAGATGATGTAAAAATTCTGTTTCGTTTTGTGTTACAATTCCATATTTCTCTATCCAGTTTTTACTCAGGGAGTGTTTATCTGTCATCAATTCAATGGCCATGGAACGGATAGAATCATCAGTGTGCTGAATAAAATATTGTTGAATATTCATATCCGGTTCTGTCATAATTTTTTCTATCTCTTTAAATATGGAAGCATACAAAGGAATTTCAGGAAGCATCTCATCATTGGTTAAATCTTCAATGATGTATGGTCCAATTTTTTCTTTAAAGGTAATGACCTCTCCATCATCATTTTTTTCTTCATGCAACATTTCATCTTGAGCGTAATTCAATAGTATTCGAATAATCTCCCGCTCCTGCGCTTCATGCTTTTGTTCTGTAGTTCTGGCTTGTTCTGCCTGAACTGTCTCGATTGGAATTACATCTAAATCATTAGGATTGTATCCTTCTTTTTTGAATTTTTCTTTGGTTTGCTGTCTGCGGATTTTGTTTAATTCATTCAACAATACCTGCTCTTCTATTTTCATGATAGAGCTGCACTCCTGAACAAATAAACTTCTTTTTATCCCATCTGGTATCAATGCAATGCTCTCTACCATATCACGGATAACCGCAGCTTTTTTTAATGGATCACTTCCTGCATCTTTCATCAGGATATCTGTTTTAAAGCGAATAAAATTCTGCGCTTTATTACTTAAAAAAGTTGTCAGTTCTTCTAGCGATACTTTTCGCGAATATGAATCAGGATCTTCGCCATCAGGAAATAATACAACACTCACATTCATTCCTGAAGATAATATCATATTGATTCCACGAAAAGATGCTTTTATTCCTGCGGCATCTCCATCATATAAAATGGTAATGTTTGGGGTGTATCTTTTGATGAGTTGAATCTGTCCTTCAGTTAATGATGTTCCGGATGAAGCAACCACATTTTCAATTCCTGCCTGATGCAATGCAATTACATCGGTGTAGCCTTCTACTAAAAAACAATTGTCTTGTTTTACAATCGTATTTTTTGCAAAATATAAACCATATAGAACATTACTCTTATTGTAAATATCAGACTCCGGAGAATTGATGTATTTGGGCGAGTTTTTGTCCTGTTTTAAAATTCTTCCGCCAAATCCAAGCACACGTCCTGAAATGTTATGTATAGGAAACATTACCCGGCCGCGATATACATCAACATTTTTTTCACCGGAAGAGGTAAGACCAACTGCTTTGAGATATTCAATTTTATATCCTTCCTGTTGTGCTGCTGTGGTGAAGTGAGTCCATTCATCCTGTGCATATCCCAGCCTGAATTTTTTTATTGTAGCGTCAGTAAATCCTCGTTCAATAAAATAACTTAATCCGATGGCCTGTCCTTTTTCATCTTCCCACAGGTTATGAATAAAATGTTGTTCTGCAAATTGATTAACTGCAAATAAACTTTCTTTTACATCCAGCTCATGACGATACTCCGGTGTAATTTCGGTTTCTTCTAGTTCAATATTATATTTTTTTGCCAGGTATTTAATGGCGTCAGGATAAGAGAAATGCTCAAGTTCCATGATAAATTTCAGCGAATCTCCTGAAGCACTGCATCCAAAACATTTATAAATTCCCTTCGCCGGTGATACTGTAAAAGAGGGTGTTTTTTCGTTATGAAAAGGACATAGTCCTAGCATATTAGCACCTCTTTTTTTTAATGAAACGTAATCCCCAACCACATCTTCGATGCGGGCAGTCTCGCGAACTCGTTCAATACTTTCTTTCTTAATCACGGGGACTTTTAGTAATATTTTTCTATTTTAAAAAAAAGAAAAAGCTGATTTCAGTTTTACAAATTGGCTTTTAACTCAGTAAGAAAATCTCTTATGCGTGAAAGTGATTTTATAATTTCCACCTGATGCATAGTATCGGGTTTATTTTCCTTTAATTTCTTCTTTGCACCGTCAAGCGTGTAGCCCCTTTCCTTTACCAAGTGGAAAATAATATAAAAATTTTCAAGGTCTTCTTTTGTAAAAAGCCTGTTTCCTTTTTTATTTTTTTTCGGCTTAATGATATCGAACTCTTTTTCCCAAAAACGGATGAGAGATGTATTCACATTGAATTTCTCTGCGACTTCACCAATCGAATAATATAACTTGAGGTCTTCTTTTTCTTTATAAGGCATGCCTTTGTTTTTCTAACCATTCAAATATAATCATTTATTTTTCTCTCTGTTTTATTTACACTACTTTTGCACACTATTTTACAGATATGATTTCAGTTAATAACCTTACGCTGCAATTTGGAAAGCGTGTTCTTTTCGATGAAGTAAACCTCACTTTTACACCGGGAAATTGTTATGGAGTAATCGGTGCAAATGGCGCGGGAAAATCAACATTTTTAAAAATTCTTTCCGGAGAAATTGAAGCAAATAAAGGCGGGGTCTCTATTCAGCCGGGTGCGCGGATGGCTGTTTTGAAGCAGAACCACTTTGAATTTGATCAATGTCAGGTATTGCAGACGGTAATCATGGGCCATAAGAAGCTATGGGACATCATACAGGCCAAAGATGCAATTTATGCGAAGCCTGATTTTACAGAAGCAGATGGTATTAAAGCAGCTGAACTCGAAGCAGAGTTTGCTGAAATGGAAGGATGGAACGCAGAAAGTGATGCCTCAAATTTATTGAGTGCACTTGGATTAAAAGAAGAGAACCATTATAAAACAGTTCAGGAGTTGAGTGGTAATGAAAAAGTAAGGGTGTTACTAGCTCAGGCATTGTTTGGGAACCCTGATATTTTATTGTTGGATGAGCCAACCAATGACCTGGATGTAGAAACGGTAATGTGGCTCGAAGAGTTTTTGATTGAATTTCCAAATACTGTAATTGTTGTGTCTCACGACCGTCACTTCCTCGACACAGTGTGCACGCACATAGTTGATATCGATTTCAAGAAAATTCAAATGTACTCAGGTAACTATACGTTCTGGTATGAATCCAGCCAGCTTGCTGCCCGCCAACGCACACAACAAAATAAAAAGGCGGAAGACAAACGAAAGGAATTACAGGAGTTTATTGCGCGATTTAGTGCGAATGCCTCTAAATCAAGACAAGCAACAAGCAGAAAAAAATTATTGGATAAAATTCAGGTGGAAGATATTCAGCCTTCCAACCGAAAATATCCGGCCATCATTTTTTCACAGGAAAGAGAAGCCGGCGATCAGTTGCTTCGTGTAGAAGGATTAACAAAGCACATCGAGGGAGTGCCTGTGTTGAATAATATTTCTTTTACACTGAAAAAGGGAGATAAAGTAGCTATACTTTCTAAGGACAGTTTAACGCCCACAATGTTGTATAAAATTTTAATGGGAGAAGAAAATCCTGACACAGGTTCTTTCAACTGGGGAGTTACCATGACAAAAGCATACCTGCCGAATGATAATTCAGAATTTTTTAAACAGGACCAGAGTCTGATAGATTGGTTGCGCCAATTTTCAAAAGAAAAAGATGAAACTTATATCCGCGGATTTTTAGGTCGAATGTTATTTTCCGGAGAAGAAAGTTTGAAAAGCGCAACTGTGCTTTCCGGAGGAGAAAAAGTTCGTTGTATGATTAGCCGCATGATGTTACTGAATGCCAACTTTCTGATTTTGGACGAGCCTACCAATCACCTTGATTTGGAAAGCATCACCGCATTCAATAATGGATTGAAGAATTATCCGGGATCATGTTTATTTACCACCCACGACCATGAATTTATTCAGTCGATAGCAAATAGAATTATTGAAATCGGTCCGAACGGATGTATCGATAAAGAAATGACTTATGATGAATACATCATGGACGAAAGAGTGAAAGAACAAAAGATTGCCTTGTACGCTAAATAATTTTAGCGATTCATTAGGTCTTCTATTTCTTCTGCTTCAATCGGAATATTTTTCATCAGATCAATCGGTCCGTTTTCGGATACAAGAATATCATTTTCTATACGTATCCCTAAACTCTCTTCACGAATATAAATTCCAGGCTCACAGGTAAACACCATGCCTGCCTGAATCGGCTCATGGAAGTAGCCTACATCATGCACATCTAGCCCAAGAAAATGTGAAGTACCATGCATAAAATATTTTTTGTATGCAGGCCATACCGGATCCTGATTTTTAATATCGTTCAAGCTGATTAATCCCAGATCTACTAGCTCTTTTTCAATCAGTAATCCCACTTCTTCATTTATTTTTTTCAGGGTATTGCCAGGATGTAACATTTGAATAGCTTGCTTCTGAACACGAAGAACAGCATTGTAAACATCTTTTTGTCGTTTTGAAAATTTCCCGTTTACTGGAATGGCGCGCGTTAGATCGCTCGCATAATTTCCGTATTCTGCTGCTACGTCGAGTAATAAAATATCTCCGTCTTTACATGCTTTATTGTTTTCAACGTAATGCAAAACACAAGAACTGAACCCCGAAGCGATGATGGGTCCATAGGCAAAGCCACGTGAACGGTTACGCAAAAATTCATGCATCAGTTCGGCTTCAATTTCATATTCCATCACTCCAGGCTTAACAAATCCCAGTAACCTTCTGAATCCTTTTTCAGTAATGTTGCAGGCTTCCTGAATCTGTGCTACTTCCAGTGGATGCTTCACACTTCGCAAGCGCTGAATGTATGGTGAAAGTCTTTTGTATTCATGAACTGGATAGTCAGTTCTAAGCTGTCGAAGTAATCTTTGATTTCGGGTTTCTACCGGATTTTCTCTTCTCGTATGTTCGTTAGTAGATACATAAACTTCTTCCGCTTCAGACATCAGCGTTTTCATGATGGTCTTGAATTCATGAATCCAGTATACCGTTTGAATACCACTAAGCGCGGAGGCTTCGGTTTTGGTTAGTTTTGCACCTTCCCAAATGGCAATGGTTTCATTTGTTTCGCGGATAAAAAGAATTTCCCGGTGTTTAACATCGTGGCATTCGGGAAATAATACAAGTATTGTTTCTTCCTGATCAATTCCGCAAAGGAACAAGAGATCATTGTTTTGACGAAAACCCATACTCCCATCAGCATTGGTGGGCATAATGTCATTACTGTCAATCACTACCATGCCTTTGCCTTGAATCTGCTGTGCCAGTGTTCTTCGGTTGGTTATGTATAATTCTGACGGAGCCGGATTATATCTCATATTTATTGATTTTCTTTTTTTACAATTACGAAAGTACATTCTTAAAACAATCCCTCCAATTTATTTGTTAGAAATACTGAAATAGAAAAGTGAAAGTAAAATTTACATTATAGAATAATTCTAAATGAAAATTTACTTCTTTAACTACGTTGAATTATTAAATTTGCAAACTAAATAAACAGTATCATCTATGAATTCATCATTAGCCAGAAAATACTGGATGGCCATTTCGGGATTATTCCTAATTGTATTTTTAGCTCAACACTTCAGCATTAACTTTTTATCTGTGATCAGTAAAGATGCATTTAATGAAGTTTCTCATTTTATGGGAACAAATCCGATGGTGCAGTTTTTACTTCAGCCGGTATTGATGGCCGGAGTGATGTTTCACTTCATTATGGGTTTTATTTTAGAATTAAAAAACAGACAATCCAGACCGGTGAAATATGCTGCCTTTAATCCAGCTGCAAACTCTTCATGGATGAGCCGCAACATGATTGTTTCCGGTTTAATGGTGTTGTTGTTTTTAGCACTGCACTTTTATGATTTCTGGATTCCAGAAATTAACATTAAGTATATCCAGGGAGATACTTCCGGTTTGCTTCATGATGGTAATGGATATCGCTATTACGAAGAGTTAGTGCACAAGTTCACAGACCCTGTCAGAGTAGCATTATATGTATTGTCATTCCTGTTTTTATCATTGCACTTGTTGCACGGATTCCAATCGGCATTCCAATCGGTTGGAGCACGTCATCCTAAATATTATCCAACCATACAGAAAGTAGGAACCCTATATGCGGTTGCTATTCCTGTAGGTTTCGCCTTAATTGCACTCTATCATTTTTTCACTCATTAATTTAATTGAATACTGTTATGAGTAAGTTAGATTCAAAAATACCAGAAGGTACACTCGATCAGAAATGGACCAAGTACCGTTCTACCGTTCCTCTCGTTAATCCTGCCAATAAAAGAAATATGGAGGTGATTGTTGTGGGTTCCGGACTTGCCGGATCTTCAGCCGCTTCCACACTGGCAGAGATGGGATATAAAGTAAAAGTATTTTGTTTTCAGGATTCACCCAGAAGAGCGCATTCTATCGCGGCCCAGGGAGGTATCAACGCGGCTAAGAATTATCAGAACGACGGTGATAGTATTTACCGTTTGTTTTATGATACAATTAAAGGTGGCGACTATCGCGCACGCGAAGCCAATGTTCACCGTTTGGCTGAAGTCAGCGGAAATATCATTGATCAGTGCGTAGCACAAGGAGTGCCGTTAGCACGTGAATATGGTGGATTATTAAGCAACCGTTCATTTGGAGGAACGCAGGTACAACGTACATTTTATGCAGCAGGACAAACGGGCCAGCAATTATTATTAGGTGCATACAGCGCATTGGAAAGACAAATCGGATTGGGAAATGTAAAAATGTATGCACGTCACGAAATGCTTGATGTCGTGACTATCGACGGAAAGGCAAGAGGAATCATTGCCAGAAACCTGGTAACAGGAGAATTGGAACGTCATTTTGGACATGCTGTATTGTTATGCACCGGAGGTTACGGTAATGTATTCTTCCTTTCTACCAATGCCATGGGAAGCAATGTTACTGCAGCATGGAAAGCACATAAGAAAGGAGCCTTTTTTAGTAATCCATGTTATACGCAGATTCACCCGACCTGTATTCCGGTTTCAGGAGATCATCAGTCAAAATTAACCTTGATGTCTGAGTCCTTAAGAAATGATGGACGCATCTGGGTGCCTAAGAAAAAAGAAGATGCGGAAATGCTTCGCGCCGGAAAGAAAAAAGCCAGTGAAATTGCAGAAGAAGACAGAGATTATTACTTGGAAAGAAGATATCCTGCCTTTGGAAATTTAGTACCCCGTGATGTTGCTTCCAGAGCGGCTAAAGAACGATGCGATGCTGGATTTGGAGTAAATGCCACAGGTCAGGCAGTATTTCTTGATTTCATGTACAACATGAAAGAAAAATACGGAAGGGCTGAAGCTACAAAAAGAGGCGTTGCCAATCCAACAGATGCTGATCTAAAAGCATTCGGGAAAGAAGTAGTGAAAGAAAAATACGGGAACCTGTTTGATATGTATATGCAAATCACAGGTGTTGATCCGTATGAAGAACCCATGCAGATTTATCCTGCGGTACACTACACCATGGGTGGATTGTGGGTAGATTATAATTTGATGACAACAATTCCAGGTTTGTATGCATTGGGTGAAGCCAACTTCAGTGATCATGGTGCCAACAGGCTGGGTGCGTCTGCATTGATGCAGGGGTTGGCAGATGGTTATTTTGTTATTCCTTATACAATTGGATCATATTTAAGTACGGAAGTGAGCCGAATGAGTGCTGAAAAAGATAAACAGGATGCTATCGATAAGTTAAAAACGAATCACCCTGCGTTTGCTGAAGCGGAGAAAAAAGTTAATGATCAGATCAATACATTATTAAATATCAAGGGAACAAAATCAGTGGATTACTTCCATAAACGTTTGGGTAAAATCATTTGGGATTATTGCGGAATGGCTCGAAATGAAAAAGGTTTGAAATATGCCATTGATGAGATAAGAAAAATTCGTGAAGAATTCTGGAGTAATGTTCGAGTACCAGGATCAGCAGATGAGATGAATCAGGAATTGGAAAAAGCAGGTCGTGTAGCTGACTTTATTGAACTCGGAGAACTCATGTGTATTGATGCCTTGAACAGGAATGAATCATGCGGTGGTCACTTCCGTGAAGAGTACCAAACCGAGGAAGGAGAAGCGCTTCGCGACGATGATAATTTTGCTTATGTTGCCGCTTGGGAATGGACTGGAGAAGACCCAAAACTGCACAAAGAAGAACTGAAATTCGAAGCCATTAAAATCGCTCAACGATCATATAAATAATTGAATTTTTCAAACTCAAAATAAAGAAATATGAGTACAGGAAATATGAATCTTACGCTGAAAGTTTGGCGTCAGAAAAATGCAAAAACCGAAGGAAAACTGGTAACGTATCAGGTGAGCGACATTTCTCCAGATATGTCATTCCTTGAAATGTTTGATGTATTGAATGAGCAGCTCATCAATAAAGGAGAAGAACCCATCGTATTTGACCACGATTGCCGTGAAGGAATTTGCGGAATGTGCAGCATGTACATCAATGGCCGCGCACATGGTCCCAAGACAGGAATTACAACCTGTCAGTTGCACATGCGATCATTTAAAGACGGAGATACCATTGTGGTTGAGCCATGGAGAGCACAGGCTTTCCCGGTAATCAAGGATTTATCGGTGGATCGTTCTGCATTTGACCGTATCATTGCAAAAGGTGGTTTTGTTTCTGTTAATACAGGAAGTGCAAAAGATGCTAATAATATTCCAATCCCCAAACCTGATGCAGATGAAGCCTTCGAGGCTGCTGCATGTATTGGTTGCGGAGCTTGTGTAGCTACATGTAAAAACAGTTCGGCTATGTTATTTGTGTCTGCAAAGGTTTCTCAGCTTGCGTTGTTACCACAGGGCCAGCCAGAAAGATTTGAAAGGGTATTGAACATGGTAGATCAAATGGATAAGGAAGGATTTGGTAATTGTAGCAATACGGGTGCTTGTGAAGTTGAATGTCCAAAAGGTATCTCGCTTGAAAATATCGCGCGCATGAACAGAGATTATATGAAAGCAAGTCTGAATAAAAAAGAAAGAAAAGAAAGTTCAGGAGCGATGTAAATAATTAATATTTGCAATTCTATATTGAGGGGGCTATGCCCCCTTTTTTATTTTTAACAAAATTTAGAATTTTTACTAATTTAGCCAACTAATATGTAACACAAAAAAACCTCTATGAAACAATCTGTTGAGAAAAAAATATCATCTGCGAACCAGATTGATAAAAATAAATTGGTTGACCAGTTAAAAAGTGGCTTTCAGGAAAAATATGATCAGATGATTGTAGATGCAGATGCAGATAATAATCATGTTTTTTACATTAGATATCACGCAAGATTTGTAAGCTATAAACCGAAAAGAGTAAAGTTTATACTAGATGATAATGTTTCTTATGAGTTTGGCACTAATTATGATGGAAGAAGTGGAAGGGCTGCTGAGGTGGATCCCTCTTTTATTTCAAAAATTGAACGTTCAGAAACAAATATTTCATCTGATAATATTTCTGCTCCATCATCTCCGGGTATTGCAGACAAGATAGAAGGGATGTCTTATTTAAAGGAAAGCTTCCAAAAATGGGCATCTAAAAATGGAGCTCCGTTTGTTTTTGGTGAAAATATCGGATCCAAATCAAAGTTTGCAAGTTTATTTGAATCATCCTCTTCGGGTTCATCTGAGTATTCATCATTAAAAAGTAATTATTTTTCAGCGATGGATGTTCGATTTAATGGAACATCGCCAAGTGAAAATCAGCCTTTGTATTTTATTCCAGACCTAACTTCTTCTAAAGATTGTAATCCTTGTCATGGTCAAGGAAAATCAGAGTGTACTACATGTAGTGGAACTGGTCAAATTAAATGTCCGGGTAAAGTATTTCCTAATAAAAATGGAGGTCCGGGAGGTAATGTACATTTTGCTTGTAAAAATGGAAAAATAGATCATTATGATTGCGACGGCAAGGGATGTATTCATTGTAATAAAGGCAAGGTGGATTGCCCAACTTGTAGTTCATTTGGTGGAAATGGGAAATGTCCATGCAGCAAAAAGTATAATTCAAAGTATGGTGTAGGTAAATTATATGACTCTGTATCGGGTACAGATTTTTGTGAAGGTAGCGGTGTGATTACTTGTAAAAATTGTAAGGGGCATGGTAAACTAGGTGAAATGGTTTATGTTGAATTGGAGCCTCAGGATATAGATGCAGAATATTACATGTATCAAAACGAAATCATTCCAACACTTGATAATACGCCTGAATCAGGGTTTAAGTATTTAGATAAAGATGGATTAGTATTAACTGAAACTTATATTGATAATAATGGATCAATCTCTAACAATTACGATGATTTTACAAGAGATGTTTGCAGAAAAATTGAAGAGGCATCTGGTTTAAGTAAAGATGATTATCCTAAGCTTTTTTTAGAGTCGGTATATTATGATGTTATCCCGGCGAAGACTTTGGGGTATCTCCATATTCTTACAAGTACACAGCATAAGGTTTCTTTTGTTGATCCAGCGAGTGCAAATGAGGTTATGTTTCATAGTAATCCTACTGCAGTTAGTCATTTTTCATTAAAAAATATATGGTTAATTTATAAATCAAAATGGGCTGAAGCATTTATCACAAAATCTTATCGTCAGAAAAGAGATAAGTATAATGAAATTAAAATGCTTATTTATATAGCCAAAGCCGATGGAATGATTGAAGAAGAAGAAAAATTAGTATTAGCTAATCGAATTTCTGGCTTAAAAGAATATACCGCTTCAGAAAAAGCTAAACTCTTTAAACTGATGTCATCAAAGGAGCTTCCGGCTTTAAATGATGATGATTTCGTGATTTCAAATCGTGAAACAGCTGATGAGGTTGTTGGGGCATTAAAGGCAATGTCTTTGGAAGATAAACTGGAAGAGCGAGAAGAAGTACAATTGGTTAAAGAATACAGTACAAAAATTGATGAAAACTTAGCAAGATATAAAGGTAAGTTTAAGCAGTTTATTACAACATGGCAGGTGAGCCTTTCTATTTTAATCTGGATATTATCGCTGGCATTTTCTGTTGTATATTTTATGTATCTCAAACCTAAAAAAGATGCTTATAATTTACATGCAGAGAATTTGGTTAATGAAAAACTTATTCTTGATTTTATAACTTGGACTGCTGCTGATACTATTCAAAATACAAGTTTCGTTGCTTTTGAATCAGAAAAGAGAATGAACAATATGTCATCTGAAACGGAAGAGAATCATGCGGAAGAATCTTCATTAGAACGCATGATGAATATAGATGAAGTGCTTTTAAAAATTAATCATAACAGTAATTTTAAAATTGAAGGCACAACTCAAACCTATGCTGAATTTTGGGCTCAGCGTATTCCTAAATTGAAGAAGAGTGTTGATTCATTAAATGTTCTTGTTAATCGAAGAAAAGATCTTTCAATACCATCTGAACCAGAAAAAACAACAGCAGAAACAACTGATGGTTTATGGTATACTGTTTCTGATCCGGATGGATACTCTAATTTACGTGCAACTCCAGATGGAGAAATTATTAAAGAGGTTTATGAAGGTACTACCTTTCAGGTGATTGGAACTGAAGGTGAATATAAAAAAGTACGTATGGAAGATGGCGTAGAAGGTTATATACATTCCTCTAGAGTTGTAGAAAATGTATCCACAGATGGTCCGGCTGATGCGCCTACAGGGCCTACAAATGAAGATGGATATGAGGCTGAGCCTGAATTAGATCCAGAGTATCAATAATAAATTATTATGATCAAATAAAAAAGGTAGCAGAAATGCTACCTTTTTTGTTTAGTAAACAATAAGTTTTTCAGTTGTTATCGTTTTGTTTTTTATTCCCTGAATATAATAAACACCGGGTGATACAGAGATTATTTCCGATCCGTTACCATCAGCAGATGAGGTAAAAGTTGAAACCGTTATTCCAAATTGATTGATAATAGATATTGAAGAGAGCGCATCGAATCCGCTCCAGTGAATTTCGCCATGCGTAGGATTAGGATAAACCTGGATGTTACTTTCATCATCGCACGGTATCAATGATTTTGTTCCGATGATTTCAGTTGTTCCGTTATAATCAACTTGTTTTAAACGAATGTAAAGAGTTGCATCAAGTGGTTTTGTATATTCAAATTGATACGCAATCATTTGATTGCTGTTCCCGGCACCATCAATTATATCTAATTTTTCCCATGTATTTTGATCATCTGATTGTTCAATCAAAAAATAATCGTTATTGATTTCGCTAAAAGTTTGCCATTGAATAACGGGACGATATTGATGGCATGTGGTGATTAAATAATCCAGTTCTACGGGCAGGGGAGTGTTTTGATCTGCAATGGCAAAAGGAGAAAAACTTCCGGTATATCCGGTATAGGTTAAAGTGTTTAATGAAGACGTGTTAGTTCCAGGACTGGCCACTTCCCATACTGATCCGTTATGGTGATTTAATACAGGGATAGTGAGTGTACCTACTTCTTCCTGATCATTCCAGTTGAAAATTAAATCAACGCCGGGACCACCATTGGGATTTGCTTTCGAAATATTCCAGGTTCGGTTTACATAAGAAGCCAGCGATAAAAAGGAAGTAGGGAATTCAATCTGATCTGAAACACGAACTGAAAATAAATCAGAGGATCCTGAGTTATTGGTTATGGTTAATGGATTGTAAGTACTGTTCCCGATGGGAAATTCTAATGCTTGACTTTGATTTACTGTTCGCTTGATATTTCCCGTACCGTTTGATCGAATATAATTGCTAGCATCAGCAGAAGTAATATCTCCTGTAATTGTAAGGTCAACGTCATTAAGAACTACTTTCAGACCTACATGATTAAAATCTAAATTTCTGATGGTGCGTGATTGATCTAGATGTAAATTTTTTGTGGCCCATTCTGCAATTAATACATTCTCGTTATGAGCCGGAATCTGGTCATGCATCCAATTTGAAGTAGTAGCCCAGTCTGTGGTAGTGGTGCTTACCCATGCATTTTTGCCAAGTAGGGTTGCGTTTGTATCATCCACATCATCACCTCGTCCGACACCTCCTAAATAAATATTTGAATATATATCAAACGGATGGGATGTAATATTTGAAAATCCTGAAGCAGATGCTGTCAATGTATAATCAGTTCCGGGATTATTTAATCCTAATCCGGTATAGCTTGCCAGCCCGTTTGTTGCATTTAGAACGGCAGTGCCGGAAAGAGTACTGTTCCCGGGATTATACCCAATTGAGAGGGTTATTGCATTGGAAGCAGTAGTTACCCGTGTTGAATCCGTATAAATGATCTCAACATTACAGTTGAAGGTATTGCCAATATAAGTAGTTGGAGGGGGCTGGTTAAAGAAATTTAATCTGTATGGAGTAGCTGTTGTGCCATCAAGATATTCCGTACTCAATTGTGTTGCTACATCACCCCTCCCATTGCCACCGAGATATGGCTCATTTTGGGCAATAGATGAAACAGCCGCAGTAAAATAAAAAAGAAGATAAGTAATATTAAATTTTAAAGACATACAATTCATACATTTTACGGAGCCGTTCTTCCTCCTCTTCCTCCACTTTTAAAACCTCCGGCACTCAATGCACTGCTTGATGCAAGGTATCGATCTGATACTCTTAAACGGGATGAGATGTCATCGTATCCACCACCTCGAACACCGGATTGTGTACCAGAGGTAGATCCCCATCCTGTTACATTGTAATCACCAGCGCTAGTAAGAGCCCCGTTTCCATGTGCTCCGGTAAATGATCGTCCTTCTGATCTGCCAACAGAAATGGTGCGTTCAAAAACATTACCAGCCAACTCCATTAATCCGTAATAACTTGCTCCGGAGGTAATTCTTCCTGTATTGCTGGCATTGGCTGCAAACACACCTACTCGTCTCACCCCATCATAATTATAAACTATTCCATAATGTGCATTCCCGGATGTAGTGCTGTAATTGGCTGAAATACCTTCATTGGCTTCCCCTTCATTGCTGATAGAATAATAAGAATTAAGCGCCGATATTGTATAAATCGTATTCGTTCCCCATGGATATTCATCTGCGACAGGTGTTTGTGTTCCGCGACATATTTTTTCGTATTCCAATTCTGTTATTGGCCGTAATCCCGCCCAATCCAGGTATGCCGCAAAATCAGCCCAGCTAAGCCAAGTCATTGCGGTATTACCATAAGTGCCATTATTGAGCGTAGCATCTGAAAATGTATTGGTTGCGTCCCAGTTGACATTATTATTGGAATAATGCAAAGCATCGGTTCCTTTATTAAAAGTTATATCACGAGTAGTTTTTTGGCGTGGAATCAGTGTATTAAAAAAATCAATCCATTGTTGTTGTGAAATTTCATACTTCATGCAATAGTATGCATTGTATCCTTTTGGAAATTCTGCAGGAAGATTTTGTGTTGTTGTATTATTAAAATCATCTGCTGTATGCATTCCGCTATTATTGTTATTGGCTAAGTTGCCAGCGGTTGTTCCTCCCAATGTTATTGCGGCCTCACTACTAATTAAAAATGGGATATTGCTACCGCCATCCCTGAAGTTTCCTGCTACACTGGTCACAGAGCCATCGCCTACACTATAACTTCCTTGTGGAATATATACCATTTCAATACCATAAACTCTTACATCTACAATCTGATTGTCTTTTATTCCATGGGCACCATAGTTCCAGCGAAGGGTGGTTCCGGTTCCATTAAATGTTCCGCTTCCGTTTGCATCTCTATATATAAATATACCAATTACAGGATTGGTAGTAGCGTTAAATGAAGACGATGGTGTTACAAGTCCATTTGAAATGGTTGTGCCACTTGTTGCTGTATGCCCTGAATTATTAAGCCAGGCATGCTCCCAGACTCTAGTACAAATAATTGTAGCATTAAGCAATGCAACAGTTGGAGTATTGCTAACAACAAATTGAGTGCTGTTGGTAATACTTGAAATGGTAGTATTGGTAACAAGTGTTCCTGTGCCGGAGGTTACACGTACAGGCATTCCTACCCTAAGCTGAGAAGTGCTGCTTACGGTAACGGTTGTACCACTGCTACTCACATTACTAAACTGTGGATCGGATCCACCCACCCTGAATTTTGCAAATATCCATGCGGCATCCCAGTTTGATGGACCGGAGGATAATCTCCAGGAATTTTCCCACTGCACATCAAATTGAATATGGGTATAATTAGCGCTGTTGTTTGCTCCTGCAGATGTGTTTTGTGATGTAAGCGTTACGTTGGTTACCTGAATGTTATTTGAATAAATGAAATCAGTCTGTAACACCAATAAAAAAAAGAAGAAACAAGTTGAAAAATAGATTGGTTTGGTCATTTGCAGTATTTTTTTTCAAGCTGCAAAATTAATTTTCCTACAATATATTTTAGCATTAATACTAAGAAATAATAAATAAAAAATGTAAAATAGAAAAACAACGATTTGGTAATAGGAAAAATACTATGCTAACTGTTTAGAAAATGAATTGTTTCAGTTAAATATTCTTTAGGATTTTCTGCGTGCACCCAATGCCCTGCATTCACAATAGTTATTATTTTGCTGTAGGGAAAATGATGTTGAATTTCTATTTCATCCTGAATCGAAATGTAATTGCTTTTTTCTCCTCGAATAAATAATGTATAGCCTTCAAATCGATCTTCTTGTTCAAGTGCTTTACCAACTTCTTCGATGTTACTGCTGATTACATCAAGATTAAAACGCCAAGCCAGCCGCTCGTCTTTCCAATATAAATTTTTTAATAAAAATTGTCGGATATCAACATCTGAAATTTTCTTTTCAAGTATTTGTTCTGCTTCTTTTCTTGAAGAAATAATATGAAGTGGTACAGAATGAAGTGCATCAATAATTTCTGTGTGATGCACCGGGTAATATCTGGGTGCAATATCTGAAATAATTAATTTGTCAATCAACTGAGGGTATTTACAGGCCATAAACATCGCAACTTTTCCTCCCATTGAATGTCCCATCAAATGGATGTGTTCTAATCCTTCGTCCTTCATTAATTCTATTATGTCTTCAACCATCAGGGCATAACTCCATTCTTCACTGTGTGGCGATTGGCCATGATTTCTCAAATCAATGGCATACGTGCAGTATTTTTCACCATAAGTTTTAGCCAGAGTGTTCCAATTATCTGCGGTACCAAATAATCCATGTAAAATAAAAAGAGGTTGTCCTTCTCCCCATTTTCTGAAAAATAATTTCATCTTAATCAATCATCAAATTTCGTTTATACATCTGAACAACATTTTCCAGTCCGAAATACAATGCATCTGCAATTAAAGCATGTCCGATGGATACTTCAAGCAATCCGGGAATCTTTGATGCAAAATAATGCAGATTGTCTGCATTCAAATCATGACCTGCATTAATTCCAAGTTCTACCTTATTGGCGCATTTTGCAGCTGCTATATAAGGAGAAATTGCTTTTTCTCTATCATTAAAATATTCACTGGCATAAGCTTCAGTATATAGTTCAATACGATCAACACCTGTTTCCGCAGCGTGTTCAACCATATTTTCTTTAGGATCAATAAAAATAGAAGTGCGAATATTTTCTTTTTTAAATTCAGCAATTACTTCTTTCAGAAAATCTTTAAACTTTATCGTATCCCAACCTGCGTTAGATGTTATGGCATCGGGAGCATCGGGAACGAGTGTAACTTGCGCCGGTTTTATTTTTTTTACTAAATCAATAAAATCAGGGGTTGGGTTTCCTTCGATATTAAATTCTGTGTTCAATACCGGAGCTAATGCAACAACATCAGAATATCGAATGTGACGCTGGTCTGGCCTGGGATGAACTGTAATTCCATCGGCACCAAACCGTTCGCAATCAAGTGCTACCTGTAGAACATTAGGAATATTCCCGCCTCGGGCATTTCTCAGTGTTGCTACTTTATTGATATTTACACTAAGTTTAATCATGTTTGATGTTTTTTAAGAACCAACAGAGGTGCTCTTTTGTTTTAATAAATATATTTACGGACAACGAAATAAGTTAAAATAGCGTTTAGAAAAAAAGAAAGTGCAGAATTATGATTGCTGAAGAACTCATTTCAAATGAAATCCCGCCATTAAAAACATCAGATAGTGGGTTGAAAGCGATGGCATGGATGGAAGAATTTCGCATCTCTCATTTACCTATTGTAAACCATCAGGAACTGCTGGGAGTAATCTCTGAAGAGGATATTTTTAATCTGAATTCTCCCGAAGAGCCATTGGGGAATCATCGGCTGTCTCTTTACAAGCCGTATGTAAAATCAAGCCAGCACATTTATGAAGTGATACGCGTAGTTGCGCAAATGAATTTATCGCTGGTGCCTGTACTCGATGATAAAGAAAATTATTTAGGCATCATTACAATTACTGATCTGGTTAAAAAACTCGCAGAATTATCTTCTATTAAAGATCCGGGAGCTATTCTTGTATTAGAGCTCAATGAAAGAGATTATAATCTTTCTCAGATTGCACATATCGTGGAAAGTAACGATTGTAAAATTTTAAGTAGTTACATCAATACCATCCCTGAATCTACTAAAATAGAAGTAGTGTTAAAATTAAACAGAACAGATTTGCGGGCAATTATTGCTACATTCTCTCGTTATAATTACACAATTAAAGGATTATTCATGGAAACAAGTCAGGATGATGATATGAATGACCGTTTTCGTCAGCTGATGAATTTTATAGACATGTAACAAAGTGTATAATTTACACTTTTAATATCGATTTGCTGTAGTTTCTCCATTTTTCAATTAACAACTTGAATCCTTCCGGAGGTGCTGCTTCGAAAAACAATTCTTTTTCAGTGGTGGGGTGTATAAAACCCAAAGTGGCTGCATGTAGTGCCTGTCCGGGGATCATTTCAAAGCAATTTTCTATAAATTGTTTGTACTTCGCCGATTCAATTCCTTTTAATATTTTTTTTCCGCCATATCGATCATCATTAAACAGTGTATGTCCGATATGTTTCATGTGAACACGAATCTGATGAGTTCTTCCGGTTTCCAGTTTACACTCTACCAGTGTAACAAATCCGAATCGTTCTATAACTCTATAATTAGTTACCGCGTGTTTCCCTTCATCTCCTTCGGGATAGACAGCCATGGCTTTTCTATCTTTTTTATCTCTGCCGATATTTCCTTCAATTCTGCCTTCATTTTCTTTCACATCTCCCCATACCAGTGCAATATATTTTCGTTGAATGGTGCGGTCAAAAAATTGTTTGGCCAGCAATGTCATTGCAATTTCATTTTTTGCAATCACCATCAAACCCGATGTGTCTTTGTCGATGCGATGCACTAAGCCCGGTCGAATTTCGTCAAGTGGTCCTGATTTTTCATGAGAAGCAACAGGTAGTTGTTGTAAATGATATAACAAACCATTCACCAGTGTGCCTGAGTAATTTCCATGTCCCGGATGAACTACCAGCCCTGCAGGTTTGTTGATAATCAGCAGATCTGCATCTTCATACATGATATTTAATGACATTTCTTCCGGAACAAGTAAATTGGAATGTGGTGGATGTGCAAATACAATCGAAATCACATCTCTTGGTTTTACCCGATAGTTACTTTTTACCGGTTTATCATTTACTACTACGGCTCCGGCTTCTACTGCTTTTTGGATGCGGTTGCGTGATGTTTTTTCTAATTTATAACCCAGATACTTATCAATACGCAGCAAATCTTGTCCTTTATCTACAATAAACCGATGATGTTCGTAAAGGTCATCATTGCCGGTTTCTTCTGACTCATCCCATACTTCGTTCACTGGCATTAGTGAATGATAATTTTATGATGTGTAAATTCGTTTTGCTGTATTTGGCAGCGGATAACATATACTCCTGGAATTAATTTGCTTACATCGATTGTATGCGTTTGTGGGTTTACATGACGCTGCACTTCTTTACCGTTAATATCGAACAAAACAATCTCATGCATTTGAATTGCTGATGGCCATTGTATTGAAATAAATTCATCAGCAGGATTAGGATAAACAATTATCTCTTCATTTGTATCTATTTCATCCCATCCGATTTGTGATTTGGTTATTGCGGAACCAAGTATTGGCCGAATCATCAGTGAGCCATCGAGTGATAACGTATCCCATGATCCGGTTGTTTTATAAAATGAATATTGCTTGCTATTTGTATTTTTATCAAATCCGAGATTGATTTTAAATGTTTGATTTTGATACCAGCCAATATAAAAATCTCCGGCAGGCAAAGGAACAGGCTCTTCTAAGATGTAAGTACTATATCCATTATTTACAGGATTGATATAAGCCATTGTATCGCTCGGTAAAATTTTTATTTGTCTTTTTTCTGAATAAAGTTCATTAGTGGTTGGTGTAAGATCGCTCCATACTTTGATATCAATATAGCGTGAACTCACATCATCTTTCAGCGGATTAAAATAAAACTGAACAGCACGTAAAGTATCCGGAAAATTGTTTTTAAACTTCATAGCCATTGAGCCAAGAGTGCCTAGCCAAATGGCCTGCTCTGCAGTGCCATCATCATAAGCAAAATGAGAGAAGAAGCGTTGCGTCAACAGAAAGGTGTCATTTTCCTGACGTATATCTGAATCCAGATTGATGATGTAATTTTTTACATTAAAAGTGGTGCTGTCTGTTAAAGGTAACCATCCGTTACTCTGAAAATTATAATTAAAATCGGGTTGAATAAAACGTGGATAATCTGCGTATCCGTTAGTAATGTATGGCTGAATAAAATTGGTGTCTGAGCTGAGGGGTGTATAATCTTCAGTATATCGGTTGAGCACATTTCCATCTTGGTCACTGAATATAAATTTGTAACAGATTTCTTTTGGAGTGTTACTGAGATTTGTCATGTAGTTTTCCCATTTCGGATCTACATCCAGTTGTGTAAATTGTGTGTATGGCATTTCGCGATATCTACGCAAAATAGATGCCGGTGGATAAACAAAAGCGACATCATCAATCAGCGTATCATTGATATTTCTCAAGCGATCCAGTCGAACATAATCAATGTTCCAGTGATCCATATTACCCGAGCGGTTACCCCAGTTTTTAAATCTGAATTGAAATCCACTTTTTAAAAAGCGAGCGTTTGTAATCGGTATCAATTTCTGTTTGAATGCAGTTGATGTATCACCCAGAATATTTAATATATGTATCCATGTTCTTTGATCAACATCATAAAATTCTACTACCAAAGAATCTTTCGGTGCTGGTTCATACCCGATTCCCTGAGGCTGATAAAAAAAACTTAAGTAAATACTGTCTGAAGCGGGATAATTCAAATGAATTGGCTTGGAGGTGAAATAATCATTGGCTCCGAAACTACTAACACCACCGGGAACATAAGCTTTACCGAATTCGTTGGTGCCATCAAAAGTAACAACACCAATTGTTGGTGGATTTACCGCCATTGAATTATTGATGTAAGCAAAATTATCAATCCATAGTGCGCCGTCATTATTCGGGAAATATACATGTATTAATTGTGTTGAATCATCGGTAAGTGTACCATCAGGAAAAATGAGCAAAGAGTCAATAGTGGATGTTGCCGTATCATAATAAAACCTTTTTGTATTGATTTCCCAAAGGATCGATGTATCCATCGGAATAAAAGGATTTGTATTATCACCATAAGTGATATAAGTGAACGAATTATTGATCACAGAATCAACGGAAGGAGGAGTTGTTGCGTAGTTTGGGAAATAGGAATAGGTTGTGGTCAGCGAATAATTAAATGGGAATGCAGCAGGCACAGGTTGAATAGTATAAATTTTAGCAGTTGAATCTACTGCAGTCGGTAAATCCCACGTATTATATTTCTTTATTTTATTGGTGGAAAAATCATCAACAAACGGAAGAGAAATTGTGTCAAAAATATAATAGTTGTTCGACCCTAAGGGATAAAGTGTTTTATTATCATTTTCATCATACATTGAATTTGACGATTGAATAAATTTTTCAGGATTATATTCAATGGGGCTTGTTCCTATTAATTGCGCATGAAGAAATAGAGAAGGCAATAGCAAGAACAAAAAGAAAAAAATGAAATGAATCAGTATTGAATTTTTTTTCATCAGTTTTAATTTAATTCCCATACCATAAATCAACATCACTGCCTTCTGGCATGGAGGGTTCTTCACTTGAAGGTGGCGATTGTCTGATTACAACTGCTTTTGAACTGTCTGTTACATCGGCAGTAAATATTTCAGCACCAATATTCAGATTTAAAGTAGTCAATGCAGAAATAGCTTCATTTCTTTTAAGACCAATTAAATTAGGTATTGCAACTCTCACATCACTTCCTCCTTCTCCTACCCAAAGATCAATCACGGATCCTTTAGGAATTTTTGTTCCTTTGTCAATATTTCTTCCTTTATATAATTGTTTCATAACAGGAGGAAGTCCGGGCTTTTTGATGGCCACCCCAAATTTTAATCCTTTAGCTTCTAAAATACCTATGCTTTGACGAAGTGAAAGATCAATCAGATTGGGCATCTCAACCATAGGCGGTGTACTTGAACGTACAACAATATAAAACCGGCGATTGCGTTTTACTTTTTCTCCTACAGAAGGATTTTGATCAATTACTCCTCCGGGCTTTACCGATTCCAGTTCTTCCGGTACTTCATATACCGAATCAATGGTTTCTAAACGAAGGTTATTCTCTTCAAGTATTCTTGTTGCATCTTCAATGCTTAGCCCCGATAAATCAGGAACATCGATGGATTCATTATGATGTGTGTACCATCTGAAGGATAAAAAAATCAATACAGTAATCAGCAATGCAGACAAGATTGCTCCTGTAAGATGTCTCCAGAAAATTTTATTTTTTAACTGTGATAGCAAGTTATTCATTTGAATTAAAACCTTGTAAAAATAAGAATAAACCATGAATTTTCAACGTTCACATAAAGAGTAGCTTATTAACATGGTATTCGTGAAAATAATCAATCATGTAAATAATAAATTATAACTGTTCACAATACCTTTGAGATAAATAATTAATCTATGAAAATCATCGCAGTAGTGGCCGGTGGATATTCAGGCGAGTATGACATTTCATTACGAAGTGCTGAAATGGTGATGCAGACCATCAACAAAAAAAAGTTCGAGTCCTATAAAGTTGTCATTAGCAAAAATGCCTGGGAGGTTTGGGATAACGGAAAAAAATATACTGTAGATAAAAATGATTTCTCTTTTATAAAAGCAAAAAAAAGAATAAAGTTTGATGCAGCTTATATTATTTTACATGGTACTCCGGGAGAAGATGGAAAATTACAGGGTTATTTAGATATGATTGGCGTGCCATACACTTCTCCGGGAATGTTTGAATCGGCGGTTACCATGAATAAATACATAAGTAAAAAAATATGCGGTGATGCCGGATTGAATGTCGCAAAATCTGTTTTGGTTAGATCTACAGAGGCTACCATAGATATAGACAAGATGGTAAAAATGCTTGGATTGCCCTGCTTTGTAAAACCGAATAATGGCGGAAGCAGTGTAGCAACTACGAAGGCATACACCAAAGCACAACTGGTAAATGGAATGGAAGAAGCTTTTCAGCATGATGACGAAGTTATAGTTGAAGAGTTCATCAAAGGCAGAGAAGTAACCTGCGGTGTTTTTTTTAATGGAAAAGATATTGTTGCTTTGCCCGTAACAGAGATTATTCCATTGAATGATTTTTTTGATTACGAAGCGAAATATGAAGGGAAATCGAATGAGGTCACTCCGGCAGAAATCAATGCTAACACATATAAAAAAATACAGGAAAAAACGATTGAAGTTTATCGATTGTTAAATCTTTCGGGCATGGTGAGAATTGATTTTATGCTGAAAGGTGCAACGCCTTATTTTATGGAAGTAAATACCATTCCCGGCTTTTCAAAAGCCAGCATCATACCTCAGCAAATACGTGCGGCAGGATTAAAAGAATCTGATGTGATTACAATGTTGATAGAACAAACACTCAGACGAAAAAAATGAGTGCAGAACTTTTACAACATTTCTTGTCTGCATGGAATGGAGCTGTTGAAGCATCACAAAGCATAATGAATTACTTTAATGGAAAGATTGAAGTGATGCATAAATCAGATGAAAGTCCTGTAACTAAAGCTGACCTTGAAGCCAACGAAATCATTTTTAAACACCTATCATTAACGGGGATTAAAATCATATCTGAAGAAACAGTAAATGCTTCATTTGATGAACGGAAAAACGAATCGCTCCTTTGGGTGGTTGATCCTATTGATGGTACAAAAGAATTTATAAAAAAAAGCAATCACTTTACGGTAAATATTGCATTGATTCAAGATGGCTATCCTGTGTTGGGAATAGTTATCGCCCCTGCGCTTTCTTCTGGATATGCAGGTATTGTAGGAATGGGGGCAGTAAAAGTGAATCACTTAGAAATGATTGACGATGTTCAGGATTTGTTTGAATCGGGAATATCACTGCCGTTTGAAGATGTAAAAAATATTCAGGTTGTTGGTTCGTATTCCGGAATGAATACATTGACTTCTGCATATATTGAAAGGATAGGAAAACACATCGAAAATTTGAGTTTAGTTCGCGTAGGAAGTTCATTAAAGTTTTGTTTAGTGAGCGAAGGTTCTGCTCATTTTTATCCTCGATTAGCAGGAATAAATGAATGGGATACCGCCGCTGGTCACGCTGTGTTGAGGGCTTCTGGAGGTGAAGTGCTTACCTTTGATAAGCAAGTGCTTCAATACAATAAACCAGATTTGTTTCATCAAAAATTTATCGCTTTATCAGCAGGCATGTATAAGGACATGCCCTCTTTTCTATTTGAATAAATGAATGAATCCTTTGTGTTGATGTGGTGTTCCATTCAAATCTGTTGTGGATATTATATACATATAAACACCTTCTGCTAATCCATCTCCTGTAAAATTATCAGATAAAGAATGCGAAGTAAAAACACATATTCCCCATCGGTTGTAAATTGTTGTTGTGATATTTGCAATACAGTTGCCTGACCAGTTGATATTGTCATTTAATCCGTCGTTATTATCAGACATTGTATTAGGAAGTGTAATTTCATAAGGACAAGGATTCACGATGATCATAACAGTATCTTGATCTGTACAACCAATATTATTTTCTGCTATTAGAGAAACAATATATTCCCCAGTAGCATTAAAAGTAAATTGAGGTTCGAAATCATTTGAATTTGAACCATTACCAAAATTCCAGAAATATTGATTAGCTCCAATACTATTATTTTGAGTTGAAACAGTGAGTGGAACTATTCCTGATGTTGGACTTGCAGTAAAAGAGGCGATGGGTGATGGTACAATGCTCAAAGTTACAAATGCAGTATCTGATCCGCACTGATTCTGCTGCACAACATAATATATTCCCGGTGAATTGATGCTTATTGTAGGATTGTTACTACCATTATTCCAGACAATATTTTGTGAACTGGATGCAGAGATTACGGTTGATTCGCCTTCGCAGAGAGAAATCATATCTCCCTCAAGAATTGAAATATCAGGTAATGAGATGTAACTAATATTAATAGAAGCGGTATCGGTTCCACAACTATTGCTAACCACCACAGAATATGTGCCAGCTGAATTAACTTCAATCATGGATTGAGTTTCTCCTGTTGACCATATCAGATTTAGATTGGGAGAGACGCTCAGTAATATGCTCTCACCTTCACAAACCTGTGCTGAAGGATTTGCAGTAATTGCTGCTATGGGCAATGCACCACCAAAAATTACAGTTACTGTTGCTGTTGAGCTTCCGCAATTATTAGAATTTGTTACTGTATATGTTCCCTCATTTGAAACTGTTATTGTCTGCGTTGTTGCTCCGTTATTCCAAACAATATTTCCTGATCCGTTGGCTGTAAGCAATATTGTTTCTCCTTCACAGATTTCTATTGTATCAGATGGCGTAATTGAAATTGTTGGAGCAGAAATTACATTTAATACCAATTGATCAGTAACTGTTCCGTTACAATTGGTAGCAGAAAATGTAAGATTTATATTGCCATTTTCTGAGGGTAATGATTGATAAGTTGCATTGGTTTGATTTGCATTTGTCCAGGTTCCATTTCCTCCGCTCCATTGAAAAGAAGTAAAACTTCCCTGAACATTTGCAGAAAGATTAATACTGCTACCTGCACAAATGGTTTGATTATTTCCTGCATTTACTAATTGCGGAGTTACAGGAGCATTGCATCCGTCATTATCATAAGAGGCGACTCCATTCCAGTTAAAGTCAACTCTTCCACCATCTTGTGCCCCCGGGAATCCGGCCTGATTAACGAGTAAACTTCTGTCATAGGTTACCTGATCAGAACATCCTGATCCAAAACTCATTGCTAATGTTCGCAACCCCGAACCATAATTGGCAAAATGCCCCTGATAATTACCTGAACATTGAAAAATAACATACACCGTATCCGATAATCCTGCCCATGAATGTGCACCCGTACAAAAATCAGTTGATGTAACAAGCAGCACCTCTTTTCCTGCAGGTAAAACGCCTGCAATTGGCTCCATAAATAGACCACAATTCTGTACCGTTGAATTCATAGCACTCACAAGTGATGCTGTAATACTATTTTGACATACCCCCTGAAATGAATTGTTTGGCCAGTCAACAAATAAATTTGATGTATTCAGATTGTTCGGGCCGACCTGAAATCGAACCATCTCATTTTTACCTTCGCAATTGCATGAAGGTGAACTTGAATTATTACAAGGACTTCCGGATACACAGGCATCTACTAAAATGCTTTCTATTTCAAAACAGGTTGAGGGTATCTGACTGCTTAAAGAAATACAAATGAATGAAAGGAGTAAGAGAAATAAATAACTTTTCACACTACAAAGGTAGTTGAAGTATTTGTAACCCCTAAATTTTCAAAATAACATATCCTTTTTTTTGATTTTATTTTAATTGTACATTCGTTTTATGCAAATTGGTAAGTCATACATTCAGTTTTTCAAGGAATTATCAGTCCATAATCACAAAGATTGGTTTGATCTTAATCGTCAGAGATATGAAGAAGAGGTAAAGGCGTCGTTTTATTTATTGGTGGAAAATGTGATTCAGCAGTTGAAAGAAGTAAATGAATCATTTGATCAGCCTGTAAAAAATGCAGTGTTTAGAATCAATAAAGATGTTCGTTTTTCAAAAGATAAGTCTCCGTATAAATTACACATGGCAGCGTCAGTTTCTACTACTCATAAGAAAGACTGGAACAATCCTGATGGAATTTATTTTCAACTTTCTGCAGAAGGATTAATGATTGGTGGTGGATTGTATATGCCCGATAAGCAGGCTATACAATTGATTCGACAAGCAATGAAAGAGCAATCATCAAAATTTATCAATTTGATTGAAAATCCTGGATTCAAAAAAAAGATTGGAGAGATACATGGAGAAAAAAACAAATTGTTGCCCATAGAATTTAAAAATGCAGCATTAGAAAATCCGCTGATATACAATAAGCAGTTCTATTTTTGGAAAGAGTATTGGGGTGAAAAATATGTTACGATGAAAAATCTCGATCAATTTATTGTTGAACATTATTTAGAATCTTTGGCTTTTATTAAATTTTTATCAAATGCATTGAATACGTAATTATGAAGTACTTGCTATATCCATTTCAGGCTATATATACATTATATTTTTTATTGCTTTATGCATCAGGGCTTACGCTCGGCTTTACTGCAACTATAATCTTATCCTTATTGATGGGAAAAAAAGCACACATGCCAATTTTCAGATTTATGAAGGTATGGATCGGTGCAATTTTTACCATTTCCGGAGTACGTATGAAGGTATATGGTAAAGAAATTAGAGATCAATATCCGCCATGTATTATAGTCAGTAATCATTCCACCAATCTTGATTTAATAACTGCACCTTACATGTTACCTGTCGGTACCAAACCATTGGCAAAAAAGGAATTACTAAAAGTCCCTATTCTTGGTTTGCAGTTTAAAGTTATGTCTGTTACTGTTGATCGTAAAGACAAGGAAAGCCGCAGAAAGAGTTTATTTAATTTAAAAAAAACCCTTGAAAACGGCATACATATTTTTATTTATCCCGAAGGTACAAGAAACAGAACGGCGTTACCATTAAAAGAATTTTACGAAGGGGCCTTTAAAATTGCTATCGATATGCAACAGCCGATAATGCCTGTAGTTACTGTTGGAGCGAGAAGTATATGGCCAATGAATTCTTTTCTTATAAAACCAGGTTTAATTAGCGCATATTATCTTCCGCCAATAGATACTAAAGGAATGACTGATGATGATTTGCCGGCATTAAAACAAAAGGTCTTTGATATGATGCATGAGTGTATAATGAAAAATGACCCACTGTTCAATCGTAATAAATGAAGATGATGCGCTATTTTTTATTCCTGTTACTTATTGTTTTTTTCTCCTGCGAAAATAAATCTGTACAGCCAGTACAATCATTTAATGGGTATGCGCAAGGTACCACTTTTTATATTAGTTACGTAAGTAATCAGGCTCGTCCTGATATTGAGGAAAGAGTACTTCAGATTTTTAAAATGATTGATTGTTCAATGTCTTTATATGACAGTTCTTCAATAATATCAAGAGTGAATAAATTAAGTGATTCTATTATAGAAGTTGATACATATTTTTATGATGTTTTTGAACTGTCAAAACGAATTCATAAGGAAACCGATGGCGCGTTTAATCCTGCCATTTATCCTTTGATTCAATACTGGGGATTTGGATCAGATAAAATTGCTCATCCTGAAATTGTTGACTCGCTTAAAATTGATTCGTTACTTTCTATCAGTAACTTTAATCTGTTTTCAATAAAAAAAGATAAAAAAAATAAGTTTTTTCTTTCAAAACGAAATAAAAAAGCAATGCTTGATTTTAATGCCATTGCACAGGGTTATACGGTAGATGTGATTGCTGCATATTTTGATTCGCTAAAAATTTCAAATTATATGATTGAGCTTGGAGGAGAAGTTATTGCCAAGGGATTAAACAGTGAAATGAAGCCTTGGCGAATAGGTATCGATAAGCCTGTTTCTACAAGTGAAACCCGTGAACTCATGGCAATCGTTTCATTGCAAAACAAAGCACTTGCAACATCCGGGAGCTATCGAAAATTTTATCAGAAAAACGGAATACGTTATTCTCATACCATTGATCCTGAGACGGGATATCCCGTTCAGCATCGCTTACTAAGCGCTTCTGTACTAGCCAAAACCTGTGCTGAAGCGGATGCTTATGCAACTGCATGTATGGTGATGGGTGATGAAAAATCTAAACAATTAGAGAAGAAATTTAAAAAAATTGAATTATATATGATATCAAATAATCATCATGGTGATTGGATCACATATATGTCAGAAAGCCTTGTTTCTTCTTTAGAAATGATTAAAAATAATTAAGTGTTTATTTTACACTTTAATTAAAATTTGATATTCATTTTCAACTCTTCATTTGCCCGTTTAATTTTTATAGTAGTATCTTCTCCTTTTTTAAATTTACCGAGAGCAGCCATATATGCATATATGTCTTTTACTTTTTCATCACCTATTTGTATAATGATGTCACCTGCTTTAAGTCCGCCTATTTGTGCGGGTTTCCCCTCGCTTACGCCATCGATTCTCATGCCTTCTCCTTCGTAAGAATAGTCAGGAATTACTCCAAGCGAAACCTTAAATGAACTTACCTTACCACCTTCTGGTTCTTTTGTTTTTGTAAAAGCAATTTTACCATCGTCATTTGTTTCACGAATAATTGCCAGAATATAATTGCCGATATTCGCCATGCCTTGCAGATTAATCTTTTCCCAGTCATCACTTGGTTTATGATAATCATTGTGTGTGCCTGTAAAAAAATGCAGAACAGGAATATCTTTTAAATAGAAAGAAGTATGGTCTGATGGCCCGATACCACTTTCGGTCGCTTTTATTTTAAGGCTTCCTTCTTTAATCTGATTCAAAATAGTATTCCATACTGGCGATGTTCCGGTTCCGTGAATGATAATTGTACGATCTGTTGAGTCGAGACGTCCAACCATATCCATATTGATCATGTAATTGATATTATACTTGTTCATTAACTCACTTTTAGTAAAGGCTCCGGAGCCCAAGAGTCCTAATTCTTCTCCTGAAAAACCAATAAATAAATAGTTGTTGTTTTTATAGTCTGATTTTTTTAATTGATTGGATAGTTCAATCATAAGCGCTGTTCCGCTAGCATTGTCATCAGCACCATTATGAATGGCTTTTTCACCGCGGTATAAAGAACCCTCATCGCCATAGCCGAGATGATCGTAATGTGCACCAATTACAATCGTTTGAGCGGCTTTATTGTCAATAAATCCAATCACATTATTACCTGTTCTTTTTTCTGCGCTATAATTAATTTTTAGTCCTACAGAGAAGCCATCATTCATAAATAACTCATGTTTTTTACAAAAAACAACAGGGATTGAATTGGCTTTAATTTTTGAAGATATAGTTGTTTCTGGATCTTCAACAGATGGGTTGCTGTTAATAAAAACAACACCGGCTGCACCATATTCCAGCGCAAGCGCTATTCTTTTCTGTAGATGAAAATCAGCATACTTCGAATGCGGTGAAGCCTGATCGGGATCTCCAGTTTGAATGATAAATATTTTACCTTCTAAATCAGTATGTCCTGCATAGTCATTATAGTTGTTTTCTAATGATCGAATGCCATAACCAACTTTTACACAAGTGGCGAAAACTTCTTTACATCCGGATCCTGTTACAGCATAAAAATCAGTAGTTGAAACTTCTGTTTTATTCACGCTAGCAATCCACATTTTATTGTTTTCGTCAGGTACAATTCGATATGTGAATTCAAATGAGTGTAAGAATCCTTTTTCTCCGTGTTCTTTTATTCCATATTTTTTCCATTGCTTAGAAATATATTCAAGTGCCTTTTTTTCACCCGCAGTACCGGTTAATCGGCCTTCCATCTCATCGGAAGAAAGTGTGATGACGTGTTTCTTGAGTTGATGAATATCTTTCTGAATAAAGGATTGTCCATACAATACCTGAGAACAAAGGATAAGAGAAACCAACCATTTCATATTTTAGAATTTTAGTTGAATTTACAAACATTTACCTATCATCAATAATAAAAGAATTATTCGTTAAAAAAATTATCTTTGTTACCCTTAATAAACTGAATTTTAGAATACATGGAACCCAATGAAAGAGACCCGTTAATGAATGAAGAGAAAATTAATCTTCAGGAAATGGAAAATATTGACACGGGAATACAAACAGATGAGCAGCTTTCAGATTTAGACGAAGAGATTGAGTCTTTTGAAAGTTTATCGGTGAGTGAATTAGTTGACAGGTTGTCATCTGTTTGGGATAAGAACCATGTGAAAGAATTTAAAAAGCAGTTTTATACCATTAAAAAAAGATTCGGGGAGATTTGGGATGAAGAAAAGTTAATTTTACTCAACCAGTTTACTGAAGAAGGTGGCGATGCGAAGGATTTCTATTTTACCCCTGACAATGCTTTGGTTGAATTGAAAGACTGGGTGAAAAAATTCAGTGAGAAAATTAATGAAATCAGAAAAAAAGAAGAACAGGAACTACAAGCTAATTTGTTGGCAAAGCAAGATATTGTTCATGAACTAAGATTAATTATATCTGAAGAATCAGATATTAAAAAAGCATTTGAAAAGTTTAATGCTCTTAGAGAAAAATGGACTTCGATTGGAATGGTTCCTCAAAATTATGCTGACGATCTTTGGAAAAATTATAAATTTCTTTCAGATAAATTTTATGAGTTTGTTCAGATCAACCGTGAATTGTATGAGGTTGAAATGAAAAAGAATCAGGAGGCAAAACAACAACTGATTAAAAGAGCAGAAGCACTACTCGAATTACCATCAGTTAAAAGGAGTGTTGAAATGATACACTTGCTTCAAAAAGAATGGAGGGAAACAGGTCCGGTTTCAAAAGAAATTTCAAAAGAAATATTTGACAGATTTAAGGAACTGGTACAGAAAATTTATGAGAGAAGAGATGAGTTTGTTAAATCAAGAGACGAGCAACGCAAACAAAATTTATCAGTTAAAAAAGAATTGTGTGATCAATTAGACCAATTGAATTCAGTTGATTATAAAACATTGCAGCAATGGAGATCAGCTGAGGCTGAGTTGAAAAATATTGAAGAAAAGTGGAAAAAGACAGGAAGAGTTCCTTCTCAGGTTAATGATGAAATTTGGGAGCGATTTAAGGACGCCAAAAGATCATTTTTTAAGAAACGCCAGTCGCTTTTAAAACAAATTCAATCGGAATGGACAGGTAATTATCAGAGAAAAATTCAGTTGTGCGAAAAAGCTGAAGCGTTAAAAGATAATACAGACTGGAAAAATACCACACAGCAATTGATACAGTTGCAAAATGAATGGAAAAAAATTGGTCCGGTTGAAAGAAAAAAATCAGATGAAATCTGGACGCGTTTCCGTAATGCATGTGATACATTTTTTCAGGCTAAGGAGAATTATTCAGCATCACAGGGAGATCGCGAAATTGAAAATCTGAATCTAAAAAAACAGTTGATAGAATCGGTTAATAATTTTCAAACCAAAGAGTCAATCGAAGAAAATCTTGAGTTTATTCGCTCAAAACAAACAGAATGGTCTGCCATTGGTTTTGTACCTATGAAAGACAAAAAGCTTATCGAAGCAGAATTTGATCAGGCCATTAGTAAAATTCTTCAGCAATTAAATATTGATAAGGATAAATTGTTCAGGATAGAATATAAAATTCGGATTGAAAACATGATGCAGGCACAAAATGCAGAAGCACAGTTAAAAGAGGAAAGAACAATGGTTTCTATGCGCGCAAGAAAGTTGGAAGAGGAAATTAATCAGTTGGAGAACAACCTCATGTTTTTTAAATATTCAAAGGATGCTGATAATATTAAGAAGCAATATGAGGAAAAGATTCTATCATTGAAAAAAGACCTTTCTCAATTTGATGAAAAAAAGCAAATGATTAAAAATGCTTTTCAAAAATTAGGGAAATAAATAATCAATGAATCATTAATTTTTCTATCCATTGCTGATCTTTGCTTAAAATCTCAATGATATAGGTTCCCGGTTTTAAATTTATAGTTTCAACAAGTACAGGATTTATCCATTCTTTGATTAATCGTGTTTCAACAATTGAACCATTTATGTTTTTGATTTGAATGTTGAAAGGTCCTTCTCCTATTTTTCCGTCAATTGAAATATGAAATTTGTTTTTCACCGGATTGGGGAAAATATGGATGTTTTTTTTCTGTGTATTAACCAAATTTTCAGTTGTTGAAAAAGGGTCATTCACCAGCCAGACCTTTGTAATGGTTGTATCTGCAATACTTTGAGTTCCATCGTTAATGAAAAAAATATTTGCAGCTGATGAACGTATTCCTCCAACGATATATCCTAACAAAACAGAATCGGCAGTAAGCGAATTTAATTTGCAAACTCCATTTGATGTAGTTTTTAGTTCAGGGTTGGGAATAAACTCGGCTCCTGCCCCAAGATATGCAGGCATTTGAATGGGCAGCTGATGTTCTGAATAATTACCTGAGGCATCTTTTTTTACCATGCTTACCGTTTTTACAAAAGGCACATCTGCATCTTGAATGAGATTCCCGTTTGCATCAGGATAATATTGACTGATACCGCCAAAAAATAATGTATAAGATGTATTGTTTATAGAATCATATAATGCAAAACAAGCAGAATGATAATGACTCAAATACTGATTAAATCCCATTGCCGGATTATATCCGTTTCCGTTGATTTCTATGGGATAGAGATATGGCAAATTGACTCCATATTGAAATACTCCTGACCATATTATCAGTTCTTCCTGTTGAGAATGATATCCCGGAGTCAGATTATAATCTCTGCGATGTAAATGTATAGTATCTTTTATCGCAGTATAATTATCAATACTAAATGTATTTCCGTTGTCATTTAAAATAAATTTACGAATCTCGTTACTGTATTTCTGAGAGAATCCGGGCCCATTGTTTGGCCCCATGGGGTTGTATAGCCCATCAAACCGTTGACCACATACCAAATAAAATTGGTTGTTCATGTGTTCTAAATGCCCTCCTGTTACCGCCATGCGCTGATCCGTAATCTGTCTGAAATAATTTGAAATGTTTTGTTGATTGATAATTGCTTGAATCAGGTTGGGAACATCAACTATCGTCATGTTAGGATGTGTGATGTGTTCATCCAATGAAGCTGAATAGCCATATCCACCAACAATATAAAGTTTATTTTCTATTTGATGGAATTCCATGTTTGTGCTTTGTATTTGTTCCTGAACAGTTGTATTTAAAGAAGAAATACCGGTACTCCAGATTTGATGATTATCAGGATGAACTACATAAATATTTATGTTGTTTCCGCTGGCTAAGAATGATGCAAATGGTTGTCTTCGGTGCAAGCCATCTTTTCTTCCCCCAATAATTAACCAGTATCCATCCCATTGTGCCCACACAAACGACTGAATGCCAGGCATCCCTTGAATTTGTTTGGGTTCAATTGCTACCCGATAATTACCAACCTGGCTGTAAGCAACACCTGAAGTAATAAATATCAAAAAGATAAAATATTGTATGTGCTTTTTCATGCTTTAAAGTTTGAAACAAGAATAAAAAAAAGATATTATTCTTAATGTGATATTTGTTACAGGATTAATCAGCCCAGATGTTGGTGCCCTCAGTGCAGTTTTTACAAATGTCAATTTCTTTTCTTGAAATCAATAAGTTTTTCCTGAACATACTATATTCATTTCCATTCCAGATGGAAGCGAATGATTTATCCTTTAGAGAGCCTAAGCTATGCGAAGCATCTTTATCAAAGCAGCAGGGAACAATTTTTCCGTCCCAGGTAATAACGCAACTATGCCACATTTTCCAACAGTGATTGAGCAGTTTGTTTTTTATTTCAAATTTACCATTGTTGTTTTTACTGTATCGAGAAAATTTAGTTTGTGTAGGAATAAGAGGATTCCCATTTTCAAAATCATATACCTGTGCTGTCTTAAAAGTGATCTCATCAACACCCAACTCTTTCCCTATTTTTTTAATATCATCTATCTGATGTTCGTTAGTAGAAAAAACGACGCATTGAAATACAATATGTGGTGTTCTCGATTTTAGTTGTTTTTTAGCATGAATTAAATTTTTAGTTCCATCAATAACTTTAGATAAATTACCGCCAATACGATATGATTCATATACATCCTGACTCGCGCCATCAATGGATATAATGATTTTATTCAATCCGGAGATTACTGTCTTGTTTGCATTATCGGGATTAAGATAATGTGCGTTTGTGCTTGTTACGGTATAAATATTATTTTCAGATGCTGTTTTAACCAATGAAAGAAAATCAGGATTAAGGTAGGGTTCTCCCTGAAAGTAAAAAGTGATAGAAATTAAATTATTTTTTAAATCACTTATCCAACGCTTCATATTTTCATGCTGAAGCATTCCTGTAGGTCTTGAAAAAGAACGCAGACCACTAGGGCATTCAGGGCATCTTAAGTTGCAGGACGTAGTAGGTTCAATAGAAATGTTTATAGGCAGACCCCAGATTATTGGCCTGCCGATGCTTCTGCTCAAAAAATAACTTAGGATAATTTTAAATGAATTGATTGCTTTGTTGAAAGTAATTTTAGAAAGCAGTTCCCACTTATCTTTTAAAATATTACTTATCATTTATTTTTTTTCATTTTCACCTGAGGTGTGCAGATTGTTTAATACAGAATTAATTTTCTCTGCATATTCTGCTGAATCATCAATATAAAAAATCAATTCAGGTACTATTCTTAGCTGACTTTTGATGCGTTGTCCTAATAGAAAACGTATTCTGGGTTTCTGTTCATTCAGCTTAGTGATAATTTCTTTTTTATTATGAGCACCAAAAATGCTCAGATAAATTTTGGCAACGGATAAATCAGGTGAAACTCTAACGGTTGTAATCGAAACCATCACCCTGCCATATATCCATGATCCCTCTTCTATAAATACCTGACTCAGGTCTTTTTGAACCAATCTTGCTACTTTTTGCTGCCTTGTGCTTTCCATATTTGCAAACCTAATGATATTTTTTTAAATAATATTTAATTTTAAATAACTAAAAATCAATATAATAGCATTTTTAAGGGGTGCTTTGTAAAATTTTTGTTAAAATATTATTGATTTTTTTTCTTGTTATTTGATTTCATTTATATATTTGCACCCTAATTGATTAAGTTTAACAATTAAATTAACAAAAAATGAAAAAGGTAATGTTATTTATGGGATTTGCTGTAACTGTATTAGTTGCTTGTAACAGCAATTCAACTCCAGCTACTTCAAGTGCTGATTCTTTACGTATTGCAGATTCTATCCGCGTAGCAGATTCTACAGCTGCTGCTCAGGCTGCTGCTGATTCAGCTGCTGCTGCTGCAACTGCAACTCCAGATTCAGCTGCTGCTGCTACTGAAGCTGCTCCTGCTACAAAATAATCTATTTTGTATGTAAAAAATTAAAGCCTGTCTATGACAGGCTTTTTTTATATCTCAACATTTCCGCTAAATACTTTCTCTGCCGGTCCTGTTAAAAATATATCTGTATATTTTGATCCTGATTTTTTAAATTCAACTGAAAGTCTTCCTCCCGGAGTAACAATTTCATTAGAAGGTGTATTCATATTCCAATAATCTGCTGCAATTGCGCTTGCAACAACCCCGGTTCCGCATGAAAGGGTTTCATCTTCAACTCCTCTTTCGTATGTGCGAATTTGTATTTCCCATTCAACATTTTCCAGAAAGTTTACATTAATACCTTCTTTATAAAATCTGTCATTGTTTCTTATTTTTCTGGCTTCATCTATAATATTTATTTGACCGATTCCTTGCCATCTTTTTACAAAATGAGGGGATCCCGTATCAACTATTATGCTTGTTTCATCATATACTTCAATCGCATTTACATCTTTCATTGATATTTTTGTTTGGTATCCGTAATCATTTAATTTTTCCAAGATAAACCCTTTATGTAAACCATCTGCTGCTTTAAAATTTATGTTTTGCAAATGTGAAAATATACCTAAATGATAAGCAAATACAGTCGCACATCTTCCCCCGTTACCACACATTGTACTTGGTCTTCCATCAGAATTAAAGTACACCATTTTGAAATCTACACCTTCTTCATTTTCTATTAAAATTAAGCCATCAGCTCCAATACCCCATTTTCTGTCGCATAATTTTTTAATTGTGTATTCTATAAAAGGAAATTCCTTGTCTCGATTATCAATCATAATGAAATCATTACCCGTTCCTTGATATTTTTCAAATCGAATCTGCATTTTGGTTTATTTTTTTTAACTTTTAAATAAAAAAAGCCGTAATAATTTTGCGTTGTATGAATTGAAACTTTTGCTTAACAAAAATTAACCGGCATGGATGTATCAAAGATAATTTCTTTACGTTAAACGTTACATATTTTTAAATTAGAATGGATATGAAAAAAATAATGGCAAGTATTTTAACAGCGATGGCCGGAGGTTTTTTTTCTTTGGCTGCATATCATTTTTTAACTCATAACACCGTTGCTCCAGATTTTAAAAGCGCAACACATTCTTCCTTTCAGAAAGTTAATTTTAATGGAGGAACAAGTATTTCTCCGGGAACTGATTTTACTTTGGCTGCAGAAAGAACAGTCAATGGTGTTGTACACATTAAAACAATTGTGAACAGGTCAGGAACTCAGTATCTCAATCCATTTGAACAATTTTTTTACGGTAATCCTTTTCAGCAAAAACCTATGCCTCAAATGGGGGCTGGCTCTGGTGTTGTTATAACACCGGATGGTTATATCGTCACCAATCATCATGTGATTGAAAGTGCAGATGAGCTTGAAGTGACACTGAATAATAAGAAAACATATAAGGCAAAGCTAATCGGATCTGATCCCAACACCGACCTTGCCGTAATTAAGATTGATGCAACAGATTTACCTATAGTGCCATTTGGTAACAGCGATCAAGTTAAAATAGGTGAATGGGTATTGGCCGTAGGAAATCCTTTTAACTTAACATCTACGGTTACAGCCGGAATTGTAAGTGCTAAAGGAAGAAACATTGATATTATTCAGGAGAATTATAAAATAGAATCATTTATTCAGACAGATGCTGCGGTAAATCCCGGAAACAGCGGTGGGGCATTGGTTAATATTAACGGCGAACTGGTGGGAATAAACACCGCAATTTCAACTCATACCGGTTCATTTGAAGGTTATTCTTTTGCAGTACCATCTAATTTGGTAAATAAAGTAGCGGCTGATATTATCCAGTTCGGAACAGTTCAAAGAGGCTTGTTGGGTGTGAACATCAGAGAAATTACAGCTGAATTTGCTCAGGAAAAAAATATCAATGAGCTTGAAGGTGTATGGGTAGAGGCTCCTATGCCGGGAAGTGCGGCCGAAACAGCCGGACTAAAATCGGAAGATATCATTCTGTCTATTAATGGAATTAAAGTAAAAAGCGTATCAGAACTACAGGAACAAGTTGGAATGTATCGCCCGGGTGATAAAATTACATTGAAAATTAAGCGTAAAGGCGAGGAAAAAGAATTGGTCGCCGTTCTGAAAAATAAAGCAGGTTCTACTGATTTAGTAGATGCAAAAGCGGAAGCCAACCAGGTGTTAGGCGGATCATACCGATCATTATCTGCTGATGAACTGAAGAAATTAGGATTGTCCGGTGGAGTAGAGGTGGTTGATGTTGGCACAGGAAAGCTGAGGGCAGCAGGTATAAAGCCGGGATTTATCATTACCGAGATCAATGGAAAGAAAATTAGTAAAACCGATGATGTAGTTGATGCATCTTCCGGAACTAAAGGAATGTTCTATATCGGAGGGTTGTATCGTACTGGCGAAAGAGTGTTCTATTCATTCAATTAATTTGTATAAAATAGCCAATCTTTAAAATAAATCACAAGGGAATCCGTTTCTGTGTTGACAATTAACAAAAAGGTGTTAATTTTGCACCTTGCGTTTATTTTTAATATTTTTATTATAATAATTACGAAAAAGTTCTATGAGGCAATTAAAGATTACAAAATCCATCACAAACCGAGAAAGTAGATCCCTGGATAAATATTTACAGGAAATTGGTAAGGAGGATTTGATTAATGCGGAAGAAGAGGTTGAATTAGCGAGAAAAATAAAGCAGGGAGACCAAGTTGCACTTGAAAAGCTAACTCGTGCAAACCTTCGTTTTGTGGTTTCAGTTGCCAAACAATACCAAAATCAGGGGCTAACTCTTCCTGACTTAATTAATGAAGGTAATTTAGGTCTCATCAAAGCGGCTCAACGTTTCGACGAAACAAGAGGTTTCAAATTTATTTCTTACGCTGTATGGTGGATTCGCCAGTCGATTCTTCAGGCAATAGCTGAACACTCAAGAATTGTTAGGTTGCCATTGAATCAGGTGGGCTCTTTAAATAAATTGAATAAAGCTTTTTCAAAACTGGAACAGGAATTTGAAAGAGAACCAACAGAAGAAGAATTGGCAACAATTCTTGATTTACCAGAAGATAAAATTAAAGATTCAATATCTATTTCAGGTCGTCATATTTCAATGGATGCTCCGCTTGTATCTGGTGAAGAAAGCACTTTATATGATGTAATGGTGAATAAGGATTCTCCACGAGCTGATAAAGATTTGATTAAAGAATCTTTGCAAACTGAAATTGAACGCACCTTAGATACACTAAGTGAAAGGGAAAAAGAGATTATCAAACTTTATTTTGGAATCGGTATGAATCATGGGTTGACCATTGATGAAATCGGTGAGAAATTTGACCTTACCCGCGAACGTGTTCGCCAGATTAAGGAGAAAGCCTTAAAAAGGCTACGTCAAAGCACCAGAAGTAAATTACTCAGAACATATTTGGGATAATCAATTAAAGGGGGATTTTAAATCCCCCTTTTTTATTTAGGCATTAATTTTATTACCGGAATCATCATCTCTTCCATCGAAATTCCACCATGCTGAAAAGTATTACGATAAAAGTTAACATAGTAGTTATAGTTGTTCGGATATGCGAAAAACTGTTCACCTTTTGAGAAGATATACCTTGTACTTACATTAAGTTTAGGTAAAAACCCTTTTTGCGGATCCGTAATTTCAAAAACTTCCTTAGGATTATAACGTAAATTTCTTCCTTGTTTATACCTCAGATTTGTTGTGGTATCTCGATCTCCCACTACCTGAACAGGATCTTTTACCCGAATGGTTCCATGATCGGTACTTATAACAACCGGAACTTTAAGTTCAGCCGCTTTTTTAATAATATCCAAGAGAGGAGAATGTTCAAACCAGCTTTGGGTGATAGATCGGTATGCGGGCTCATCGTCTGCCAGTTCCCTGATAACCTCCATATCTGTTCTGGCATGACTTAGCATATCCACAAAATTGTAAACAATCACATTGAGTTTGTTAGACATTAGATTTTTTAAGTTTTCATTTAATTTTTTACCTGATGCGAGATTGGTAATCTTATTATATGAAAATTTAATATTCATACCCAGTCTTTTTAACTGCTCTCCAAGTAGGGCTTCTTCGTGCATATTTTTTCCACCCTCTTCATCTTCATTCAGCCAGTATTTGGGAAGCAATTTTTCAATCTCAGACGGCATGAGTCCTGCAAATATTGAATTTCGAGCATAATGAGTTGCTGTGGGCAAGATGCTAAAGTAAATATCTTCGTCTTCCACTTTGTAATAGTCAGTAATGATTGGCTGAATGGTTTTCCATTGATCAAACCGTAAATTATCAATCACAATAAAAAACATTGAATCACAACTGTTGATTGAAGGTGCTACTTTATTTTTAAATAAGGTATGAGAAAGAATAGGCTTACTTTTGCTACTATCCGGCTGTAACCATCCGAGATAGTGATCTTCAATAAAATCTACAAAGCGTTGATTGGCCTCTTTTTTCTGCATATTAAAAATCTCTTCCATGCCTTGGTTCCCTGATTTTTGAAGCTCCATTTCCCAGTAAACCAGTTTTTTATAAATTTCTTTCCATTCATCTACTCCTAAATCATCCGATAGGGTCATTCCAATATTTCTAAACTCCTGCTGGTAGGCCATTGTCGTTTTTTCAGTGATAATTCGTTTATTATCAATGTTTTTTTTAATAGACATTAAGATTTGGTTCGGATGAACTGGCTTAATCAGATAGTCTGATATCTTGGATCCGATAGCCTCTTCCATGATATGCTCCTCTTCGCTTTTAGTAATCATGACTACAGGTACCTCAGGCCGAATAGTCTTTAATTCAGCCAATACTTCAAGGCCTGATTTTCCCGGCATGTTTTCGTCCAAAAAAACCAGGTCGTAATCTTTTTCAGTAAACAGATCAATCGCATCATCACCGTTATTGGCTGTTTCGACAGTATATCCTTTTTCTTTTAAAAAAATCAAATGGGGTTTTAACAACTCAATTTCATCATCTGCCCAAAGGATGTGTATTTTTTCCATAATCTACGCTATATTTGAGGGTTGATAATATATTACAAAGTTAAACTAATAGTATCCGGTTATATTGTCCAAGTCTAAAATTTTTAACGATCCGGTTTACGGGTTCATCACCGTTTCAGATCCATTAATTCTTCAATTAATTGATCATCCGTATTTTCAGCGTTTAAGCAGAATTACCCAGCTTGGACTGTCATATACTGTTTATCCCGGAGCACATCATACTCGTTTTCATCACGCACTCGGTGCCATGCACCTTATGAAACAAGCGCTTGAAAGTTTGCGTCTCAAAGAGGTGAGTATATCCAACGAAGAGTTCAGGGCGGCTCAGATTTCCATATTACTTCATGATGTAGGTCATGGACCATACTCTCACACCCTAGAACATTCCATCATGGAAGGAATCAGCCATGAAGCACTTTCTTTACAAATCATGCATTTATTGAATGAAGAGTTAAAGGGAGAACTATCGTTGGCCATTGAAATTTTTACAGGAAAATACCATCGTCCATTTTTTCATCAATTGGTCTCAAGTCAATTGGATACAGATAGGCTGGATTATTTAATGAGAGATAGTTTTTATACGGGTGTAGCTGAAGGGGTAATTGGTTCGGAAAGGATAATTAAGATGATGAATGTGGTGAACAATCAGCTGGTGATTGAAGAAAAAGGCATTTATTCTATCGAAAAATTTTTGATTGCCAGACGATTAATGTATTGGCAAGTGTATTTGCACAAAACGGTTATATCTGCTGAAATGTTACTTACGCTTATTATGCAGAGGGCTAAAGAGCTTGTTCAGCGAGGGATGCCGTTGTTTTGTACTTCCACGTTGAAATACTTTTTGACGAATCCGTTTTCCACCGGTAAAGATTCAGTTGATATTTTTGCCCGACTGGATGATTATGATGTGATGGCTTCTGTAAAGGAGTGGACAGTATCTGAAGACAAGATTCTTCGCCTGCAATGTCAGCGACTGGTTTCAAGAACATTATTAAAATCTTCATGGACGCTGGAGCCTCCGACTCAGGAATTTATTGAAGCGATTAGAGAAAGTATAGAAACTAAATACCAGATATCTTCACAGGAAGCAGGATACTTAATGAAAACTGATCTTGTTCAGCAATTGCCTTATGATGCTGCAAAAGGAGAAATTATGGTATTGATGAAAAACGGATTGATGAAAAATATCTTTGAAGCCTCTGATAATTTAAGTAGAGATAATTTGTCAAAGGTGGTTTCAAAATATATTATTTGTTATCCAAAAGAAACGAATTTGTTAATTTGATTATGGAATATTCAGCTCAAGAAATAGCCGCATTGTTAGGTGGTACTGTTGAAGGAAACCCCAATGTTAAAGTCAGTGATTTATCTAAGATTGAGGAAGGGAAGCCCAATACCCTGAGTTTTATGGGAAATCCGAAATATGAAGAATATCTCTATACTTCAAATGCATCCGTCATTATCATAAATCATGGCTTTGTACTGTCGCGTCCGGTATCTGCCACTTTAATAAGGGTAGATGATGCATATAAGGCATTTACAAAACTACTTGAAGCATATAACGGAAAGAATATTGCCACCACAATTGAAGGTGTAGAACAGCCAAGTCATGTTCATCCATCCGCTCAGGTTGGTCGTGATGTATTTATCGGTACTTTTTCTGTTATTAATGAAAATGCAGTGATAGGCGAGGGGACAAAAATTATGCAGGGTGTTTACATTGGAAAGAATGTTACCATTGGTAAGAACTGTATTATATATCCGGGAGTAAAAATCTATCAGGATTGTATCATCGGGAATCATGTTATTCTTCATGCCAACAGTGTGATTGGTGCTGATGGTTTTGGTTATACAAAAAATACTGATCAGGAATATGTCAAGGTACCACAAATAGGGAATGTGGTTATAGAAGATCATGTTGAAATTGGCGCCGGCACAACTATTGACAGCGCTACGGTTGGATCAACGAAAATAGGCCGGGGAGTTAAGATTGACAATTTGGTTCAGGTCGCACACAATGTAGAAATAGGTGAAAATACTGCGATTGCCGCATTGGTGGGCATCAGCGGATCTACAAAAATTGGAAAGCGCTGTGTCATTGCCGGACAGGTAGGTCTTGCCGGTCATTTGGAAATAGCTGATGATATTACTATTGGTGCTCAGGCCGGAGTTACCAAGTCCTTTAAACAACAAGGTATTACCATACTTGGTTCTCCTGCTTACGAGGTAAATGAAAGTAAGAAAATATTCATAGCCACCCGAAGACTGCCTGATTTAATTAAAAAAATTGCTAATCTTGAGGTAGAATTAGACGCGCTTAAGAAAGCGCTGAATAAAGATTAATTGAATGGAGAAACAACATACATTAAATCATGTTGCTTCATTATCCGGTGTAGGTCTGCACAGTGGGTTAATGACACATTGTTCTATTCACCCGGCTCCGGAGAATACAGGAATTATATTCAGAAGAAATGATGTAGAAGGCGGACTGGAAATTCCGGCTGATGTTGATTTTGTTGTTGAAACAAATCGAGGAACAGTCTTAGGTAAGGATGGACATATTATACAGACTGTAGAGCACCTTATGGCAGCTTTTTCTGGATTAAAGATTGATAATGCAATTGTAGAAATTGATGGTCCTGAAATTCCCATCTTAGATGGTAGCGCAATGCCTTATGTTAAGGCCATATTAGAGGCTGGTATAATTGAGCAGGATGCAGAGAGAAAATATTTTATTATACCAACTTCATTGAGTTGCTATGATGAAGAGAAAAAATCTGAAATCATAGGATTCCCATCTGCAGCTTTAAATATTCAGGTTCATATTGATTTTAACTCATCGGTAGTTTTACCACAAGAGGCAAATTATCATACAGAAATTGATTTTAAAGATGAAATTTCTAAAGCAAGAACCTTTGTGTTTTTACATGAAATTGAACATCTCATTGAACGAAAATTAATTAAAGGTGGTGATTTGTCAAATGCCATTGTATTTGTTGAAAAGGAATTAAGCGAAGAAAAACTTGATTTTCTTGCGGATTTTTTTCAAAAATCTAAAATGAAAGTGAATGAAGGCAATATGCTCAATCACGTTGAACTTTTTTATTCAAATGAACCGGCACGACATAAATTACTAGATTTGATGGGGGATCTTGCACTTGCCGGAATGCCCATCAAAGGAAATATCGTTGCTTCGCGCCCCGGACATCAAACAAACATTGCTTTTGCCAAAAAAATTAAACAAATGATAAAAGATGAAAAAGCAGGTAAGACCATGCCTTACATTGATCTTACCCAAACATTATACGATATCCATCAAATCATGGAGTTTTTGCCTCATCGCTATCCGTTTTTACTGGTTGATCGAATTGTTGAGCTAAAGGGTGATACAGTGGTGGGCATTAAAAATGTAACCATGAACGA
>JBILKR010000053.1:0-4953 GCA_044376575.1 Flavobacteriales bacterium | reverse complement strand
TTGAAAGTGCTCACTGTTAAATTCGCTACACGGAAGTTTGGATCTTTATCTTCAAGAATGGATCGGTTTGCTTCATTCGGACGAATTAACTCAGTTGGTTTTTTATAATTTTTTTCTGTCAGGTATCTGCCGTTTACAGTATATAAATCTGCAATGGTAATTACAGCCAAACAACCGATAAGTATCTGACTCGAAATTTTATTTTTAAAATATGCCCAGATTAATCCTGCACCTAATGAGATGATGATAAATGTGCGGATGGCATCTGCTTTAAATATAGCAATACGTGCTGTTTCTGCCACTTGAAGTAATCGGGTAACATCTGCATCACTTCCTCCTTGTCCAATCACTGCTTTGGATATTTCTTCTGTTTCTCCGGGTTGAAAAAAGGTTTGAAACATACCGGGTAATACATAGGCAACAAGTGCCAATACTCCAGTAATTCCATACACTCCATAAAAAATATATTCTTTTTTTAAGTTAGTGTTCGTGCTGAAGATTTTTAATTTTTCTTCCAATAGATTTTTGTTTTTTACCATCTCATATAATGCAAGTGCCGCAAGAATGGGAACGGTTAACTCCATCACTACTAAAATAGAATTTACTGCCCTGAACTTATTATACATCGGGAAATGATCAATGAATAAATTGGTTAGTTCCATGTAGTTTTTTCCAAGCGACAATAAGAAAGTAATACATACTGAAAAAAGGATAACCCATTTTACAGGATGTTTAACGATGAAAATACCCAATACGAACAAAAAGAAAATAACGGCACCAGAATACAATGCACCACCTGAAGCATCTTGTCCGCCCCAATATTGATCAAATGATTTTAATACCGACCTGTCGCTTCCTTTTACTGCTTCTTTGGCTTCTTTATTTTCAAACATCACACCGTTTTTAGGTCCTTTAAAATTCGGTATCCAGAAACTGAATACATCGCCTTTTCCAAAACTGTATCCAACGATATAAGATTTATCTAGACCACTGCTTTGTTCTTCTGCTTTTTTATGTGATACCAGTTCTGTTTTTCCTCTTGTACTATACGCTGAATACTCATTGGTAGGCAATAAACGATTCAGTGAGGTAAGTCCACCGATGCCCAGCATCAGTCCAACCAAAACACTCGCAATTACTGCATGTTTGAATTCTTTTTTCAAAATACCATCAATAAACAAATACAGTATGTAAAGAGAAATAAAAAATACAAAATAATAGTAGGTCATTTGTGGGTGGCTTCTCACCATTTCCAGCGACATCCCTAATCCTGTAATTACAGAACCCCATAAATATTCTTTTTGAAATATGAGATTTATTCCGGCAATGATTAATGGTATAAATGCGATGGCTGCCATCTTATTAAAATGACCTGCACCCAATATGATATAATGATAAGTTGTTAATCCAAAACCCAGTGCGCCGATGATACTTGTCCACGGATCAATTTTAAATGTGAGCAGCATGATATAAAAGGAGAGGAGCGCAATAAAAATTTTTTCAGTGGGGTTAGGTAATCCGAATTTAATGATGGGATAAATTACATTTTCTACAAAATTTCCTTCCGCTTTAAATGTAATCAGGTAGTTGGGCATTCCACTGAACATTGAACTGTTCCATAATGGTTCTTCACCTGTACTTTCTCTGAAATCTTCTGATTCTTTTGCAGCACCTCGATACTGTATATCATCATGTGCACTAAGTACCTTCCCTTCAAATGCAGGAAGGGTTGTAATTACAGATACTACAAAAAAAGAGATGACTGCAACCAGGTGTGGTATTAATTTTTTTGTGTCAAATTGAAATGCCGACATATATGTTTGTTTATTTACTAATTTATAAAAAAGTGAGCAGTTAATATTTAATTGAAAATCAGTTTTGAGATTTTACTTGAATTAGTTCAGATATTCAAAACCGGTGTATGCCTGAAGAACTGCAGGAATTTTAATTCCTTCGGATGTTTGATTGTTTTCCATCAGTGCTGCCATGATTCTGGGTAATGCCAGTGAACTTCCGTTCAGTGTATGTGCCAGTTTTGGTTTATCATTTCCTTCCTTTATTCTTAATTTCATTCTGTTGGCCTGAAATGATTCAAAGTTTGAAACAGAACTTACTTCTAACCATTTTTTTTGTGCAGCACTGTAAACTTCAAAATCATAGGTCATGGCTGAGGCAAATCCCATATCTCCGCCACACAAACGAAGAATGCGATAAGGTAATTCAAGTTTTTGTATGATGCCTTCCACATGTGTCACCATTTTTTCAAGTGCATCATACGAATGATCCGGATGTTGAATTTGTACAATTTCAACTTTATCGAACTGGTGCAAACGATTCAGACCTCTCACATCTTTTCCGTAAGATCCTGCTTCTCTCCTAAAACAAGGAGTGTAAGCGGTTAGCATGATGGGTAATTCTTCTGCTTTTACAATCACATCCCTAAATAAATTGGTCAATGGAACTTCAGAAGTCGGTATCATGTATAAATCATCTGCAGGCATGTAATACATCTGTCCTTCTTTATCTGGCAACTGCCCAGTACCATAACCGCTGGCTTCATTCACAACCAATGGCGGAATGTATTCAGTATATCCGGCTTTGGTATTTTCATCTAATAAAAAATTAATCATTGCCCGTTGAACACGTGCCATTTTGCCGCGATACACAGGAAACCCTGCTCCTGTGATTTTAACACCGAGTTCGAAGTCGATCAGTTGATACTGAGATGCCAGGTCCCAGTGTGGTTGAGCATTATCTTGAAGTGTAGGAATGCTTCCCCCTTGTTTAATCTCTGTATTATCATCTGCACCTCTTCCTTCCGGAACCAATTGATATGGCGCATTAGGAATGGTATAGAGATGTTGAATTAATTCATTTTCAAGTGTGGTATAAATTTCTTCAAGTTGTTTGCTTTTTTCTTTTAGGGCAACATTCGATTTTTTAGCTTCTTCAGCGGCTTCTTTATCGCCGGCTTTCATCAATTCTCCCACTTTCTTGGCCACCTGATTTTGTTCAGCAAGTATTGAATCAAGTTCGTGCTGTGTTTTCTTTCTTTTGTCGTCGATCTCAATGGCTTTATTTAATAAAGCTTCCGCGTCAATATTCCTTTTTTTTAAACGACTGATCAACTCTTCCTTCTGCTCACGTATGTGTTGGATATGTAACATAATGCAAATGTTTTTGCAAAACTACAAAATACCCTGAATTATAGTTGATAAATAGCAGTTGGTTTCGTATTTAATCGTTTATTTTACTGTCCGCTGCTTAACAAAAATTAACCGGATGAAAATTGAGATAGATTTTATGATGTTTTAAAAATTATATTTTTGCTTTTACGTTAACAATTAAAAACATGGAAACAACGGACATCAGAGTAATCAATGAGAAAATTCAGGCGCAGAGTGCTTTTATTGACTTATTATTTACAGAACTGGATAAAGTAATTATTGGTCAGCGCTACATGGTAGAGCGTTTATTGATAGGCATGCTTTCGAATGGTCACATCTTGCTGGAAGGGGTTCCCGGGTTAGCTAAAACACTGGCCATTAAATCGCTCTCTGAGACCATTGATGCCCAGTTCAGCAGAATTCAATTTACCCCTGATTTGTTACCTGCAGATTTGATAGGTACTGTTATATATAATCAAAAGAAGGAAGAATTTTCTGTAAAGAAAGGTCCAATATTTGCCAATTTTATTTTAGCAGATGAGATTAACCGTGCTCCGGCAAAAGTGCAATCAGCATTGCTTGAAGCCATGCAGGAACGTCAGGTTACCATCGGCGAAAATACCTTTAAACTACCGGAACCATTTCTTGTACTCGCCACCCAGAATCCGGTAGAGCAGGAGGGAACTTATCCGCTTCCTGAAGCACAGGTGGATCGTTTCATGCTGAAGGTGGTACTTGATTATCCGAAGAAAGAAGAGGAACAGAAAATCATTCGAATTAATATAGCTCAGGAATTTCCGAAAGTTAATCGCATACTGCATCCCAATGATATATTGAATGCACGTAAACTCGTGAAAGAAGTTTACATGGATGAGAAGATTGAAAAATATATTGTTGATATTGTTTATGCTACCAGACGTCCTGAAGATTATGGATTGTCAAAATATAAGCAACTTATCAGTTTCGGATGTTCTCCACGCGCAAGTATTAATCTGGCCATGGCTTCTAAAGCTTATGCATTTATTAAACGTCGCGGATATGTTATTCCTGAAGATGTAAGGGCTGTGTGCAATGATGTGATGCGTCATCGTATCGGACTCACATACGAGGCAGAGGCGGAGAATATAACAGCTGAAGACATCATACGTGAAATTTTAAATTCTGTTGAAGTTCCATAATTGTTGAGTATTTGATCAATTATTCATACGAAATATGGAAATCAGTGAACTGATAAAAAGGGTAAGAAGAATTGAAATAAAAGCCAGGGGTCTCACCAACGAAATGTTTTCAGGTGAGTATCACAGCGCTTTTAAAGGAAGAGGTATGTCGTTCAGTGAAGTTAGAGAATACCAGTTCGGTGATGATGTTAGAAATATTGACTGGAATGTAACAGCAAGGTTCGATCATCCCTATGTAAAAGTTTATGAAGAGGAAAGGGAACTCACCGTGATGTTGTTGCTCGATATGAGTGCTTCTGAAAATATCGGAACCAAAGGTTCTTCCAAAAGAGAATTGCTGACTGAGATTGCCGCCGTGATTGCCTTTTCTGTGATTCAGAACAATGATAAAATTGGCGTAGTGTTGTTTACCAGTGAAGTGGAATTGTTTATTCCGCCGCGCAAAGGTAAAAGTCATGTATTACGAATTATTCGGGATATATTAAATTTTGAAGCCAAACAAACCGGAACAAATATCGGAGATGCAGTTAGGTATATGACAAGGGTAGTGAAAAAGAAAAGCACTGTTTTTTTAATCAGCGATTTTTTAGACCAAGGTTATCAGGATG
>JBILKR010000052.1:0-5050 GCA_044376575.1 Flavobacteriales bacterium | reverse complement strand
GATTCCGTTGTTTTTATCAAACATTTTAATATCGAACAGCATCTTACAATCTTTATTCAGGCTTTTGGATGTCCATGTCAAGCCACCATCGTCTGATATCATCATATTTGCTGGGCTTCCCACACGTCCAACGGCGTAAATGTGAATTTTATAATCCGTTTTACCGTGGTTGATGTATTGCTCTTTCACGATGTCTATTGCACAAAGACCTTTAACATAAGGACCGGAATAAGAAACAGGTGACCATGTTTTACCTCCATCATTCGTTCCATAAAGCGGAATGGTATCTGTTACATTGGGAAAATAGTCTGTTCCAACGGTTCCCACAAAACCTCTTAAACTATCAACAAAGGCAATGCAACGGAAAAAGGTTCCTTTCTTTTCCAATTGTTTTACCCAGGTTTCACCACCGTTTGTTGTATGGTAAATACTACCATATCCGTTAACATACCATCCTACTTTTTCATTGATAAACGTGATGTCATCTTGTTTTCCGGGATAGCGTTCCGTATTTAACTTTTTCCATCCTTTTTCGGGAAGTTTAACATCATCCTTATTGGATAGAATTTCATTACTCCATTTTACAGCTGATTGTCCAACCTCCTGATTATATTCATCAAACAATTGTTGAATTTGGCCATTTACGAATTTATTGTAGGCTTCTTGCATTGTTCCCGATTTTGCAAAGTAGTGATCCGTTGAAGGATACGTCATCAAAGTGGCATTGCCCGGATTGAAATAATTGACCGTATTCACAATTTGCTGGTGATCAGCTCTTGAAAAGGCCTGGAAATCGGACTCGCCAAACTGAACCAACACTTTTGCCGTTGTATTTTTCCAGTTTTCGAGGTGTGGATAGTCTTGAATTTGTCTCCAATATTCAGCATTTCTGGAGTAGATTTTACCATTTCCGTCGTATTCCCAACTCGTTCGCAAAACACTATCTGCTTTGGGATCTTTGGCAAGGTCTTCTAATCGTTCCTTTTTGACAAAGTATCGGTAATTCAGATCGTATTGCTCAATGACAGATTGCTCTACTTCGATGGGATTCATCCCAGCTAACGCATTTTGTACCCGATACATTTCAATTTGGTTTTCAAACCAGGATTTTGCAGTGGTTCCATACACCACAACTCCAGCAACTTGATGTTTCGCACTAATCGCTGGTGCAATAATTCCACCCATGGAATGTCCAACAATGATGATTTGGTTGGTATCAACGTAGGGTAAGGACTTCAATTTTTTCAACCCGACTTCAAAATTATCAATCTCATCCAATAAATCACACGACTCACAAGGTGGCGTATTTTTACTGTCTCCCAAGCCACTTTTTTCAATACGAAGTGTAACATAACCGGCATCTACGTAAGCATCAATAATTCGTTTGTAGGGATGATCAAAGGTTAACTCATCTATGCTGCTGCAGGTATATCCGGGAATGAAGAGCATGGCAGGCATTTTATTTTGTTTAAATGGCTTGTTGATAATCACACGAAGTAGTCCCTCTTTGTAATTCGCCTCATCATAAATAACAGTAGCATTATCATCCGTTTCATAAGGACGAGCAACGACTTTTGCTTTGAGCGTGAGTTTCTTTTTTCCACGAAGTACTATAAGTTGAATTTCCTTGCCCGGTTCGTAGCTCAAGAATTGTGTGATAAATTCATCTGCAGAACTAAAACTTTGATTACCAATTTTGGTTATGAGATCCTTTTCTTGAAGCTTCAGTTCAACACTCGTTCCTCGAACAACTTGAACGACCTTACAGCCTGAATTTCCATTTTCAGTAACATATTCGATACGAGCACCAAGAAGTGGTTTGCGCTGAAGTTGAGCTAAGGAATTGAGTGAGATTAGAATAAATACAAAGAATGAAAATAGACGCATAATACAATAATTTTACCTCAAAGAAAGAATGAAAGATTGTGCTTTTATTGTCAAAAATTGCTATTTAATTTTTTCCTCGTTTCGTTTTCATTTTTTTTCATCAAGAAATTTCAAGGCTTCTTGAATCCAGTCTTGTTTTTCGGAGAGATAAATAGTTGGTTTAATGCCAATTCCATCAATTCCCTCTCCAATGTCTATTCTGCGACTGCGAGTGGTAGGTGTATAAAGTTTATAAGGCATTTCACAAAAATCAGATTCACGAAGGTTAGAATAATCTAATGTGCCTTGTGTGTTTTGCCCCATCAATGTGACCTTTTTACTTTGTCTTGCCTCTAATAAGAATTGTTCTGTTGTACTAGCACACCTTTCATTTATTAGAATGACTACATTCTTTGGAAACAAAAGTTGAGTAAAGCTTGAATCGATGTCATCTTCGGCAATATTAACATTTTGATTCATCTGTAGTTTCATTTTATCTATAAGATTTTGAATTTCTTGTTTGGTCTCAGCAGGTAAATCAGGATATTGAGCTAAGATTAATTCCCAACCTTTTATATTATCATTGGTAGCCAATGCGTCTACACCAATGCTTTTTATTGGTTGTGTGTATAAATAGGGAGAGATGACACTATAGACATCATCACTTCCACCACCATTATTTCTTAGATCAATTATAAGACTTGAAGATTTGGATAGATTCTCTTTTTGTGCAGCAAATAACGAATCAACCATTGGTTTTGCTTCCCAACTAAAACTTGGTATATTAAAATATAAGGTGTTTTCATTCAGCTTTTTGGCTTCGAAATTATAATTCCTTTTATTGACGATCTCCTTCCCATTCTTAACGAAACCACTTATCAATTCGCCTTCTTTTGGTTTTATGTTAGCACAGACTAACATATGTGAGGAGTGATACAATAAAACATATTCTTTTTCGGATTTTTCTTTCAATTCGGCTAATACAGTTCCGTTTTCAATTGTACTATCTGTTGATTTTATCACAACGGCAACATAATCTCTAAATGGGTTTTTGTTTTCAAAAAGGGCAAGTGAAAAGCTTTCACCTTCCTTATTATAAATTCCCTCTATGCCTTTCGCTTTCTCTAATTTTTTTAGAACCTTATCGTTTACAGCAATTTTTTCGATTGGATAATCTGTTTGAAGTTGTTTAGGATCGATTTTCTCCATTGCTTCCAGGTTAACAGCAGATTGTAAATGGTTGTCATTAAAATAGCTCATCCACTGGTTAATCACAAAATAACATTGCGACTTATTTTTAGCTTGAGCAACAACTTGCTCCTTTTGCGCTGTAAATAGGTTGTACTGCTCTATATTACTTTTTGTCACTTTGTCTCTGAACCCGGCATAATTTGATTCTAAATGATTTTTGATTTTTGAAAATTCTTCATTGCAGTTACATTGCGCCTGCGTTAGAAATGTAATGCTTGAAAAGACGATTGAAATAAATAAAGTTCTCATTCTCTATGCATGCTTTAACTATCTACCAATTTTTCTCAAAGAAAGGTTATTGTCTCAAGGTTCAATTGTCAAAAATTGCTTATTCTTGACTCTTTTTAAATGGACTCAAAAAAACTACGTATTTTAATACTCTTTACATCTTATCGTAAATTCCTCTCGGGAGAATTTTCAAGACAAAAGCTATCAAACGCCATCTTTTTGTGACATAAACCACCTTCTTTTTTCTGATGATGGCTTTATACATCTGATTGACAGCTTTTTCAAGAGGCATTACCCAAAACAATCCTTCGCCTTTCGCCATTTTTGTGTCAACAAGCCCTGGACGAATATCTGTTATAAAAATGGGCATTTTAAGTTTAGCTGCTTTTTGTCTTAATCCCTCCGTGTAATTTATTTGATAGGCTTTTGATGCATTATAAGAAGGAGCTTGACGGCTACCACGAATTCCGCCAATGGAACTTATTACCACCAAATGACCAGATTGCTGTTTTTCAAAATAGTTGAAAGTCCAATCTGTGACACAAGTAAAACCAATGATATTCGTATCTATGGTTTGTTTTTCGATTTCAAAATCTAACGCTTCGTTTATTTCGCCTATTCCAGAGGATATGACAAGTACATCCAAACCACCTAGTTCATTAGTCAATTCTTCCAACTGTTGAATGGATGATGTGGTATTGGTAACGTCTAAAAATTTGGTCAAATAAGCATCGGGATTTTCATCTTTCAATTCGAGAAGCAATTCCTTTCGACGACCGGTTAAACCAACTTTGCAATTGTTTGCTGCAAAATGTTCGGCAAGTCCTTTTCCTATTCCGGAAGTTGAACCAATAATGATGACCTTTTTCATTTAAACGATGCTATTTTTTATTGCACCAGGAGTTTGCCCAAATTGCAGCTTGAATGCTTTCGTAAAAGTTGGAGCATCCGGGAATCCATAGCGAATGGCAGTTGTTAGGATTTCTGTTCCGCCTATTAGATCGATTTTGGCAAGTTCCAATCGTTTGCGCTTTTGGTATTGATAAGGTGAAATTCCGAAAACTGATTTAAATACACGAATGAAATGGTATTTCGAAATTCCAATTTGATAGGCGATTTTTTCCAAAGACAGGTTTTCCGTAATGTATTCATCAATAAGTGATTTTGCTTGGAACACCGCCCTAAAAACCTCTTCATTCGTAACGTTCTTTTTGAAATCGAGTTTAGATAAATGGTCAAATACAAAACGTTGATCGGTGATAATGGATTCTGCTAGACTGTAAAACAGTTCATTCTGCTGTAGATCATTCGTAATTGTCCCAGATTTTATCTTTTGATTGATTTCGTTCAGGGTGTATCCCAAACTGGTATTCTTCACGTTGTATCGGTTGACAAAAAACTGATCGGAAAGTAAAAATTCTTTCAATTCCGTTCCATTGACATCATGAAATTCAGCTACTTCAGAAATAATCTCGGATGAAATATCAATACAAAGTCCTTGAACCATTACAGCGTGATCAATTTGCACAATGGACTTGGTAAACTCATTTCCAATAATATATTCACCGGCATTCACCTTGTATTTTTTGTCGTTTGCGTAATATATTTCTTCACCGGAAGCAACGTATTTTACTCCCAAACCAGTAAAAGGACAGTTGGTCTCCAACTTTTTAAAGTTCGAAAAGCGAATCGCATTTTTATCATT
>JBILKR010000019.1:0-41787 GCA_044376575.1 Flavobacteriales bacterium | reverse complement strand
GTAATATTCAGAAAATCAATTTTTCATCGTACTCCTGACCTTGAACTGAAAAGAATGAAGAAAGCCACTCGCATAGCGATAAAGCGTTTACAGATAGCAAAGAAATTACTGGATGAAAATAATAAAGACAAATATTTTGAAGAGATCAATAAGTCGTTACTGTCTTATCTTTCTGATAAATTCAATATTGATTATGCAGACATGAATAAAGAATTTATTTCTTCTAAACTGTCTGATAAAATTTCTCCTGAAATAACTTCAAATTTATTAAATCTGATTGATACCTGTGAGTTTGCAAGGTTTGCGCCTCCCGGTAATGACAGTAGATCAGATATATATCAGGAAGCAGTTAAAATTATATCCACCATCGAGAAAAACAGTTAATATGAGATATATATTTTTTGTTGGCTTAATATTTTCTTTTTTGCAATCATCAGCTGTTTCTTTTTCAGAAGCCAATCAGTTATATGGTAAAGGAAAATTTCAGGAAGCAAAAATACAATATGAGCAATTAATTAAAGATGGTAACACTTCATGGGCATTGTATTATAACGTGGGTAACTGTTATTATAAAACCGGTGATTATGCATCTGCTATTCTTAATTTTGAAAAAGCATTACGCTTACAACCCGGAAATGAGAATATCGAATTTAATATTCGTATGGCACAACTCATGATAAAAGATAAAAAAAATGAATTAAGCGAAACTGCTTTGCTTCGAGCATTTAATACGATCAAAAGAATTTTTTCTGCAGACGGCTGGGCATGGCTAAGTATTACATTTTTCACACTGAGTTTTATTTCTTTTCTATTGATTTATCTTATTCCATCTGCTTCATTTAAAAGAGTATTATTTCTCTTAACCTTCTTTTGGATTTTTCCAGGATTAATATCAGTATTACTTGCACAGTGGCAATACACAGATTTTCATAAAAAGGAAGGCATCGTTATGCCCTATGAAATCAATGTAGTCAGCGAACCCAACAAAGCTTCTACCATTCTGTTTATGCTTCATTCCGGAAGTAAGGTGGAGATTATTCAGGCAAACAAAGACTGGCTGAATATTAAATACGACGATGATAAGCAAGGCTGGATTAAACGTGATGATCTTGCCATGATTCAAATACCTTAATGATGAAAAAAATCGGATTGTTGAGTGATACGCATGGATACCTACATCCGAGAATATTCGAACATTTTAAAGATTGTGATGAAATCTGGCATGCAGGTGATATTGGTACCACCGATGTTTTGCATCAACTCGAAAAATTTAAACCTTTAAGGGCAGTATTTGGAAATATTGATGGTCAGGATATCCGGAAACAAACTTCTGAAGATTTATTGTTTACCATAGAAGGTGTTAGTGTACTGATGACACATATCGGAGGATATCCGGGTAAGTACAATCGACGTGTATTTGATTTGATTCTCAAGCACAAACCCAAATTATTTATTTGCGGTCATTCGCACATTCTAAAAGTAATTCCTGATCCCAAACTTCATTTATTGCATATCAATCCGGGAGCAGCAGGTATACAGGGATGGCATCAGGTGATTACACTCATATTATTTGAAATCAACGGAGAGGAGATACAAAACCTTCGTGTAGTTGAACTGGGAAATAGAACCACACCTGTTGTGGATTGATATTATAATCTGGTTTTAAATAATAAGCGAAAAAGTATCCAACTGCCAAAGAATGCTGATACACCAAAAAGAATTTTACCCCAGGATGAATCAGGAACAAAAATGATCAGCATGGTTGAACAAATAAACATAAATCCTAAAATCATTACCAGCGAAATTCGCTGACTGAACTCTTTTGCAGATTTTGAAAATGCAGCCTTGTCCTGTATGTCAATTTCATGGATGAGTTTTCCTTCCTTGATCTTGTAAAGAATTTCATTCATTTCACCGGGGAAATCACGAATAAATGTTACATAATCGCCAATGGTATCAAAAATCTGGTTGGCAATCATTTTGGGAGATAATTTTTTCTTGATTAATTCTTCTGCATAGGGTTTAATAATGACACTAAGTGAAATATTTGGATCTAGTTGATTACCGAATTTTTCAGTTGTGGCAAGTGCTTTCAATAATAAATAGATACTTGAAGGTATGCGTAATTCATGTTTAATGATGATTTGCAGACACTCATTCAGTATTTTACTGAAATCCATTTTTTCATAAGGAATAGGCGAGTATTTATTCAATAGATCCTGCACACTGAATTCCAGTTCGTCATGATTGGGATAAAACTTCTTTCCGCATAATTTAATCAATGCCTCAGTAATCATACGAGCATTTGAATTGGCAAAGCCCAGTGTAAAACTCGCCAGAAAATTCATCTCTTTGGGTTTAAGAATGCCTACCATTCCAAAATCTACTAAAGCCACAACATTTCCCTGTTGTATAAAAATATTTCCTGCATGTGGATCACCGTGAAAAAATCCATGTTTTAATATCATTTTAAGTAAAATATGTGTACCTGTATTTGCAACAGATACAGGATCTAATCCGGCATTTTTTAAATCTTCAATTCTGTCGGGTGTAATACCTTCAACATATTCCATTACCAGAAGTTTCTTGGTGGTTAAATCCAAATAAACCTTTGGTATTTTACATGATGGATAATTCATGAACATGTCATAAAAACGCTGTGCGTTTGATGCTTCGGCAAAATAATCCATCTCACTCATGATGATTTCACCAAACTCATTTACAAACCCTTCCACATCAATTGCTGCAAGTCCTGGATAGGTTTTTACCAGCCGTTTTGAAATAAATTTCATCAGGTATAAATCTGACTTAATTTTACTTTCAATGTTTGGTCGCTGAATTTTTAGGATTACATCACGACCGTCTTTTAACGTTCCTCTGTACACCTGACCAATAGAAGCAGAACCAATCGGTGTAGTGATAAAGTTTTGAAACGTATCTTTTATGGAAGCCCTCAGTTCTTTTTCAATTAAATCAATCGCAATTTCATCGCTCAATGGTTTGGCTTTGCTTTGCAATTTCTTAAATTCCAAACGCAATGGTTCTGAAATCATATCAGGCCTGTCGGCAAGGATTTGACCGAACTTCACAAAGGTGGGACCGAGGTCTTCTATAATGATACGAATGCGTTCGGGTGTACTGCGCATCATTCCATTGCTGAAATATTTTTTAGGAATAAATGGGCGTAATAATTTATAATTCCCCATCCATTCAATCAATCCGTTTTTGACGAGGATATGAATGATTTGCAATGCCCTGAGCAATTGCAGATAGTAAATCCGATATTCCCAGATGCGAAAAATCATGAACCGGAATTATTTTTTTGTAACTCTTGAGTTAATTTCTCAATGGCCTGTGTAAGCTCATTGACGTCTTTTGCTGTAGGCATTTCATTATTTCCTATGGCCTGAGATATTGCATTCTGTAAATCCATTTGAGATTTTACATCAGTGAGGTACTGATATAACTGCTGTGAAATCTTTTCCATGGTTTCCGGATCGTTGCGATACATTTCAAGTAAACTTGAAACTTTACTCACAAATAGTTCTCTATCCATGGTACTTACTGATAGACCAAATCGTAATAGCTGGCTGAGCATCTCTGACATATAAGCAAAGGTAATGAATAATTAATTCTACAACACGTAATGGGGTGTTGCTATACCTTATTAAGAACTTCATTTTTATTATATTTATACTAAATATTCAGTTTGTCAATGCATCGTTATATTTTTATGCATCAAGGGATTTTATTTTTTTTTATTTCATATATATTTTCCCTCAATGCATACGTGCAAAATACAGGTTGTGCTTTGTTATGTAATGTAGATTTTGAAAATCAGCAGGTTGTTGCTCCCGGTAATTACACACTGGTAAATCAGATAAATGTGCCCTGTTGGAACACAACAGCCACTGATCAAATCATTGAAGTGTGGGGCACAGGATTTCAGGGTGTTGCTTCATATTCAGGAAATCAGTTTATTGAATTAAATGCCAATCAGGTCTCTACTATTTATCAGGATTTCACTGCAACTGCCGGAAGTTCAGTTTCCATTTCATTTGCTCACCGCGGTCGTAATGGTACAGATGTAATCAGTGTAGAAGTTGGTCCGGTGGGTGGCCCTTATGATAATCTCGGAACCTTTGCTGCTGGAAACACGAACTGGAATTATAATACAGTTAGTTATACATTCCCTCCGTCTCCAACATCTACTTATACTATAAGATTTAATTCTGTATCATCAGCCGGTGGAAATATAGCTATTGGTAATTTTTTAGATGCCATCAGCATTCAGTTGCCTCAACCAGTTGTCAATTATACTGTGATTGAACCTTCTTGTTCGCTTGCTACAGACGGTGAAATTACATTAATCCCATCAGGCGGAACACCTCCATATTCTTACAGTTGGTCGGCACCATTAAATGCCACTACAATCAATGTGTCTGGATTATTAGTAGGAAACTATGCTGTTACTGTTGAAGATGCCAATGGTTGTGCTGTATCACAGAATATTTTTCTTAGTCCTGAGAATCTGATGATCTATGATACAGTATTTATCAATACATGTTTGCAGTATACGTGGACTGCGACCAATCAAACCTATACCCAGTCAGGCACATATTCTCAGTCTTTATTTTCTGTATTGGGATGCGACAGTATGGCGACGCTTGTATTAACAATAAACCCCGTAGACAGTACATTTACCTCACATACTGAATGCGACAGTTATACCTGGAACAATCAAATATATACTCAATCGGGATTGTATACCTATTCAACAGTTAATCATTTGGGATGCGACAGTATGGCGTACTTACAATTAACCATTCTGAATTCAGATAGTATTTTGACTGTTGATACCTCCTGCGTTAGTTATCAGTGGAACAATAACGTTTATACAACTTCCGGTTTATATGCTGTGAATTTTATTAATCAGCAGGGGTGTGACAGTACATCGTATCTGATGTTAATCATTCATCAGCCGGATACAGTTGAAATCAGTATTACCGCATGCGATAGTTACACATGGAATTCAAATACATACTTTCAATCCGGAGAATATACATATCTCACTGTAAACCAAAACGGATGCGATTCAGTTACAACATTACAACTGGAAATCAATCAAAGTACTGCATCACAAATCAGTGATACGATTTGTAATGGAGATGATTTTTCAATTGGAAATCAAATTTTCAATTCAACAGGAATTTATTCTGTTGTAATTTCAAATCATCAGGGTTGTGATAGTTTGGTTCAGTTAAATTTGACTGTAAATTCTACCGGGGCAAATAGTTTTATTTTACCCAATGTATTTTCACCTAATGCAGATTTGCAGAATGATACATATTTTATTCAGGGACCGGTGAATGAGATGCTAAACATTTCTTTTCAAGTGTATAACCGTTGGGGAAAATTAATATATGAAACAACGGATCCTGATTTTCAATGGTCACCTTTAACTAATGAATTTACAAGTGGTGTGTATTTTTATACACTCGAATATCAATTGCAATGTTTTAAAGAAGTATTGAAAAAAAACGGAGTGATTTCTTTATTTAATTAATATGTATCAATTGCCCTATAATAATATTAATTCGTTCAATGGGAAAAAGATTCTGTTGATTTTAATGTTGTTTTTCATTGTTAATTCAATTATACATGCACAGTTATTTACTGATATTGCTCATGATTCTAACATTAAGTTCAGTAATGAACAACTTTTTAACTCTGGAGCAGGGGTTTGTGTCCTTGATTACAATAACGATGGATGGGATGATTTTTTTCTCCCTGGTGGTTATGGTCATTCAGCACTATTTAAAAATAATCAAAACGGAACTTTTACCAACATAATTAATCAGGTGTTCGATTCTACGGCATATTCCAATATCACTTCACGATATGTTATTTCATCTGCTGCCGGAGATATTGATAACGATGGTGATAAAGATCTTTTTTTAACCACAAGAAGTACAAATTTTACAGCATCTATTCTTCTTGAAAATAGAAATGGTGTGTTTTATGATATAAGCAAAGCCGCTGGAATCAATCATAAATCCTATGGAATAGCAGCTTCGTTCGGAGATGTTAATTTAGATGGATACCTGGATATTTATGTTTGTAATAATGTGAAAACGATGAGTGCTGGTTATGATAATTATGGGAATCAAAATGCATATATACCTCAATGCCTTGAAAATTATTTGTACATCAATCTCGGGAATAAAACATTTTTAGAAAAAGGTGAAGAATATGGAGTTAATAATAAGGGTTGTAGTTTAACAGCTTCTTTTACGGATATAGATAATGACCATGATCTTGATCTACTTGTGGCGAACGATTATGGTGAATGGTCAGGATATCCCAATGTTCTTTATCTCAATAATTATCCTCTCGATGGTTTTACAGATATGAGTGAATCATCAGGATTTAACCGAAAGATGTATGGAATGAGTATTGCCTCAGGTGATTATAATGAAGATGGATACATGGATTATTTTGTTAGCAATATTGGTACTAACAGTTTTTATAAAAACAATAAAAATGGTAGCTTTTTAGATATAGCCCAACCAATGGGTATAGATATGACATGGTCAATAAAAGATAGTGTTCGTAAAACTCAATGGGCGGCTAATTTTTTTGATTATGATAACGATTCCTATCTTGATTTATTTGTTGCTTCAGGATATGTTGGTGTCTTTTTTCCGCTTTCTGCAATAATTGATACAAATAAAATTTTCAGGAATAACAGAAAAGCTAAATTTATTGATGTAACCAGTGGATCGGGTCTGGAAAGTCCAATTTCAAACAGGGGAGCTGCTGTTATGGATTTTGATAATGACGGAGATCAGGATTTAATTGTAAATCATTCCAAGATGCCTGAATTTTTTCCACTTAACATTGAACAGAATATTAATATTTACAGAAATAATAATTCAAACAAGAATCACTGGATTAAAATAAAACTGAATGGTATTGAATCAAATAAAGATGGATATGGTGCTCGGATAGAAGTATATATTAAAAAGCGAAAACTTATACGTGAAGTAGATGGCGGCAGCAGTCATGCTTCTATCAATAGTTCAATAGTACATTTTGGTCTTGGTAAAGCATCAAAAATTGATTCACTGGTAGTTTACTGGCCAGGAGGGAAAAAACAAGTGTTCAATCAACTCAATACCAATCAAACCATTTTAATAACTGAAAATGATTCGCAATACAAAATGATCAGCTCAGGCGTAAATGAAAAAAATGATAGCCTTGCATTACTATTTCGTAATATCAAATCGCCGTATGAATCTATGCCAATATTAAAGAACAAGATTTATGATGAGCAAAAAGAAATGTTAATTAAAGATACAATCAATAATTCGGTTGAGTATTCATCTGATTTTTTATTGAAGTGGATTCAACTCCATTTGGAAATGATAAAATATACTAATGGTTATACCCCACCTGTAGCATCCAGAACAATAGGTTATACATATATGGCATTATATGAATCTGTTGTTAAGGAGATGAAAAATAACATTTCTGTTTATGAGAAATTAAATGGAACGGCACTTCCTGTTACGATAGAAAACAAAGATTTCTTTGCACCTGCAAGCGCATCGGCTTCTGTTGCATCCATATTAAAAATGTTATTTCCTTTTGCTTCTTCAAAATATATTGAATCTATCAATGCAATGGAAAAATCGGATAGTCTTGAATTCAGTAAAATTGTAAATCAAGATGTTTTATTGCGATCTATAGCTTATGGAAGGGCAGTGGCAGAGAAAATATTTGAATGGTCACTGAATGATGGAGGCGGTGATAATGCATTTTTAAGAAATTATCCAACAACGTATGAGCCTCCTGTCGGACCTGGTCTATGGAAAACAACACCTTCTCCGGTTCAGCCCGCATTTCATTTAAAAATGGCGATGCAGCCATATTGGGGAAATAATCGTCCGTTTCAGGTGGCAAATGTAACGGGAAAGGCTTTGCTTTCACCACCACCACCTTTTTCTACAGACACCTCTTCTGTGATGTTTAAAGAAGCCATGGATGTATATAAACAAAGTAAGGTTAATACACAGGAACAAAAAGATATTGCAATTTTCTGGTCTGATGATGTAGGATCTTATTCACCGCCCGGACATAGTTTGGCCATTACAAGTATTGTATTAAAAGAGAAAAATGTTAATCTGGCTGTTGCTTCTGAAGTATTGGCTAAAATTGGTATGGGGGTAACAGATGCATTTATTAATTGTTTTAAAAATAAATACATCTATAATTTATTACGCCCCGTAACTTATATTCAGGAGCACATTGATAAAAACTGGAATACACTAATTGGCACGCCGCCATTTCCTGAATATGTTTCTTGCCATTCAACACAGTCGGCTGCTTCTGCCCGAATTCTTACGCATTATTTCGGCGATGATTTTGCTTTTACTGATAATTCAAAAAATGATGTAGGATACACACCACGTAAGTTCAAAAATTTTTATGAATTTGCTCAGGAAGCAGCAATTTCAAGGTATTACGGTGGAGTGCACTATATGATGTCGTGTAACATTGGATACGATGCCGGTATAGTGGTTGGAGATAATATCCTGAATTTTTCTTTGAAGAAGGATGGTAAGTAATACTTATGTTATTACATCAATTTTAAATCCCTGAGTTTCCAGAAACATTTTGCTGTGGCTTCAATATCAGCAAGTGCATTATGTGCACCTTCAAAATCTTCTCCAAATAACTTGATGTGCAATTCAGATAATTTAGGCCACTTATACCCATATTTACTTTCTATTTTACAATAATCAACAGAACTTTCCATGGTACATAAATAGTTGAGTTCTGCAATTGGATTTCTTGATAAAATGCGCAAAAATTCACATCCCAACACTTTAGAATCAAAGTTGATGTTATGGGCAACCAAATATGTTGAATTTTTACATTGTTCTTCAAAATAATGGAGCACATTTTTTAGTGGTTCTCCATTTTCCATGGCATATTCTGTTGTAATTCCATGTACTTGTGAAGCTTCGGCAGGAATAATAAATCCCTCCGGTTGAATTATATGATCTTTTTTATTGATAAAATTACCATTGGCATCATATAAAATCCATGCTAACTGTACTACCCTTGGCCAGTTGCTGAAATCAGTAATTGGTGCTTTCCAGTTTGTCGGGATACCGGTTGTTTCGGTATCAAAAAATAAATAATAAGGAGCTGTAAATTCAGTGGGGAAGATAATGCCCTTTAATGAATTCTCATCTTCTCTGATTTGTATGTCTAAAGCAACGATTTCATCTGATATTGATACTAATGCTAAAGTAAATTCTTGCATTGCGAGCATTTTAATCATGACACCAGGAATGTTCGCAACAATTTTATATGCGTTGTCCTTAGGTACATTATTTTCAACTAAATCGTAATATAATTCCTTAATATACTGCTTTGGATTTATAGATTCACTTCTCTTAATTTTATTAGATAATAATGTTATTAATGAAGTATTTATTTTTTTCTGTTCGTCAGGAGAAAAGGAAAACCAATTTGTCATGAATAATATTTTTACTGATTACACTTTATACAACTATTCCACAACTCATCTGCTGTCTTTTCCCATGAATAAGATTTTACAACTTCTTTCCCTCTTTCAATGCATCGGCTTCTAACATCATTTTCCAAGATTTGCTCCATGGCTTTAGCAATATCTTCTATTTGATATGGATTACAAAGTAAGGCGGCACCATTTGCTATTTCAGGCATAGCAGTAATATTTCCGGTAATCACTCCAGTCTCACATTTCATGGCTTCTGCAATGGGTAGTCCAAAGCCTTCAAAAAGACTAACGTACACCAACGAGCGCGCTGCAGTCAACAATTTAGGAATTTCACTTTTAGGTTCTATCCTGCCTAAAAATTCAATATCATTTTTATGTTTTAAACTGCTGTGTATATCAAATATATCCTGCGATTCACGATATCGTTTACCTATAATTAGAAATTTCATAGAAGAACCTGTCTTTCTCTTAAATAGGTCAAAGGCTTGTATAATGCGCGCTAAATTTTTACGTGGATACAACCCGCCAACAAACACAAAATATTCTTCTCCCTGACTGTATTTTTTTCTGATAGCCTGTTTTTCTTCTTCGCTGATACTTTGATACGTCTGATCAACGCCATTATATATAACATCAATTTTATTTTCAGGAATATGATAATGTGTAACAATATCACTTTTGGAGAATTCGGAAACTGTAGCAATTCTTGATGCCTTTACTGCATACTTCGGAAAGTATTGATGGTAATGCCATCGGTGAAATGCATCAAAAAATTCAGGATGATGTTCGAAATTCAGATCGTGAATTACGGCTACCTGTGGTAATGTTGAACGCAATGAAAGATATCCGTCTGGCGAAAGAAAAATATCCGGTTTCATTTTTTTAAAAATCCTTGGAAGTGAATATTCAAACCAGATATGATAAAGAATGGGGTGTCTTGCCTGTGGTCCAATTTTTATCGGGATTACATTCGGTCCATAAATAAATGATTCATCCCATTGCCGATCAAAGATAAAAATAAACTCATGTTCGGGATGTGCCTTCACCATGCGTTGCAATACTTCATGGGTAAAGGTTCCAAGTCCTTCCAGTCTTCCCGGAATTAATAATCTTGTGTTAACCGCAATTCTCATTCATTACAAACCTACTTTATTTTTTTTATCCGTGAAATACCTTGTCATTTTTGGGGATGTGCATTTCGCATCTTACTTTTATACAATGATCCTCTCTGCATACTGGAGACCTTTGTATTTCCTTTCGGCCATGGTATTGGCTGCGGGACTGCCTTCATCCAATACACTTATGAGTGTTGGGCAGATTGTGATGGCCCTGGCTTGGTTTGCTGAATGGAACTGGAAAGAAAAAGTAACCCGGTTGCGGCAGCATTTTCCCCTGGTATTATTTTCATTGATTTATCTGTTATTTGTTTTAGGTCTAATCCATACTATGGATACACAGGAAGGCTTGCAGCAACTGCGCATTAAATTACCGCTGTTTATTCTTCCCGTCATGATTGGCTCTATGCCTTTTTATTCTTCCAGACAGATGGCATGGATTGTTCATTCGCTACTGGGTTCACTCTTGATTTGCTCTGTTTTTGGATTATTGATTTATTCGGGATGGATGAATACATCAGTTGAAGATTACCGGAAGTTGTCTCCCTTTATTTCAAATATTCGTTTTTCTACATTGCTTGTATTTGCTGTTTTTACATGTATGTATGTGTTTCGAAAATCTAATCATCAATGGCGACTTATACCTCGTTCGTTTTACATATTTTTCTCTTTTTATTTTTTGGGATATCTCTTCCTTTTAAAATCTATTACGGGATTATACGTTTTGGTGGGTGTATTTTTCTTCGTGTTAATCTATTACCTCATCAGAAAAGGCAATAAATTCTATCTCGCCATTGCATCTTTCGGTTTTATTTTTTTTGTATTCACACTGATCACAATGTATCATTACGAATGGCTACGTTATCATGACAAGGAGGTTATTGATTTTAAAACACTGCCTCTTTCTTCAAGAAATGGAAACATTTACAAGCACGATACACTTTCATGGGCAGCAGAGAATGGACATTATGTATGGATCAATGTGGCGCGTTATGAAATAGAAAAATCATGGAACGAACGCAGTGAAATCGATTTTGACGGACTTACACATTCCGGCGTTCCTGTAAAAGCTACATTGGTACATTATCTTGCATCAAAAGGACTCAAAAAGGATGCTGATGCAGTTATGTCTTTATCAGAAAAAGAAATAAAAGCCATTGAAAATGGAACAGATAATTATTTGTATTTGAATAGATATTCATTGCGTCCCAGGTTTTATCAATTGGTGAAGGAAATGGATTATTACCATAGAACAGGTGATCCTACTGCCAAATCTTTTGCCATGCGTATAGAAATCTGGAAGCATGCACTGCATCAATTGTTTTTATCACCATGGATTGGATACGGAACAGGAGATGTGATGCATACCATGCGCGATGCATATATTCACCAAAATACCAAGTTGCATCCGGCATTCTGGATGAATCCTCATCAGCAATATTTTTCTTTTGCACTGGCACTGGGAATTCCTTTAGGATTACTATGTATATTCTTGATTATTCAGCCTGTTTTTATTACATCGTTTCGATTACATATTTTGTTTTACCTGTTTTTGGTAATTGTATTGTTAGCTATGATTGATGAGAATACTTTAGATACACAGGCTGGTGTAACACAGGTCGCTTTTCTTTATTCATTATTATTTTTGGTGGAAGAAAAACATAAAGAGAATGAGTAAAAAAGTAACTGTAGGTATCATTATTGCAGTGGCTCTCAACCTGATTGTTAAAGCAATCTGGATTCTTGGGATTGAGCTTGAAGTGCAACGTAACATGGGTAACGAAGCCTATGGAGCCTATTATTCTTTGTTTAGTTTTTCGGCTTTGTTTCTAATTCTGCTTGACCTTGGTATTACCAATTATAATACGCGTAACATTGCACAACATGATTATTTATTAAAGAAACATCTTTCAGGGCTATTTGTATTAAAGTTGTTATTGGGAGTTGTGTATGCTCTTGTAATGTTGCCTGTTGCTTATTTCATGGGATTGCGAGATGATTTGTTTTATGGATTAACAGGTCTTGCATTGATTCAATTTTTTAATTCCATGACGTTGTATTTCAGAAGTAATCTGAGTGCAACGTTTCGTTTTAAGGGTGACGCTTTTTTTTCAATTGCTGATCGTTTATTGTTAATTATATTTTGCGGAGTGATATTGTTTGGTGGCTTCCATTCACAAATGAACCTTCAATTGTTTATAGGTGTGCAGTTGTTTACATCATTCATCACAGTTCTGCTTGCAGGTGTATTAAATATCAGGATTACCGGCAAATTAAAGTTCAATTGGAATTTTCCCTTTTACCTTTCCATGATTCGACATAGTCTTCCTTTTGCCTTGCTTTTTTTATTCATGTCTATTTATACCAGAATTGATGCGGTGCTTTTATCCCAGTGGCTTCCTGAAGGGAACAAGGCCTCCGGAATTTATGCCGCAGGTTATCGTTTGTTTGATGCTTATGCTCAGTTAGTGATTATTGCGTCTGGAGTGTTGCTGCCATTTTTTGCATCTCATATTCGACAGCCTTTGAATGCCATGGGAATGCTTCAAACAATGATGAAAATATTTATCACCTTGTCTGTAACATTATCTGTAGGAAGTTATTTCTATAGTGAATTTTTAGCGGAAAAACTGTACGAAGAAAATGTATATGAAATTGCACATTTATTTCAGGTATTGCTATCAGTATCTGTTCCCTATATAGTTTCTATACTGGGTGGCACATATTTAACTGCAATGGGAAAGTTAAAGGAATTAAATATTATCGCTATAGCCGCTGTAGTGATTAACCTGAGTTGTAATGCATTTCTTATTCCTGTGCTTGAAGCGAAGGGAGCAGCTTTATCAGCTATTTTTACCCATTCCTTTTCTGCGCTGATGATGGCATATTTTATTTTTCCTTTATTAAATATTTCAACAGCAAAAAAGGATGTTTCTGCAATTTTATTATTTGGATTATTTGTGATAATTACCGGTTGGGTATTGAAGTCTTTGAATATCGAAACTCATGTTAGTATTTTTGTTTTTGCTATTCTTTCTTCCGTATCGGCCTGGTTCTTAAAACTCATTAATTTCGAAGTATTCAAAAGATTACTCAATAAATTGAGTTAATTATCAGGATTATTTTTAAATAATTTATTTCTTCTCATTTCTTTTTCAATCATTCTCAATCGTTCTATTTCAGAAATCTGTTCATCTGTTTTTGGAATGTATAATCCCAATAAAATACTTTTACGAATTAAACTGGCAGTGTTGTTGGCTTCTAATTTTTCAAGTAATTTAGAACGTATAGCATCTATCATTTTTTTTGAAAGTGAAATATTATTGGCAATTTCCTCACTCGATTTTCCATCACAAATCATCGTCAGCACTTCAGTTTCTTTTTCTGTTAGTGAAAGTTTGGCTTTCTGAATGGAATTAAAAGTAGGTTTTTGTAATTGATTAAAAAGTGTTTTTGTTACAATATTTGAAGCGTGATTCCCATTGTATTTAACATTAAAAATGGCATCAACGGCTTCGTCAAATGTGCAGTTTTTTGGGAGATATCCGGCTGCACCTTCTTTCAGCATTTCCATTACTATTTCTTCATCAGTATACATGCTGAGTATGATTGCTTTCACCTTAGGAAAATCTTTTGACAGGTGTTTCAATGTCTGTTTTCCGTTCAACACAGGCATATCCAAATCAAGTAATACAATATCAATTTTCTCCTTTGAGAGGTGGTCAAGCAATTCTTTTCCATTACTCACATCAAAAATTACGGATATTTTAGGTTCTTTTTTTAATAAAGTAACCATGCCTTTTCTTACAATATCATGATCTTCAGCAATAGCAATTCTTATGTTTTTATTTTCATTTTTATCCATAATTTGTTAAAGGTATTTGAATTGAAATTCTTCCTCCGATTGTTTCTTTCGAATATAATATGTCTCCTTTGATCATTCTTAATCTATGATAAATAGAATGTAATCCCAAGCCTGTTGATTTTAATTTTTCATGATTATATTCATCCTGATTAATCGCAATTCCGTCATGTTCAATGTTGACTTCTATTCTCTCATTAATCTTATTCAGGTAAAGAATAATGGTTTTAGGTTTTGCGTGCTTGATTGTATTTGAAAATATCTCAAGTATGATACGATATAACTGAATATTTTCCTGCTCATTAATTTGTACGTCATCTGTTATATTTGTTATAAACTCACATTCAATATTTGAAATTTTATTTGTTTGCTCCAACATTCTTTTCAGGGTTTTCACCATTCCAAAATTGATTAAGAAATGTGGACTCATCTCGTGTGATATTTTACGAATGGTTTCAATAGATGTATTAATCATCTGGATTGATATTTCGAGTTCTTCTTTGGCATCTTTATTTTCAGAACAATAATTCTTCAAGTAATTTAAATTTCTTTGTGTCATTGATAATATAGCACCTACTTCATCGTGCAGATTTCTTGAAATATTCTTCTTTTCTTCTTCCTGTGCATGGAAAACAGCCTGCATCATTTTGATTTCATTTTCATGATGAATCGTGTTTAATAAATTTATTTTTTCAGATATTTTATTCTTTGAATAAATGGTAATCAGTATAATGGAAAAAGATAAAATGATGGAAGCAAAACTTCCCAGTATAATCATGAAGAAAAATTGATCGTTGATATTCATTTAAACTTAATTTGTTTGTATTAATTTATCTACAATTTAATGAATTGAAATAGGGTGCAATATCCTTATTTGTAAATTTATAGATTAATTAAGGTTAGTTTACTAAGATGTTGCACCAAATTTCAATTTTATAGATGTTGATTCGATGTGAATATCCATACAATTTTACTTCGATAACTATTAAATAACCTTTGTTTCTCTTGTAAAAATAGCTGCGTATATTGTCATTATTAACACACAAGTAGTTCTTAACAATTGTCAATTTGTTTAGATGATTGGTATTTTTACCTTTTAAAATTAGTAGTATTTATCTCCGGGTTTTTATTTAATAAATTTTATAGTATTCTGAATCCCTTTCAATCCTTTTCGATTAAGTGGTGAATGCTTGTATAATTTGTTAAATACTTCTTCTGTCATTTCCAGCCACTCCTTTTCTGTATGATTGATCAGTGAAGTATTTATGTTGAATTTATTTTCCTGATGTGGTTTTGAAAAACGATTCCAAGGACAAACATCCTGGCAGATGTCGCATCCAAACATCCAGTTTTCAAGTTTTCCTTTAAATTCTAATGGTATTTCTTCTCTTAGTTCAATGGTAAAATATGATATACATTTACTTCCGTCAACTACGTATGGGTTTGATATAGCATCAGTAGGACAAGCATCAATACATCGGGTACAGGTTCCGCAATAATCTTTTATGGGTCCGTCGGGTTCACATTCGAGATCGCAAATTATTTCTGCAATAAAGAAAAAGGATCCCAATTCACGATTTAATAAATTGCTGTTTTTTCCTATCCAGCCAATTCCACTACGTTGTGCCCATGCTTTTTCAAGAACAGGTGCACTGTCAACAAAAACTCTTCCATCTATATTTCCAATTTCATTTCTGATATTATCTATTAGCGTATGTAATTTATTTTTTACTACCTGATGATAATCTTCATTGTATGCGTACTTACTAATCTTAGGTAGCCCTTCCTGTTGTTGTTTTGCAGGAAAATAGTTGTAGAGTAATGATATAACTGTTTTTGCTCCTTCTACAAGTTTTGTGGGGTCAACGCGTTTATCAAAATGGTTTTCCATGTAATGCATTTTTCCATGCATATTATTATTTAACCATTGTTCCAGTTTACGAGCTTCGTCGTCGAGTTGCTCTGCTTTAGATATTCCACAGAAATCAAATCCAGTGGCTTTAGCAATTTTTTTAATTGAAGCAGAGCGTTGAGCGAGTGTAAATGTTGAAGCCATTAATCATTATCAAATAAAGACAAATGATCAAGAGGCTTGATGCGCCCCAGATGTTTATATGCTTTTTCCAGTACCATTCTACCTCTCGGTGTGCGAACAATAAATCCTTCCTGAATTAAATACGGTTCATATACTTCTTCAATGGTTCCTGCATCTTCACTAACTGCGGTAGCAATTGTACTGAGCCCTACTGGTCCGCCTTTAAACTTATCAATTACAGTGGTAAGAATTTTATTGTCCATTTCGTCAAGTCCATATTTATCCACATTTAATGCAGTTAATGCCATCTGTGCAATTTCAAAAGTTATTGTGCCATCTCCTTTGATCTGTGCGAAATCGCGCACCCTGCGAAGCAAGGCATTGGCAATACGGGGTGTTCCTCTGCTTCTGCGTGCAATTTCATGCGCCGCTTCTTCTTGAATTTCTATTTTTAAAATGGCTGAAGAACGTTTTACAATACCGGTAAGTGTTGCTTCATTATAATATTCTAATCTTGAATTGATACCAAATCTGGCCCTGAGCGGAGCGGTTAATAATCCTGATCGGGTAGTAGCACCAACGAGTGTGAATGGGTTTAATGAAATCTGAACACTTCTTGCATTAGGCCCACTGTCGATCATGATATCAATTTTATAATCTTCCATCGCTGAATACAGATATTCCTCAACAACGGCACTCAGGCGATGAATTTCATCGATAAACAATACATCATGTGGTTCGAGATTTGTTAGCAAACCGGCTAAATCGCCCGGCTTTTCAAGTACCGGACCGGAAGTAATTTTAATACCAACACCCATATCATTGGCGATGATGTGAGCCAGTGTTGTTTTTCCCAGTCCCGGAGGGCCATGCAGCAATACATGGTCAAGCGCTTCGCCTCTAAGTTTTGCTGCCTCCACAAATATTTTTAGGTTATCTACAACCTTCTCCTGACCGGTAAATTCAATAAATTCAATCGGCCGCAACACCTTTTCTATTTCGCGTTCTGTGCCTGTTAATTTATCAGTACCCGGATCAAGATTTTCATTCATAATCTCAAAAATAAGAACATTCTCTATCGTTTCCTAAATAAGAATTAAAAGAATTACGTTGAATGGACGAATTGAAAAATTTTATTAGAATGTGATAAGAAATACCATGAACAATGCCAACCACAGAAAATCAACATAATGCCAGTATTGACTGATGATTTTCATTCTTGTTTTTTCGAAAGGATTGGTAGTGAATATTAATTCAGAAACAACATTATTGGTTTGCTTTACTACACGAAATAAAATGTAAAATAAGTATCCTATACCAATAGCAACGTGAGTAAGATGCAATCCCGAAATGAAATAGACATAAGATGAGGCTACATTAGATGTTGGAATACTATATCCCATGCGATAAAACTCAACCCATCCCAATACCTGAAGAATCATAAAGGAGATTCCAAGTACAAGCGTACCAATCAAATATTGCATACTTTTTTTAAGTTGATCGGTTTCAAAAAATATTCTTGCATGAGTAATTAAAAAGCTGGACAACAACATCAGAATCGTAGATGCAATAAAGAAATTTGGTATTTTTAAATCCATCAACTGATTTGATGTTCCCATGCGTTGCATTGCATAAACCACCGTCATTACTAAAAATAAAAAACCACTGGCAGTCATTGCAAGATATACCATCAATTGTATGGAATTACTAGTGTTAACAATGTTAACACCATTTGCCTGCTTAGTTTTTTTATCTCTCAATTGGATGATATAAAGTTTGTAAATCCTTTTTTATTAAAAAAAAATAAATTAATTAAAACATAACATATATGTGTGTACCTTAGTTTTAGATTTCTAATAATTATTATGCATTTCTATGAAAGATAATATACATCATTACATTTTGAAATCAGCATGGGATGAAGCACTAAAATTCCTGGATGCGGAAGAGAAAATGGGCGCAAATAAAGATGAAATTCAATATTTTAAAAGTGTGATTCATCTCAAGAAGAACAATTATCCTGAGGCATTAGTACATATCAATCAAGCTATTGATTTATCACCTTATAATTCAAATTATATCAGCGAAAGAGGGGTTGTACTTTTCCATTTAGGGAATAAAAATGAAGCCTTGGAAAATATGGATAAAGCGTTGGCACTGGATCCACAAAATCCTTATCGTTATTCAAGCAGGGCTTTTATTAAAGATAGTATGGGCGATGTTGAGGGAGCTATCAGTGATTATGAAATGGCTGTTGCTCTTGATCCGGAAGATTCAATCGCTTATAATAATTTAGGTTTGTTACTGGAGAAGAAAGGATATATTGAAAAGGCAAAAGAGAATTTTAAAATAGCAGATCAACTTTCAGGTGTGCAGCCAACTATTGAAGTAAAAAATGAAAATGCACCGGTTATTATTGAAGATAAAAATGAATCAGCTGAAAATTCAGAGAATAAAAAAGGCTTGTTAGATATTGCCGGTAGTGTGTTTACCCAAAAGAATACGTTTATTGAATTTATTCAATTCTGGAAAAGTAAACTTTTCGGAAAAAAAATTATAGATTAAAAATACCTTTCAGGTAAGGATTAATCATTACCTGCTGTGGATCACATTCATTTCGGATGGAAATAAATTGATTCCAGTGAGGATGTGCTGATTTAAATCCTTCATAGGCAAGTGTGTTCATTTTGCCGAAATGTGGCCTGCCTTCATACTTTAAAAATATCTTTTCAATGGTTGTAAAATATTCTTTATACTCCATACCTATATACTGATGAACGGCCATATAAACAGAATCTCTGCCATTGGCAGGACTAATCATAATGTCATCAGCTTTAACATATCTTACTTCCATGGGCATGTGAACCCTGAATTTTTTATCATGAATGGTTTGTACAATTTCATTCATGCAATTTTCAAAATGATTTCTTGGTATAGAATATTCCATTTCTCTGAATCGCACCCATCGTTTGGTAGCAAAGATTTTATGACTCCAGTTAACCCATCTGCCTTTGGGAACATAGTCGGCACTAAATTTAGAAAAACGAGGCGTCCACCAGGCCCAGTTTTTAGATAGTTCGCTCAATGCTCCATAACCAATATTTTCAACAAAAATATCATTAAGTTCTCGCATGAAACCTCCACTACGAATCGGATCATCAGTTTCGTTCACGAGTTTCATTTGTACCAGTCCGGTAAATGGAAACCAATAGAATTCAAAGTTGCGGTTAGATTGAATATAATTATCAAAGTTGACCATTACATCTTCAAGAGTACCGCCTTTTGAAATGTATTCAAGTTTGAAGTTTTTTGTGGTTTTAATTTTCATTTCAGTGATGATACCCAATGCACCGAGTGATACCCTGGCAGCACTGAATAATTCAGGATGATTTGTTTCGCTGCATGTGATGAGTTCACCATTTCCCTTAACAAGTGTAATTTCTTCAATAAATGTGGCTAATATTCCAAAATCTCTACCTGTTCCATGTGTGCCTGAAGTAAATGCCCCTGCGAGCGATTGCACATCAATGTCACCCTGATTGGCCAATGCCATTCCTTCATGTTGCAATGCACTGAAAATACTGTGTAATTTGCTTCCTGCTTTCACAGTAGCATTCATCTGTTGATGATCTGTTTCAATAATTCCCTGATATGCATCAAGGCTGATTAATATGTCGTTGGTAGGAACAAGGTCAGTCCAACTATGTCCGGATCCAATCACCCGAACTTTTTTCCCATTTTTGTTCGCTTGCTGAATAATATCGATGGTTTCTTCATTGCTTTTAGGATAGAGAACAAATGAAGGATTACATTCGTATGTTTTGCCCCAATTAACAATCTTATTGGACATGTGTTGATGATTTTTACGAATTTAAACAACTGCTCACGAACAAAAAACTATTTTTGATACATAAATACATCACATTGCAGGTTTTTTATTCAACAGATATTCAGGGAAGCCATATCAGGCTTGAAGGTGAAGAGGCAAAACATTGTTTTAAAGTGTTAAGACATAAAGCCGGAGATCAGCTGTATATTACCGATGGAGCCGGAAATCTTTATCGTTGTAAAATTGAAGACGGTCACTGGGAACATCATGTTATCAGTATTCAGGAAAAACTAACACCTGTTTCTTCCCGACCGTATCAATTACATATAGCAATTGCACTTACAAAAAATCCTGATCGGCTTGAATGGTTCATCGAAAAGGCAGTGGAGACAGGAGTTGATAAAATTACTTTGTTAAAAACACATCGCACAGAGAAGGGATCAGTAAAAATGGACCGCTTGCTAAATAAGGCTATTTCTGCGATGAAACAAAGTTTACATTTTACACTGCCCGATATTCAACCGGTGACTGAATGGAAAGATTTTATTTCATTACCGCATGATGAAAAAAAGTACGTAGCCTATTGCGGAGATCAGGAGAAAATACATTTATCAGAACTAACATTAACAAATAAAATATTAATTGCCATCGGTCCTGAAGGTGATTTTACGGAAGATGAAATTTTAAAAGCGCAACAACAAGGATTTGAATTATTGTCGTTAGGAGATAGTAGATTCCGCACAGAAACAGCAGCTCTTGCCGCATGCATGGGTTTATATTTTAAATTTACAAAATGAACTGGCAACAATTATTAAGTTATAAAAGATTAAACAGCGAGCATAAATTCAATGTTCAGTCTATTCATCAACAATCAAGAAGTGAATTTGAGGTAGATGTGGATAGGATAGTTTTTTCTTATCCTTTCAGAAGATTGCAGGATAAAACACAGGTGGTTCCATTACCTGAGCATGATTTTGTGCATACACGTTTAACTCATAGTCTTGAAGTAAGCAGTGTAGGGAGAAGCCTTGGTAAAAAAACCGGTGCTGCTATACTATTGAAACGCCCCGAATTAAAAGAAACAGGATACAGTGAAAATGATTTTGGTTCTATTGTTGCCGCGGCATGTCTAACTCATGATATCGGAAATCCTCCATTTGGTCATTCTGGAGAAAAAGCATTGTCTGAGTTTTTTATTGCTCATCGTCCGCAAGGGCTAACTGATTTACAATATGCCGATCTTACAAATTTTGAAGGGAATGCACAAGGCTTCAGAATACTTTGCAGTCCGCATTATAATGATTTAAAATTAACCTACGCAACATTAGCTACCTTCAGTAAATATCCATGTGAATCGATTTTATCGAACAGAGATAAATCAAGAAAAAGTCAGAAGAAATTTGGGTATTACCAATCAGAAAAAAAACATTTTGCAAAAATAGCGAATGAATGTGGAATGTTATCATTGTCTGATTCGGAAGGAGTATGGTCAAGACATCCGTTAACATTTCTGGTTGAAGCCGCTGATGATATTTGTTATTTGATCATTGATCTTGAAGATGCCGCCCGAATGGGTGTAATATCTTTTAATCAATTTAAGGAGATGGTGAGTCCGATTATCGGAAATAAACTGGATGAGAAAAAATTAAATGAAATACGTGATCCCAATCAAAGAATTGGAATATTACGTGCAATGGCTATTCAACATCTTGTTGACCAATGTGCAGAAAAATTTATAGAAGAAGAAGAAGCCATACTGAACGGAACTTTTGACCAGGCATTAAGTGATTTAATTTCTTCAGCCGTTTATACAGAACATATTGCAAGTTATTCTTTTCAGCATATATACAACGCCCCTCAGGTATTGGAAATTCAGGCTGCAGGTTTTGAAGTGCTACCCGGACTATTAGAAATATGCTGGGAGGCGATGGAAGATCATTTGATTCATGGAAAGAAATGTAAAGCAAAGCATTTGAATTTACTTAGAATGTTACCATTTACCTGTTATGATCTTGAAAATCCTCAAAGAGATGCTTATCTTAGAGCAAGAGATTTATGTGATTTTATTTCAGGAATGACGGATCGTTATGCTGTAGCACTCTACAAAAAAATTAAAGGAATTTCTATTTAATTTTTTTGCTTACTTATTTTCTTCCACATGAATTCAATAAACTGATTCATATCTGGAGATATTTTTGTTCCAAAAATCAATAGCCCAAACACTGTACTAAACACTGTACTTTTGATTAGAGTATCTAAAATGAAATTCGAAAAATTAGGAATGAAAATACATACAAATATACCCAGTAAACTGTATATAATAACCAATATATGCTTGATATTGAATGGTTGAAAATTATATCTCAACTTTAATAATATATACATTCCTAAGTTATATAAAAACAAAGAAATTGTAGTTGCTACTGCTGCTCCTGTAATCCCATATAAAGGAATAAAAGCCATGTTTGTAATTACAATCAACACCAGCAGTATGATAGAGAAATACGTGTTCCATCTGAAATAAGGTGAAAAACTGATGACAGCAGTATTCACTCCGCCCGCCATATTTATCAGACTGCCCAGTCCAATAAAAAATATAACATATTTACCTTGTTCGTATGACTTTGGAATAATTTCATAAATGTGATCAATGTTTATCCAGATCACGCAAAATAAAAAGCAACCAATAATTAATTGATTTAAACATGATTTGTAATAAATATTTCTGATTTCATTTACATCATTTTCTTTGAATTTTTCTGATAATAATCCGGAAGAAGATTTATGAAGAATCCGATAGGGTAGAGCTACCATTATACCAAAAAACATATTTCTACCATATATACCTGCTGCTTCCAGGCTGATGTATCTTTCAATCATGATCGCATCAATATTAGTTACACCAACATACGAAATACCCAGTAAAAAAGAATATCCGGCAACCCTGCTCATTTCTTTATAAAATGGTTTTAGTGTCGGGGTAAACTGAAATGATAATGACAATTCTTTTTCTCTGATCAATGGAATAAACATTAATAATGTTACAAAACCTATGATTGCACTGTATTGTAAAATAAAATCAGTAAATGCTCTTTTTTCATTTCCAGATGAGTGCATGATAAACCATATCATTGCAACAATAATTAAAATTCGTTGGATAACATCTTTCATTACAAAACCCCGAACTGTTTTTTTCATCGCAGTGGCATAAGCATCGAATAAATAAAAAAACAGAATGAATAATGTCCAGGGAACGAGTAAAAAATAAAATTCACTGAAGAGCGGAGAGCGTTCAAAAATTTCTTTGAAATATGATTTGCTTAAATAGTAAAAAACTAAAAATAAACTAAAGCCAACTGTTCCAAGTAAGAGTATGAAATTTAAAAAACCATGTGATGGTTGATGTTTTACATGTGGATAATAACGAATTATAACCGTTGTTAAACCCATTAATGCAAATTGGCTGTATATTAAAGAATATGAATTTAGTAATGTTAGTAAACCATTTTGTTCTTCAGTAAAGTAATTGGGAAGTAGAATCCCGCTCGTTACAAATCCGAGAATAATTCCCAACCCCAAGGTTATTGAAGAGTAAAAAGATTGTTTTTGAATAATTCCCAACGCCTGTTATTTTATTAATTAAAATAATATTTTGATGTACTTACTATATTTGATTATCATGTATTTTATTGAATAGTAAATTTCATTAGTTGTTCAGAGTTCCCATTAAATACATTTAAGTCAACATATCCCGGAACACCTTTGACAATAGCTGTTTCTGTAAACTGCCAGAAATTCCAACGGTTTGCACGCCCATTAATATCTTCAATTTTATAATGTGCAATCCACAGAGGAAATTTACTGTAATGTTCATCAAGATGATCTTGATAAAACTTATTATAACTATAAATAATCATATCTATACCCAGTTCTTTTTTAACGGTTTCTAAAAACTTATTAATTTCTTTAATCAGTATTTTTTTCCCCTTTTTATGTGTCTTTTCAATATCAAGTACCGGCAGTAGATCACCTTTTTCAAACTTTGCATTTTTTATAAAATATTCAGCCTGCACCTTACCATCAACATTTGGAAGGAAATAATGATAAGAAGCACGTCGAATACCGTATTTTTTACATTCATCATAGTTTCTATGATAAAAAGGATCAACTTTAAGATTGCCATAGGTTGACCGGATGATTACAAATTCAATATCAGGGTTATTACTGATTTCATTCCAGTCAATATTTTTTTGATACTGGGATACATCCATTCCCATAATGTGGTTGACATATTTTACCGGAATTCCATAATTGTTTACTGTTGATGGCTTATCCGCAATCAGATCCACCTTTTTTACTTTTCGCACATACACGTAATACATAGCACCACCTAGCATAATGAGCATGTAAGTGAATATCACCATGAGAAAAACGCGAAAAGTTTTTTTTATCATTTTAAAAATAGCTTAGTAATGTTGATTTTAAATCAATCCGGTTTTAATCCTTCAAATCCACCCTTATAGATAATATCTTCAGGTAAATATTCTTTGATCTCATTTTTTTTGCGTGTTCGTTTTTCATCTTCATCATATAGCCTTCCTTTTTTATAACGCAACGTTTCAATCAATTTTCCACTTTCATCGTACAAATAGAAAGTGCCGTTTCTTAAGCCTTTAACATAAATTCCTTCCAGATTCTTCTTACCATTGGGGTGATAATACGTAACTTTACCTGAAAGCGTATCATTGGTAAACTTCCCCTCAGCACGAGTTACTCCGTTTTCATAAAACTGTTTCCAGATTCCCTCTTTTTTATTATTTAAAAATGATATTTCTTCAAATATTTTTTTGCTTGGATAATATGATTTTACGATTCCATCAAGTTTTCCTACTTTATATGGTTCTGTTCTAATCATAATGGTATCTCTGTAATAATACCAGTTGCCTTCTTTTTTCTTATTTACATATAATCCTTCAGCAGATTTCTTTCCGTTGGGTTCATACATTTTGAGGTTTGTAGTTATTCCATCAGTGAGATATTCTACTTCAAGATATATTTCTCCGGTTTCATAATAGAAATGCCATACGCCAATGCGTTTATTATTTTTATAATAACCTTTTGATTTGAGGATAGTGTCTTTATAATAGTAGTTCCATTCACCTTGTTTGCCTTTTGAATCTTTTTGATTGGTTTGAGCAAAAGATGGAATGAAGTAAATAAAAGCAAGAAAATATAAAAAAGCTTTCATAATTATCGGCTTTTACAAATGTAATTAATTATACCCGTAAAAAGTAATTTGAAGTTGAATGCCTCTATTTACAATTGATTCATGTTTTTTAAGTATTCATTTGCCTGTGTGAGTATTTTTTCTTTCTCTTCGTGTTCCATTCTATCCCAGGTTTTGTACATCATTCCAATACGAGGATTTTTTTCCAGTTTACTTCTTTGATTGTGATAAAAATTCCAATATAAACTGTTTAAAGGACAGGCTCGGTCTCCATATCTTAATTCTTTTATATAGTGACATGAAGTGCAATAGTCACTCATTTTATGCATATAATTGGAAGATCCGAGATATGGTTTTGTTCCTACAATTCCACCATCTGCAAATTGACTCATGCCACGTGTGTTAGGCATCTCTACCCATTCGATGGCATCCATGTAAATACCCAGATACCATTGATCCATTTCATCTGGATGTACCTGTGCCATTAGTCCAAAAGCTCCGGTCACCATTAATCTTTGAATATGGTGTGCGTATGCATGTTCAAGTGACTGACCAATGGCTTGCGACATGCACTGCATCTTGGTTTTACCATCCCAGTAAAATGAAGGTAATGTTTTATGATGCTCAAAGTAGTTAAGCAAAGCATATTCAGGCATTTTAGCCCAATAGATTCCGCGCATATATTCTCTCCACCCCAGAATTTGTCTTATAAATCCTTCAGTTGATTCTATTGTATATTTATCCGGATCCTGATGATATGCATGTTCAACTGCCCGAATAACTTCCATGGGTGAAATCATTTTTACATTCATTGAAAATGAAAGCCTGGAATGAAATAATAACCAATGATTTCTTACCATGGCATCCTGATATTTACCAAAATAGGGCAATACATGTTCAATAAAGTAACTCAGTAATTGCAGACTTTCTTTTCTGGTTACCGGCCAGTCGAATTGTGATGAATTAATATTTCCTATGTATGTAATTCCAGCTTCATCAATTTCTTTTACAATTTCACTTACATTTTTTTTAAAACTTAATGGAGTGGGTAATTGAATGGAGGCATCGTATTTTTTTCTGTTTTCACTGTCAAAGTTCCAGCGGTCGTGTATGGGCTGATTACCGTTCATGAGCACCTGATGTTTTACCCGAAGTTTTCGATAAAATGTTTCCATTAAGAAACTCTTTTTCCCTTCAAATAATTGTGCTAATTCGTGGCGATGGGTAATAAAATGTTCAGTATCGGTATAACTGTTGGTAATATTTAATGAATTGCAGAATTTTTGCAATTCCTGATCTAACCTGTATTCATCGGGTAACTGATATTCAAAATTTTTGATGTTAAAGGTTTTGATAATGTATTCAAGATTTTGTGTCAATAACCCTGTGTTTTGTTGATCCTGCAGTTGCAGATAAAGAACATGATGTCCGTTTTTTTTTAGGTAACGCTGAAAATTGAACATGGCTGCAAAAAAGCCTGTAATCTTCTGTATATGATGTTTTACATATTCTGATTCTTGTTTCAGTTCCATGATGACGTATAATACATCATCGTTTTTTTTTGAATACCAGCTATGCTTATAGTTAAGTTGATCTCCAAGTATTAACCGGAGTGTATGGTAGGATTTATTTGTCATCAGGAAAATAATTTAACCAAAAATGTTGATATGCTTTTTCAGGATCATGAATTTCAGCCTGTTTCTCAATATTGAATTTCCTGTTCTTCACCGGATCATTTCCTACTCCTGCTAGATACATCCAGTTGCCCCAATTGATGTAAACATCTTCATCGATCAGCTGATGTTCAAACCACCTTGCTCCCCACCTCCAGTCGAGTTCCAAATCATTCACCAAAAAACTTGCAACGTTTTGCCGGCCTCTGTTACTCATATATCCTGTATATAATAATTCTTTCATGCAGGCATCAATAAATGGTTGTCCGGTGTTTCCCGTTCTCCATTTTTCAAAACTATCGTTGTCTTTTTTACATGTAATTTCTCTTAGCTGTATTCCACCTTTTTTAAAAAAATCATTTTCATATTTCATGCAAATGAAACGGAAAAAGTCTCTCCACAACAATTCAAATATTAACCAATAGGTAGATTCATTTTTTATATGTTCTGATTCATATTTTTTAATCTGTTCATATATTCTTCTTGGAGAAATGCAGCCCAATGAAAGCCAAGCTGAAAATCGGGAAGAATAATCGCTTCCCATCATCTGATTCCTGGTTTCTTTATATCTCGAAATATGATGAGATTCATCAAGATAATATTTCAATCTTTTTAATGCCGCGTACTCTCCTCCTTGATAATGGAAAAGTTGATTTTGTTGGTACTGCTTAATATTTAAATTGTTCATGATTTTTTTTGATACAAATAAATCAGCAGTGAAGTCAGGGGCTGGAGGAATAATTGCTGGAGGAGGAACACATTTTCTAATCTTCCAGTTTCTTTCTACCTGATTTCTGAAATCAGTAAATATGTTGGGAGTTTTTTCAATGTTAAAGGGGAGGTCATCCGGATGAATTAATGTACTGCCGTGATAAGCATATATAGTAATCGGTGATTCAATATTTTCTTCAATATTATCTTCTTCATTTACTTCATACGTTGCATATTCTTTTTGATAGTATAAAGCATCTGCATTCCAAACATTTAAAATGTGAGAAAGAATTTCTTCTGCTTTCCCATTAAAAATCAGTAAATCATTTCCTTTATTTTGAAGTGATTTTTTAAGATCATATAAAGATTCAGCAATAAATTGTTTTCTGATTTCTCCTGTTCCAGAGTAAGCAATTTCAGTACTTTCAGATGCTTTATCATCAAAACAATAAATAAATAATATTTCTTTTGCATGGGCACATGCATCATTCAGGCATCTGTTATCATCAAGCCGTAAATCTTTTCTAAACCAGTAAATTACTTTGTTATGCATGAGTTGTCTTATTTTTATTCATGCGGCAACGGTCGCTGCAGTATTTTACTTCATCCCAAACTTTCTCCCATTTTTTTCTCCAGGTAAATGGTCGCTCACAAACAATGCATATTTTTTCTGGAAGACTATTTTTGTTCGCCATTGTGCCAGTTAATCTCGTAAGTATCACGATCTGTTTTTGCGTATTTTAAGCGACTGAGTTTTTTCGTTTGGTGATATCCATCCAATCCACTAATGGTTATTGTATTGGCTTCTTCCAAATCAATCATTCCATCACTTCCTATGATTTTTTCCGGAATACTAAGCTCTACGATTTTGCCTACAACAAGTATTGTATCGTTACATTTAATTTGATGTTCTTCTTCAAATTCTAATCCAATGCGAATACGCGACTCGTTTACATAAACCAGTGGGAATAAATTTGAGAATAATGGAGTAAGTCCGGTTGCAGTAAATTCTGATTCATTTTCAGAATATGGTGCACTGCACTGATGTGCCTGTTGATAGATTGTCGAATGGATATGATTCAAAGAGAAATATCCTGTGTCTTTAATATTTTGATATGAATGTCGGGGAACAGTTAGCGGCCGGAATATTATACCTATATAGCCCGGATCAGCACCAATATGAACAGCAGATGAAAACAGGGCAAGATTTGTATGATTAGATTTATTCTTTGTACCCAGCAACTGTGCAGATTTGAATCCCGTTATTGAATTGATCAGGTTTCTTCTGAAATTATTTTCTAAAGATGAAATATCTTTGCTATCAAATCGACGTTCCATATTTTAAATTTTCAGTGTTGACATACCTCCGTCAATGTGTATGATTTGCCCTGTTATCCAATTATCTTCAGCATTCAGTAATTGAACAGCCATAGGAACAATTTTATCTACGGTACCAATATCTTTTAATGGATGTCTGTCTTTGGCCTGCTGAATTTTTTCTTCACTGGATAATAATTTAGAAGCAAGAGGTGTATGGGTTAATGAAGGAGCAATGGCATTTACCCTGATGTTTGGAGCCCATTCTGCGGCCAGTGCCTTCACCAATCCCTCTACAGCTCCTTTCGCTGATGCAATTGAGGAGTGATAAGGCATTCCCGTTTGAACTGCAACAGTGCTGAACAACAAGACAGAAGCATTACCAGCTGCTTGCAGGTTTTTTTGATATGCCTGCAGTAACTGAACTGCACCCATGAAATTCAACTGCCAGTCGAGCAAATAATCCTGCTTTTTGAATGAGCGGAATGGTTTAAGATTAATGCTTCCCACACAATATGCAATGCCATGAACCGGTTCATCAATTGTTGGAAAAGTAATTTCATCTGCAGTAAAATCTAGATTATGCCAATCCACATTTGTCAACTGATCAATACCGGAACTGTTTCTGGACATTACGTGTACACGATGTCCCAGTTCAGATAATTTTTTTGTAATGCCTCCACCTATACCTGATGATCCGCCGGCGATAATATAGTTCATATAATTATTTTTTTATTTTCCTCTATCTAAACACTATAACCGTTGATTTGTTTAAGTTTTATGGAGTCAAATCATCATCAGGTCATTGTTGTCGGAACCGGTCTTGGTTCTTTGACTGCTGCATCGTTACTTGCAAAAAAAGGCTTTGATATACTGGTGCTTGAAAAAAACTGGATTCCGGGTGGTTGTACTTCATCCTATCCCAGAAAGCATTTTATATTTGAAAGCGGTGCCACTACACTTGTTGGCTTGGACGAAGGGATGCCTCTTCATATCCTTGAGCAAAGATTAGGAATTAAATTTTCTGCTGTAAAGCTTGATGTTCCGATGAAAATTATTTTATCTGATGGAACATTATTAACAAGATATGCAGATAATCAACAATGGATCAATGAATCCTCACGTGTTTTTGGACCGACCGGTCAGGAACTCTTCTGGAACACCTGTAAGTCTATTTCTGATTGGGTGTGGTCGTCTTCAAGTAGATTTTTACGTTTTCCTCCGGAACGGATATCTGATTGGGTTTCATTAATCAGCAATACAAAAATATCGGATGTTCGGTTTCTTAAATATGCCTTCATGAGTGTGAAGGATTTTATGAATGAATGTGGTATAAAAAATCATGATTTGTTTGAAAAATTCATCAATGAACAATTAATCATCACAGCGCAGAATACATGCGATGATGTAAATATGTTATTTGGAGCAACAGCCCTCTGTTACACTCAACAAGGGAATTATTATCCCATGGGAGGAATGATGGAATTGCCTCAGCGTCTCACCAGTTATATTGAAGAACTCGGAGGTATTATAAAGTATAGAGAAGGAGTTGAGCAAATTGAAAAAAAACAGAAAACATATCATGTCAGTACTTCAAAAGATACATATACTTCTGATTATATTATATCCGGAATCCCCATCAATAATTTGCAGTCTTTGATACCATCTATACCCAAAAGAAAATCAATTCAAGTATTATCTCCTGATCAGTTATACAGTGCATTTCAAATGGGCATTGTAGTAAAAGGAATTAAAATAAAACAGTGTTTACACTGGCAGATTCATACTCCCGATTTGCAGAATATTACCGGATCTAACAGTATTTTTTTGAGTTCAAGTCATCCGGATGATAGTAAACGCAGTGTTGACGGACATCAAGTGTTGTCTGTAAGTACTCATATCCATCACCCTCACAATAAAATCAATATCCCAAAAGGAGAGATTGAATCATTGGTTTTACAAATACTGGAGAATCATCAATTGATAGATAAAAATGATATTGTGTATTTGCATTCCTCGTTGCAATCATCATGGGAAAAATGGACCGGACGTATGTATGGTTTTGTCGGCGGCTATCCTCAACAACTTTCTATTAAACCATGGAAAATAAATGCAGCACGTATCGATGGTAAAGGATTGTATGGTACAGGAGATACATTCTATCCCGGACAGGGTATTCCGGGTGTTTGTTTAAGTGGTTTAATTGCCGCAGAAAAATTAATGGCAGATCATTTATAAGTAAATTCTTTTTAAAAAAATTGTATAATTGTATAAAGCGAAATAAAATATGCGTGTTATACTTCTGTTATTTATACTAATTGTTATACAATTATCCGCTGTTTTCTCTCAAACAGTAAGAGAATCAAAAGTTTCTATCCTGGATAAAGAGAGATTATGTTATCAATTGGAATTAAATATGGAACAAAAAATTCTGGAAGAAGCATGGTCATTAAAAGCGGATGAATTGAAAATTAAAAACAAGATGTCCAAAGGTTTTTTAATGTATGAAAATGTGACTGTGAATGCACTTTATTTCGATCCGGTGGATCTTTATGTAAAATTTGAAAAAGTAGATAAGGTGAAAGCTCGTATATATATTGCAGTATCAAAAGGACTGGACAGTTTTATCACTTCTTCTGATGTTACTGTCACTAAAAATATGCAGGAATTTTTATCACAATTCGGACTTTTTGCTGATCAATATAAACTTCAGCTTGATATTAAGGCGCAGGAAGAATTGATTAAAAAAACCATCAAAGAATATGATAAACTTGTGGAAGAAGGAAAGAAGATTCAACAAGAAATGGAACTGAACAAGTCAGCACAGGAATCTAAAAATAATGATATTATCACTTTACAGCAGGCATTAAGTATTTTAAGAGGAAAGTTGAAATAAATGGAAATTAAGCGTATTTCTATTTCACAGATTTCAACTGTTCAGGAAATCGCAGCAGTAACTTGGCCTGTTGCATTTAAAAATATTTTATCTCCCCTCCAGATTGATTATATGCTCGATATGATGTATAGTGAAGCATCATTGGTTCAGCAATTCAATTCAGGCTGTGTTTTTTTTGTCTTGTATGAAGCGGGAATTTCAAATGGTTTTGCTTCTGTTCAGCACATGAGCAAAGATTATTTTAAACTTCACAAACTTTATGTTTTACCTGATTTTCAGGGGAAATCTGCCGGAAAAAATCTGTTGAATACTGTAATTAAATATGTAAAGGATAACGGTGGTGTTGCGTTGTATTTAAATGTAAATAAATATAATATTCAGGCCATAGAGTTTTATAAAAAACAAAGCTTTATTGTTACAAAGGAGGAAGATATAGATATCGGAAATGGTTATTTCATGAATGATTATGTGATGGAATTGTTGTTAACTTAAATATTATTTTAAGTTTTCTACCAATGCCTGAATAATTTTTTCAGATGCCTTTCCGTCGCCATAATACATAGGAAAATCTCCATGATCAAATTCAATTCCTTGTTTACAAGCATTCAGTAGAAGCATAGTATCATCATCTGTTAGCCAGCCATTGCCGCTTTCAATAATTTCTGTCCATTCTGTTTCATTGCGTAAGATGGCAACAGGTTTTTTTAAGAAATATGCTTCTTTCTGCAAACCACCAGAATCAGTAATTACCATCTCGCAAGCTGAAAGCAGCTGAAGCATATCGAAATAACCAAGCGGGGCAGTCAATACTATTTGTTTATTTATTTTCATTGCTTCAAACAGATTGCTCAGCTCAGCTTTCTGAAGCATTTGATCTGTTCTGGGATGCAATGGAATTACAATTTTATGAGGATACTTTTTTGTAATTTCAATTAAACCTTCAATAATTTTCTTCAATCTTTCAGGATGATCTGTATTGAAATCTCTGTGTATTGTACAAAGAATTAATGGATCATTTTCCAATCGGTAATTTGATATGATTGTAGAATGTGTATTTGCTAATTGTTGAAAATAAAGTACATTATCATACATCACATCTCCGGTATTCAGTAATAACGGATTGTCTGCACTTACCGGTTTTGATTGTAAATGTTTTAGTCCTTCACTCAATAAATTTTGATATCCCTGATGTGTTGGTGTGAACAAAAAAGTTGACACATGATCGGTAACAATTCGGTTGATTTCTTCCGGCATTTTTTTATTAAATGATCGCAAACCTGCCTCTACATGAATTACTGGAATATGGATTTTTGAAGCAGCTAATGAAGCAGCTAATGTTGAGTTTGTATCACCATATACCAACACGGCATCGGGTTGATTTTCTTTCAACACTTTTTCAATTCCATCCATCATTGATCCGGTTTGTTTAGCATGTGAAGCAGATCCAATATTCAAGTGAAAGGAGGGGTTAGGAATCTGCATTTGCTGAAAGAAAACATCACTCATGCTTTCATCATAGTGTTGACCAGTATGTAAAATCTGTTCGCTGACCTGATCTTGATAGTTATTTTTGATACATCTGCTGATGGCAGATGCTTTTATGAACTGAGGCCTGGCACCAACTACTGTTATCAGTCTGATCATATCAATTAAATGATCATGCTGTGGGAATCAATAATGTGGCAAAGCTGACTGAAAATAGTATCAATACTTCCCACGCCATTTACAGAATGGTATTTATCCTGACTTGAGTAATAATTTGCAGCAACAGCAGTTTGCTCATGATAAACATGAATTCGGTTTCGGATAATATTTTCATCTGTATCATCTGATCTTCCGCTGTCTTTTCCTCTTAAAAGGAGTCTTGTCATTAATTCATCTTCAGGTACTTTCAATTCTATCATCATAGTAATTGAAGTATCTCTTGTATGTAAGAACTGATCTAATGCTTCAGCTTGTTTGGTTGTTCTTGGAAATCCATCAAAAATATAACCGGCAGCATCGGGAAATTTATCTGCTTCTGCCTGTAACATGTGTATGGTAATTTCATCCGGAACTAAATCGCCTTTATCCATATATGACTTTGCAATACTTCCAAGCTCGGTAGCATTTTTAATATTATATCTGAAAATATCACCGGTTGAAAGATGAACCAATGAATACTTCTCAACAAGCTTAGCTGATTGAGTTCCTTTGCCTGCCCCCGGAGGACCAAATAGTACGATGTTCAACATATGTATAATTTATATCGCCTGATAAATTTCAGGCAGGTTTCTTCCCAAACCGTCCAGATCTAAACCATAACCAATAACAAAACGGTTTGGTATTCTAAAGCCAATATAATCAATTTTTAAATTTCCATTATAAATATCTTCTTTCAATAATAATGTAGCAATTTTAAGTGATGCTGGTTCGTGTGAAAGAATACTTTTATAAATATAATCGATGGTAAGCCCTGTGTCAATAATATCTTCAACAATAACCACATGTTTGTTTTTCAAACTTTCATTCAAGCCCATCAGTTCAGTTATTTTTCCGGTGGATGCTGTTCCATGATAAGAAAATACTCTTAAAAACTGAATGTTTACGTTGCCTTCAATTTGTCTGCAAAGATCAGCAGTAAAAATAAACGAACCGTTCAATACCGAAACAATAGTGATTTCATTGTCTGAAAAATCTGCTGAAATTTCTTTTCCAAGTAATTGGATTCGTTCCTGAATTTCAACTGATGAAATATAGGTAGTGAAGGTTTTGTCTTTTACTGTTATATTCATTCTTGATTACACTGAATATTATAAAATTTGTCGAATGATATCTTCAACCTGATATCCATCAGCTTCTGCCTTATAATTTCTGACAATACGGTGTCTCAAAATAGAGTTGGCAACTGCCTGCACATCTTCAATATCAGGAGCATATTTTCCGTTCACGGCAGCATGGCATTTAGCCCCAATAATTAAATTTTGTGAAGCTCGCGGACCTGCTCCCCATGAAATATAATCGTTGATGATGGCTGGTGCCAAAGGATTACCTGGGCGTGTTTTATTAGAAAGTTTTACAGCGTATTCATATACATTATCTACTACAGGAATTTTACGTATTAAATGCTGAAAGAATACAATTTCGTCCTTGGATAAAACCATATTCGCTTTTGAATATTGTTCTGTTGTTGTTAGTTTAACGATATTGATTTCTTCTTCAAAACTTGGATAATCAAGCCATATATTAAACATAAAACGATCAAGCTGTGCTTCAGGTAGGGGATAGGTTCCTTCCTGCTCAATTGGGTTTTGTGTTGCCAGAACAAAGAAAGGTTCATCAAGAACATATTTTTTTCCTGCTGCCGTTACGGACTTTTCCTGCATAGCTTCCAGTAGTGCTGATTGAGTTTTGGGTGGTGTTCTGTTAATCTCATCAGCAAGAATAATATTTGAAAATATTGGTCCCTGAATAAATTTGAATTGTCTCGTATCATCAAGAATTTCCGATCCGATAATATCAGATGGCATTAGATCAGGCGTAAACTGAATTCTGTTAAACTTCAGGCCAAGCACATCGGCAATGGTATTTACCAGCAATGTTTTGGCTAATCCGGGCACACCTACAAGCAAGCAATGCCCTTTACTGAATATTGATATCAGTACCTGATTTACAACCGTCTCTTGACCTACAATAACTTTACTAATCTCTTGCTGAAGGTGCTTATATTTTTCTGCCAATGCATCTACAGCTTCTTTGTCTGAATGGTATGTATTCATATACTCATTTTATTTTTTTGTTTCAAACCAGTTGATTTTAAATGTACATGACTTAAAATCCGGATTAATTTTTACGTACAAATCGTTTCTTTTAGAAAATATCCAGTTTTCAAGTACTTTGTTTTTTTTGAAGTTAAGTGCAGCGCTCATGATTCTTTGATAGTCGGTGCTCAAATCAGCAACGTGAGGTTCAATTCGGCTAACTAGAAATAAAACACGAACGCCTTTTTTTCCTGAAGGTAAATCGTATATATGTGGCTTGGTCATCTCACCTTCTTTTAATTCAGATATATATTGATAAGTGTAGGCATCTAATTCGTCAACTGAGAATTTTGAACCACCATTTGCCGGATTGATTAACAAACCTCCATTGTTTTTGGTGTCTTCATCCATACTGAATTTTTCAGCAGCTTTTTGGAATGTAATTTTCTTATTCCGGATTAATTGATAAATACTATCTAAACTAAATTCAGCATTTCTCAAATCACTGGCGCTTGTTTTAGGCTTCATAAGTATATGCCTGAAGTTAGCTAACTCTCCTCTTTTTTCAACAAGTTGAATGATATGAAATCCAAACTCACTTTCTACAATCTCGGAAACTTCACCCTCTTTTAAGCTAAATGCAGCGCCTGCAAATTCAGGAACCAGATCTTCTCTTCTTAAAAAACCCAATTCTCCGCCGTTTTCTGCACTTCCAAGATCTTCGCTGTAAATTCTTGCCTTTAATGAAAACTTTGAACCGCCAATTACCTGATTTCTGATTTCAGTAAGTTCCTTGATGATACGTTTTTTTTCTTCTTCACGAACAGGTGGTTTAATGATAATCTGACCTATTTGTATTTCTGCAGGAACATAAGGTAAACTATCTTTTGGAATACCGGTATAAAAATCTTTAATCTCACTGGGTGTTACTTTGACGTTTCCGGTAATTTTTTGTTGCATTTGATTTACCATCAATTGGTTTTCTATAGATACCTTAAAATCATTTTTAATGTTCTCAATAGATTTCCCCATATACTGTTCAAGCTTTTCTCTTCCACCAATTTGTTGAACAAAATATTGAATTCTCCTGTCTAGTTCTTGTTCAACCTGATCTTCACTTACAGTCATACTATCAAGTTGCGCCTGATTCAGCATCATTTTCTGAAATACCATATCTTCTAATACCATACATAGTGTTGAGGAATCATTTTTCCCAACCACTCCCTGAACAAACATTTGATTGGCTTGCTGTTCAATTTCTGAACGTAATATAATTTCACCACCAACTACTGCAACCATTTCATCTATTAGCGTTTTTTGTGCAAAAGATGGTACAATAGATATTATTATGAGTAAGGCAAGTGTCAGTATTCTCATGGTTGAAATATTTCAAATTCTTTCTTATTTAATGCCTCATTATAAATGTTTTCTTCCATTTTTTTCAGCAGACTCAATTTTCTTAGATTCAGTATGATGTTACGTATTTTTTCCTTTTCGAAATCTAACGGAGATAAAGATTCTTTTATTTTGAATTCCCTGATATTAAGTAAATATACCATACTTGAATCATTTGTTTCGGCATACTTTCTTGAGGTTAGAAATTGTTGCTGATTTTCAATAGATATTGGAATAAATTTTAATAGTTCATCCATTCTCATCCATACAGAGTCTCCAATACTATAGTTTGCAGCATACTTTGTACAGAAATCCATAAGCTTTTTATCTGCTTTTCCATTGGCATTTCTGAAACTGATTTTCATTTTGTCTGCATCTTTTTTTCTTATTGAAGTCGAGAAAATCAGATAGTCGGCTTTAACAATGTTCTCCCTTAATTCAAAATTAGATTTATTGTCATTGTAGTATTTTTTAATTTCATTTTCAGAAACAACAGTATCTAATTTTTGAGTAATTATCATTTCCTGATATGCATAGATTATCAGTGATTTTTTATACTCTTCCAGTTGCCGCTCTACATCTTTTAAATCATTTGTTAGATTTGCTTCAGCCTGTTGAAGTAATAATTGTTCTCTAATCCAGTTTTGAATATAATTCTGTACAATTTGAGCACTGTCTTTTTTGTCAGTTCCCTTAGCAACTAAGTCTGTCAAATCATTTTTGTAAAGAATAATATCATTCACCCTTGCCACAGGAGGATTTTCTATTGCATCATTTTTAAAAAACTTACATGATGTAAATAGTAGTATACAAAGTATGACAACGTGGTTTTTCAATACAATTTATTATTCAGATACCAGTTGATATAAAACATCTTTATTGATGGAAATAGCATATTTCTTGCGTAATTCATCAATCCATTGTTTTTCAAGATAGTTCTGATAGTCAGAAATTACAAGACCTTTTGCCTCTTTTAATGTCTTTGGTTGAGGTGCTTTTATTTCCATAATAATTGGGAACCTGATTTTACCATCTTTTTTAACGGTTTCACCAGCACCTGCTTGCCAGTTCATGTTAGCTACCGGACTGTTTTTATCATCTTTAGAATATAATCCATCTATTAGAATGATATTGTCTTTAACTTTTTTATTCAGTTTACTTGCAAAAGTTTCTTTGTTTATTTTGCCGGACAATAATTGTACAGATAATTTACGTGCCTCTGATTCTGCTTTATCATCTTTACAGTCAACAGTCAATACCACAGCTCGCTCACCCCACATGTAATTTTTTTTGTTGTCTTCATAAAACTTTTTCAGTCCAACAGTATCTTTCATTGATTTGCCCCAAACCATTTGATCCATCAGATTAAATAGAAGAATACCATCTCTGTATTCATTTACAAGCATTTTAAAATCATTGAATTCATTGGGTAAATTTTCTTCCTTGTAGGCAAGAATTTTTTCGTCAATGTATGTTTTATAGAATGTTCTTTTCAACTGACATAGGCTGATTGGTTTTTCAGAATTTATTTTTCCTGAAACAAAGGTTACAAAATCATTTGTATTGTATACCCTGCCTTTAATTTCAAATAATTTTTCATCTGCATAATTGATTTCACCGGATTTAAGCAACCAGTCTCTGGAAATATTCCCATTGTTTTTGGCAGCTTCTGTTTCCATTTTTTTCATGAAAGTTGGATACTCCTTATAACTGTATTCTTTTTTTAATTTGTTAATCATTGATTCCTTAGTAAAATCCCAACGTTTGTTTTTCTGAAGTGTTTTTTGCAATTCGGTTTTAAAGGTTTCAAAAGGAATTGAAGAAACTTTCTCAATAAGTTTGATGATATGAAATCCATACTTGGTTTCTACAGGTTGGCTGTATTCTCCAGCTGTATTTAATCCAAATGCAGCATCTTCAAATTCGGGCACCATGTAATTGATTCCAAAAACAGGTAACTCTCCACCTTTAGGGGCAGAATTATAATCTTCTGAATAAGATTTTACTAAACTTTCAAATGTCTCTCCTGATTTCAATTTCGAATAAACGTCACTGATTCTCTTTTTGGCATTTTCGTATTGTGTCTTATTCGATTTGTCTGAACGGATAAAAATATGTGCAACTTTTATTTTTCCACGGGCTGGTCGAATGTCGTCAACCTGAATTAAATGATATCCGTAGCTAGTTCTTACGATATTTGAAAGTTCACCTACTTTTAATCTGTATGCTTCTGTTTCAAAATTGTAAACCAGGGTAAGGGCTGAAAAATAACCCAACAATCCTCCATCTTTATTGGATGTTGAATCTGTTGAATATTTATTAGCCGCATCAGCAAAGTTTATTTTTTTAGCAAATAAATCTTTTCTAATCGAAGATATTTTTTCAAAGGCTGTTAGGGTATCTTTTGCCGGATCGCATTCTTTTACCGGGATAAGTATATGACGAACTTTAATGTCTTTTTGCAGTCTGTCATAAGTTTCCTTCACCATTCTTGCTTCAGCATCTTTATCCTTTAAATATGGAACAGCAAGTTGTTTTACATATCCGTTAAGTTCATTTATAAATGACTTCGCCGTATCCATTTTTAAACTTTTTGCTTCTTTCACTTTAAGTTTAAATACAGAAAATAATTCCATGTATTCATCTAATGATTCTTTCGAGATAGACTTTGTTGAATTGTTTTTCTTAAAAATGAATTCAAACTCTGAAAGGGATACATTTTCGTCTCCAACTTTCATCACAATTTTCTCAGATGATTGAGAAAAAACTGAAAGATTAAATAAAAAGAAAACAATAATTAAACTACTCTTTTTCATATACATTTTATATTATTATTTTAATGATTCTCTGCTGTAGTTAGGCGCTTCTCTTGTAATGACAATGTTATGCGGGTGGCTTTCAATTACACCTGCATTAGTGATTCGCATAAATTTTGCATTCTTTAATTCACTAATATTTTTTGCGCCACTGTATCCCATACCGGCTCTCAATCCACCGATTAGCTGATATAAAACTTCGTTCAGTGTTCCTTTGTAAGGCACGCGTCCAACAATTCCCTCAGGTACAAGTTTTTTATCGTCTGTTTCTTCTGCCTGAAAATATCTGTCTTTACTACCTTTCTGCATGGCTTCAATGGAGCCCATACCGCGATAGGTTTTAAATTTTCTTCCTTCAAAAATGATGGTTTCGCCTGGTGATTCTTCAGTACCGGCAAACATGGATCCCATCATTACACTATCTGCACCTGCTGCAATTACTTTTACAATATCTCCGGAAAAACGTATTCCTCCATCAGCAATGATTGGAATATCGTATCCTTTTTCTTTTAACATTTGAGAAACATTCATTACAGCCGATAACTGAGGAACACCTATACCTGCAACAATTCGTGTTGTGCAGATAGATCCCGGACCAATTCCAACTTTAACAGCATCAACACCTGCTTCTGCCAATGCGATGGCTGCTTCGCCAGTTGCAATATTACCGGCAATAATTTGCAGATGAGGAAACTTCTCTCTTGCAGCTTTAACAGCATCAATTACTCCTTTTGAATGCCCATGTGCGGTATCCATAACAATGGCATCTACACCTACATTCACTAGCGCCTCCATTCTGGCTAATGTATCTTTTCCGATACCAACGGCAGCGGCAACTCTGAGACGACCAAACTCATCCTTGGATGCGTTCGGGCGCTCTTTCATTTTAATGATGTCTTTATAAGTAATTAATCCGATTAACTTTTTATTCTTATCAACAACAGGTAATTTTTCAATTTTATATTCCTGTAAAATCTCCTCTGCTTTAAATAAGTCCGGTGCATCAGTAGTTGTAATCAGATTTTCTTGAGTCATTACTTCACTGATAGGACGTTTTAAGTTTTTCTCAAATCTTAAATCTCTGTTTGTAACAATTCCAACCAATACATTTTCATTATCAACCACCGGAATTCCTCCGATTTTGTACTCCTTCATCAACGCAAGTGCATCACTAACAATTGCATTAATATGCAGCGTTACAGGATCAATAATCATCCCACTTTCAGCTCTTTTCACCTGGCGAACCATTTTTGCCTGCTCATCAATAGTCATGTTTTTATGTAATACACCGATACCGCCTTCTTGAGCTATTGCAATAGCAAGGGCTGCTTCAGTTACTGTATCCATGGCTGATGAACAGAGAGGAACATTAATGTTGATTTTCTTAGAAAATCGTGAGGCTACGGATACTTGATTAGGTAACACTTCCGAGTAGGCAGGTACAACCAGTACGTCATCGAAAGTAAGACCTTCACCCACAAACTTTTGATCAAGTGATTTCATGATGATATGCAATTGAGGTAATTGCATGCAAATATAGTAATTTGAAGCAATCTCTTATATTAAAAATATTGTTAATGAGATTGACTTAGCGTGCTGATTGTAAAATATCCTGTAA